>JANNWY010000196.1:0-143879 GCA_031409335.1 Chthoniobacteraceae bacterium | reverse complement strand
AGGGATGAAGTTTTGTTTGGTCACAGACTTATAGACCGCGAATTTGGGGCATGAAGCGCGAATCGCGTCTTCATGCCTCTTTTCTTATCGCCCGCCAGCCCATGCCCCGCCTTGCCTGGCCACCGGTGGGACAGGCTCTAGCTAGGGAGAATGCCCGGCAGTGGTATGGCATTGCTTCGTCGGCTGACGGCGTGAAACTCACCGCCGCAGCCCGGAGCGATCAGCTTTACACCTCCACGAATTCCGGTGTGACTTGGACGGCGCGAGACAGCGTGCGCGCGTGGTGGGCCGTGGCGTCGTCCTCCGATGGGAGCAAGCTGGCCGCGACAGCAACCGGCGGTCGAATCTACACCTCAGCGGCCACAACAACCTCCAATCCGCTGGCGGGCGCGGCGGGGACGACGGTGGGGCTGCAATACATCGGGAACAACCAGTGGCAGGCCTTGACCGAAGCCAATGCGGCGAGCGCCAATTCGGTGGCTGCCGCGAACATTACTGGCACGGTTGCTGGAACGCAGATCGCCGTCGGCGCAGTGGGTAGCACTCAACTGGCATCGGGTCTCACCCTCGGTGGCGTCACGATCGGCACCTTTAACGGCAACCTCGTCGGTAATGCCAGCATAGCGTTGAGCGCCGCGAGCTTCACCGGCTCATTGATCGGGGATGTCGGCGGCACCCAGTTAGGCACGGTCGTCATGCAAGTTGGTGGTACCAGCGCGGCAAGCGTCGCCGCAGGCGCGAACGTCGCCAATGCAGCGACGAGTGCGAACACGGCCAGCGCTCTTGTAAAACGGGATGGCAGCGGGAACTTCTCGGCTGGGACGATCAATTTAGGCGGCGGCATTACCCTCCCCACTACCACGAGTTTCAGCGTCGGAGTCATCATGCAGAACGGCGCGCGTCTCTTTCACAGTTACGGCAGTGGCAACTTCTTTGTCGGCACTAACTCCGGAAATTTCACGATGACCGGGAACTTTAACACGGCGGCTGGATCGGCTATCCTCCAGTCCAATACTACGGGTTCCGAAAACACCGGCACGGGGTTTAGCGCGCTCTATTCCAACACGACCGGCTCCGAAAACACTGCAAACGGAATCGTGTCGCTGTTCTCCAACACTACCGGAACCGGCAATGCCGCTGTCGGATGGTCTGCCTTGGCGAACAACACAACCGGTTTTGGGAACATCGCTCTGGGCCGGAGGGCCGGGCAAAATCTCACCACCGGCAACAACAACATCGTCATCGGCAATGAGGGCGTGGCGGGGGAGGCCAACACCATCCGCATCGGCACGCCGGGGACGCAGACGGATACTTATCTCACCGGGGTGGTGCATGGCGATGGGTCGGGGCTCACGGGCGTCGGGGGCGGGCTGTCCTGGGTCTCGATTGCGGGCACCACTCAGTCGGCGGCACCCAGGACGGGTTACATTGCCACGAGTGCTTCGCAGACCACCATCACGCTGCCCGCTTCCCCGACGGTGGGCGATGTGGTGCGAGTCACCGGTTGGGGCACCGGGGGATGGAAGATCGCGCAAAACGCTGGGCAGAGTATTTCGACGAACGGGAGTATGCCGTCGTTCTTAGAGGCTGGCCGTGAGAGCATCCGGAGCTGGAGTTCCGTCGCGTCGTCCTCCGATGGCACCAAGCTCGTTGCGGCAGTGTTTGGTGGTCAAATTTATACCTCCGTGGATTCCGGAGCTACGTGGACAGCTAGGGAAAGTAGCCGGCTTTGGAATCGCCTCGCGTCGTCCTCCGATGGCACCGAGCTGGTCGCGGTAACTTCCAGCCAGATTTACACCTCAACGGATTCCGGAGCTACATGGACGGCTCGCGAGAGCAACAGAAGTTGGTTATCTGTCGCGTCATCCTCGACCGGCACCAAGCTGGTTACCGTGGTGCAAAACGGCCAGATTTATACCTCCACGGATTCTGGAGCTACTTGGACAGCTCGCGAGAGCAACAAAAATTGGAGGTCCGTCGCGTCTTCTTCCGATGGCACTAAGCTGGTCGCGGTGGTGGATGGTGGCCAAATCTATACCTCCATAGACTCCGGAGCTACGTGGGCAGTGCGCGAGAGTAGCCGGCCTTGGTATTCCGTAGCATCATCCTCCGATGGTGCCAAACTCGTCGCCACGGCGCGGTTTGACCAGATTTACACCTCCATTGATTCCGGCGTTACTTGGACTGCTCGCGGCAAAACCCGTGATTGGCGGTCCGTAGCCTCGTCTTCCGATGGCACCAAACTGGTCGCAGTAGCGGACCCTGGCCAAATTTACATCCCCAGCCCTACCTCTTCGACAACCTCCGGTAGCGCTGGCTCCTTGGACGGTGGGCAGTTCGCGGCCATTGAGTTGCTCTACATCGGCGGAGGGCAATTCATCCCGCTGAGTTCTGCGGGAACCATCGTCTCCTTCTAACCAATCCCCATGAATCCATCGTCCATCCTCCAAATTGCCCCGCCTTGGAAGGCTCGCTCCGCGCCGATGCTCCAAGTGCTACTCCTAGCGCTGGTGCCGGTATTTAACCTTCACGCCGGCTCGCGCACCTCCGCGAGTTACACCATCGCCACCGACACCGCCGACGCCGGCGGCAAACGCACCGCGAGCGCGAGCTACACGAATGACGGCAGCGTGGGCGGCGTCTCAGGCATCTCCACGGTCGCCGCGCCCGCCGAGACGGCGAAGAGCGGCTACATCGCGCAGCTTTACGAAGTGACCGGGCTCACCCTCACCGCCGCGCCGCTGACGCTCAGCGAAGGCGGCACGCTCCAACTCGCCGCATGGCAATCGCTCGACGATGCCACTTTTCTCGCCGTCGCCGCCACGGAAGTCACCTGGAGCGTCGCCAGCGGCCCGCTGACTTCGATCAATGCCACCGGCTTCGCGACGGCAGGCCTCGTTTTCCAAAACACGGCGGCGACGGCGCAAGGCACCTCTGCGGGCAACACCGGCAGCCTGAATCTCACCGTGCTCGACAGCATCCCGGATAACTTCGGCACGTATGCCAGCGATGGCGTCGGCGACGATTGGCAGGTGCAATACTTCGGCCTCCCGCCGAATGCGAACGCGGGACCGAATGCGGACGTGAGCGGCACCGGGCAGACGAACCTTTTCAAATACATCGCCGGCCTGAACCCACTCGACGCCAGCTCGCGCTTCACCCTCAAAATCCAAAGCGTGCCCGGCCAGCCCGCGCAGAAGAAACTGATCTTCGCCCCGCGCCTCACCGACCGCACTTACACGATCACCTCCAAGCCCAGCCTGCTCACCGGCAGCTACGCACCGCTCACAAATCCCTCCGCGCCCAGCGACGCCGGCCAGGAACGAACAATTACCGACCTGAACGCAACGGGAACGCCGAAATTCTACCGCGTCGAGATCACGAAGCCGTAGCGTGACAGGGGCTTTCCTTTCGCGAGCATCCTCATTCCGCACCTTCTCCTTGCGCGTGTGTCCCGGCATCCTACGCTGCGCGGTCGATGAAATTCGAGTTTGACCGCGCGAAAAACGAAATCAACAAAGCCAAGCATGGTGTGAGCTTTGAGGAGGCTCAATCGCTCTGGAATGTGGCCGGCGTCGAGATCGATTTGGGAGTCGTCAACGGAGAATACCGCTACGCCCGCCTTGCGATGATGGGAAAGGTCGTCCATGTGGCGGTGTTCACCTTTCGCGCCGGTCCTACCGTCCGCTTGATTAGCGCGCGCTTTGCCACCGAAAAAGAAGCCAAATACCATGAAAAAAATCTCAAAAAATAAACGGGGGTTGCCACCCCTGACCGATGAGCTAATCGAGTCCGGCTCGGACCTGACCGCGTATTTCTCGAATCCGCGCACGGTCCCCGCGCTGCTGACGCCGCAGAAGGTGAATGTGGATTTTCCCGCATGGGTGGTGAGCGCGCTGGACCGTGAAGCGAATCGTCTCGGTGTGCCGCGTCAGTCGCTCATCAAAGTTTGGATTGCCGAACGGCTGGAACACGCAGGCGTCGGAGCGGGCTGAGGTGCCGGAGAAAAAATGGACTGTGAGTGTTTGAGCCTGCCGACGGGAAAAACCCTGTTTCACGTTCCGCATTTGATGGCGGGTACAATGCGGACCGCGCTTGAGTCCCGCGCCAGGAGTGTGCTACTTTCCCAAGCGAATCCCTGATGCCACATGGAAACCGACCCGAAGAAACTCCGTCAACTGCGCTTGAGTCAGCCGCACATGACCTCCGCCGAAGCCTACGCCCAGATGGAGCGGAGTCTGCGGGCGGCCTCGCGCAGCGGACAGCCGCCGAAGCGCACGCCCTCCGCGCTTGGGCGCAAGCGCGGAGCCTGATCCTCGATCCCGCACGCTGGCTCGCGCCTGCGCGAAAAGGCGGCGCGGAGCACGTCGTGTGGCAGGACGAGGCGGCGGATCGTTTCATCAAGCTCACGCTGCCCGGCGAGTGCGGGTGGACGGTGGATGTGGAGGAGTATTTCGATGAAGAGTGGGATGAATGGGCGCAGCGTCCGCGCACGCGCATTGCCACGCCCTCCGAGTATCTCGACCGGCTCCTGCTCGCGAACGAACTTTTCGGCGATGACATCCAGTTGCTCGGCGTGCTCGATGCGGGCGACGGAATGCGGGTGGTGACGAGCCAGCCGACCATTCGCGGCGAGCCGCCCGAGCCGGAGCAGATCGCCGAGTTCATGGAGGCGCTCGGGTTCGCGATGCTGCCGCCAGTCGTGGTGCGAAACTCGGGCGCGCTTTCTTTTCTGCGCGAGCGGGATGGGATCGCCGCGTTCGACTGCCACGCGGGGAATTTTTTCGTGAGCGCCGGTCAGGTGCTGCCGATCGACGTGATCCTCGTGCGCGCTGGCGAGGCGCTGCTCAACGCACTGGCGGCGACGCACTGAGCGGGCGGGAAAGCACGGTTCCAAGCCAGTCTTGGAATGCCGCGCTGAAATATCCCGCCTGGACCAAGCTGCTCGGACCGCTCATTCCCGGCATCTCGGTGGAAAACGGCGCGCGTGTTCCTGGCACGTCGTTCGTCCTCGATCCGGTCACCGCCGCGTTCGACATCGGCTGCCTCATCCGCTGGCTGGATTTCAACGATACTTGGCTCGCCGCCGAGTGGGGCCACCCTTCCGACAACCTCGGCGCGATCCTCGCCGTCGCGGATTACCTCGATTGCAACGGTCGCACGCTTACGCGTCACTCATGGCGCGGTGCTGTCGCGTTGTCGTCCTTGTGCCGGGGTGCGCCGGGGGTTATGAGCAGCGCAGTTTCTGTGACGCAACGGCCCTCTTTCCGTTCTGGCGAATCTTCGCCTAATCTCGGCAAGCGGTCGGGGTGTGCTATACGATCTTTGTTCGCAAGATGTTCCCCCGCCTTTTAGTCGCCTTCGGATGTTTTCTTTTGCTCCTGAGCTGTGCGCGCGCGCAGGTTCGGATTTCGGAATTTGTCGCGCGAAATGATTCGGGTCTGGTCGATGCCGATGGGGCGCATTCGGATTGGATCGAACTGGAGAACACTGGCGCGGGGGCGGTGAATCTCGCGGGATGGAGCCTCACGAATCAGGCAGCGGTGCCGGCGTTGTGGACGTTTCCGGCGGTGGCGCTGCCGGCGGGCGGGAGGCTGGTGGTGTTTGCTTCGGGGAAAAATCGCGTCAATTCCGCGGCGGAGTTGCACACGAGTTTCATACTGGATGGGGATGGCGAATATCTCGCGCTGTTCCAGCCGGGTGGCGTGCTCGTGGCGAGCCAGTTTGCGCCGACGTTTCCGACGCAGCGCGTGGATTTCAGTTACGGCGTTTCGCGCAATGTGACGGAGGATCGCGTGGTGATGCCGACCACGGCGGGGAAGTGGCTGGTGCCGCCGAATGGCACGCTTGGCATCACTTGGACGGCAGCGGGTTTTGGTGATGGTTCGTGGACGAATGTGCAGGCAGCGGTCGGTTACCAGTCGGGCGCGTCGGGGCCGCTGCCGCAGGCTTACTGGAGTTTCGATGACACGACTGCCGACAGCGCGGGGACGACGCCGGTGACGATCAATGGCGCGGCGTTCAGCGCGGCGGTGCCGACGCAGGTGGGCGCGGGAAAGTCGCTGGCGTTCAGTTCGGTGGACGGGGATTTCGTTTCGAGCGCGATCGATGTCTCGGAGGCGACGTATTCCTCGACGTTCTGGTTTCGCACGACGAATCCGAACGCGGGACTTTGGAGTGTGGTCGGGGTGGATCTCGGTTCCGATGGGCATGACCGGCATGTTTATTTGATCGGGGGCAACATCGGAGCGCGCACCTATAGCAACGAGACGATCACCTCGACCGGCAAGGCCTATGCAAACGGCCAGTGGCATCATGTCGCGCACGTCTTCGGCGGCGCGTCGGGCGGACAGAAGGTTTATGTGGACGGCGTGCTCGTGGCGTCGGGCGCGAAGGCGCAGTCGGATTTCAACTGGCAGCAGCATGTGAACATCGGCTTTAGCAACGATGCGGTGAGCCAATTTCTGAATGGCGAAATCGACGAGGCCGCGGTCTGGAACGTGGCGCTCACGCAGGCGCAGGCGCAGACGCTCGCCACGGGTGCGTCGCCGCTCGCGCTCGCGGGCCTGACGCCGTATGTGAAGTCGAACGTGAGCGCGTCCATGCTGAACGTGAACGCGACCGGCTATCTGCGCGTGCCTTTCACGATGACGCGGCCCGGCTCCGACTACGAACAGGTCGCGCTGCGTGTGCGCTACGAGGATGGATTCGTCGCTTACCTCAACGGCACCGAAGTCGCGCGCCGCAATGCGCCCGCGAGCCCGCAGTGGAACTCCACTGCCAGCAGCGACCGCTTGATCGGCGCGGCGGTGGTCGTGGAAAACATCGATGTCACTGCTTTCAAAAACTTGCTCGCAGTCGGCGCGAACATCCTTGCCGTGCATGTCATGAACAGCGTGGCCAGCAGCCCGGAGGTGCTCTTTTCGCCAGAGCTGATCGCGACCGACATCGACGAAGTGCCGAACCGCTACATGGTGCCGACTCCCGCGCTGGCGAATACGGGCGGCTTCGAGGGCTTCGTCGCGGACACGCAATTTACGGTGGATCGCGGCTGGTTCGCCGCGCCGTTCAGCACCACCGTCAGTTGCGCCACACCGGGCGCGGCGCTGGCTTACACGACGAATGGCAGCGTGCCGACGCTGACCAATGGCACGCTCGTCCCCGCGGCAAATGCGGGCGTGGGACCAACGGTCACGCTCAATTTTTCCGCGACCACCCTGCTGCGCACGGCGGCGTTCAAGACCGGATTCTGGCCGACGGACGCGGACACGCAGACTTACATTTTCACCAATCAAGTGCGCAATCAGCCCGCCGCGCCCGCGGGGTATCCGGCGACATGGGCGGGTGGTGTCGGGGCGGACTACGGCGTCGAGCCGACCGTGGTGAACAGCACGCTCGCGGGCTACAGCTTCGAGCAGGCGCTCGCGGCGCTGCCCACGCTGAGCATCGTCGCGCCGCACGATGAACTTTGGAAAGTCGGCGCGGGCACCGCGGGCGGGCTGTATTATGACACCAGTCAGCGCGGGCTCGCCAGCGAGCGGCGCGTGTCGCTCGAATATTTTCAGCCCGACGGCATCGGCAAAGAGTGGCACGCCGACGCCGGGCTGCGCACACACGGCAATTCGAGCCGCAGCCACGGCTTCACGCCGAAACATCCGCTGCGGGTTTATTTCCGCGGCGAGTACGGCACGGGGAAGCTGAAGGAAAAGATCTTCGAGGATTCGCCGTTGCAGGAATTCAACCGGCTGAATCTCCGCGCCGCGTCCACCGATTCGTGGCCGGTGATCGACGGCCCGCCGCGCTGGGTGAACGAAAAGGGCACCTACATCCGCGACGGCTACATGCGGAAATCCATGCGTGATCTGGGCAACGCCGCGGGGCATTCGCGCTACGTGCAGCTTTTCCTGAACGGGCTCTACTGGGGCGTCTATGAAATCACCGAGCGCCCGGAGGACGACTTCGCCGCAGGCTATCTCGGCGGCACTGCCGACGAGTACGATGTGATCAAGGATTTCGCCGACCTGGCGGCGGGGAACATGACCGCGTGGAATGCGCTGATGGTGCTGGCGAATGGCGCTGCGCTCACGACCAACGCGGGCTACTGGCAGGTGCAGGGGCGAAACCCGGACGGCTCGGTGAACCCGGCGATCGAGCCGCTGCTGCACATGCCGAGTTTCATCGACTACATGATCCTCCACATCGCGGGCGGTGCGGAGGATTGGCCGGATCACAACTACTGGTCGGCGCGGCGGCGCGGCCCGCTGAGCGATGGGTTCCACTTCTTTCCGTGGGATCAGGAGATTTCCAATGACGATGTGAACCGCACTGGCTCGGTGATTTTCCCCGGCGTTTTTGAAACGGTCAGCGCCCCGAATTGTCCCGCGATCCTTTACGCCAAACTGCGGCAGGGGCCGGCCTTTAAGGACCGCTTCCGCGAGCGGGTCCACGCGCTGTTTTACAACGGGGGTCCCCTCACCCAGGCGAACAGCCGCGCGCGCTGGGCCGGCTTTCAGGCGACGCTCGATCAGCCCATCGTCGGCGAGAGCGCGCGCTGGGGAAACCGCCAGCAGGCGACCTCGTTCAAGCGCGAGACGACGTGGCTTTCCGAGATGAATTTCATGCAGGCGGCGGGCACCGGATTTTGGGATGTGATGTGGCCGAAACAGATCACGCGCTTCCGCAACGTGAGCCTTTACCCGAGCATCAATCAGCCAACGATCAGCCGCGCGGGCGGACCCGCGCCGCCGGGCACGCAGGTGTTTCTCGATTCGCTGATCGGCGCGATGTATTACACCACCGACGGCACCGATCCGCGTGGCGCGAACGGCCTTCCTTCAGCCACCGCGCAGCAATATCAGGGCGGCTCGACGCTGTCCGATCTCGTCTCGAAAAACGCGACGTGGCGCTATCTCGTCACCGCGACCGCCGCGCCGGGCACGTGGAAGCAGACCACCTTCATTGACACGGCTTGGGCGCAGGGGCCGGGGCAGCTCGGCTATGGCGATGGCGACGAGGCGACGGTCATCGGTTACGGCGGCAATCCGAGCGCGCGCTACATGACGACGTATTTCCGCAAATCCTTCACCGTGGCCAATCCGCAGGCGGTTTCGGCGCTCAAGGTGCAGCTTCTGCGCGACGATGGCGCGGTCGTGTATTTGAACGGCGCCGAGGTCATGCGCAGCAACCTGCACCCGACAAACGCGATCCTGTATGGGACCGCGGCGCTGACCAACGTGGGCGGTGCGGACGAGAGCACCTTTTACTACGAGCAGACCATCAGCCCCGCGCTGCTCATCGCGGGGACAAATGTGCTGGCCGTGGAAATCCACAAAGTCAGCGTGTCCGAAGACGACCTGAGTTTCGATGCCGCGCTGGTCGCGACGACGCAGAGCACCGCGACGCCGATCGTGCTGAATGCGACGCAAACCGTCCGCGCCCGCGTGCTGCACAATGGCGAATGGTCCGGCGCGAACTTCGCCTTTTACAATGTCGATTCCGCGCCCGCGAGCAGTGCGAATCTCATCATCAGCGAGCTGCATTACCATCCCGAGGCGCCGACCCGCGCGGTGGAACTCACGGTCTCCGGTGACAAGGACGACTACGAATTTATCGAATTGTCCAATATCAGCGGCAGCTACGTGGATTTACACAATGTGCGGTTCACCGAAGGCGTCCATTTCGATTTCAATGCGAGCCCCATCCAGCAGCTCGCGCCGGGTGGCCGTGCCATCGTGGTGCGGACTCGCGCGGCTTTCGAGGCGCGCTACGGCCCCGGCCTGCCGATCGCGGGCGAATTCACCGATCTCACCAGCCTCGCGAACAGCGGCGAACGCCTCGCGCTCATCGGCCCCGCGGGCACGATCCGCGATTTCAACTACGACGACCTCGCGCCGTGGCCCACGGCGGCGGACGGCGGCGGTGCCTCGCTGCTGCTCGTCAATCCCGCGGCAAGTCCCGATCACGCCGTCGCCGCAAGCTGGCGCGCAAGCTTCGACCGCGGCGGCACGCCGGGCGCCGATGAAGCCGCGATGAGCTACGAAACGTGGATCGACCGCCATTTCGATCCCGCGGGCGCAAACTACGCGGTCAACTCCGCGCCCCTCGCCGATCCCGAATTCGACGGCTGGTCAAACCTGCTCGAATTCGCGCTCGCCACGAACCCGCTCGACCCCGCGCACCCGCTCGTCGAGGCACTCATCGTCACGGACGCCGCCGTGCCCTACCGCGCACTCCGCTACAAGCGGCGGCCCGGCGCGAGCGCTCTCACATTTTCCATCGAAGCCTGCACCACACTGCCTGGCTGGACGACTCAAGCGACCGTGCTCGTCTCCGCGTTGCCAAACGGCGACGGCAGCATCACCGAGATCCGCCGCCTGACTACGCCGGCGTCGGGAGTGCCGACTCAGTTTCTCCGCATGAAAATCCAAGCCCCCTGAGGCTCTCCCTATTCGAAAACCAACATCCCCAATACAACATGAAAACACCCCGCATCCTCCGCCACAGCATCGCCACCCTGCTCAGTCTCGCCGCCGCGGCGCACGCAATGCCTCTCACATGGGACACCCAACCCGGCCTAGTAGGCGTCGGCGACGGTTTCATCACCGGAGGTGCCGGAACCTGGAATCTCACGAATGGAAATTGGACGCCCGATTTCGGTGCGAACAATATCGCATGGGTGAATAGCGTCGTGCCGGATGACGCGGTGTTTGGCGGGACGGGCGGCGAGGTTATCCTTGGGACGAGCATCAGGGTGGGGAATATCACCTTCGACGGCAACGGCTACAACCTCACGTGCAACCCGCTCACCTTTGGCTCGGCAACGTCCACGGTCACGGCAAACAGCGTTTTCGGCACGATCACTTCCAGCATCGCGGGCGTGAACGGCCTGACGTTTGAAGGGACTGGAACGGCGGGGACGTATGTTGACGGCAGCAATACCTACACGGGTGTGACCTCGGTGAACTCGGGCTTTCTCGTGGTGCGCAATGCGGGTTCGCTTAGCTCGTCGGCGCAGGGCACCGTGGTGGCGAGCGGGGCGACTTTGCAGGTGGAAAATGGCGGTGCGGGCAATGTCCATATCGCGAATGAAGCAGTGACGATTTCTGGCACGGGCATGCTGGGCGATCGCGGGGCGCTGGCAAGCTGGACTGGTAACAATACGTGGGGTGGCTCGGTGACGATGGCGGCGGACAGCAGCATTTACATTCAGTCCGGCAGCCTGTCCGTGAATAGCGTGGTGAGCGGGGCGGGCATCAACCTTTCCAAGACCGGCGGCGGCCAGCTCACGTTCGGCGGTTCATCGTCGAATACTTATGATGGCGTGACCACGGTGGACAACGGCACGCTGGTGCTCGGCAAGACCGGCGGTGCGAAGGCGATCATCGGTGCGGTGCAAATGGGTAACTTCAATGCCAGCCAGCCGAATTTGAGGATGGCGGCCAACGAGCAATTCGGTGCGGGCGTGGTGATGACGTTTGTGAACGCACCGGGAAACTGGACGCGCTTTGATCTCCAGGGAACGACGCAAACGCTGGCCGGCCTCCAGGGAAATACTGGCGGAGGAGTCATTCAAAACGAGCGCCTCGGCGGCGGCGGCACCAACGGCCCGGCGACACTCACGATCGACAACAACATTGGGCCCTTGTTTTACAACGGCTATCTGCGCGACCGCGATGGCGGCGCGGGGACGTGGCTGCTGAATCTCATCAAGACGGGCGCGGAAACCCAGACGCTCGCAGGCGACAATATCGGATACACCGGCACGACGACTGTGGTGCAGGGCACGCTCGAGTTGCAGCAGACGCTCAACTATGCTTCGCCCACCACGGTCGCATCCGGTGCGACTTTCGAGATCAATGGGACTGGCCCGAATTTCCAAAACAACCAAGTGGGAGCAAGGATTGCCCTGGCGGGAACCCTCAATCGCACGGGCGCTGCGGGCTGGATGGTGTGGAACGGCAAACTGAGCCCGACCGCGGGTGGTGCGACGCTGAACCTCCGCAACGACGGAGCGGATCCCGGCAATGGCGTGGGCTGGCTGTTTCTCGATGGCGGCCTCGGGGCCTCGGGTGCGCAGACACTCGCGATCAATCACACCCTGTCCGACGGCGTGACGCCGAACAACAACCTCTCGACCGTGCTGCGCAACAACAACAGCACCTACACCGGCAGCCTTACCGTGACCAATGGCTCGCTGGTGATCGGAGGCGGTGGCGCAGTCACGGGCTCGCAACTCGCCAACGCCGACGTGACGCTGAATAGCGCCACGCTCCAGTTCGCCTCGGTTTTTGCGAGCACTCAGAACGGCACCAACCAGCTCAAGAGCGTCAGCGGCACGGGCACCGTTTCGCTCGGCGGCTCCACGCTCAACCTCGGACTTAACAATGGATCGGGTGCATTCAATGGCAGTGTCATCGGTAGCGGCAGCATCACAAAAGTGGGCGGTGGCACGCAGAGCCTCAGCGGTGCGAACAGCTACACGGGAGGCACCGCGGTCAATGCTGGCACGCTCCGACTGGACTACGGCACTGAGGACAACAATAAGCTCTCGGATACTGCCGTGCTTACCCTCGCGGGTGGAACGCTCGATCTCAGCGGCGGTTCGCACACGGAAATCGTGGCCTCCACAACTCTCGCGCTCGGGACGGCGTCTTCGGTCACGCGCACCTCGGGTGCTGCGGTCTTGCAAATGAACGCGATCACCCGCAATGCCGGGGCCGCGATTAGTTTTGGCGCTTCCGGCATCGCCACCACGGATACTTTGAACAACGCGGGTGGCATCCTCGGAACTTGGGCGACGGTCGGTAGTGATTGGGCGTTCAACTCGACCAACGGTGTCGGTGGACCGATCAACGCCTACGCGGCCTATACAAACGTGAATCGCATGGGTGGTGCCATTGCGGATGGCAGCGCAAGCAACGTCAAGATCATCGAGAACGGAGGCGGCATCGGTGTAACATTGGCTGCGGGGGGCACAACGACCATCAACAGCCTCTTGCAGGGTGCCGGCCCCGGCACTGCGGCAGTGGACATCGGAGCCAGCAACACGCTGCGCCTCGGCGCGGCTGGGGGAGTTTTCCTGCCTGCGGGCAGTTCCGCGCTGACGCTCGACAACGGCACGCTCACCGCAGGCGGGGCGGACAACACCGCGGGCAACGTCGAGGTGAACAATGCCAGCACCGCGAATGGCATCACCATCAACTCGGTCATCGCCAACAACGGCACGGGTGCCGTCACCCTCATCAAGCTCGGCGCGGGCGCGCTGACTGTCACGGGCGCTAATACCCACACGGGTGGCACCACGATCTCCGCTGGCTCGCTGGCCTTTAACAGTGGCTCGCTCGGCACCACTGGCACCATCACAGTTGCGGGTGGCACCTTGCGCTGGAATGGCAGCAACACGGAAGACGTGTCCGCCCGGACCGCTCTGCTGAACGGACTTACCGCGACCTTCGACACCAATGGAAACGACGTTACTTTTGCCACCGCCATTGGCAACGGCACGTCCGGCGCGGTGGTCAAAGTTGGCAACGGGAAGCTGACCCTATTCACGGCCAGTACCCGGACAGGTTCCACGACGGTCTCGGGCGGGACGCTGGCGTTGAACAATCTCAGTGCGCTGCAAAGCAGCACCCTCGACACAGGCACTTCCGGCCCACAAGTGGTAGCCTTCAGCGTCGCTGGAAATAACACCTACAACATCGGCGGGCTGAACGGGGCAGACGCCTTGGACATCGGCGGCAACACGATCAGCGTGGGTGCCAGCAACACCGTAACAAACTACGGGGGAGAGCTCTCCGGCACCGTCGGCAGCCTGACCAAAGTCGGCACCGGATCGCTCACGCTCTCAGGCGCGTCGTCGAATACTTACACCGGCACCAGCACCTTTGCCTCGAATGGGCAATTGATCCTCGCCAAGACGGGCGGAGCCGTGGCTATCCCGGGCGATCTCATCATGGCGGCGCCAGGCACCAGAGGCATTGTGTCCACCTCCGAGGATAAGCAGTTTGCGCCGGGCAGTGTGTTGCGCTTCACCACCGCCGGCGACACCCGCCTGGAATTAAAGGGAACCACCCAAACCCTCGGAGGCATCGAGAACTCCGCAGTCGGGGCAAAGATCTTCCATGCCATCCAGCACTCGGAGTTTGGCAGTCCGGCGGCGGTGGACTCCACGTCCGAACTCATCCTCGATGTGTCGGGCGCGAACGCCTTCACCTTCAACACGACCAACGGCGCGATCCGCGACTTCACCGGCGGCACCGTGAGTCTGGTTAAAAACGGCACCGGCACGCAGACCCTCTCGGGAGCAGGAGCGACTTACACCGGCCCGACCGCCGTCAATGCCGGAGCGCTCACCTTGTTGAACACAACCGGTTATGCTTCTCCGACCACGGTGGGCAACAACGCCACGGTGATTTTGTCGAACACAGTGAACATGGGAATGGGCAGTGGCGCAGCCTTTACGCTGAGTAGCGGTGGGACGCTCGTTCACAATGGCCAGACCAACGGCGGGGATTTTCTCACTCTGGCGGGTGGGTTCACTGTCTCGGGCAACACCACGATCAATCAGAACTCGGTGACGAATACGACCGGGACCAACAAGAACCTTTTCCTGGACGGTGGTTTGCATGGTTCCGGCACGTTGACGATCGCTTCCGCCAATCCTGGCAACGCTGTAGAGCTTCGTAACAACAACTCCACCTTCACCGGAACGATCATCGTCAATGGCATTGCCAGCACAGTAGTGAACGCCGGTAGCGGTATCTCCGTCGGTGGCACCACGACTGCGCTCGAGAATGCGGACATCACCCTCCACGGCACGATGGAACTGCTGAACCAGGGACTCGGATGGGCGGGCAGCGCGCCGGGTGATTTCGCGATGGGTGCGCTCAATGGGTCGGGCGTCATGGTGGCGAACTTCACGGGCGGGGGCGAGACGCGGGTGAAGATCGGCAACACGAATAACAACGGCAACTTTTCCGGCGTGATCGCCGATGGCACTGGCAACCGGGTCGTCCTGACGAAGCAGGGCACCGCCACACAGACGCTCGCCGGGAATAACACCTACTCCGGCACGACGACTATCAGCGGGGGAACACTCCAAATCGGCAATGGCGGCACGAGCGGCGCGATCGGCAATGGTGCGATCGTCAACAATGGCGCTCTAGTCTTCAACCGATCCGACGCCAGCACGACGACTGGTGGCATCAGTGGCACGGGTGGCGTGACTAAGAACGGTGCCGGAGTCCTGACTCTAACCAACAACAGCACCTACAAAGGCGCGACCACCATCAATGCCGGCACGATCAAGCTCGGGGCCAGCCAAACGCTGCCGGTGGCCAGCGCCATCCAACTTGATGCCACGGACGGCGTCTCGATCGTCACGAGCGGCGGCGGTGTCGTGACCAACTGGTTGAACAACACGGGGGCCACGTTCGGCGTAGCTGGCGATACCAGCGCAGCACTCGGCCAGGAACCAACCTTCATCGCTGCCGAACCCGCGATGAACAACAGGTCCGTCATCCGCTTCGATGCAGCCGCTGGCGGCGGGGCACCCTTCGACCGGCTCACCAATGGCCTGGACTTCACTGCCGGCAACGTGACCGTGATGTATGCCGGACGCCTGACGGGTGGCTCGAACCAGCGACTGCTTGCCGGGCTAAACAACAACTGGCTGCTTGGCACTTGGAATACCAACGGAGAGTCGGCCTACTTTAACAATGGCTTTCTTAACAACTCAGGTATTCCCGATACCGTGTCGCGGATCTATACCGGCACGATTGCCACGGGTGGCGCGGCCAAGTTTTACGTCAATGGCGCCGAACGCGGCAGTACTGGCTCCGGGGCAGAAGGGCCGAATGGCTTGTCGTTGGGCGGTGGCTTCAGCGGCAACCCGGTAACTGAGTATTCCTCCGGCGACATCGGTGAAATGCTCGTCTTCACCAGCGTGCTCACTTCGGAAGAACGCGGAGCCGTCGAAGCATACCTGAACCGCAAATGGAGGAGCGGCGCTACGAACGTCCTACCCTCGACTGGCCCAGTCTCCCTCACCGCCGCGGGCGCGGCGCTCGACGTGAACGGCGTGACGCAAACCATCGGCGCACTCACCGGCGTCGCGGGCAGCAGTATTTCACTCAGCGACGGCAGCCTGACCGCAGGCGACGCGACCAGTACGATCTACGCTGGCGACATCGTCGGCGGCGGGGACTTTACAAAAGCTGGCAGCGGCAAACTAAAGCTCTCCGGGACATTGAGCATGACCACGCTCACAGCCGATGAAGGCACCCTTAATTTGGCCAGCAACGCCGCGGGTGCGGATGTCATCGTCAACGCGGTCGCGAATTTCGGCGTCAGCCAGACGCTCGACTCACTCACCATCAATGACGGCGGAGTCGCCACGCTGGGCGCGCTGATGGAATCGCCTGGCGCGCTGGCGGAATTCGGCGGCGACGCGCTCGCTGGAGCGGCCTCCGTGCAGGGCGTCCCCGAGCCCGGCAGCGCCGCGCTGCTCTTCGGCGGAATGCTCACGCTGCTCGGCTTTCGTCGGCGCAAAGTGCATCACGCCACCCACACGCGTTGAATTTCCACGACCCTCGAATGGCACCCCTGAACCGGTATGTTTATGAGCAATCTCCCTGACTCCAGCACTCCGCGCCGTCGCTCCATCCGCCGGATTCTCACGGGGAGCATCCTCCTGCTCGCGGCCGCCACGTCCGCCAACGCGGCCACGTTCACCTGGAACGGAGGGGACGTGGACGATGATCTCTTTGGTTCAGGCGCAAACTGGGGCGGCAGCGCACCCACGACCGGGGCCACGACGGATCTGGTTTTCGACGGGGCGGTGCGACTCACCCCGAACAATAACTACACGGCGTTCGATGACTTCCACTCGATCACCTTTGCCGCGACCGCGGGTGCCTTCAACGTGGGTGGCAATGCCATCGACATTTTCGGGAAGATCGAAAACTACAGCACGCTGACCCAGACCATTTCGCTCGCGGCGCTGGCGATCGTGGCGGGGCAGCCGGGCACGGGTGAGTTCAATCCGGTGAATGGCGATCTCGTGATTAACAGCGCGAATGTTTTCACCAACGGAAACAACATCCGGGTCTTTGGCGTGAACAACAAGACGGTGACTTTCGGAACGGGCACGGTCATTTCGCAGGGCGGCGGCATCACAGTCGAGCAAGCGAGCAAGGTGGTGCTGCTCGGCGCGAATACTTACACCGGAGCGACCACTCTCACTGCGGGAACGCTGACGGTGGGCAATGGGACCAATGCCGGGTCCATCTCCGGGTCGTCCGCCGTCTCCGTGGCGGCAGGCACGACAATGAAGTGGGATAACTCGAACTCCTCGGGTTCCAACGTGACCATTGCCAACAACCTGAGCGGCGCGGGCACGATTTTGTTTCAAGGCACGAACAGCGCGGCAAATCAAATCTTCAGCAACTACAACCTGACCGGCAATAACACCGGGCTGACGGGGACACTACGCGTGAATGGCGCGAGGATCATCGCCACATCAGCCAGCCAGTTGAGTTCGGCAGCCATCGACCTGCAAACCGGGGCGACCGCTCTGCTCACGGGGACGAACACGTTCACCAATAGCTTCACCATCGGCAACGGAGCCGGGTGGCGGGACAACGGATTCTATATCGGCGCGCTGAGACTGGAGGGGAATCAGACGCTCACCGGGAACATCGTCCTCAACAACACGACCGGCATCATCCTCGGCGACAACACGGGCCAATATAGCGCGATTGGCGGTTACTCCTTGGGGACTCACTCGCTCAATGGAGTCATCTCCGGCCCCGGCGACCTAGCCATGTCGCGCTACACTTCATGGAATGGCGGTTCGACGCAGTTGGTGGACATCATCCTCGGGGGAGCCGCGAGCAATACCTTCACGGGCAAGACGGTGGTGGACGGACAGGGTGCGAACGCGTCGCTGCGTTTGCAGAAAACGGGCGGGGCGGTGGCGATTGCCGCGAACACGCAGGTCTGGCTCGGCAGCGGCACTGGCGGGCAGTTTAATCTGCGCATGGGCGATGTGACGACCACGGGCGCGGGGCGCAATCAGTGGGACAATCAATTTGGCGCAGGTGTCGTCATCGTCGGAAAGAACACGGCTGGGAATTGGGGGCGCTTTGATCTCCAGGGAACCAATCAAACGCTGGCAGGTCTGGACGGTGGAACTTCGAATGCGAATGTCATCGTGCAGAATCAGGGGATCAACTTATTCAGCCCAGGCAACCCGGCCACCCTGACGCTCAACGGAACCGGCACCTACGCTGCCTACGGATACTTCCGCGACCAGGACGACGGTGGAACGACGAACAAGCTCAACATCATCAAGACAGGAGCGGGCACGCAGACGATCGGCAATCAGGCAGGGGTCTCCATCTCTTACACTGGCACCACCACGGTCAACCAAGGCATCCTCGCGCATGACACCACTCTCGCCGGAACCAGCTCGTGGAATTCGCCGGTCACGGTCAATGCCGGGGGTGAATTCCGCACTTCTGGAACCAACAACAACCAAGGCGCGGCTGGCGGCACGCTGACGCTCAATGGGGGCATCTATTCCCACACGACTACCGCTGCCAACGCATGGAAGGTGTGGACCGGCGGGCTAACGGTGTCCGCCGCCAGCACCATCAACGTCAACAACACCGACACGACGAACAACAATGTGTTCTTCGATGCAGGCATCTCCGGCGCCGGGGCGCTGACGCTCAATACGACCGGCGGTGGGAATAACGGCCTCGTCTTCCGCACCACCGCGGGCAGTTACTCCGGCGCGTTGCAGGTTAATTCCGGCAACGTGTTCGTCAACGGCAGCGCGGGGCTGGTGTTTCAGAATAGCGATGTGACGTTTGCCCTCGGCTCCACCCTGCGCCTCGATGCGAACTGGGCCGGCTCGGTCGCCAATGCCAGCGTGAAATCCCTCAATGGCGCGGGAGCGGTGACCCTCGGCGCGCAGACCCTGACCCTCGGGACCAACGACGGCGGCGGCTCCTTCTCCGGTGGCATCGGTGGCACCGGGGCAGTGGTAAAAACCGGGACCGGCACGCAGACGCTGAGCGGAGCAGGCACGAACTACACGGGACCCACGACGGTGAGTCAGGGGACGCTGATCCTCGACGGCACGAACGCGCTCAATGCCAGCGCATGGAGCATTGCCAGCGGCGCTTTTCTCACCGTCAACACGACCAACACTGTGGTGGACAACTGGGTGGACTTGGGAACACTCACTGGCACCGGCACGCTCACCAAGACGGGTGCGGGCTGGTTCCAGTTTCGGGGGGCAGCACCGGCCAACTTTCAGGGAACGATCCTCATCAACGACGGGCGCTTTGGAAATGGCTTCAACACCACGTTGTGGACCAGCAGCACGGCCGATGTGTTCGTCGCCGGCGGCGCGGAACTGGATCTGCGCACCGATGACATGATCGTGGATAAACTGACCGGCAGCGGCACGGTCATCAACACGTTCGCGCTCGGCGAGACCAATAACACCCTGACCGTCGGATCGAATAACGGCAGCAGCCAGTTTGACGGCGTCATCCGTGGCATCGGCGGAGTGGGTGCGAATAACACTTCGATTGATATCGGCAGGAACAACCTCGCGAAGATTGGCACCGGGACTTTTACCCTGACAGGTGCCAGCGTTTATGGAGGAGCGACGACGGTGAGCAACGGCATCCTGCGCATCGGAGGCGGGAACGACCGTCTGCCGGTGGGCACCACGCTCACGGTGAGTGGCGGAGCGACGGTGGGTGGCACGTTCGATCTCAATGCGCTCAATCAAACCGTCAGTGCCTTGACGGCCGGAAGCGGAGCCGTGCCGGGCATCGTGACGAATCTCGCGGTCGGCACGGGCACGCTCACCGTGTCTGGAACCTCGACGTTCGATGGCATCTTACAGGACGGCGGCGCGGGGAAAATCCTCGGTCTGACGAAGTCGGGTAGTGGCACCCTCAGTCTGACAGGCGCGAACACCCATTCCGGCACCACTCTCATCACCGGCGGCGCGCTGCGCGAGGCCAGTGCCACGGCGCTTTCACCAAATTCCAACGTGAACATGAATGGCGGCATCGTGGAGCTGGGTGTCACGGATTTCACCGCAGCCCTCGGCACCGGCAATGGCCAGGTGCAGTTCACCGGCAGCGGTGGCTTCGGGGCGTTCGGCGGCACGCGCATCGTGAATATCGGCGGGGCGGGCGGGACGATGACTTTGAACGCGGGAAACTTTGTGCCCACCGCATCGAGCCTCATTTTGAGCGGGCCAAATTCGGACAGCACGACGCGTTTCTTGAATCCCATCGACCTCAATGCTGGCGCGGGCCGGATTACTTCGCTCGGCGGCAGTGCGGCGATCGATGCAGAACTCGCGGGCGACATTACCAACGGCACCCTCACGCTCGCGCCGGTCAACTCCACCTTCCAAATCACCGGACAAATCAACGGGGCGACCATCGTGGAGAATGGCGCGACCGCGACGAACAACATGCAGGTGCTGCTCCAGCGCGCTGGCGGCAATGCGATCAGCGGTGCGCTGCAAATGGGCGTGCCCACGGCGGCGGCGAACACCTTCACGACCGTGCGGCTCGGCGCGGACGATCAGATCGCGGACAGCACGGTGGTCACCTTCGGCGCGGCGTCCGGCAGGTGGAGCTACCTCAATTTGAATGGCTTCAACGAAACCGTCGCAGGGCTGAGCAATCTCGGCGGCGCGGACGGTGGCGTCGTGCAACTCGTCGAAGGCGACGCCTCGCCCGCTACGAATAGCACCCTCACGCTCAACGTGACCAGCGGCACGCAGAGTTACTTCGGCCACATCCGCGACCGGAGCAGCGGCTTTAGCAATCACGCGACCGCCGGGAAGCTGAACTTCGTCAAGACCGGCGGGGGGACACAGGAACTCACCACTTGGAACAACCAGACTTGGAGCGGCGCCACCGCCGTCCAGCAGGGTAGGCTGCGCCTCATTCTGAACAACGCTGCGAGCTGACCAGGTGCGCTGAGCGTGGATCCTGACGCGACGCTCGACTTCGCGCCCGCCCTCGCGAACAACTACAACATCACCGGTGCCATCACCGGGAATGGCACGATCGTGAAAAGCGGCCCCGGCACGACTTCGCTTTTCGGCACGGTGAGCCCCACTGGCGACATTCTCGTCCAGCAGGGCACCCTGCGAAACGACGGCAATGCGGCCAACTGGTCCGGCAACACCGCGAATCTCGATATTTCCAGCGGAGCCACGCTCGACATGCGGGCGGATTCCGTGACGATCAATTCGCTCAATGGACTGGGCACCCTCACCAACAGCTTCGGCAACGGTGTCGGCGTCTATGACACGCTCTCGGTCGGTGTGTCCGGCGGTTCCGGCGACTTCGGCGGCGCGATGACCGACGGTGGCAGTGGGAATGGTGAAGGTCTTGGCGGCATCGCTTTGACCAAGCTCGGCGCGGGCACGCAAATTCTGTCAGGCTCGAACACCTACACGGGCGTGACGACGATCACCGGTGGCATCTTGCAAATCGGCAACGGAGGCGCGGCGGGCACATTGGGCAGCGGCGCGGTGATCGACAACAGCACGCTCGAATTCAAGCGTTCCGACAATTACACCGTCCCCAATGCCATCTCCGGCACGGGGGCCGTGATCCAAAGCGGCACCGGCACGACCGTGCTGACGGGCGCGAATACCTTCACCGGTGCGACCACCATCAGCGCAGGCACCTTGCAAGCAGCCGGCGCGGGAACCCTGGGCTCGACGACAAGTATCGCGGTGAACAACGGCGGCACCTTGCTGCTGAGCGGCGCGGGCAGCCGCATCAACGACGCGGCGACCGTGAATCTGAACGGCGGCAAGATCGATGTCGGCGGTGCGCTGGAAGGAAATGGTGTCTCCTCCCTCGACGGAATGGGCGCGCTCACACTCTCGGCAAACTCCACGATCGATTTCTCCGGCGTCGGCAGCTTGATGTTCGCGAGCGGCACCTACTCGGCTGGGACGCTCTCGATCCTGAATTGGAATGGCTCGGCATTAACCGCGGGCGTGGACGGAACGAACGACCGCCTCATGTTCCAGGGCAACGATGCGGCGCGCATGACTTTCCTGTCCGGCTTCAGCCAAAGCAGCGTCGTCTTCAACGGCTTCAGCAGCGGCTATACTGCGCTTCAGTTCGACAGCACTCACTTTGAAATCGTCCCCGTGCCCGAGCCATCGAGTGTCTTTGCCGCGATGGGTTTGGTGGGCCTCATCGGCTGGCGCGAGCGCCGCAAGGCGCGCCAGGCTCGCGAGGTGGAACGCCGCACTGCCAGTTGAGCACGAATCCGCGGCAATCCGTGCAATCCGCGGTTTCCATTCCCGGAGATCGGTGAATGGTCGGCACGCATGAACTCCGAGCCGAACAGCCCCCGTCCCGCGCCAGACGCGCTCCTTTGCGAGATCGCCGACTACGTTCTCGCCGCCCCCGCTTTCGGCGACGAGGCCTATAACACCGCGTGCCTTTGCCTCATGGATTCGCTCGGGTGCGGCATCCTCGCACTGAGTTATCCCGCCTGCACGAAGCTGCTCGGCCCGCTCGTTCCCGGCATTGTGGTGGAAAATGGCGCGCGTGTTCCGGGGACTGCGTTCGTGCTCGATCCGGTCGCGGCGGCATTCAACATCGGCACGCTGATCCGCTGGCTGGATTTCAACGACACCTGGCTTGCCGCCGATTGGGGCCACCCATCCGACAATCTCGGCGCGATCCTGGGCGTCGCAGACTGGCTCGATCGCAATGGCCGCATACTCACCGTGCGCGACGTGCTCACCGCGATGATCCGCGCGCACGAAATCCAAGGCGTGCTCGCGTTGGAAAATTCGTTCAACCGCGCCGGTCTCGATCACGTCCTGCTCGTGCGCATCGCCTCCACCGCCGTCGCCACCGCGCTCCTCGGCGGCACACGCGAGCTGATCATCAATGCGCTCTCCAACGCCTTCGCCGACGGCGGCGCGCTCCGCGTTTATCGTCATGCGCCGAATACCGGCTCGCGAAAATCCTGGGCCGCCGGCGACGCCACCGCGCGCGGCGTGTGGCACGCGCTCATGGCGATGCGCGGCGAGATGGGCTACCCCGGCGCGCTCTCCACGCCGACGTGGGGATTCAGCGATGTGCTTTTCAAAAAACAGCCCGTCACGCTCGCGCGTCCGCTCGGCAGTTACGTGATGGAAAACGTGCTTTTCAAAATCGCCTTCCCCGCCGAATTCCACGCGCAAACCGCCGTCGAAGCCGCCATCGCGCTTCACCCTCTCGTCCAAAATCGTCTCGGTGAAATCGCCCGCGTCGAAATCACCACGCACGAAAGCGCGCTGCGCATCATCCACAAAACCGGCCCGCTCGCGAACCCCGCCGACCGCGATCACTGCCTCGAATACATGACCGCCATCGGCCTCATCTTCGGCGCGCTCACCGCCGATCATTACGAGGACACGATCGCCGCCGACCGGCGCATCGATGCGCTCCGCGCAAAGATGACCGCGCGCGAAGACCCGCGCTACACGCGCGATTACCTCGACCCATCCAAGCGATCCATCACCAACGCCGTGCAAGTCTTCTTCACCGACGGCACCAGCACCGCGCGCATCGAAGTCGAGTATCCCCTCGGCCACCGCCGCCGCCGCGCCGAAGGCATCCCGCTGCTCGTGGAGAAATTCGCGCGCAACTTCGCCACGAAGTTCGCACCCGATCGCGTTGCCAAAATGCGCGCGATCTTCCTCGACCGCCCGCAACTCGAATCGCTGCGGACCAGCGCCTTTGCCGGGATGCTGACGAGCGATGAATGCTGATGCGAATCCCCGGCGTGTGTTTGGCGCAAATCGTGTTTAGAATCCGACCCATGAAAATCCGCCTGCTCCTCGCGACCGTTGCCGTGACCGCACCGGCGTTCGGGGACGTGCCGTTTGCCCGCGAGCTTTTGAAAAAGGATCCGGCGGCCGCGGCGGAACACGTCGCGGAACTGCTCGCGAAAAATCCCAACGATCCGTGGCTGCTTTACGACGCGGGCGTCGCGGCTTATGCGACGAAGGATTTTGCGAAGGCGGATGAAACCTGGCAGCAACTCGCGTCCGTGGCTTTGCCGGATGGGCTTTCGGAACAGGTATGGCTGCAGATCGGGAATGTTTCCTACCGGCTCGTGCAGCCGCAGATCGAAGCGCAGCCCGATGCGGCGGTCGCGCGGCTGGAGCAGAGCCGCGAGGCATTTCGTGTGGCGCTCGGTTTGAACAAGCGCAACAAGACGGCGGCGCAGAATCTCGTGCTGGTCGAAAAGGCGCTCGAAAATGTGTATGCGCGGCTCGCAAAGCGGCTCGTCGCGGATGCGAAAAAGGAGGCGTGGAATCACGACAAGGCGATCGAGCAACTGCGCGCGGCGCTCGCGTATGCGGAGCAGGCGCTGGCATTGAATCCGAAAAGCGCCGAGCGCGAAGCGGAGAAAAAGGAGATCGAGAAACTGCTCGCCGAGATGCTGGATCGGAAGGCGGAGTCGCTGGAAAAAACCGCGGATCGGCGGAATCAGGACAACCAGCGGGAGCGGCAGAACGCGCAGGAGGAATTGCAAAAGGCGATCGAAAATTTCCAGCAGGCGCAGGCCATCGTGCCGGAGGATCAGGTGGCGAAAGACGGTGAAAAACGGGTTCAGGAGAAACTCGCGAACTCTTTCGACAACGCGGTTCGCAAGGATCAGCAGCAGGCGCGGCTGTAAAAAAAAAACGACCCGCAGCAGGCAGCGGAGACTTTTGAAAAAGCGCTGGAGAATTTCCAGCAGGCACTCGCGCAGGCACCGGAGCACGCCGACGCGAAGGCCGGCGAAAAGGAAGTGAAGGAGGAACTGGAGCAGCTCCACCTCGACCAGGGCGACCGCCAGGCGCAGCGCGGCGAGGACCAGATGAAGCGCGACGCGGAGCAAGCGGCGGAGAATCTGCTCGGTGCGCTGGAGAGCTTCGAGCAGGCGAAAGCGATCAATCCCGGCAACGAAAAAATCCAGCCGCGGATCGACAAAGTGGAGAGCCAGCTCGCGCCGCTGCTCACGCAACTCGGGCAGCAGGAGCAAGCGCAGGGGGAACGTGCGGAACGAAAGGATTCACCGGGTGAAGCCATCGCGCAGTTCGAGAAAGCGGAGACGAGTTTTGAAAAAGCGCAGCAACTCGAGCCCGGCAACGCGCCTGCGAAACGAGGCCAGCAGCAAGTGCAGGCCGCGCTTTCACGCCTGCGGCAGCA
Organism: Chthoniobacteraceae bacterium; assembly: GCA_031409335.1. Lineage (GTDB taxonomy): Bacteria > Verrucomicrobiota > Verrucomicrobiia > Chthoniobacterales > Chthoniobacteraceae > JANLQB01. The sequence continues at coordinate 118,614 of JANNWY010000196.1, read as the reverse complement.
AATGGCGAAACGCGATCAGCCGCCGGGGAAACCGCAGCCCGGCAAGCCGGAGGAGGCGAAGGAATCGTTCGAGTCGATGCTGGCGAAACTGAAGGAAGATCAGAAGTCGCTGGAGCCGCAGGCGCGGCATCACGCGGGGCAGAAGTACGACGAGGAGCGGAACAAAAATTTGCGGAACTGGTAGCCATGCCGCGGGATTTCCGCTCCGCCTTCCACGGAATGATTTAGGATCAGGGTGGAAAATCGACCTTGTCGTAAACGTCCGCGACGCGGAGGGAGCAGTTGATGGATTCGAGCGTGATGACGTCTTCCAGCTCGGTAAACTCGGTGGTTTCCCAGCCGCCGTGACGCGAACGGCGGACGAGCTGCGCGAAGCGGCAATCTTGCGCGGCGACGAGATACTCGACGAAGGAATCGAGCAGCCGGTAGAGCGCGAATTTTTCCCCGAGATCGTAAGCCTCGGTGCCGGGGGAAAGGACTTCGCAGAGGAAGGAGGGATTGAGATACACGTCGCCGATGGAATCGTGCAGCGCGACCGGGCCGCCGAGGGCGGAGATGTCGGGATAGCGAAAGAGGTTCGCGCGCTCTATGCGGACTTTCATGTTGGCGGTGAAAACGCGGCAGGGACGGCCGCTCATTTGGAGGTGAAGGGCGGCGTAAATGTTTCCCGCGATGATGTCGTGGGCCATCGTGCCGCCCGCCATCGCGACGATCACGCCGTTGATGTATTCGCTGCGCGTCCCGGCGGCGCGCTCGCGTTCGAGATAGTCGGCGGCGCTGATCAGTTCGGAGAGTTTGGCGGTGGCACTCGTCTTGGGGTAAAGACTTATCTCAAGCCGGGAGCGGTGGCAATGGCCCGGTCTGGCTCCTCGAAAATTCACCGGGGTCGGATTTTGCGTTTGCGCACGCTTCCCAGACTCCGCCGTCTCGCGGTGGCAGGCGGCAGCGGCGGTGAATGCGACTGACAGCGTGGCTGCGGCGCGCTTTTATCGCGTCGTCACACTCCCATGATTTCCTACCGCACCGGCAATGATCTCGACCTGGAAACCGTCCGCGAACTTTACCGCGCCTCGACCCTCGCCGAGCGGCGGCCGGTCGATGACACGGAGCGATTCGCCGCGATGCTGCGGCACGCGAATCTCGTCATCACGGCATGGGATGGCGAGATGCTGGTGGGCATCGCGCGAGCGGTTTCGGATTTCAGTTACGTCACGTATCTGTCGGATCTCGCGGTGCGCGTTTCGCACCAGCGCCAGGGGATCGGCAAGGAGCTGATGCGCCGCACGCAAGCCGCCGCGCCGAAAGCCACGCTGCTGCTGCTGGCCGCGCCCGCCGCGGTGGAATATTACCCGCACGTCGGTTTCACGCAGTTTCCCCAGGCGTGGCTGCTGCCGCCGGGCGAGGTCGTGGGTTAGCGGATTCACGGCTTCCGGATGAGCCGCATCGAGCCTGGATCGAACGAGCCGGTACCCTGCGAGCCGCGGAATTCACAGACGAGTTCGACGTCCTCGATGCCATGCACCTCGAACTCATAGCTCAGGGTCGTCCATTCCGGGGACGCGTTGCTTTTTGGAAATTTCTCCCCGGAAATCCGCAGGATCACGCCATCGGTGCCGGTGGCTTCCGCCGCGTCGATCCCTTCCGCGCGCGCCCGGCCCGTGAACTCATAGCGTCCGTCTTCGAGCAGCAGCAGAGTGCGCCACGAGCCGACCGTCTCGGTTCCGCGAGACTGGACCTGGAGCACTTCGCGATTGTCGATGACGAGCTTTCTGCCACTGGCTGGCCGGGTGTTGCCGGTCTTGAATTGCCAGTTTGCTGGTGTGGCGGTGTTCGAGGCGTCGAATGTGATCGGGCGGGAGGGCTGGCTCAGGATGCGGGCGACGACTTCGGTCCGGGCGGCGATGGCGGATTTCAAATAGTTCACACCACCGTCGAATCTCTCGATCAGTTGACGATCGGGTGCCAATCCAGCGCGCACCGACACGGCAAGTCGATCGACCCGCGCGAGCAGTGCTTCACGACTGAACTCTTTCGCGGCGAGGCTGCTGACCCGCGCCAGATACCGGCGCCGTCCCTCCGGCGTGGTCACGAGACCGCGGGCCACCACTCCGGTGAAATGCGGCGTCAACTTCTGCGCGGTCGCTCCCGATCTGAGCAACTGGTCCAATCCCTGGGGAATGAAGGCGATCTTACCGCGGCTGGCATCGTGAAAGACGCGGTAGTTATTGGGTCCACCGGTCCCGTAACCGTCCCAATGGACGAGCAACACTTCGCCCGCGATGAAACTCAGGAATTCATCGACATCCAACAGTTGTTCGAGCCGCGCCCAACGCTTGGCTGAATCAGGTTCCTCGGCGGCTTCGGCAAGTTGGTCGAGTTCCGATCGGTCCTCTCGATTCTTCCCGGAATCGACATCCAGCTCCGCAGTGATTTCCGCGCCGTTGTCGCCGTCGTAGAGATTACCCTCGGTCGATTGAAAGTGCCGCGCGAGGAACTGTTTATTGGCACCTTCCACCAGCACGTAGAGACCCATGGCCCGCCCATTGAGGGTGACCAGCGCATGACCCGCGCGCGGGGTGGGCACGCCGATGTCGTTAAACAAATCCCTGGCGAAAGCTTCGCTGAGGTAACTCGGATCCTGCACCGTATTGTTAAGGTGCAATTTGGTGAGCCCATGAAACTGCTGACCTTTGACAAACTTCTCGAAATTGAGGGTGAGCGACGGGCGGGCGTCAATTGGCTGAAAGGTGTATGACCCTTTGAGGTGAACCGCGACGTCCTTATAGACTTTCGTCCCTTCCCGAACCGTGGCTTTGACATCGATGCGTTCGGGACGGGGCTGGCGCCAGACTTGGCGGTACCCGCGCAGGACTTCCATCCCTTCCTCTGAGATCTCGATGCTCAGCTTGGGAACCTCGCGGGTCACAAACAGGCTGTCCGGCTGCGCCACTTTTTGAGCCAAGGCATTTCCGCGGCGGTTGCACGCGCAGAAAAGCACGATCGCGACCAACAAGACGTTACCCATCCGTCTGCCTGTGGAGAAGGTGCTGGGTTCCATGAATTGGGTGAACTGTTGCGAGGAACCTCACATACCCGCTTACTTCGGCACTACTTCCCCGTTGCCCTCATCGAAATAGAGAGTGCCGTTGACTTCGCTGGACTGGAGATACTGCTTCCAGCGGAAGAGACCCAGATCGCGCGTCGCTTCGAGTTTTTTCACGTTCACCTTGGGTGGCGGCTCCTTGCTGGGCACGAGAGCCTCGTGAAGGACGCGACCATCCATCGGATTGATCGGTTCCACACCCAGAAGCCATAGCACGGTCGGAGCCAGGTCGATGTTGCCGCTTGGCACATCGCTTAAGAGACCTTTCTTAATGTCGGGACCAGCCGCCACGAGTGTGTTGTTCATATCATGCCGGCTGAGGGAGCCGTGCGCGCCCTTGCCACGAGTGCCACCCGTGGATGCCATCATGCCGGGTGCGCCGTATTCATTGCGCTCACTCGTCCACCGAAACGAGAGCACGATGTCTGGCGAGTTGCTGTTCGCGCTGGAGTAGCCCACTGACTCGAGCGGCAGGGTTCCTTCCAGCTTCTGACGGGAGAAGATCACCCCGGCAAAGTCGGTCGTTTGCAGGAACTCCACGAGGCGGCGGACGACTGATTCGTCGCGATCCACCACATAGAGCAGCGCGGCCCCGCCAAGACCGATAACGATGACATCCCCAGGCTCGGGATCTTCCAGCTTGCTGTCCGCTTTGAACTTCTGCTTCCTGAGAAGCGAAGCTAGGTCTGGACCGGCGCTGATGGTGGAGAAGCCATGGTCGGAAACCACGAAGATGTTCGTCTTCTCATACACACCCTTGTCCTTGAGCGTCTTGATGACTTCCGCAAGGTTCTTGTCGCTGGACTCGATTGCCGCCAAAGCATTGGTAGAGCCCACCCCGCTGTCGTGCTGGCTCTTGTCCGGTTCGCTCAGCCACAGCAGGGTGTACTTGGGCACGCCGTTTTTCCATAGAGCGCGCACCACCGAGCGGGTGGTCCAATTGTCCTGCCCGGTGTTTGGAATCGTGATCGCGCCGGGAAATGCCTTGTCATCATTTACTTTGGCCAATCCCTCACTGACGTCGCGCGGGATGGTCTTGCCTTCAAAAACTGTCACCGACTTCTTTGCCGCCTCCGAGTCTTTGCGCGACGATCGGTCGTGAAGCAATGCGACCGGCTTGCCACCAGCGCTGATTGTGGGGAGGCCCGCTCGCTGAAGCGTCTCCGCGATCGTAAAAGTCTGCAAGTATCGACCGCCCGTCAGCAAATCGCCACGCCGCACGGCCTCCAGGCTTTCCGTCGCATAGCTACTCAGGAAGCTCAACTCCGGGCGAAAATCCGTATTCGCCTGGATTCCGTTCTTGCCGGGATTGGCACCGGTCACCAGCGCCGCGCCGTTGACTTCCGTCGAACTGATGAACACGGAATGATTCCGGCGAAAGAACGTGCCGTTGGTTGCCAGTGAATAGAGCGTCGGACAATGCTGCGGCGTGACGTAGTCCGGCCTCATGCCATCCCACACGACGACGACGATGTGCTCGGCGGTGCCATTGGGCTTTGGCGCGGAAAGGGCGCTCGCAGACAGCGAGACGAGAAAGAGCAGGATGGCAGCGGAGGATTTTTGCATGGTGGAATGGTGGGATGTTAGTCGGGTGTCGGGACGCTTTCTTACTCCCGCACCACGGGTTGTCGATTGAGCACTCGCACTTCCTGCGCAGTGATTCGCTTCACGCGCAACGAGGCGAGATCAAACCAGACGTCGCCGCCCTGCACCGCGTTCAACTCGCACACGAGTTCCACGTCGAGGCTACCTTGCGGCACTTGAAAATCATGCGCGATGGATTGCCAGCCTGTGCCGCCGGAGACGCCGACGGCGCGCGTATCACCCGAGATGCGCAGCCTAGCATAGCCACTCGTTACATTCGTGCGGGCCATTCCTTCAAAGCGATACCAGCCTGGCAGCATGCAAAGCTGTGAGCGCCAGGATGCGCGCGTTCGTTCTTCACGAGCCTGAATGTGCAGCGTGTCCTTTCCCTGGAGCTTCACGCGATCGACGATCGCGTCGCCCCGATCGGGCTCTTCCCGCCAGGACACCGGATGCGCAAAACCCTTTGCGTCGAATGGCAGTGGCGTCGGTGGGATTCCCCGCAGTTGCTCATCGACGCGCGTCTCGCGCAGGAGGATGCGCTCGCGCATCACATCCGCGCGCCGCTCCAATTGCGCAAGAACGGCAGGCTTCAACCCCGCGCTGCGAATCTTTCCGAGCGCCTGTTCCATCCGCTCGACAATGACCGGTGGCTTAAACACCTTTGCGAACAAAGTTCGGATTCGCTCCTGGTAAAGTTTCTGACCTTGAGGAGTCGTCAGAACCGCGCGCGTCATCACACTCTTCAACGGCGGTTCGATCGAAACGTTTGGGCGGCGGAAGGCCCAGTCGAGGCCATGGGTAATGAAGACCAGCTTGTCCGTTTTCGGATCGTGATAGAGCCGGTAGTTGTTGAAGTGAATGGCGTAACCATCCCAATGGGTCGTCAGCAGCTCCATCGCGATGAACGAGAGGAAACGATCCACATCGACGACGTTATTCAACTGTTCCCAGCGCTCCGATGGGTCTGGAAGCGTGCAGGCTTCATAAAGCGCGCGCAAATCAGCGCGGGTGAGATCCTCGCCATTGTCCTGCTCCAGGCGGCCATTCACGTCTTGAAGATAACCTTCGTAGAGATTGCCTTTCCCGCTCCCAAAGTGGCGTTTGAGAAAGTCTTTGTTCATTGCCTCGATGACGACGTAAAGCCCGAGGTCGCGGTCATTCAGGCGCACGCGGGCATGGGTGACGCGCGCGGCGGGCACCCCCGCGTCATCAAACAACTGCGTGGCCAGCAACTCAGCCAGGTAGGTGGAATCCTGCGAGGAGTTGTTGAACATGAGCTTCTTCAGCCCGCGATAAGTCTGCTTATCATCGAACTCGTCGAACTTTACCGCGAAACTCGGCTTTTCATCGAGGCCGCGGAAGCTACCCATGCCTTTCAATCGAATTCCCACATTGGCCAGCACCAGTTCGCCTTCGGTGATTTGTCCGGAAACGTAGGTGCGGGAGGACTGGTTTAGCTCCAGCAAGGCAGCCTCGGGCACTTTGAAATCGAAGATGCGCACCGTCGGTTCATGGAAAAATTCCGCGCCGATATCGGCTTTCTTTTTCGCCTTTGTGCCAGCTTCCACCGCATTGCCCGCTGGGGAGATCATTAAGGCAAAGGCGGTAATGCATACCCATGCAGCGCAGCCCGGTGCTTTGTTGCGATGGGTATTCATCATCACTCGGAGAGGGTCTGGAAGTACACCCGGTTGGAAACATTATTGCCGCGCTCCAATATCTTCGCCTTCGCATCCGCGCTGAGCACCTGCGTCTGGGTGAGCCATGCGTTCGCATCCACCGGGCTCTGCGCCCGCCAGCGCTGGACCACCTGTCCGAGCGCGGTCTCGCGCATGGCCGGTTCCGCGATGCTCGCCGCCCAGACCGCGGCGCCTTCCGGGTCGGCGACGACAGCCTTCGAGGTATAGCCGATGATGGCCGCGTCGCGCGTGGAGCCGGGTGCCAGATTGTTTAGGAAAGTGCCAGCCTTGATCAGATCCTGCTCAGCCCAACTGGTCAGCAGATTCTTGTAAGCGCCATCCCGCACTTCACCCGCAGGCAGGCTGGCTGCCCAGGCGGTGGCGGACGCGGAATCCGTGCGCACCCAGCGGCGCGCGATCGTCCCAGTCGCCATGAGTTGCGCCGCGCCCGTCAGTTTCCCGAGCGCAAGCGTCGCCGCCTGCTGTGGATTCATGCGACTCATTTCACCGAAGACTTCGCTGAGCGCCACGCCCTTTTCCTCGCTCTCCGGCAGGCTCTGCGCCCAGGCCAGCGCGGCGGGGCCGTCCAGCCGAGCCCAGACGTGGGCGATCCCGGTCGTGGCCTGTGCCCGGGCGGCGCCTTGCGGGAAGCTGTTCAGGTGGCCGGCGGCATTCCTCGGATCCGTCGCCGCGATTTGCTGCACGATCGTGCCAAGCATCTCATCGCGGCTTTCCCCGGCCGGCATCCGCTCGATGAAACGCAGCGCGCTTGCCGGTTCGCGCTGCGCCAACTGCCCCACGACCTGGCTCAAGACACGTTCCCGCATCTCACCCTCCGGCATCGCGAGCGCCTGCGCGCCCGCGCCATCGGGATCGACGCCCACCCACGTTTGCAGGGCAGACATGACAGCGTTCGCCTTGCTCGCGGACTCGGGCAATTGGTTCGCGAAAGCGAAGGCATTGCCGGGCTCGCGCTCCGCCCACGCGGCGATGGCCGCGTTCAGCGCGCTCGTGCGATTTGGATTTACCGGTAGCGCCAGCGCGCGTTGCGCCGCCGCGGCTCCATCCCGCTCCGCCCATGTGGAAAAAATCCGGGAGATGGCACCGCTTCCCTGCCATTCGCCTGGGTTGTTGCCCAGGAAACGGAGCGCTCCCTCGGGATCGGTCTCCGCGAGTCCGCTGGCGATGCCTTCGATCAAGGTGCGCTTTTGCGAACTGACCGGCTGGCCGAGCGCCCACGTCATGGCAGCTTGCGGTTGCGCCCTTGCCCATTCGCTGGCCGCGGAGGCGATCAGGTAGCTGCCCATATTCCGCTCAGGCATGGTGAGCGCATACTGCGTCGCGGCCCCTGGATCGAGTTCCGCCCAGCGCGAGATGATCGCGGAGAGCACCGAGGAATTGCGGCCCGCATTTCCCTGGCTCCTCGCGCGCGCCAAAGCAGCGGGAATATCCGCCAATTCCAACCGCGCGGTGGCCAGCAGGAGATCGCGATAGCTCCTTGGATTGTTCGGCGCTTTCATCATCCGAACAATCGCGTCGTCGATCGACCCGCCGAGCGGTTGAGCGGAAGTCACCACTGCTTCCCGACCCGCTTCCGCGCTGCCACGCTCGACCGGCACGTTTCCGGAAAGTGACGGGCTGCTTTCCCTCAACTGCACGGCTTGAGTCGGACCGAACGGCTTTTCACTGAGACTCTGCCCCAAAAAGAAACCGACTACGACAGCGCCAATCGCCGTTCCGAAAACGAGGAGCCATGGGGTTCGAGGCATTTGGAGGAAGGTAGGCGGTTACTGGTGAAATCGTCAACGCTGCCGACCGGCGCTGGCTACGGATTCGGAGGCGGCGGTGTGGGCAAGGCTTCGGGCACGTTGGGCGCGGGCATGGGTGGCGCGGCGGCGGGTGCCGGTTGCGCTGCCGGTGTGGGTGCGGCGGGCTTGTCGATCAGCGGGAGGACAAACGCCTGCTGATCCGGCTTGTTCATGGCAAAGACACCTGCAAATCCGTCCGCGGCGGCGCTCCACATTCCGTCTTCACCGAGCGCGCCGATCGTGACTTTTCCCGCGACATTTCCGCCCGTCCTGAGTGTCACGACCACCGCCGGTTTCTCAAGGCCGTCCGCCGCCGTCGCGACACCGTTCCACCGCACCGCCCGCAAGGTCGCGAGTGTGTTCACGAGCGATTGCACGTTCACCTGGTTCAGATTCCCATCGCCCTTCGCGAGCTTCCATTTGTCCTTGTCGCGCTCCAGCGACATGGGTGCCTGACCGTCCTTCACGACTTCGATCGCGGTGATTTCCTCCGGCTTCAGTTTGTAGATCGCGAGTTCCTGCCACTCGATCGGATCGGTGCGGATCGCCTCCAGCGCATCCACCGGGAGCGCCACGACGAATGGTTCCTCATCCAGCTTCGCGTAAACCTTGTCGCCATCGACTCTGCCAAAAAGCACCGTCACGATTGGGCGCTCGCCCGCCTTCGTCTCCGGCGTATTTTCCGACGCGTAGGAACTCAGCGTCACCTTCACCGCCGGTTGATCGAGCCCGTATGCTGGCAAGTCCGTCGCCACATCCGCCTCGAAATTCACGACCTGTTGATTCTGCAAATCCTTCAGCAGCCGCGCCGCTTCCATCGCATTGACCGGCAAATCCTTGTCCCGCACCCACGTCTCCCCCTTCCGCGCGAGCACGATTTTTTCCCGGCCCGCGCCTTCGATCGTGATCCGGTCCACGATGTCGGCCTCCACGCGCAGCAGGCTCCGGTCGCGCAGATCGTTCGGCTTCGTCGCCAGCAGCGCCTCCACTTTTTTAGGTAAAACGACCACGGAATCCCGCGTCGAAAGTTTGGCGTAAATCTTGTCCTTCACATCCTTCGCGTCCCCGCCGATGTGCAGGACCGTCGGGGTGTCGCCGCCTTCGGAAAAGAGCGACACGGTGCCGCGCGGCTCCTGCAATCCGTACGCGGCGAGATTCGCCGCGTCCGCCACGAATGAATCAATGTGCGCGGTCGCCGCCTGGGAAATGAGATCGCCGACCTTGCCATCGTCGCAGCGCGCCTTCAGCGGCTTCGACATCTTCCAATGGTCGTTCTCCTTTTCGAGTTCGATTTCGCCCGCCGCGCTTTTGATCGCGATCTTGTTCACCTGGCTGCTCGTCAGATCGGTCAGTTTTCGTTCCCGATATTCATCCGCCTTTTTCGTGATCTGCATCTTCAGTTCCGTGGAAATGACGAACACTTTCCCCCCGTCGGCGAGCTTCGCGTAAATCTTCCCGTCCACCGCCGCGTCCCTGCCGAAGAGCAATTCCACGTCCTTCCCGCCGCCGCCAAACGTCACCTTCGTCTCCGAGTTCGCGAGCCCGTATTCCTTGAGCTGCTCTTTCTCCACCGGCTTGTCGTCACCGATCACCGCGTCGAAATTCAAATTCTCCGCCGCGGTGAAAAGCCCGCTGATCGCGAGCGAACTGGCGCGGTCTTTCACCGGCTTTTCGAGAATCCAGACATCGTTGTCCTGCTTCCGCATCTCGATCGCGCCCTCCGCGTTTTTGATCGCGATCGTATTGATCGTGTCGCGGTCGAGCGTGATCAGTTTCTTTGAATCCCGCGCCGCATCCCGCGTCGGCGCGTATCTGGAATCGTAGAATTTGATGAGCCCGAAAATGAGCCCGGCGGCGAGCAGGAGGAGGAGTGTGCTGCGAGATTTCATGGTCGAAAACGTCCGGTGAAAAGCTAGTTCCGCCGCTGCCACCACGCCAGCAGGCCGCACAGCGCGACGAGTCCGGGAACTCCAAAAACCACCGAAAGGAGGATTTGCGCCATCTGCTCATCGGTCAGATTCAGCGCGAAAGTTTTCCGCTCTTTTGGCGCGATCGCGATCAATTCCTCGCGGTTGAGCAGCCAGTTGACGCCCGCCAGCGTGAAATCCAATCCCGCTTCCGTCAGCGCGCTGTCGCGCAAAAAATCACCGTTCCCGACCACGACCATCCGCGACGTGTCCACGCTCACGCGCTTGTCAGCCAGCGCCCCTTTTTCCACAGCCACCGCCACCGCCAGCGGCACGGTATGGTCCTTCTTCGCATCGAAAAAGATCGGTGCTCCGTCACCACCCGCGTTCTCGGTTTCGCCGTGATAGCTCTTCTCCACCACCTCGATCAGCGGAGTCAGGCTGATCCCCAGCGGCTTCGCCCGCTGTTGATCGAGATAGATGGATTGCGTCTTGCCCATGAACTGCAAGTTCACATTCCCGAGCCGCTTGGTGATGGGATGCCCTGGCTGGATCGCCGCGGAAACTTCCCGGAGAATCCCCGTCACATTCCCCGGCAGCGTGACGAGCCGCACGATCCGGTCGTCCTGCGGACGAATGCCGTTATCGACGAAAAAATCGGCAAGTCGTTCCATCGCGGGACCCGTCTCCAGCGACACGAACACCCGGCCCTTCCGCTCCCAATATTCCCGCAGCAGCGTCATCTCGCGTTCCGTGAAATCGAACTTTGGCGCGAGAATCAAAAGCGCGCGGGCATCGTCTGGTACCTTTTCCACATCCGCGAGTTTGAGCGTCCCGGTCTTGATGTTCTGCCGCGCGACGTAGGTCGCCAGCCCTTTCATCGTTTCCGGACCAGTCGCCGCCACGGTCAGCGACGCTGCATTGAGTTCCAGCTCGCCGTGCCCGGCGGTTATGTAAATTTTACTCTGCTTTTCCTCGGTCAGCTCGAGCAGCGCACTCGTCATCGACTGCTCACCCTTGAACGCCTTCACCACTGGCGGCTGCCCCATCATGATCCCGCTGTTATCCACCTCCGCCATATCCGCGGCCTCCACGAACTTGCTCTTCCCCTCGTAGTCCAGGATCACGACATTGTCGTTCTGACCAAACTTGTATCTATCCTGAAGCGCGCGCGCGCGGGTGAAATTCCGGTATGGGTCCACGACCTCCGTCTTAAACTTGGTCTTCGACGCATATTCATACTCGCGGAGAAGCGCGACCACGTCCGCATACACCTCTGATCCGCTGGAGAAAAATACAATCGCCGTGACTGGTTTCTGCAAACCCGCAAGCACCTGCTTCGTCTGCTCGCTCAAGACATACTTCTGATCGCGCGTGCGGTCGAACCGCTTGAAGTGGTGGAACGAGAAATAGTTCACCATCCCGACGATCACGATCATCACCGCGATCTGGATGATCACGTTTAGCCCGATCTGCACGCGCTTGATCGTCACCGATTTCTTCGCCGGCGCATTTTCCGTTTTTGGTTCCTGGGATTCTTCAGCCATGTGAAATGAGAATGGGTGCTAGGACTTCCACTTCCGGTATTGGAAGACTTGGAAGTTAATGACAAGCATCAGGACCGTCAGTGACAGATACCAGACGATCGGCCGCGTATCGATCATGCCTTTGGAAAAGTCACCCATATGCTCCACGGCGGAGATATAAGTGTTGATGTCCTTCAGCGCGGGATCGGTGACGTTCATCACGAAGGTGAGCAGCCCGGCGAAGAAGCAGAGTGTGATCACCGAAAAACTAATCATCGCGGCGTTCACCTGATCCCTCGTGAGCGCCGAAGCCACGCAGCCGATCGAGATATAAAACATACCGATCAATAGGATCAGCAGATAGCTGCCATAGTAGGCGCCCGCGGCATTCGCTGCCTGCTGCTGGGTGATGAGTTGGAAGATGGCGAAGTAACTAAAGCTGGGAGCCCACAGGACGATGTAGAAGAACAGCACGCCAAAGAACTTCGCGAGGACCACCTGCCAGTCGCTCACGGGAGCGGTCGTCAGTGTTTCAAACGTCCCCATGCGGAATTCCTCAGAGTAAGTCCGCATGGTAATCAATGGAAAGATCAGCACGAACGGGAACCAGAAAATGACCGTGTTGAAGACGGCTTCCACGACGGTGATCTCCGTCGGGCCGCGATTCAGGAAACTAACTTGGAAGAAAAAATTGAAGCCGGTTAGCACCAGGAAATAAAACAGGACGACGTAAGCGATCGGCGAGTGGAAGAAGCTCTTCATTTCGCGGTCGAGCAGGGTGAAGAAGGTTTTCATGGAAGGTGGGTCAGTGGGTTCTTCCGCTTCCTCTTAATCTTCCTCCGCCGACTATCGGAATTTGGAGGAAGATTAAGATTAAGAGGAAGAGTTTTTAGCTATCCGAATGGGTTAGTTCGACGAAGACATCTTCCAGCGTCGCGCGACGCCGGGCGAGTTCGCGCACATTCCAGCGGCGGAAAATCGCCAGATTCATCACCGCTTCCGCCGGATCGGCGTTTGCTTCGAGTCGGAGATTGAAAATGCTGAATTCCCCGTCCTGCTCTTCGGTCACATCCTTCACCCCTGGCAGCCCGAGCAACGCCTCGCGCCCATTCGTCCCACCCGTCTTCGCCTCCACCCGCATGTTGCCGGCGGCGCGGTGATTTTTCAACAAATTCTCCGCCGTATCGCTCGCGCGGATTTGCCCCTGATGGATCACGATCACGCGCGAGCACATGATTTCCACCTCGGGCAGGATGTGCGTCGAGATCAGTACCGTGCGTTTGTTCGCGAGATTCTTGATCAGCTCGCGCACCTGCCGGATTTGATTCGGATCGAGCCCGATCGTCGGTTCGTCGAGGATCAGCAACTCGGGATCATGCACCAGCGCATCCGCCAGCCCGACCCGCTGCCGCTGCCCTTTCGAGAGCGTTCCGATGATCGCCCGCTCCTTTTCCTTCAAGCTGCACTGGTCGATCACATCGCCCACGCGCTCCTTCACCTTCCGACCCTCGACGCCCTTCAAATCCGCCCGGTAGCGCAGATATTCATTCACCCGCATCTCGGGATACAGCGGCGTATTTTCCGGCAAATACCCGATCCGTTTCCGCGCCTCCAGACTTTGCTCAAACACATCGAACCCCGCTATCGAGGCCCGCCCGCTCGTCGCCGGCAGAAACCCAGCCAAAATGCGCATCGTCGTCGTTTTGCCCGCGCCATTTGGCCCGAGAAAGCCAACGATTTCGCCCTTCGCCACCTCGAAACTGAGGTCCTTGATCGCGGTAAAGCCGGAATAACGTTTCGTGAGGTTTTCGACTTTAATCATGCGGTTCGGTGGTGGAGGAAAACTCAGCGCGCATTCATCGTCACGGGGGTCCATGACACGAACTCACGCCGACCGGCCGTCCGCACGAGTCCGACCGTGAAATCCACGACAGAACCCGTGCTGACCGGCTCCAAAAGGTCCTCGACCTGTTTGGAGGAGGTGACGCGATAGCGCCCCAATTGGCTGATGACAAGCCCGCGCTTAAACCCCGCCCGATCCGCCGGCGATCCCGCTTCCACATCGGCGATCACCACACCCGCATCCGCCTCGTAGCCCATCGTCTCCGCCAGCTCTGGCGTCATATCCTGGAGTTGCAGCCCGAAATACTGCCGCACGCGGCTCTGCGTCGCCCGCGCCTTCGAGCTCTTCTGCCCCGCGGCCACCTTGCGAAATTCCGCCACATGATCGCGCACCGCAATTCCCGGAATCGCAAATCCCAGCCCCTGCGTCGGCACTCCCTGCGGCGTGAACGCCATCTTCACCGAACTCACCCCCACCAGCTTCCCGCTCAAGTCCACCACCGGCCCACCCGAATTCCCCGGATTGATCGCCGCATCCGTCTGCACCAGGTCTTTGTAATCCTTGTTATCCACCGACACCGACCGTGCCTTCGCCGACAAAATCCCCCGCGCCACCGAACTCCCGTAGCCCAGCGGATTTCCCAGCACCAGCACCGTCTGCCCGAGCAGATTTGGCGAAAGTTCCGCGAGTTCAATGAATGGCAGTTTCTCCTTCGACTCGATCTTTAGAAAAGCGAGGTCCGTCTCCGGCGACCCCGCGATATACTTGGCGATGTAAGTCTTCCCATCATTCGTCGTCACCGAAATCTTCAAATCCGCCGCCCGCTGCACCACATGTTCATTCGTCACGATGAAGCCTGACGCATCCACGATGAACCCCGAGCCGAGGCTCTGCACCGTCTGCTTCACCAGCCGCGGCGGACGCATCGGCCCGCCGAAAAAATTGTTAAAAAACTCATCCCGCGGATCGCGCACCGTATGCTGCACCACCCGTTCGGTATTGATGTTGACCACGGCAGGCATCGCCTTTGCCACGGCGACGACGGATGGCTCCAGCGCGGGCTCCGTCTGGGCGGAAACCGGAACGGTGAGCGTGGCGGCAGTCAGGAGTAAAAGCAGGCGCGATTTTAGAGGCATCACAGTCATCAAGTTGCGGGAGGCCATCTGACATGCAAACGACCGGTCTGCTCAAATTTTTTCCGCCCGCGTTTTGATGGCAAACTCGCAAATTGGACATGAGCCCGCAGTCGCGATAGCCTCGGGATCATGATTTCCGTCGAGGCCACTGCCGACACCATCCACCTCCATATCCCGCGTGGGGATGTCACCGACGAGCGCCTTGCGCAACTTTTGCGCGGCCTGCGGCTTGAAGCGGCTGTCGCTGGCAGCGACATGACCGATGCCATGGCCGATGCCATGGCCGAGGAGATGAAAGCCGATTGGTGGGCGCGCAATCGGCATCGCTTCATCCCGCCTGTCGGCGCAGCGGAGGCATGAGCGAGCGCCGCGTCATCGTGGACGCGAACATCGCTTTTCGTGCGCTCGCCAGCGGACGCGGAGACTTGCGGGGTCGGCTCGACTCCAGCGACGACATTCGTTTCATCGCTCCGCGCTTTCTATTCGTCGAGCTATTCAAACACAAGGACCGCCTCCTCCGCGCCATGCGTAAATCCGAGGCCGAACTCCTCGAAGCTCTCCACGCCCTCGTCTCTTCGCTGGACTTCACCGACGAAGCCGCAATCCCGATTGGCACTTGGCTGGAGGCCCACCGGCTTTGCGCCCCAACCGACCCGAAAGACACGCCCTACGTCGCTCTCGCTCTGCACCTAGACGCCGAACTTTGGACTGAAGATGCTGCGCTGAAGACTGGCCTGACCGCGGGAGGCTTCACCCGCTTTCATCAGCGGTAGTTTGGCGGCTCACCACCGATGTCGTCGAAACTTCGCACTTCTGCTCTCCTCGCTGCATGACCGATCCGCTCAGCGCGCGTTACGACGACATTCCCTACCGCCACGGCGCGATTCCGCATTCGCATCCCGCGCGCGTTGGCGCGATCGCGCGGCTGTTTGGAATGTCGGCGACCCCGCCGGATCGTTGCCGCGTTCTCGAGTTGGGGTGCGCCGAGGGGATGAATCTGCTCCCGCTTGCCGAACGGCTACCAAACGCGCAGTTCACCGGCGTCGATTTTTCCGCAAAACAAATCGCCACCGCCGAAGCGGCGCGCGTCGCCTGCGGCATCGGGAATGCGCGCTTCCTCCACGCCGACTTGCGTGAGTTCGCGCCGGAGCCGGGCGCGTTCGACTACGTCATCGCGCACGGCGTTTATTCGTGGGTGCCGGACGATGTGAAGGAGCGGCTGCTCGCGGTCTGCGCCACCGCGCTCGCGCCGGCGGGCGTCGCTTATGTGAGTTACAATGTGCTGCCGGGTTGCGGACTGCTGGATGGGATGCGGAAATTTCTCCTCGCGGAATCCGCCCGCGAAACCGCGCCGCAATCCCAGCTCAATCACGCGCGCCACATCCTCGGCGTGCTGGCCAAATGCACCGCGAATCAGCCCGGAGCCTACGCCGCGCTCCTCCGCGAAGCCGTCGCCGACATGCTGCGCAAATCGCCCGCGCTCCTTTTCCACGATGAACTCAGCCTCGTGAACGACCCCTGTACGTTCCTCGATTTCACCGCGCACGCCACGCGCCACGGTCTGCACTTTCTCTCCGAAGCGCACTACGCCTCGATGCCCTTCGAGCACGTCCCCACGCCGATTCGCGACACCCTCGCGGAGCTCGCTCCCGACTTCCTCCGCGCGCAGCAATTCATGGACGTGCTCTACCAGCGCTGGCTCCGCAGCACCCTCCTCTGCCGCACCGCACCCGCGCGCACTCCGGAGACCGAGACGATTCGCGAATGCGCCATCGGCCTCCGACTCCGGCCCGCAGGCGGCAGGGCAAATCTCCAGCCCGGCGTCCCCATGCGCATGCTCGGGCCCAACGATCTCACGCTCGATTTCGACGCACCGGCGACGAAAGCCTTCCTCGCCGCGCTCGCCCAGACCAGCGCGATGCGCGTTCCATTTCCCGTCGCTGTGGAAAACGCGAACCGGTTTCTCCGGCAAGTCGGCCTCCCCGAAATCGTGGACGACTCCGCCCTGCTCGCGGAAGTCTGCCGGTTGTTTTCAGTCGATGCCGTCGATCTCGTGCTCACCGGCGACGGCGCGTGGCTGCGCACCGGTGAGCCCGCGTCCCCCAGCCCGCTGATGCGCTACCAGGCGCGCGAAAACTTCGCCCTCGCGAATCGCTGGCACGAAATGGTCGATCTCACTCCCGAAGGCCGCGCCGTCCTCGCCGATCCCACGCAAATGCCCAGCGAAGCCGCGCTGCAACAGGCCGGGCTGCTGGTTTAGCCGCCCGCGTCGCGCTCCAAACAGGAATTCGGAATCCCAATTCGCGCGGGTATCCATCCTGCTAAGTCAGTTCTGCTTCAAATGCAGATCGAACATTCGGAATTTCAGGATCAATTGGTGCGCGGCCTCGCGCACCGGATGAATAACATTCTCACGCTTTTCCACGGCTATCTGGGATTGCTGCTCGACAACAAAAAACTCGATAAGCCAACGATGGAGGGGCTCGCGAAAATCCAGGACGGTGCGCGTGCCGCCAGCGATTTGATGGATCGCACGCATTCCCTCGTGCGCCCGTCGAGCGCGGTCTGGCGCGAACTCGATCTCTCCGAAATGCTCCATCGTCTGCGCCCGACTTTACAGGAAATGGCCGGGCCAAAAGTGAAGCTGCAGCTGTGTTGTCTCGATGAAACCCCGAAAGTCTGGGCCGATGTCGGGCGCGTCAAAACCGCCGTCATCGAAGTCATCCGCAACGCGTTCGATGCCGTCGGGTCGAGTGGAAATGTGTCGATCGAATTGAAGAAAGAAGCGCACGCGCCGACGCCGACCACCGCGGGCCGCCAGCCGATCCACTGGCTTTCACTCACCGTCACCGACGACGGCCCCGGCATTCCAAAGGACGCATTCGAGAAGATTTTCACGCCGTTTTATTCGGTAAAAAAGAGCGGCAACTCCACTGGCCTCGGCCTTACCGTCGCGCTCGGTTTCATCCAGCAGCATGGCGGCGTGATCCGCGTGACGAGCAAGCCGAAGAAAACCGTTTTCCAAATCATCCTGCCTGCGCGCTCCGATCACTCGTGAAATATCCACGCCGCGAAATACCACTGGCAATCGCGGCATGTTTTGAAACCTTCCCGCCCTCTCCTGCATGAAACGAGTCGGCTTCCTCCTCTTCCTGTTCGCCCTGATCCTCGGGGTTTCGCCGGCTTTTGCGGCAAAGACGATCGTGATCGACGCCGGCCACGGCGGGCACGACCGCGGCGGCTCGCCCGGCCAGCGCATCGCCGAAAAACCCTACGCGCTCGACATCGCGCGGCGGCTTTCCGCCGAACTCCGCGCGCGCGGATTTCGCACAGTGATGACGCGCTCCGGCGACTATTTCGTCGGGCTGGATCGACGCTGCGCGATCTCGAATTCGCACCGGGGCGCGGCCTTCGTCAGCATTCACCTCAACTCCGGCGCCCGTGAAGGCGCGAACGGAATCGAGACTTACTACTACAGCCGAAAAAGCGCGTCGCTCGCGGCGGCGCTCCACTCCGCGATCCTGGGCGCGGCGGGCACGGAAAATCGCGGCGTCCGGCGTCGCGGCTTTTACGTGTTGCGCCGCAATTCCAACCCGGCGGTCCTGTGCGAATGCGGTTTTCTCACGAATCGCGCCGAAGCCAGGCGACTCCTCAGCGCGAGTCATCGGCAGCGCATCGCCAGCGCCATCGCGGCGGCGATCGATAGGAAGTATTAACGCTTCGCGCCTGCGATGATCGCCACCTGCGCGGAAATGAAGGCGATCGAGGCGCGGGCATTCGCGGATGGCGTGGACGCGCATGATTTGATGGAGGAAGCCGGGGAAAAAATTGCCCGCGCCGTCCGGCAATTTTTTCCCGATCCCGGGCGCTGCATCGCGGTGTTTGGGAAAGGTCACAATGGTGGTGACGCGCTCGTCGCGTCGCGGCATCTCGCGCTGGCGGGATGGAAAATCGAGTTGCGGCCCGCCTTCGCGGCCAGCGAGTGGGCCGAGCTGACGGCGCGAAACCACGAACGGCTTGCCGCCGCGCCCAACGCGCAAAACCACGCCCGCCCACTCATCGTTCTCGATGGCCTGCTCGGCATCGGCGCGGGCGGTCCTTTGCGCGAACCGATCCTCGGAGCCGTGCGCGAAATCAATCGTCTCCGCCGAGAAAACAGCGCGCACATTTTTGCCATCGACCTGCCCACTGGCCTCGATGGCGACTCGGGCGCACCCGGTCCCGACACCGTCATCGCCGATTTCACGCTCACGATCGGCTGCGCGAAAGCGGGACTGCTTGCGGATGGCGCGACAAATTTTGTCGGACGACTTGCCGTGCTGCCGCTCGACGAACTCACAAAACGTTTCACTCCCAATAGCGGCGCGGAAGTCGCCACATCCGCAAATCTCGCCGCGCTGCTCCCGCGCCGCCGCTTCGATTTGCACAAGGGCGATTGCGGGCGCGTCGGCATTCTTGCCGGTTCGCCCGGCTTCACCGGCGCGGCGATCATGGCCGCGGAAGCCTGTGTTCATGCGGGCGCGGGGCTCGTGACGCTTTACGTTTCGCGGGAGGCGCAGCCACTCGTCGCTGCACGCACCGCGCCGGAGATCATGGTAAAAGCCATCGACTCGCATCTCGAAATCCTCGACGCGAACCACCACGTCCTCGCCATCGGTCCCGGCCTCGGCACAGAGCAGCGCGCGGAGATTCTCGAACTCATCGCAAGCGCGCCACAACCGCTCATCGTCGATGCCGACGCGCTCACCGTCCTGGCCACGCACCTCCAATCGCTGGAAGTGTGCGCCGGTCCGCGATTGCTCACGCCGCATCCCGGCGAAATGGCGCGACTTTTCCCGGAATCGAAAACGCTTTCGCGACCCGCAACTGTCGCGCAATTCAACGCGCGTTTTCCCGCCACGCTCCTGCTGAAAGGCGCGCGCACGCTGATCGGCCAGCGCGCGCTCCCGCTCAGCTACAATCCCACCGGCACTCCCGGAATGGCCAGCGGCGGAATGGGCGATGTCCTCACCGGCGTCCTCGCCGCGCTCGCCGCGCAAGGTCTCGCGCTCTACGATTCCGCGCGTGTTGGCGCATGGCTTTGCGGGCGCGCCGCGGAGTGCGCGATCACGCGCGGGGGCGAATCCGAAGAGTCGCTGTCCGCGACACACGTCATCGCAAATCTGGGCGCGGCATTCCGCGATCTGCGCGACGGCGCGTTTTGAGCCGCGATCAATTTGCCGCCAGCGGCTCCGCCCGCAGCGGCTGATTGCGGTTCATCAAACCCCGGATTTCCTGCGGCACCAGCGCCCGGTCCGCGATGAAAAGCTCGTCCATTTCCCCGCGGAAAATCGTCCCATCCGCGCCAGCTCCGATCGTTAGCAAATCCGCCTGCTGCGACGTCCCGCGTGCGAGCGTCCGTTTTCCAGCGCGCTTCGATTGCGCACTCTCGAGCCGGCCATCGACGTACTGGCGAATCTGCATCGCGTCTGGCTTTCGCCCGGGATTCAGCACCACGGCGATGTGATGCCAGTGGCCATCCCGCAGCGGCGTGGCCCCGGCCGTGATCATGCGTCCGGCCCGGGTCGAGAGCCCGCCGAGCGTTCCCGATTCGGGATTGCGGTTCCACCCGATCTGCACGCCCGGCCACGAGAGGATCGCGCCGACTTCCGGCAGCGGCGCGTTCTCGCGGATTTTCACCCAGAAGGCGACCGTCCGCGCCGTCCGCTTCGAGAGATCCGGAACCAATGCCGTCGCGGAGACGGTTCCGTCGAAACGAACCGCGCCGAGGAATCGGCCGGTCGAGCGGAGACGCGCGAAATCGAATTCCTTCGGAGCGTGAATGCGCGCCGGGCTGGAAGCTGCGTTCGCACCGATGCTCGTATTGGGGAAGTTCGCGCCGTCGAGTTCGTCGAAGGACCAGTGCGTGTAGTTTGCCGGCCGAATCAGCCGATCGAGCTGTGTCTTGCTGGAAAGGCGCGCGAGCTTTTGATCTCGATCGCGAACTTCCGTTGGCCCGTTTGCCGCAAAGCGTCGCGCCTGATTTTCGAGCAGCGCAAATCCGTTCCGCCCGCCCTCGGTGCCATCGCGCGATTGCACCTCGATCGCGCCTTTCGTGACGAAAACCTCCCGCACGTTTTCGGCATCGGCGACGATGCTGAATTCCGTGCCCGGATTGATGACATAGACCGCTGGATTCGCGACGCGAAAGCCGACGGCCTCTGCCGGCACGTGCGCCTTCAGCGTCCCGCGTTCCAGCCCGGCTTCCCAATCCGAATTCACCGTCAGCGTCGCCGGCCCCTCGATCGTCACCTGCGCGCCACAGTCGAACGTGATCTCCGCGAAGCCACTCATCAGCTCGACCCGCTGCCCGCGCCGCAGCTCCTCGCCCGGTTGCATCGCGGCACCGCGCCACGCGCAGTTTTTCGCCCCTGAAATCTGCGCGACGAATTCCTCGCCGCCGGTGTCCGCCAGCACGGCCTCGACCGATTGGTCGCCACTCCGCAAAGCACCCAGCCAGAATGCAAACACGACGACCGCCGCAGTCGCCAGTGCGCCGAGCGCCCATCGCCACGCGGTCGGTCGCTCGGCGGCGGGCACCGGGCGCTCGATCGGCATATCGCTCGCGTACTCGTGCAGGCTCGCCGAGAGCGACATCGCGCGGACGTAGAAGCGGCGCGCTTCTTCCGAAGTGGCGAGCATCTGGGCCAGCCGGTTGCGCCGCTCCATGTCGAGCGTGCCGTCCACCAGCGCGCCGCACAATTCGCTGAGTTCGAGCCGGTCGGCGTCGCTGAAATTCATGTCGCGCCCTCCGTCGCGAGCCGGTGGCTCACGCAATCGAGCAAGGTCTTGCGGATGCGCCCCAGCGCCTTGTAGGCCGCATCGAGCGAGCGCCCCGAGCAGCGCGCCGCCTCCTCGACACCGCAGCCCGGCTCATACCGCATCAGCACCAATTCGCGGTCGCGCGGATGCAGCTTTTTCAAACATCCCGCCAGCGCCTCATGCCGCTCGCTCACCTCGGCGATCATCGCGGACGCCGTCTGCGCCAGCGCATCCACCACGTCCTGATCGAACACCACTTTCGCCCGCGCAAATTTCTGCCGCGCCCGCCGCACTTCCCAATACGCGATCCGGCACGCCCATGCCGCGAAATCGGTGCCGGGTGTGAAGTCGCCAAATTTTTCGCAAATCACGAGGCTCGTGTCCTGGAGGATGTCCTCCGCATCCGCGCGCGATGGCACGAGCGTGAAGATGTAGGAAAAAATCCGCCGCTGGTGCTGCGTCATCAGCAGCATCAAGCGCTTCTGCGAAGCGAGCGGGGATTCGGCGGTGTTTTCCATGCCGATGCCTTTCTACTTCTTCTTCTTTTTCTTCGGCTGATCCGCGTGGATCAGCCGTGGTTTCTCCGGCTTCAGCGAAATTTTCGCGATCTCCGAATCGTCGAGGTAGTTGTTTCCGTTGTTGTCGAAAAGATACAGGTAGCTCTTCGGATTCTTCGATTGCGCGAGACGCAGTTGCGTCATCTCCTGCGCGTCTATTTTGTCGTTGCGATTGGTATCGCAAGTCCGCGCCTCTCGTAACGCGAGATCTTTCACAGTCACCGCGGGCGGAAACTTTTTGGCCGGCTTTGGCTTTGCCGCGGCGGCGAACGATGGCGCGAAGGCCGCCAGAAAAATCGCGATTGCGAAGGATCGAGGGAGCAACATGGAAGTGCCTGAAAGATGGCAGGGCCCGGCACGATTTCCAGTGCCGTCTCCTGAAAACGTCACTTGTTTTTCCGCGCCTTCTTTTTCCCGCCCGCCCCGGCTTTCTTCTGTTTGCCTTTGCCCTTTTTGATGGCGCTGATTTCCGTGTCATCGAGCGTGCCGTTGCTATTCGCATCGAGCTTTTTCAAAGGTCCCGTCTTGTCCGCGTCGAATGCCTTGCGAAGTGCTTCGACTTCGGTTCCGTCGATCGATCCGTTCGAGTCGGCGTCATATTTTTTCAACAACATACCGGGACGCGCAGCCTTGCCGGCATTCTGGGTCTGGTCGGCTTTCTTCCCCTTCTTCCCGCCTTTCGCGGCGAGAAGTGGCGTTGGAAGGAGCAAGGCGGACGTGCAGAGGGCAGTGATGAGGAGGCGGGATGTGATGTTCATGTGAAGTTTGAGGATTTCGTTTTTTGGTTTCATACCATCACAGCGGTTCGGGAGGAAATCAGGACATCGAACTGGTTTCAGTTTCCCGTGCTCAGGCCATGTCTTCCGCACAACGAGTTGACATACCTCGTTGAGCTATGTATCTCTATCCCCATGCTCAATCGAGAACTCGTCGCCGCCTCCACGCGACCGCTCCTGCTTTCGCTCCTATCCGATGGCGAAAGCTACGGCTACGCGCTCATCCAGCGTGTGAAGGAACTCTCCGGCGGTGAGCTGAATTGGACCGAAGGAATGCTTTACCCGGTGCTCCACCGTCTCGAAGACGAGGGTCTCATCGAAGCGCAGTGGAAGGACTCTGACACGGGTCGAAAGCGAAAATACTACCGCCTCACCAAACCTGGCGGCGCTGCGCTCAGGACCGAGCAACAGCAATGGCTCTCCGTGCATCAAACCCTCAACACCCTATGGAATCCCACTCCCGCTTCGATCTGACATCCGCCCGCGCCCACTGGACCACTCACCTCGCCGCGCGCGGCAATCTCGAACCCGGCAAAATCGCCGAACTCGAAAGCCATCTGAGCGACAGCATCGCCGATCTCCATCAGCGTGGCCTCAATGACGCGGAAGCGTTCCTCATCGCCACCCGGCGTCTCGGCAGCCCGGCAGAGATCGAGGCTGAGTTTGAAAAAGCGGAGTCCACGCTGCTGCCACGTCGCGCGCTTTGGTGGCTCATTTTAGGCGTTGCGGGATGGACCACATTGCGAAGCGCACTCGGTGTTTTGGATTCCCTCCTCGCGCTGGCAGGCGCTTCCCTCACCACCAGTCCGGCGGCCTTTGCAGCGATAGTCAGCGCCACGAAACTGCTCTCGCTCGGGCTCTTCATCTGGACGCTGCTCGCGGTCGCTCGCCCCGATTCGCGGGTGAGCGCGATGTTGAACTGGACTGCACAAAATCCATGGTGGACCGGCGGTTTCCTCCTGCTCGCAAACGGCCTTTCCTTAGTCGGCACCACGCTCTCGCCGATGATCATCCTCCGCCAGACATCGCCGCAACTGGCCGGCGAATTTTTCCGCGTGCAGAGCGCGAGTTCCCTCATTTCATCCGCGGCCACGCTCGGATTGATTGTCTTCCTGCTGGTGAAAGCACGGCCCGTTCAACACCCTGCCGTATAGAGCGAAACGATGCCGCCGCTGAGCGGTTCGCACGTGGATTCGGCAAATCCTGCTTCGCGGAGAAGCGCGCACATGGCTTCGCCGTGGGGAAATTGCTCGATCGATTCGCCGAGGTAGTCATACGCGGACTTTTGCCCGGTCACGAAGGACGCGATGCGCGGCATGGCGTGGTGGAGATAGGGCCGGTAAATCCAGCGCAGCGGCGGTGGTGGGATGGAGAAATCCAGCACGAGCAGATGCCCGCCGGGGCTCAGTACCCGCCGCATTTCGCGGAGGCCGGCGGACCACGATTCCATATTGCGGAGGCCGAAGGCGATCGTGAGCACATCGAACGTGGCGTCGGTGAAAGGGAGTCGGAGGCCATCCGCGACGACGAGCAGTGCGAGGCCCTTTTTCTGCGCGACGCGGAGCATCGGATGGCAGAAATCGGCGCCGACAATCACGGCGTCGGGGCACGCGGCACGGATCGTGAGCGCGAGATCGCCGCTGCCGGTCGCAAGATCGAGAATCCGCGATGGTTTCCACGCTCGGACGAGATTGGCGGCGCGCTTTCTCCAAAAGAAATCGAGGCCGCCGCTGAGTAGGTGATTGGCGAAATCGTAGCGTCGCGCAATCGCGGAAAACATGCTGCGCACACGGGAACTTTGGCGGTCGATGGGGACCGTCATGAAGGTTTGGAAGCGGCTGCAAGCACGGCGGAGGCATACCACATGCTTTTCCAGAGGGGAACAAATGCCGCCACTTTCCGCCCGGAGGGAAGCCGGGCAAGCCCGTCCCAAACATGCCTCAACCATTGCTCAACAAGGCCCGCGTCCTCATCGTCGATGATGAGCCGTCGAACATCCGGTTGCTGGAACGCGTGCTGGAAATGTTTGGCTGCGCGGCGGTGAAAAGCACGACGGATTCGCGGACGGCGCTGGCGCTGTATTTTGAATTTCGCCCGGACCTCGTGCTGCTCGATCTGCACATGCCGCACCTCGATGGTTTCGCGGTGATCGAGCAATTGAAGGCCGCCGTCGATCCCGAGGATTATCTGCCGATCCTCGTGCTCACCGCGGATGTCACGATCGACACCAAACGCCGCGCGCTCGCCGCTGGCGCGAAGGATCTCGTCACCAAGCCGCTGGATAATTTTGAAGTCGTCCTGCGCATCAACAACCTGCTCGAAAACCGCTTTCTGCATCTTGAATTGCAAAAGCAGAACCTCGGTCTGGAAGAGTTGGTCCGCGAACGGACGGCGCGGCTGGAGGAATTGCTCGCGGAACTCCGCTCGACGCAGGAGCATGTGGTGAAGCAGGAACGCCTGAGCGCGCTCGGCATGATGGCCGGCGGCATCGCGCACGATTTCAACAACGCGCTGACGATGGTGCTCGGCTACGGCGAGCTGCTGCTCCCATACATGCTGCAAAGCGGGCCGGAGCGCGAAATCGCGTATCTGCGCCACATGATCGCCGCCGCGCAGGATGCGACGCACGTCGTCAGCCGGCTGCGGGAATTTTACCGGCCTGCGACGTGCAACGACGTGCGCGTGCCCGTCGATCTCAACGAGACCGTGACCCAAGCCGTCTCGCTCACCGCGCCGAAATGGAAAGGCAAGGCGCGCTCGGACGGCGTGCAAATCGAAGTGCTCACGAACCTGCAGGCATCCGCGCCGATCGCCGGGAATGCGGCGGAGTTGCGCGAGGTTTTGACCAATCTGATTTTCAACGCGGTCGATGCGATGCCGAATGGCGGGAAGATCGTCGCGACCACGGGAATGCAGGGGGAATTCGCGACTGTCGCGGTGGCCGATTCCGGCACGGGCATGAGCGAAGAAGATCGCGCGCGCTGTCTCGAACCGTTCTTCACGACGAAGGGCGAACGCGGAACCGGGCTCGGCCTGTCGGTGGTGTATGGCATCATCCAGCGGCATGGCGGAACGATCGAAATCACGAGCGAGATCGGCCGCGGCACGACCTTTCACATCAGCCTGCCGCTGGCCGCCCCGCAATCGCACGTCTGCGTGGAATCGGTGGAAACCGGGACTTCACGGAACCTCCGCATCCTCGTCGCCGACGATCAGGAAATCATCTGCGAACTGATCGCCGAATATCTGCGCGCCGACGGCCACTCCGTGGAAATCGCGTGCGACGGAAACGATGCGATGGCGAAATTCAATCCCGCGCGATTCGATCTCGTCGTCACTGACCAATCCATGCCGGGAATGAGCGGCGAGCAACTCGCGCGCGCCATCCACGGCACCGCCCCCGGCACGCCGGTGATTTTGCTGACCGGATTTGGCGATGAAATGCAGGCGCGCGGAACCTTGCCCGAGGGCATCGCCCTCATCGTCGCAAAACCCGTCAGCGCCGCCGAGTTGCGCCGCGCCGTGCTGGTGGCGTCCGGCGCGGAGGAATCGCAGTCGGCGGTCGCAGCCTGAAGCCCCGATCAGCGCCCCCTGGGGCCGACTCGGCGCGGATTCCAAAAGCCGTTCTCCTCGTCCGAGCCGAACCACCCGAGATTCTGCGCCTCCGCATTTCCCGAGTGTGGATTTTCGCCGTCCGCGCGCACGACTCTTTCTTCGGAACTCACATGGCCGTCGCACCAGCCGACGAGCGCCCGCCCGTTGTAGCGAAAGTGGACTGTCGGCGACGGGCGATGCGCGACCGGGCCGTCGCCGAAATCCCAGAACGGCGGCTCGGCGTAGGGATACTCCTGCACGCCGTTTTCACGCGCATAGGCGGAAGTCGCAAACATCATCGTCGTCGCCGGACGCTCGATCGCCGCGGGCACGGCGGATTGCCTTGTCCCGTCCGGATTCCACCCCCACTCGGGAGTGCCGCCGACGTAAGACGCGTTGTAGCCATAGCCACCCGTGCCTTCCTCGAAGGTCTTTCCGTCCTTCAGCATGTCGCTGAAAAAGGGGTCCGGCGTGACCGCGCGCGATTTTCCCAGATACTCCGCGAGGAATCCCCGCGCCGGATCGAATGGCTCTTTCGGCGAAGTGCGGCCACCGTGCCAGCGCCGATTGTTCCGGCGGTTGTCCGCGGGAACGTAGAAGCCTTTCTCCGCGGAATACGTGATGTTTGCGGCCACGAGTTGACGCAGGCTGTTCGTGCTGCGCGCCGCGTACGAACTCACCTTTGCGGCATGAAGGATAGGCAGGAGCACCGCGGCCAGCACCGCGATGAGACCAATCACCACGAGCAACTCGACCAACGTGAACGCACCGATTCGTGGCTGTGCTGATCTCCGTTGTGCGCGCGCGCTCATGGCACCGGGATGCTTGTCACTTTGATGCGTAAAAAGCGACGCGCATTTCCGGCCACGGTCTGCACATCCGCGACGCGCACTTTGCGCAGCACGCCGACGCTCGCGATCGCGCTCGCACTCGTCTCGGTGATCGCCGGCGTGAACGCGCCCGCAGCCACGGTCGGCGCGCCTGCCGTGCTTTGCGCGATCGTTGTCCACGCGTTTGCGGCGAGATCGTTCGCGGCCTGCACTTCATACACGAGATCGGACGCGCGTTCATCGCGGGTAAAGGTGATCACGAGTCGCCCGGCGGCGATTTCCGTGGTCGTGGGAGTCGGAGTTTCGTCCACGCGATCGGGTAGTCGCGCGAAGGCGTATTCGAGGAAATTCGGAACACCGTCCCGGTCCAAATCCACGGCCGCACCGCGCTGCGCGCCGACGAGTCCGCGCACGGTTTGCCATTGATCGAACGCGATCGCGCGCGAAATCGCGCCGACCGCTTCCAGATCGAAGCCGCCCGAGCCGAACGTCACCCACGCATCGTAAATCGGGCGGTTCGCGCTGTCGCGAAACGCGCCGCTACCCGGAATATCCACGATGCGAATGTGACTCGCGCTCGCGAGCCCGACCGCCGTGAGATCGAACGGCGTGCCCCACGAATCGCCGTCCCCGTTCACATGTTTACCAGCGAGATTGAAGACATCCGTCGGATCAAACGTGCCATACGCGCCGACTGCGGCCGCGGTGAGCGAGGCCGAGGGAAAGCGGACGAAATTCACGCCGTCGCTCGACGCCTCGACGTATCCGAGTTCACCGAAAATCCCGCTGCCGATCTCGATCAGCGCATTTTCAAAAACGGTAAAATCCGCGCCGGTCAGATTGCGAATCGGATTCGCAAAATGCAGCGTGATCGAGCCCGGCAGCGCGCCGCCGCCGATCTGCGCGGCGCTCAGATCGCCGAGGGAAACGATGTGGATATTGTTGCCCGTCACCGGCCCGAGTGATTTTCCCGCATTGCCCCAAAATTGGCTTACGTCGGCCGGGCGCGAGTACCCGGAAAACGAGGACGCCCAGCCAAAAAAAAGCGGATTCACATAGTTTCGCGCATTGATGGGCTCGCCAAATTCGTCCTCAAACGGCACGCCGCCGATCCCGTCGAGCCCCACAAATCCCGGCACCGGCGCATCACTCGCGTTCGCCGGATCGTTCAGGCCCGCGGAGTACGGACCCGCGAGCAGCCCGCCGTGAAAAAACATCACGGCGGGCGCCAGCAGATGGAGCGGGGTGGCTTTCATTTTCAGCTCCAACGACGGCGTGAACCGATCGCGGCGAGGGCCGTCAGCAAGAGTGCGACCGCGCCCGGCTCCGGCACGGCGACGACGTTATCGATCGCGAAATACGCGGGTGTATTCATGCCAAACAGGCCGTTGTCGGAAGAGGCGAGCGTGAATTGCAATTCACCCACTCCGCTGCCGAACGACGAAAGGTCCACTGCCGTCCAAGTATCCAGGATGTAGTCCTGCGAGTTGTCGGCAAAACGGAAGTCGGCGAGGAAGACATCCAGCGTCCCGATCAGCGCATCGCTCGCATCCAGCGCGGTCACGGTGAGTTTGAAAAAGTCGGGATCATTGCCGCTGACGCCACCGAACTTTTTTGAAAACGCGTCGCCATTCGCCATGGAAAGCGCCGCGTAGGTCGTATTCGTCACGCGCAGCGAAAGCGGGCGCGATTGATCCGCCGCGAGCGAGATCGCCGGCACGGTGAATCCCACGAAGCCGAGCGCAAACACATTGCCCGCCACGACGCTGCCGTTCGCATCGCTGCCGCCGCCAGTGAAGACGCTGTATTGATTCAGGAAGCCGGCCGTCGTGGTATTGCCGTTGGTCGAGTAGGCAAACCCGTCCCACGAGCCAAACATGCTCTCGTAGGAATTGTTAAAGCCCGCGCCCCGGCTGGTGAAGCCGCCCGCGAGATTCGCCCCGTTTTCGTAGCCACTCAGTGGCACGGTGAGGTCGTCGAAGTCGATGACGGCGGCGGTTGCGTTGACGATGGAAACCGACGCGAGGATGCCCGCGACGGCGATGGATTTCATTTTCATGGATGTCTCTTGTTTGTGATGGAGAGACCAACCCACGACGCGACGGCGAATGCCGCGCGGCGAGCGATGTGGTGCCCTCATTCTTCTTTCTTGCGAAGAAGGTTTTTCGCCTGCCCGCACACGCGGGGACGAATGAGAGTGAACGGTGGAAATGTTCTGACTTCTGGCATTCGGCGAAGCCCGGTCACCCGGTCTCCACACACCTCCTTCCCGCCTTCACCTCCGCGACCGACGAATCGGTTTTAAGAGATTGGCATTGGGAAGTCGTATCCAGTTACAGCAGCGCAACTGTTTCCGATTCTCACGGAATTCCTTTCATCCATTCACTGACTATGACTCGCAAAGAACTGCGGCGGAGAGTAGGGGCGGACATCGGGCCGACAAGCGCAATCTTGCGGAATCAAGGCGCGCGCAGCGGATCGTTGTCGAGCGCGTTGACGGTGATCCCGCGCGCCGTGTAGCCGCGGCCGCCGATGATGAAACGCACGACCGCATCCCGCGTATTCACGTCCTGATTCGCGTAAATCGTAACGCGCTGAGGCGTCGCAAAATTTGCCGGAGTGAACACGAGCGCCCCACCGTGGACGACGCGCGCGGCGATTCCCAAAGTGCGCCGCACGCTGAGCGTCACATTGCCCGCGGGTCGCTGCGGCAGGCTCACAAAAACATTGCCGCCGCTGCCTTCATTGATGGTCAAAGTATTCACCGAAAGCAGCGGCGCTTCAGCGCTCGTGTCCGTGATGCTCACGCTCACCGTCTCCGCCGCGAGTCCCGGCGCGGTGAGAACGAACTCGCTGCTTTCGTCATCGTCGTCCGCGTCGGTGGCGGCGGCGATCGTGACGGGCTGCGGGACGTTCCAGTTCGTCGCGTTGAAGGTGAGCATTTCACCCGCGGTGACGACCGCGTTTTGATTTTGCGACGCGCCGTGCGTCGTCACGACGACCGGGACGATCGGCGCGCTGCCGAGCCGCACGGCGAAGTTTGCTTGTCCGCCTTCGCGCATTTTGAAAACGGTGGGCGTGACGAGGAGGTCGGCGGGCGCTTGCGTCCACGCGATCCGGCGGATGGCTCCCGCGGCGAAGTCGGCAACGTAAAGCGCGCCATCCGGCCCGACCGCGAGATCGACGGGCGAGCCCTGGCCCGTGCTGAAGACTGAAACATCGGAGGTTTTGCCCCTTTCATTGACTTTCGCGCGGATCAGCAGGCCGCTGGTGAAATCGCCGAAGAAAAAGTTGCCTCGGGATCCAGCCGGGAAAGCGCTGCTGTCATAAAATGTGCCGCCCGTGATGCTGCTGCCAAAGGAGAGCGCCGCCGCCTGTCCGCCGCTCGCGCTGCCATCGGCTCCGGCATCGAACGCGGTGAACGTCGTCGCACTCGGCACCGATCGAACCACGAACGTGCGGTCGAAAGTCGCGTCGGTTGTGCCGGTGATCCGCACGACGTTTCCCGTGAAATACGGATGGGGCGTGGCGGTCAGAACGACATCCACGCCGGTCGAGCGCGAAATCCCGAGCACCTGAACAGGCGTCTGCACGCCCACCGCGCCGCCGGTCAACGGCCTCGTTCTATACTGCAAAGCCGGATGCGCAAAGGGCCGCGCGAAGGGCGTGTTGTAGCGGCTGCCATTCGGCTGGTTTCCCTCGTAGTCATCGTAGCCGCCGTCTTCGCCCGCATTGAGCGCGAAGATCTGCTCGTAGCCAGGGCCGCTGTTCGGAACGGTCTGTCCCTCGGCATTCGACCCGACCACATTCAGCCAGAGTTTTCCTGAGCGCGGCTGGAAAGTCATCGTGAACGGATTGCGAAAACCCGTCGCCCAAATGTAGTCGTTATTCGGCCCGGAGCCGTCGGCGAAGGGATTGCCCAAAGGCACGCTGCCGTCCGCATTCGCGCGCCCCACTTTCGCCGCGAGGCTCGCCAGATCGCCATCGACCCCGCGCTTCGCGCCGTTGTCGCCGATTGCCCAGTACAGTTTTCCATCGTGGCCAAAGCCCAGCGCGCCGCCGTTGTGGTTCACGCCGAGCGTCGGCAAGCCCGTCAGGATATTCGTGCGCTCGGTGCCGCGGTTTCCGACATCGGTGAAACGCACGATGCGCTGCTCCGAAGCGGAGATCGTGACGAAGACATACACGTGGCGGTTCGCGACGTAATTTGGATCGAAGCACAGCCCGAGGACGCCGCATTCGCTCTGCGTGTAGAGCTGAGGAAAAATGGCGAACGGGGTCGCGAGCGGCGCGCCATTTCGGATCACGCGAATGCCGCCAGCTTTCTCGGTGACGAAGAGCCGCTGGCTGCCATCCGGCGCCCACGCGATGCTCACCGGCTGAGTGAGGCCGGAGACCAAGACGGATTCGCTGAAGCCAGCCGGGAGCGAGCCGCCGGCGTCGCCGGTCGCGGGAAAAGCGAGCGCGAGTCCCGCGCTGATGAACCGTCTGAGAAAGGTGGGGATCACGTGCATTTGGCGAGGGTCCAACATTCAAACCGCGACTTCCAGCTTTCCTTGAATCCGGCGCGCGCGACGGGAAATATCGGTGCCGCCGAAGGCTCTGGACTGCGGTGATTCCTTCACCGCTTTCACATCGTGCCGAAAGCCGCGGAGGACCCGCCGTCAGTCTTTTGTCACCGCTTCATCCAGATTGAAAATCGCCCGCGCCAGCGCCGTCCACGCGGCGCGTTCATTCACGTCGCCGGTGCCTTCGCCGGCGATGGCTTTGGCATCGAGTTCGTTTGAAACGAAGCGCGCTTTTTGCGTCACGAAAAACTTGGCGAGCAGCGCCGTTTCATCCGCGGTCGGCGGGCGCGTGAGGACTTGGCGAAAGAGCGATGCGATGCGCTCGTCGATGCTGCCGGGCTGGCTCGCGAGCGTCTTCCCGAGCGCCTGCGCGGCTTCGATGAAGACGATGTCGTTGAGTAGCGTGAGGGCTTGCAGCGGGGAATTGGAAACGTCGCGGCGGGCGATGCAGGCTTCGCCGGTCGGGGCGTCGAAGGTCGTGAGCATCGCGTAGGGGGCGGTGCGCTTGATGAAGGTGTAGAGCCCGCGGCGGTAGCGATCTTCGCCCGCGCTCGCGTCCCATCTTCCGCCGCCGTAGGCGACTTCGCTCACGCCTTCCTGTTGTGGCGGGCGGACGCTCGGACCGCCGATTTTTCCGGAGAGCAATCCGGCGGCGCGCAGCGTGGAATCGCGAATGACTTCGGCGTCCAGCCGTCCGCGGGGTCCGCGGGCGAGCCATTTATTCTCGGCGTCTTTCGCCAGCAATTTCGGCGTCACGCGCGAGGACTGCCGGTAGGTCGCGCTGGTTACGATCAGACGGTGCAGCTTTTTCAGCGACCAGCCTTGCTTCACGAATTCGACCGCGAGCCAGTCGAGCAATTCCGGATGCGAAGGCGACTCGCCCTGATACCCGAAATCCTCCGTGGTTCGCACCAGCCCGCGCCCAAACAGGATCGCCCACTGGCGGTTCACGGTGACGCGCGCGGTCAGCGGATTCTCCGGCGACACGAGCCAGCGCGCGAAGGCCAGACGATCGGGTTTAGCCTTGTCCGGCAACGCAGGAAGGAACCCAAAAACGCCCGGCTCGACGCGATCCGTCGGCTGCAGGAATTCGCCGCGATTGTGGATGAAGGTCGGGCGCGGATTTTCCGGCGGGCGCTCGCGGAGAACGAGAGTCGACGCGAAGGCAGACGGGGCCTTGCGCAAGTTGTCGATCTCCGCACGTGCGGCGGCGAGTTCTGGCGCGGTGAGAAGAAAATGCTGTCGCAGTTCCTGGCGCTGGGCATTCGTCAGCGTGGTCTCGGGAATCACGAGCAGACGCTCGATTTCATCCGGAATCTCGCGGGCCTCGATCTCCCGCGGATCGTTGGTGACGGAAATCCGAAAGCGCCCGAGCGAACAAGCGTAGTGGCGCCCGAACATCATCTTCAGCGAAAGCTCGCGCGCCTCGCCGAGCGGTGCCGCGAGCCGGAACACGGCATCGCTTTCCTGCCCCTCGCGCCCGCCGGTGGACCAGCCGGTCTGCGGATCGCCGTCGATGGCGAGCGCCGCCGGCGCTGGAGTGCCACCCATCGCGTTCTTGGAAAATGTCTCGGTGGCTTTGCTGAACTTCACCGACTGCCCGCCCGCGCTGAGTTGGAATTCACCGAGAAAAAAGTCGCCCTTCGGTCCTTCGTAATAGGTCATCCCCGGTCCATGATTCGGCAGGCGTTCATCGGGCAGCGCCTCCAGTCGGATCGCGGTGATGCCGCGCGGGACGTTCGTGAATTTCAAATCGTAGGTGTCCGCCTTCGTGATGTCGCCGCTTCCAAAAATCGACCCATCGGGCTGCAACGTGAGCAGCGGCATATTCGATTTCGCCTCCACAGGGCGGAGCACCGTCCACGCGACTGTCCGGGAGCGCTCCCGCGCCAGCCATTCGGCAAATTTTTTCTCGACGATCTCGCCCCGCCGCTCGGTCACCGGCTTCAGCTCGCCCGCGGGCGCGCCAAAGCTCAATCGCGGACGCCCGATCGTGTGCGCGGCTCCGTGCTTTTGTTCGAGCCGCACGACGATCCGGGTGCCGCCAGGAAATCCAACTGGCTGCTTCAAGGTGAAGACCGCGGTCTTCGGCGCATTCAGCGGTTTGCCCGGCGCATGCACGGCCCAACCCGTCGCATCGTTTCCGTCGAAGGCATTCCCGATCGGGAAAGTGTCCTGCTCCGCATCCGCCGTCCCGCTTACGATCGCCATGCGCTCCATCTTCTCGGGCGCCGACTTTGGTGCAGCCATCACCACGATTTCGGTCAGCACGAAGTTTCCGTGGGAGACCCGGCCCGGCCCTTTCGCAGGCAGCGAATCATCGGTCAGCGCTTCGAGCCTCACGCGGTCGATGCCGGTCGTCTCCGTTTCAAAAACAAACGTGCAGACATCCGCGGCAGGCCCCGGCGCGGCGAAGAGCGCGGAACTATCGTCGAGCAGCTTCGGCACTTCGCCCGACTCCGTCTTTACCTCCACCGGACGCGGCGACTCCCAGCGCGCGTCGCCCGCATCCACCGGCCACTTGTCGGGCAGTTCTGTGAGCAGCTTCGTCACGCGCTCTGCATTCTTCTTTGCACGCTCGGCCGCCGTCGGATCGGGTAAATCGAACTCCGGCTCGTCGGCGTTATTCAGGAACGCCATCATCTGGTAATACTCGCGGTGCTGGATCGGATCGAACTTGTGCGTGTGGCACTGCGCGCAGCCGACCGTGAGGCCCATCCACGTCACGCCCGTCGTCGCCATCCGATCGGTCATCGCGTGAAAACGAAACTCCAGCGGATCGATGCCTCCTTCTTCATTCAACATCGTGTTCCGGTGAAAGCCGGTCGCGACGATCTGATCGGGCGTCGCATTTGGCAGCAGATCACCCGCGAGTTGTTCGATCGTGAATTGATCGAACGGCATGTCCGCATTCAGCGCCTTGATCACCCAATCGCGCCACGGCCAGATGCTGCGGTTGCGATCTTTTTCGTAGCCATTCGTGTCGGCGTAGCGCGCGAGATCGAGCCAGCGGCGGGCCCAGCGTTCGCCGTACTTTGGCGAGGCGAGCAGCTTGTCCACGAGTTGCTCATAGGTCGTATGGGACCCATTCGACCTATGGGACCCATCCACAAAGGCCTGCGCCTCCTCCGGTGTCGGCGGCAGTCCGGTGAGGTCGAGGTAAAGCCGGCGGCAAAGCGTGTGCGGATCAGCGTCCGGCGAAGGGGTGAGTCCTTCTCTCAAGAGTCGATCGAGCACGAACTCGTCGATGGGATTCTCCGGCCATTTTTCCAGCGCCACCTGCTGCCGCCTGAGTTCCGCCCCGCGAGCGGCGTTGCGCTTTTCCCAATCCGCAATCCGCAATCCGCAATCCGCAATCGCCACGGCCTGCTTCGGCGCGAGGAATGCCCAGTGCGCATCATACTTCGCGCCCGATGCGATCCAGCGTTTCAGCACATCGCGCTGCTGGTCGGTCATCTCCTTTTTCGTCGCGGGCGGCGGCATCAGCTCGTCCTCGTCCTTGGAAAAAATGCGCGTCACCAGTTCGCTCTCATTGACGTTCCCCGGCACGATCGCGTGGTCGCCGGACTTCGCGGGCTTCAGCGCCTCGTCGCGCACATCGAGCCGCAGTTTTGCCTTCCGCGTCTTGTCATCCGGGCCGTGGCATTTGAAGCAATAGTTCGAGAGGATCGGCCGCACCTCGCGATTGAAATCCGGCGCGTCCGCCGCGCGCAAAGCAGGGATCGAAAAAGCGGTGATGGCGAATGCGACGGCGGAAAATCTCATGGCGGCTGGCAAATGGAATCCACGACTCGTCATCTGCAAAGGCGCTATTTTTTAGCCGGCAGCGAGGCGAGCATTGCCGCGAGTTCATCGAGCCCGTCGATCCGCGCGACCACGCCGTGCAGACGGGCAAGCGCCACCGGGATGTGTTCGAGGAAATGCGTGCGTTCATCGAGGTGCCCGAGCTTTCCATACGCGCCGAGCGCCTGCATGAGCCGCTGCATCGCGCAGCAGTCGTAGATCGCGCGGAAGTGCGGATTGTCCTGCCGTCCGGGGCCGTGCAATCCGCTCAGATAATGCGCGAGCAGCTCCTCGCGTTCCTCGGCGGTGAGATCGACATACGGATCGAGCAGCAGCGACGCGAGATCGTACGCGGCGAGGCCAGGGCGCAGGCCCTGAAAGTCGATCAGGCAGACTTCGCCGTCGCGCACGAGCACGTTCTGGCTTTGAAAATCGCGGTGCACGAGACAGCGCGGCTCGGCGGCGAGTTGATCGGCGATTTCGCGAAGGCGCGCGAGGTTTGGGTGTTCCGTGATTCCAAAATGGCGGCCGAGGCAGTGCTCGAAAAAGTATTCCTGTTCCCAGCGATACAGCGCGGAATCGAAGACCGGCTGGAGGATTTGCAAAGTGCCCGCGGCGGGATCGGCGTGCGCCTGCGTGTGCAGGATGAGCGCCTGATCCAGCGCGCGCTGATACAGCGCGCGCCTCTCGCGCCACGGCGCGGCGCGAAAGCTCCACAGGTCCGTCTCGCCCGCGTCTTCCATCAGGATGAGTCCCTCGGCTTCATCGTGAAAATGAACCGCCGGCACGCGCACGCCCACTCCGGCGAGGAAGCGGCCGATCGCGACGTAGTGTTTGTTTTCAGGCCGATCGGGGCCGTAGCGCACGAGGATGAGCGAAGGCCCGCCGGCGTGCAGCCGCCAGAATTTGCGACCCGAGCCGCCCTTCTCGATGGGCTCGACGGAGACAGTTTTGTGGAACGGATCGGCGTGCATCAGCGCCAAGTGTTCCGCCTTTCACATCCGCTGACCAGCGCGGAGTCGCGGTGGAATTGGCTGTCATCCAACCGTCACACGATTGGCGCGCGGTCTTTTCAACAGCGTCCAGAAAACGCCACACGGCTCAATTGAATTCACGCCCGCTCCCAGACTCACCATCAACCCATCACATGAAAAACATCATCTTCTCACTCGCATCCATTGCCGCCGCCACCACGAGCCACGCCGCGATTCAACTGAACGAAATCTTCATCAATCCGCCAGGCCCCGACAATGGGCAGGAATTCATCGAAATCTACAGCACGACAGGCGGAGCGGAAAGTTTGACCGGACTCACTTTGATCGGCATCGAAGGGGACGGTGCCACTCCCGGGCCGATTGATTTCGTGTTAAACCTTGGCGCATTCAGCACGGGCACGAACGGGCTTTTCCTCTGGCGCGACAGCGCTGCGGTGATCAACCCCGCACCAAACCCGGCGACCGTCGTCAACGTCGCCGACTTCATACCCGACATTGAAAATGGCTCCCAGACTTACCTGCTTGTCTCGGGATTTACGGGTGCGCTGGCTCAGGATCTCGATACGAACAACGATGGAACGCTCGACGCATTCCCATGGGCGAGCGTCATCGACGGAATTGGTCTTCTTGAAAATGATGGAGGCGCCAATGTCGGCTATGCCGATGAACTCGGCTTCCTGAATATTGGCGGGCCTTCGCCGACCTTCACCTTCACCTCCGACGTGCTCTTTCGAGATGGAACGACGAACCAGTGGCAGGCCACCGATGTCGTGGGCACAAACCCCGGCGGTCCTTACACTGCGGACCCGACTCCGGGCCAAGCGACCTTCGTTACGACCGGCACCGAGACGATCTCACCCGGAAATGCAAATGTCGCGGTTCCAGAACCGGGCAGCGTGATGCTGCTCGTGGTCTCAAGTCTGGCGATGTTTTCGCGGCGCCGCCGCTCCGCGTAAACTCAGTCCGCCGCGAAATCGCGATCGGTGTGCGTGCCTTCCGCGCGCGCGCCGTCGGTGACGATGCAGCGCTCCAGCACCGCGCCCGGCGCGACTTCGGCGTTTTCCCAGACGATGCAATCGCGCAACTGCGCGCCGTCGCCGATGCGCGCTTTCGCACCGATCGCGGTCGCGCCTGCGATCACCGCGGTCGGGGAAATCTTCGCGGTGGCATCGATCCAATCCGCGGCATCCACCGATCCGCTTTCCGCGATCCATTGATGCACCGCGAGATACTGCTCGCGCGTGCCGAGGTCCCACCAGTGGCCTTCGTCGATGAGGATCCCGCCGAGCTTTGCGCCGGTGCGGATCATGTCGCAGAAGATCGGGATGACGCTGAGCTTTGTGGCCGGCGGGATGCGCCGCAGGAATCCCGGCTGCACGATATAGATGCCGGTGAAAAGGAAACGCGGCTCGCGCGCGGGATCGACCCGGCGGCCGATGTCAGTGATGCGGCCCGCGGATGCATCGAACGCGATTTCGAGCGGGCCGTCGCCGCTGCGCAGGACGAACGTCACTTCATTCCCGCTGGCGACGTGGTAGCCGAGCGCGCGGCGCAGCGGGAGGTCGGTGAGGATGTCGCCATTGTGTACGATGAACGGCTCGTCGCCGAGCAAGTCCGCGACGTTCTTGATGCCGCCCGCTGTCTCGAGCACTTCGGGTTTTTCCTCGCGAAAAGCGAGCGGCACGCCGCGATACGATCCGTCGGGAAAGGCCGTGGCGTAAGCGTTCGCGGCCCAGTGCGTATTCACCACGAGCGTCTCGATGCTCTCCGCGAGCAACCGGTCGAAGGTGTGCTTGATGAGCGGGCGATTGACGACCGGGATGAGCGGCTTCGGGCGGCGGGCCGTGAGCGGACGCAGCCGCGTGCCGAGGCCGGCACCGAGGACGAATGCGGTGCGAACGACGCGAATCATTCCATGCCGAGCCGCTCGCGACCGGCGGGCGAAATCCGCTCGGGCGACCACGGCGGATCCCACACGAGTTCCACATTTGCGCGGGCGACTCCCGCGACCGTCAGCATTCGCTGCTCGGCATCCGCCGCGAGCGACGGGCCCATGCCGCAGCCGGGCGCGGTGAGCGTCATTTTCACGCTCACGCGTTTGCCTTTTTCCTCATCGGAAACGTCGAGGCTGTAGATGAGACCGAGGTCCACGATGTTCACGGGGATTTCCGGATCGTAGCAGTTGCGGAGTTGCTCCCACACCTTCTCGATATCGAATGGTCCGTCGGCGGCAGTGCCAGTTTCCAGCACGGCCTGGCCGAGCGCGTCGCCGTCTTTTCCCGCGATGCGGAAAAGGCCGGCCCGGTCGCCGACGCGGACGGTGAAGCTGCCGCCGAGCGCCTGGGTGATGATGACTGCCGTTTCCGCGGGCAGCGTGGTTTTGTTGCCGCTGGGTATTTCGACGGCCTCGACTTCGCGGCACAGCGGGATGAATCCTTCGTCGCTCATCACCGTTGCACCTTCCAGCGCGTCTCCGGTGCGATGTTGATGTCTTCCTTCGCCACCTTGAATCCACAGGCATCCATGAGGAACGCGACGCCTTCGCGGTCGGCCATCGTCTGCTTCAGGCTGTGGGCGAAGAGTTCGATGTATTCCTTGTAACTTTCGAGCGCGAGCGAGCCGTCGCTCACGTAGCGCGCGAGTTCTTCATCGTGGCTTTCGATCATGTCGAACAGCGCCCGCCGCAGCCGCTGGCGCATCACCGGATCGACGACGAGCCGGAACGGATTCGCGCCGGGATCGGATGGCACCGGCTCACTGGAAATGTCGAACGGAATCGAGGTCAAAGTCCGCTCGTTGGATTGGTCATTCATGAATTGGGTCGTTTGATTTGAGCGCCGCGCTCACTCGGTCCGCGCGGTCGCTGTGCGAATGTAGGAGTTGTCCGCCGAATAACAATCGTGCAACGCGATGCATCGCTAGACCAGATGCGGGGACTCTGCTCTACTGCCCCGTCTTTTTCCGAGAAACACCTATGACCTACAAAACCTGCGCCGTCCCGGCTGGCGAAAAAATCACCATCACTGGCGGCAAGCTATCCGTTCCGAATCACCCGATCGTTCCCTTCATCCGCGGCGATGGCACCGGGCCGGACATCTGGGCTGCGAGCGTGCGCGTGCTCGATGCGGCGGTGGAAAAGGCGTACGGCGGCGCGAAGCAGATCGCGTGGATGGAAGTGTTCGCCGGTGAGGCGTCGAAGAACAAATTCGACAACTGGCTGCCGGACGACACGGTCGAGGCGTTCCGTGAATTTCTCGTCGGCATCAAAGGCCCGCTCACCACGCCCGTCGGTGGCGGCATCCGCTCGCTGAATGTCGCGCTGCGGCAGATGCTCGATCTCTACGTCTGCCTGCGACCGGTGCAATATTTTACCGGCGTCCCAAGTCCGGTGAAGCGTCCCGAGCTGGTGGACATGGTGATTTTTCGCGAGAACACCGAGGACATTTACGCCGGCATCGAATACGCCGGGGGCACGCCGGAAGCCGCGAAGATGCTGGCATTCATCGAGAGTGAATTCCCGAAAGACTTTAAGAAAATCCGCTTTGGCACCAGCCAGGCCGTCGTGGATTACATGAAGCTCGCATCGCCCGATCACTCGATGGAAAACTATCCGCCGACCGTCGGCATCGGTATCAAGCCCGTGTCCCAAGTCGGCACGATCCGCCTTTTCAAAGCTGCCGTACAGTACGCGATCGACCAGGGGAAGAAGTCGGTGACGATCGTCCACAAGGGCAACATCATGAAGTTCACCGAAGGCGCGTTCCGCGACTGGAGCTACTCGGCGGCGGAGCGGATTTTTGGCGACAAAGTCTATACGTGGGCGCAGTGGGAGCGCACCAAGATGGACAAAGGCGAAGCCGCTGCGAACGAGGAACAGAAGGCGGCGCTCGCCGCGGGCCGCGTGCTGATCAAGGACGCGATCGCCGACATCGTGCTCCAGCAAGTGCTCACGCGCCCGACCGATTTCGAGGTCATCGCGACGCTGAATCTCAACGGCGACTACCTCTCCGACGCGCTCGCCGCGCAAGTCGGCGGCATCGGCATCGCGCCCGGCGGCAACATCAACTACGTCACCGGCCACGCAATTTTCGAGGCCACCCACGGCACCGCTCCGAAGTATGCCGGGAAGGATGTCGTGAACCCCGGCAGCGTCGTGCTCAGCGGCGAGATGATGCTGCGTTACGTCGGCTGGATTGAGGCCGCGGACCTGATCCTCAAAGGTTTGAACGGCGCGATCGGCAGCAAGCGCGTGACGTACGATTTTGCCCGCCAGATGGAAGGCGCGACGGAGATCAAGTGCTCCGAGTTCGGCGACAACATCATCGCGCACATGTAACGGGCGCGCGGACTGGCGACGCACCGTCAGCCCCCCTTTTTCATGAAGAAAATCCTTTGTCTGTTCCTCGGACTCGGCCTCCGCCTGGCGGGTGCTGCCGAGCCGCCGGGATACTACAATCCCGCATCCGGCCTCACCGGAGCGGCGCTGCGGGCAGCGCTTCACGGCATCATCAAAGGCCACACCGTCATCGGCTACACCGCGACGCGGACGCCGCTCGAAGTGATCGATCAAGACCCGGTGAATTCCGCGAACCTGATCCTCCTCTACGAACGGGCATCATCGCCGAAGAGCTTCTTCGTGAACGGCAACAATGGCGGCTGGAACCGCGAACATTGCTGGCCCAATTCCCTCGGCATCGACGACGCCCTTTCCGCCTACTCCGACCTCTTCAATCTCCGCGCCTGCGGCTCCATCTCGAACTCCGATCGCGACAATCTTTACTACGACGAAAGCACCGTCGGAGCCGCGGGCTACGAAATCCCGAGTGGCTCGACTTCACCGCTTTGCAGCCAGGATTCCGATTCGTGGGAGCCGCCGGATGAAGTGAAGGGCGACCTCGCGCGCTCCATGTTTTACATGGACATCCGCTACGAAGGCGGCGGCGAACCGAACCTCACGCTGACGGAAAACGTCGCCACGATTTCGACCGGCAACGCCAACATGGGCTGCCTCTCCACACTGCTGATCTGGCATTTCCTCGATCCCGTGAGCCCCGCCGAACGCGCGCGCGCCGAGGGTGCATTCGGCTATCAGCGAAATCGCAATCCGTTCGTCGATCGCCCGGAATGGGTCGAAGCGATCTACGTCGAAGTCTTCAAACTCACCGCGATCCGGAACGGGAATACACTCACACTCTCCTGGCCTGCCGCCGTCCCTGCAAACATGGGTTTCATCGAAGTCAGCACCGATCTCGTCAACTGGCTGCCCGCCGCGCTCACCATCGTGGATGCCGCGGGAAAACACACCGCGACCGTGCCGCTCACCGCCGCGCCGCGCTACTACCGGCTGAAGCTCACGACGCGCCCTGGCTGAGGCGCGCCGCACTTTCGCGAAAAGTAAATCGACACCGCGAATGTCCGCTTCGACATTCGCGCCCCAATGCACACCGGCCAATCGATCTTCATCCAGGCGCCACGCGAAAGAATCTTCGAGACCGTGCGCGATCTGGCGAAGTGGCCGGAACTTTTGCCGCACTATCGCTGGGTGCGATTCACGGGACAGGCCAGCGAGCATCGCATCGTCGAGATGGCCGCGACACGCACTGGCATCCCGATTTCGTGGACATCCGAATACTGGACTGATGAACAGCAACTGGAACTGCATTTCGCGCATCTGAGGAAATGGACGAAGGGCATGAAAGTCATCTGGACGCTGACGCCAACGCGCGATGGCACGCGGGTGGAGATCGTCCACGATTTGAAATTTCGCGTCCGCGCGCTCGCGTGGCTGGCCGAGCCCATCATTGGCGAGTTCTTTGTCGGCCACATCGCGGGACGCACGCTCGCGCGCTTCAAGGAGCATTTTGAAAATGGGCAATGAAAACTTGCGGCGGGTCGTCATCACCGGCGTCGGGCCGATCACCTGCGCTGGCATCGGCGTGGAGGCATTTTGGAAAAGCATCGTCGCAGGGCGCAGCGGCATTTCGCGGATCACGAGCTTCGATACCAGCGAACTGAAGGCGCACTGCGGCGGCGAAATCCGCGATTGGGACCCGACCGTTTTTTTTCCGCCGCATCGCTTGAAGCGGCTCGATCGTTACGCGCAATTCAGCGTCGCCAGCGCGTTGCTCGCACTCCAAGACGCGGGGCTGCCGTGGTCGAAAGAGGAGCCGAACGCGCGCGTCGGCGTCAGCTTCGGCACCGCGCTCGGCGGCATCGCGGGCGCGGAATCGGAGCACCAGCGTTTCCTGAAAAAAGGGCAGCGCGGGGTGAACCAGACGCTGGCGCTGCAAGTCTTCGGCGGCAGCGCGCATTCGAACATCGCGATCGAATACGGCTTCCGCGGTCCTGGGACGACGAACTCGAATTCGTGCGCGAGCGGCGTCGTTTCCGTCGGCGAAGCGATGCGCTACATCCGCGATGGCATGGCCGACGTGATGATCGCGGGCGGCTCCGAAGCGCCGCTCAGCCCGCTTACTTTTGGCGCGTTCGATTTCATCCGCACGATGAGCCGCTGGGCCGGCGACCCGCCGTTTGCCTGCAAGCCGTTCGATCTGAATCGCGATGGATTCGTGATGGGCGAAGGCGCGGCGTCGCTCGTGGTCGAGGAATACGAACACGCCGTCCGCCGCGGCGCGCGCATCTACGCGGAGGTGCTCGGCTACAGCCTGAACAACGAGGCTTATCACATGACGACGCCGCTCCCGAGCGGCGAGGCGGTGATGGATTGCATGAAAGCCGCGCTCGCCGACGCCTGCCTCGCGCCCACGGACATCGACTACATCAACGCGCACGCCAGCGGCACGCAGCTCAACGACGCCAACGAATGCGCCGCGATCCGCGCCGTCTTCGGGGAACACGCCGATCGTCTCGCCGTCAGCGGCACCAAACCGTTCACCGCGCACCCGCTCGGCGCGACTGGCGCGATGGAAACCATCCTCTGCGCGCTCGCGCTCGACCGCGGCTACCTCCCGCCGACGCTGCACCACAGCGCGCCGGACCCCGCGTGCCCGCTCGACATCGTCGCAAACCACGGTCGCGAACGGCCGCTGCGCCACGCGATGAACAACGCGTTTGGCTTCGGCGGGATCAACGCGGTGCTCGTGCTCGGCGCAGCGCCTACTTCTCGCGATTCGTTTTGATGACGATCTCGACGCGCCGATTGGGAGCCTGCTCCTCGATGTTGTGATCGCGGGAAACGATGAGCTTCGTGCTGCCATATCCCTTCGTCTGAATTCGCTCCGCCACGATCGTCATATTCGTCACGAGCCACGCTTTCACCGCGTCCGCGCGGCGCTGGCTGAGTAGCTCGTTGTAAGCCGGATCGCCGAAGGAATCCGTGTGGCCTTCGATGGTGAAAGTCGCGCGCGGATTGCGCTGAATGAGTTCGCCGAGCTTCTGCAAATCGTCGATCGCCTGCTGCAACAGCTCCGCCTTGTCGTATTCAAAAAGCGCACCACCGCGCACGCCGAGCCGGTCGCCGGTCGCCAGCGGGCCGGTCGCTCCGAGCGCATCGTCGAGCGAGCGCAGTCCGGGGATTCCCTCGTTTTCGCCCACGCCGCCAGTCGCGTCTTTCGCCCCGGTCGGCAGCGTGAAAACCACAGGCTGCCGCGGCGCTTTCACACTGTCTTTGAGCAGCGAATTGGCGATCGAGCCGAGTTCCTTG
Source organism: Chthoniobacteraceae bacterium (assembly GCA_031409335.1). Lineage (GTDB taxonomy): Bacteria > Verrucomicrobiota > Verrucomicrobiia > Chthoniobacterales > Chthoniobacteraceae > JANLQB01. The sequence continues at coordinate 74,458 of JANNWY010000196.1, read as the reverse complement.
TCCAGCGCCCCCGCGCTGGTCGCCTCGATCCTGGCGATGAGGTCGGTGTTCACCGCCGTCATGATTGGCTTGTCGTTGAGGATCGGCGAAACGATCTCGGGGTTCTGCGGCTTGACCGAGATTTCGCTCGGCTGAATTTTTTCGACTGGCACGAGGATTTTCTGCACGGCCTTTGGCTTGTCCTTCAGCGTGGTTTTCACTTCCTCCGGGTCCTGCAGCGTCTTCGGATCGATCGTCACTTTCTTCATCACAAAGCGGGAAGGGACGAGCATATCCGTGGCTTGCATCCCAAAGTTATCGAGTTGCTTGGTTTGAAAGAAAAACAACAGACCACCATGAATCGTGAGCGACACCACGAGCGCGCGGAAGATCCACTTGCGCATGATCGGTACTTCGGCGGCGTTCGTGCGGTAAGTTTCGTAGCGGGCCATAGGAATTGCGGGACGATACATGAACCACCATCGGCGACAACATCGCGGGCCACGCGCCTTGCCGTCGCGAAAACTGGGTGATAGCGTCCTACATCCATGTCAGACGCGAGTGACCCCGTTATCCAAACCTGCACGGCCTGCGGGACGTTGATCGACATTTCCGACGAGGAGCCATTCGCGCTGGTCCATTGCCCGGCGTGCGGCGCGGCGCAGCGTGTGCGGCGGTTGTTCGATCACTTTGAATTGCAGGAAGTGCTGGGCGCGGGTGGCATGGGCGCGGTCTATCGGGCGCTCGACACGAGCTTGAACCGGCCCGTCGCGCTGAAGCTGCTGCGCAAGGAATACAGCGCCGACCAGGAGTTCGTGAAGCAGTTTGAAAAGGAGGCCGCGATCACGGCGTCGATCAACCATCCCAATGTGGTGCGCGTGTATTCGGCCGGGCAGGACCACGGGCTGGTGTACATCGCGATGGAACTCGTGGACAAGGGATCGCTCGATGACTTGATGAATCTGCAGGGGCGCGTGGCGGAGGCGCAGGTGCTGGAGGTCGGCATTCAGACGGCGAAGGGGCTGAACGCGGCGCTGCAACGCGGGCTGATTCATCGCGACGTGAAACCGGGGAACATTCTCTTCGCGGATGCGCACACGGCGAAGATCGTGGACTTCGGGCTGGCGGTGCTGCAGGAGCAGGCGTCGTCGGTCGCGGGCGAGGTGTGGGGGACGCCGTATTACGTCGCGCCGGAGAAGCTCGACAACAAGCCGGAGGATTTCCGCAGCGATCTCTATTCGCTCGGCGGCACGCTTTTTCACGCGCTCGCCGGTCGGCCGCCCTTCGAGGCGGAGACGGCATCGATGGTGGCGCTGAAGCACATTAAAAGTCAGGCGGTGAGCCTCCAGGCGTTCGCGCCGGATGTGTCGGGGGCGACCGCGTATGTCATCAACAAGGCGCTCGAAAAGGAGCCGGCAAATCGTTACCAAAGCTACGGAGAATTCATCGAGCATTTGGAGTACGCGCGGAATCAATTGCTCGCTGCCGCGGAGCGCGGCCCGACGGTGAAGGCGCGCGTGGTTTTGGAGGACGAGGGCAGCGCGAAGGCGATGACCTGGATGACTTTCGGGATGGTCGGCGCGATCGTCGCGGGCGGGGTGTATCTTTACTCGAAGCGCGACGCTTTTAGAAAAGCGGATTCGAAGCTGGACCCGCGAATCGAGGCGGCGCGGATCGCGAATGCGAACATCGAACCGGATTTCAAGGCTGCCCGGGAATTGCTGATCGCGGGGAAGTTCGACCGGGCGGGTGTGGCGCTGGATGAACTCGAGGCGCGGCCCAATGTGCCGCAACCGCTGCTGAACTGGATCACGCTGCATCGCGGGCTCTCCCGCTTGCTCATCGGGAAGGAGCCGCAAGCGCGCGAAATTTTCGCGAAACTCGAGGAGCGCGGTGCGTATTCGCAGGATCCGGCGGAGGAAAAAATGTCGTCGTTCTTCGTGGATACAGCGCACCAGTTGGCGGGAGCGTTCACGATTCAGGCTTCGATCGCGCGCAATTACGACAAGTCGAATCACCAGTCGATCGCGCTGCTTTTGTTTGCCTTGAAAGACTGGCAGATGGGCAAATTCGACGAAGCCGGGCCGCTGTTCCGGCAGTTCCACTCGAGCGCGCCCGCCGCGCCCTATCAGTGGATCGGGGACTACAAGGAATTCGCGACGCAATACATCGAAGCGTTCGCGGAGTACCGCGAGGTTTCAGCGAAACTGCGCGCGGCGAATACGGTCGAGGAAAAACGGGCGGCGGTGGCGATGGCGCGGGAGGCGCGCGAAAAGATTTCGGTGAAGGGAAAGCTCGCGGCGAGTCTCGATGAGACGATTCAGACGATCGAGGACGGAATTTTGACCGCGGAAAAGGAGGACTCGGAAAAGATGGCGAAGCAGGAGGCCGCCGATACGAAGGCGATCGAGGCGCTGCGGACGCAGATGACGGGGCTGCTGGCGCAGTTGAAATTCAACGAGGCGCGCGCCGTCGCGAACGCTACTTTTGTGAGCGGAGAACAAGCAAAGAGCACACAGCAGGCCGAGCTGAAACGGGCGGATGCGCTGGCAAAATTCAAGAACCAGCTCATCGCCGATATCAACGCCGCGACGTATCCGCAGCCGATTCGGAAAAAGACCGGCGGCGTCGTCGCGGGAGTCGCGACGCGGGCCAACGATGCGGGGCTGGAAATCCGCACGCCGTATGGCGCGGCACCACTTTCATGGACGGAATGTTCCCCCGATACGATGTGGAATATGGGGCGCCATTTCATTCAGGGAAATCCCGGCGCGGTCGATAAATCCGATCGCCAATGGTGGGTGGGCGCGTTTGGGGTTTTGACCGGGAAAACCGAGGAAGCGCGCGCGCTGCTAACCGCAGCCGCGGAGGGAAAACCGGAGTACAAAAACGATCTGTCGAAGATGATGGGCGCGGCGGACGCGCCGTAGCCGCGGTTTGCGGTTCACCGCGATATTTTCTCCCGCGTCCGCATCGCGAGAGCTTTTTCCTCGGGGAGGAGGTTGCCTTTTTCGGCGGCGTCGAGGAACGCGATCGCTTCGATTTTCATCCCCTTCGCGCCGGACAGCACGCCGAAACAGAGCGCCGCAGTCGCCGTGTTTCGGTTCTTTTCGGGAAGCTCCTGGAGGATCTTGAGGCCGTCATCCGTCTTGCCTTTGGTGTGCAGCGAAAGTGCGTAGGTGGAGCAGAAATCGGGATTCGTGCGATCAGATTTCCATGCTTCGAAGGCGAGCGTTTGTGCGCGTTCGGTTTCCAAGCCGAGCAGCAACAGGGCATAGGCGACGTTGTTCTTGGCCTCGAAGTTTTTTGGATTGATCTCGAGCAGGCGGTTGAACACGCGCAGCAGGTCGCGCGTCTGGCCTTCATCCGTGTATTTTTTCAAGAGCTGCCGGAGTGCATCTTCCGGCTGATCCGGCCGGTTGGCGATCAACCACAGCAGGTCGATGTATTCCTTGTCCCACCCCCACCTCACGGCAAAGCGTCCCATGGCGGCAAGCGATTCGTTGCGATCTGACGCCATCGTGACGGCCGCATTCCAATGACTGCGCGCCCCATTTTCGTCGCCCTCTTCGCGCGCGACGCGCGCGGTGAGCGCCTCGTGTTGGTACGCGAGATCACCCCATTTTTGGAAACGCAGAATATACTTGAGACTGTTCCAATCCCCCGCCAGCGCGTGCGCCTCCGCGATCACGACGCAAACCGGCACGCGCTCGCCTCGCTCGGCGGCGAGATTCTTCGCCCACTTCAGCGTGAGGCGGGCGAGTCCGTTGTTGTTCATCCATGAAAGGAGCGTGACGAGATTTTCGTCGTCCAGTGGCAAGTCCGTGCCCAACTGCGCGAGGAACCACCAGTATTCGACGCGCTTCAAATTGCCGAGCAGTGAGAGGAAAAACATCCGGTCTTCAAACCCCGCGCCGGGACCGATCATCATTTCGTGGGCAAATCGCACAGCACGCCCGCCATTGCCCTCGGCCAGTCCGGCCTGAATGAGGGTGCGGAGTGCTTCACGGCGCACCGTTGGCGATTCAGTCAATTGCTCGGCTCGCGCAGTGGCCGCCTTGCGGACTTCGGGAAGCGGCGACCCCAACTGCACGGCCGCGAGCTGCAGTTGGTAGGTGTCATTGTGCGGTTCGAGTTGGGCCGCCGCCGCCACGTGTCCGTAGATTTCCGAAGTCTTCCCGGTCCGCACCGCCAGCTTTGCCGCCATGTCGTGGTAGGCCGCGGTGTTTTGCCCGGCGGCATCGACTTTTGAAAGCGCCTCCTGCGCGCTGTCCGCATCGGTGAAACGCAATGCGGCAGCCGCCCAGTCGAGATAGTTCTGGGCGATGCCCGGCTGCATCTCCGCGACCGTTTTTCGCCACATGATCGCTTCCCTGATTTTCACAGCCTCCGCCATTTCAGCCATCAGCCGAGTTGCCGAAAGATCCTTCGGATCCATCCTCAGCGCGCGCTTGGCGGAGATCGCGGCCTGTTGAAAGTCCTTCTTTTCCGCGAATTCACGCGCCGCTGCCATCGCGCGCTGCTTGCCGACGAGTCGGTATCCATACCAGCTCCCAAAGCCGAGAAGCGCGAAGACGGCCACGCCGATGATCCCCCGAAAAATGTAGCGGCGAATTTTGCGGTCCCGCCGCGAGGACGTGTCTTCGCTTCTCGTCCGCGATGATGATGAGCGTCTTGATTTTCGTGAGTCGGGCATGTGCAAGGGAAGGGTGCCGAAGGGTGCTGGCGCGAGTGTTCTCCGGGAATCGGGAAATCAGCCCGCCTAGTCAGGGGGGTCCGACAACGTCGTCGGTGCGGCCCACACGGTCACCGAAATTGGATGCGGCTGCGACCGCCTGCAAGCGGCAATCGCAGGATGCTTTGGAAATGTTATTTGCGTCCGCGCGATTCGCGGGGCGCGCGCCTCTCAGCCAAGCCGCGTAATTTCGGAATATTTAGTATTGTTTCCCTCGGTGAAGTTCTTGTAAAAGCCTCGTCATGCCCACAACCAAACCAACAAAATCCGCCAAGCCAGCAACGAAACGCAAACCAAACGCAGCTTTCATGAAGCCCGTCCAGCCGGACGACAAGCTCGCTGCGATCGTCGGATCGAAGCCACTCCCGCGCAGCGAACTCACGAAGAAGCTCTGGGATTACATCAAGAAAAACAAACTGCAGGACGCGAAGAAAAGGACCCTGATCAATGCGGATGACGCGATGAAGGCCGTGTTCAATGGCAAGAAGCAGGTCAGCATGTTCGAGATGACGAAGCTCGTCTCGGGACATATCGTCTAATCGATTTCAAGGAAGGAGCTTTCCGCGGTCGATCTCCCCGGCACATTCGTTGTTGGGTTTAGAGAACTGGTCGCGCCGAAACCTCCCCAAAACTTAGTTCGCTCACGGACGGGGATCTTCCCCTTCCGCTATTTTCGGGGCGCGAATTGAAAACCGTATCACGGTGATCATTCGCGCCCCGAATTAGCTTCAACATGTTTTTCCTTTCCCAAAACTTGGTGTCACTGCCTTGAGTTTTCAGTTCAATTTGCTTCGAACCATTCTTTTTCAGCTGGCTCTCGCCGCCGTGATCGGGGCGATCGGAGTCGCGCCATTGCATGGCGCGGAAACGGAGTGGCCGCAGTTTCGCGGGCCGACGGGACAGGGCGTTTCCGCAGCCGTGAAAGTGCCGACCGAGTGGAATGCGACGACGCACATCGCGTGGCAGGTCGCCATCCCTGGACGAGGATGGTCCTCGCCCGTTCTTGCAAAAGGCCGGCTGTATCTCACCACTGCCGCCGGTGATGCTGGTGCGGCATTGAATCTCCACGCACTCTGCGTCGACGCAGCGAACGGACGAATCCTTTGGGACACCGAGGTCTTCCAACCGGACGCGGCCGCCGCAAAGGCGATGCACCGGAAAAATTCCCCGGCGAGCAGCACGCCGATCGTCGCAGGTGAACGCCTTTACGTTCACTTCGGCCACATGGGCACCGCTGCGCTGGATCTTTCCGGCAAGGTCGTGTGGCGGCAGACGGAACTGAAATATCCGCCAGTCCACGGCGCGGGCGGTTCGCCGATTTTGACGGACGACGCGCTCGTGTTCAGTTGCGACGGTGAGCGCGATCCGTTCGTCATCGCGCTCGATGCCGCGACCGGTGCGATCCGGTGGAAAACGCCGCGGAACTCCCCGGCGAAAAAGCAGTTCGCATTTTCCACACCACTCGCCATCACCGTCGGCGGCGCGACGCAAGTGGTCAGTCCCGGTCCCGGTTTCGTCGGCGCGTATGATGTGAAGGATGGCCGTGAAATCTGGCGCGTCGGCTACGGCGAAGGCTATTCCGTGGTGCCGCGCCCTGTCTTTGCGCATGGGTTGGTGTTCGTCAGCTCCAGCTTCGACGCGGCAGTCTTTCACGCCATCCGCCCGGAGGCTGCATCGGGCGATGTCACCGCGACGAATGTCGCGTGGACGAGTCGCAAAGCCGCGCCGCACACCGCGTCGCCAATCGTCGTTGGCGACGAAGTTTATTTCGTCTCCGATGCCGGCATCGCGACCTGCGCGGATGCGAAAACCGGCAAGGTCCATTGGAGCGAACGCCTCGGCGGCGGCTTCTCCGCATCCCCTGTTGCCGCCGAAGGGCGCATCTATTTTCAAAACGAAACCGGTGTCGGCTACGTCGTGAAAGCCGCCACCAAATACGAATTGCTCGCGACCAACGATCTCGGCGAAGCCAGCCTCGCTTCCTACGCTGTCGCGGACGGTGCGATCTTCATCCGCACCGAAAAGCAGCTTTGGAAAATCGAGTGATCAGCGGCTCACTCCGCTGAGAACTTTTCCGCGAGCGCCTGCTGCCACGCTTCGTCCGCGGCGTCGATGAGCAGCACCGTCGTCCCAGCCTGCTTCACCTCCACCCGCCGGGCCACGCGATCTTTCCGCGCGGCGATCACTTTCGTCTGCGCCGCCGCAAATTCCGCCGCGTCCGCCTCGCTGGCCCACACGCTTTTCCACGCAAACCCGCGTCCACTTTCATAGCAAACGTAACGATCCCCGCGCCAGCCATTCGCCGCGTCCTCGCCGGTGCGATCGTCCGTGTATTGCGCGATCTGAATCCGCATTCCCATTTCGCCCAGCACATTGTCCACGGTCGGTTTTTTCCCGTTCACCATCACATCCGGCCACTCGATCGGGATCGGCTCCTCGCGCGGTTCGCGGAAGAATTTCTCGGGATGCAGAATCTGCGAAGTCGAAGTCGGCGGCTTCTCGTAAGCCGCGCTCACCGCCGCGTATCCACTCCCGCCATACAGCGAACTGCAAAATTCCTGCCCGCGCAGGTACGGGAAAACCAGCATCTCGCGCAGGTAACGCGGCGCGCTCGCCAGCTCGCTCATGTTCTGCGTGATCGTTGCCGCCACGTTGTCCTTCAGCGCCTTGAGCGACAGATTTTTCATCATGTATTCGCTCATCACCAGCGTCGCTTCGCCCTCCACCAGCGCACTCGCCGCGAATGCCATGTCGTCGTTCGTCTTGATCTCCAGCGGCAGTTTTTTCAAACCGAAATGCTGATCCTGCAGCGCGTGCGTCAACTCATGCGCCAGCACCACGCGGTTCTGCGAATTTTCCAGCGACGCATCCTCGTACATGAAGAGCTTGTGCTGATGCTGATCGTAAAACGCCGCGACCTGTTCGCCGAGCAGGTCGATGTATTTTTGGCGAAGTGGAAAACCCTCCGGCAGCAGCCCCAGCACCGCGAGCGCCGCAGTCATGTCCACAAATTCCTGCTCCGAAAAAACCTCCGCCAGCTTCCCGGAAATCGTCTCCTTGATTTGTTTCCGCGTGAGCACGTTGTAATCGACCGGCGTCTTGAACTCGAGCCCGCGAATCGCCACCACCTGCCGCTCGATTTCCTCGCGCTGCGTCTTGTTCGCCGCCAGCGTCTTCGCCCGCTCGCTCGCCGCGACGAGCCCGTGCAGCCGCGCGTTTTCCTCGGTGAGCATCGCCGCCCGTTTCGCCTGCCGTGCGAGATCGAGCGAGTTCGCGCGCTCAAACTTCCACATCGCCCCCGCACCCAAAGCCGCCCCGGCCAGCAGTGAAAGTGCGACGAGAGAAATGGAGCGGGACATGCGGGACGGGAAGCTAGACGCGAGCCATCCGCTACTTCGCCTTCTTTTCGTAAAGCCCGATCGTCGTGATGAAATCCAGCGCGCGCTGGAGCGCGACATCGCGCAGCGGCGCCTTTGGCTTTTCGCCTTTGTTCGCCTGCGCGGCCTGCATCGCGTCGAGTTCAGGGTTTCGTTTCGCGACCAGCGCGGCCTCGTTCATCTTCTGCCGCTCAGTTTCCTCCACGAGCGAAGTGACGCCACTTTCGAGCCCCTGTTTTAGCACGCTCTGCGTCGTCTCCTGCGAGACGTCCACCACGATGTCGGGCTTGACCCCGCCGGGAAATACCGGCGTCGCATCCGGCAGCGCCGCTTCCGCCACGGCGACGCGCAGCAGCTTTCCGCTCGGCAGCGCGATGTCGGAAAACTCCACCGCCTCGCCGCGCGTGCGCTGCCCGAAGATCATCGCCTTCGCGTGCGTCCGCAGCACCGCCGCGATGATCTCCGCCGCTCCAGCCGTGTCCCCATCGACCAGCGCCACGAGCAGTCGCGTGAATTTCGGATCCTCCTTTGAAGTCAGCACCTGCTCCGCGCGCACGGTCGGTTTTTTCACCGTGAAAAGCACCTTTCCCTTCGGACAAAAGCGTTTGCAGACCTCCGCCGCCTGCGCGAATTCGCTGCCTGCCGGCGTCGCGCGCAAGTCGAGAATCACCGCGCCGATCTTCTTCGCGGCGATGTCCTGCAACGCCGCATCGAGCGCCGCGAGATTCTCCGCGTTCAGCGAACCAATCCGCAGATAGCCCGCGCTCCCGGCAATGATTTCGGATTTGAAAACGCTCACCCCGCTCCCGCTTTCGCCCGCCGCCGGTTGCAGCGATGCGCCAGGCGCGAGCCGTTCGATCAAACCCTGGATGGTGGCGCGCGAAACTTCCGCCTCGGAAAGTAAGTCCGGCTTCACAAAGTTTTCGCGGAGTGTGCGCATGAAGTCCTTCAGGTCTTCGTCGCTCAGCGAATCGACGGTTTCGCGCAGCGATGGCGGACGCGCTTCCTCGGCATGGAGCAGCATCGGGAGCATCGCGAGGGCAGCGAGGAGGATCGGTTTCATGCAAAAAAAACTAGGCCGGAAGCGCCATTGCGTTGAGCCCGCCTTGCGGTGGGATGAGCCGTTCGAGTGCGCCCGGGTCCGACGGCAGCGCACGCCCGTCGAAGCGCTCAAAGCGATAGCCCGCGCCGGTCAATTCGCCGACGAGTTCCGCGAAGGTGTGATGATGCTCGACGCAAACCTGCGGGCACAGCTCGATCAGGATCGGCGGCTTGCAGCGGGCCAGCGTCGCGCGCGCGCCGCGCAGCACGGCGAGTTCGTGGCCATCGACATCGAGCTTGATGAAGTCGATGCGTGGCTCGTCGCGGAGGATTTCATCGAGCATCGCCGCGCGCGCGCCCGCCGTGCTTTCCGGCCGGCCCAAGTGGTCGGGATGCAGCCCGTCCGTTTGCTCCAGCGGCCAGGCGCTGGCGATGGTGGCAGGCACCGCGGCAGCGGGCGAATCCATCAGCAGCAATTGCCGGGCGTCGATGATCCTGCCGAGCTCCGGATTCAACTCGCGATGGCGCTGGAGTTTCGTGAACGCATAAACCGTGGGCTCGAAAGCCAGCACCCGGCCAGTCGGCGCCACGCATTGCGCGAGCGGCAGCGCGTGCGCGCCGATGTTCGCGCCGATATCCAGCACGACGTCGCCGGGCTTCAGCCGTTTGCGATACGCGGCGTAGGCGTCCGGTTCAAAGTGTCCGAAAAGCCAGATCGCGAAATCGATTCCTTCCGTCAGATTCAGTTCCCATCGGATTCCGTGCCGCGCGAAGACGCCGCTGCTTGGCATTCCGAACAAGCGTCGCCCGCCGCGGACGACGCGGCTGGTGCAGGTCGCGATGGCGATCTTTTGTTTTGTGCTCAGTCCCGGCATCGTCTGGTGGATAGCGCGGAGCGCGGCGGAAAGCCACTTCCCATTAAAGCCCGAGACCTTTCGCGGCAATATCGCGGCGAAACTGCGCTCCCTCGAAATGAATTTGCGCGACTGCATCGTAGGCCCGCGTCCGCGCCGCCGCGAGATCGCCGGCCAGCGCAGTGACGCCAAGCACGCGTCCCCCCGCCGTCACGACGCGCCCATTTTCGAGCCGCGTCCCCGCGTGGAAAACGGTCGTCGTTTCGCCAGCCGCATCGAGCCCGTCGATCACCTTGCCCTTCTCGTAGTCGCCCGGATACCCGCCCGACGCCATCACCACGCAAACAGCGGATTGCGCCGACCATTTCGCCTCCATCTCCGCGAGCCGCCCGTCGATGGTCGCATCAAACAAATCCACCAAATCGCTTTCGAGTCGTGGTAGCAGCACCTGCGTTTCCGGGTCGCCGAAGCGGCAGTTGAACTCGAGCAACTTCGGCCCTTCCGCGTCGATCATCAGTCCGGGAAAAAGCATCCCGTGATAACGAATGCCATCCTTCGCGAGCCCGGCGATAAACGGATCGAGAATCTCGCGCCGCACCCGCGTTTCCATTTCCGGCGTGAGCAATTTCGCGGGCGGACTGAACGTGCCCATCCCGCCGGTGTTCGGCCCGAGATCGCCGTCGAGCGCGCGTTTGTGATCCTGCGCGCCGGGGAAAAGCAGGTAACTCGCGCCATCGACCAGCGCATGGATCGAGCACTCTTCGCCCGAGAGAAATTCCTCGATCACCACGCGCGCACCCGCGTCGCCAAACTTCCGCGCATCCATGATGTCGCCGATCGCCGCGTCGGCCTCCGCCAAATCCTGCGCGATGATCACGCCCTTCCCCAGCGCCAGGCCGTCCGCCTTCACCACAACGGGAAACGCCATCCCGCGCACAAATTTCCGCGCCTCGTCGCTGTCCGAAAAATTCCCCGAGCGCGCCGTCGGCAACCCATGCCGCTGCATAAATTCCTTCGCAAAAACCTTCGACGATTCGAGCCGCGCCGCCGCTTTCGTCGGCCCGAAAATGCGCAGCCCATTCGCCTCGAAAAGATCGACGATCCCCGCCGCGAGCACATCATCCGGCCCGACCACCGTGAGCCCGATTTCCTCATCGCGCGCGAATTTCAGCAACCCGTCGTGATCGGTCACTTTGACCGACACGCACGTCGCAATCCGCGCGATCCCCGCATTTCCCGGCGCACAAAAAATCGCGGAAACGCGCGGCGACTTTTTCAGTTTCCAGACAAGCGCGTGCTCACGCCCGCCGCTGCCGATCACGAGAACTTTCATTCCGCTGAGTCTTGGCCGGTGGCCCGTAAAATGTCACGCGCTCGGTGACAACCAGACGTGAGGGAGCACTATTATGCGAGTCGCCACGGAACTGGCCAGCCTTGCGCAACAGAGCGGAGTCCCGCGGCTCGCTCCCCACCTTACCCGTTCAGCACCGAAAGCGGCCCGGTGCTGTCGCCGACCGGGGCGCGCACGTCGATGCGTTCGAGCATGGAGACCCACAGATTCGAGATCGGCGTTTCGCCATTCAGCTTCACATGCCGTCCGGTCTTGATCGTGCCGCCGCCGCGTCCGGCGAGGAGCACGGGGAGGTCGTCGTGATTGTGGCGGTTGCCATCGGAATTGCCGCTGCCGTACACGATCATGCTGTGATCGAGCAGCGTGCCGTTGCCCTCGCGCACGCTCTTCAGCTTCTCCAGCAGATAGGCGAACTGCTTCGTGTGAAACAAATTGATCGAGCGGATTTTCGCGATTTTCCCCGCGTCATTGCCGTGATGCGAAAGCTCGTGGTGACCCTCGTTCACGCCGATCCACGGGTAGGCTTTGTTGCTGCCTTCATTCGCAAAAACCAGCGTGCAGACCCGCGTGGCGTCGATCTGGAATGCGAGCGCCATCAGATCGCACATGAGGCGGATGTGCGCCTCGTAGTTATCCGGGATGCCTTTCGGCACGGGGAAACTCGCGGGTGGCTGGATCGGCGCGAGCGCGGCATTCCGGGCGATGCGCTGCTCGATGTCGCGGATGCTCGTGAAATACTCGTCCATCTTCTGCTGATCGGCGCGTCCGAGCTTCGTGTTAAACGTCTTCGCGTCCTCGCGGATGTAATCCAGCACGCTCTTGCGCGACGCCGCCCGGCGGACGCGCTCGACATTATCCTGACTGCCAAAGAGCCGCTCAAAAACCAGCTTCGGATTCGTCTCCTTCGGAATCGGCTGCGTCGCCGAGCGCCACGAGACGGTGCTCGAATACACGCACGAATAGCCACTGTCGCAGCCGCCCGCCATATTCCCGCCCTCGCAACCCAGCTCGAGCGAATCCAAATGCGTCTGATCCGCCACGCGCGCGGCGGCGAGCTGATCCACCGAAGTCCCGCAGCGAATGTCGGCGCCATCGGTCTTGCGCGGCTGCGCGCCGGTGAGGAATGCGGCCATCGCCCGCGCGTGATCGCCCGCGCCGTCGCTGTGCGGTCGCGCTTTGTCGGCGGCGAGGCCGGTGAGCACGAGCAGGTCTTTTTGGAAAGGCGCGAGCGGCTGCAAAAGCTCGGGCATCTCGAATTTATCGCCCGCGAGCTTGGGCGTCCATTGCGCCATGTCCTTGCCATTTGGCACATAGACGAATGCCATGCGATTCGGCGCGGTCTTTCCCTGCGCGGCACCCGCAGCCCACGCGCTGACGTTCCCCATTCCTTCCAGCCACGGCAGCGCGATCATGGTGCCGAGTCCGCGAAGGACGGTGCGACGAGAGATGGGTTGGTTCAGCATAGGTGGGACGGCGTTTGAGTGAAAATCGCTGTGCCAATAGCTACCACCTTTCAGTGAAAATCGAAGGCGCAATCATTCCGCCGACACGACGGCGGGCTCGCCCGCATCCATCTTGGCGAGCCATTCGCGATGCACTTTCGGCGAGATTTCGCTCGGCTTGATTTCGCTGCGGCCACCCCAGAAGACGTTCGTGTAGGTGACCGGAATGCCGATGCTGGCGAGGTGCGCGTTGATTGCGGCTTTGTGCGCGAAGACGCGCTCTTTCTCGGTGCCGTGGCAGACCGCCATGATGTTCACGTTGTTAAAATCCGGACCGCCTTCGCGCCAGTAGCAGTGCGTCAAAATTTCGTGGCGTCCGACCTGGCTGCCGGCTTCCACTTCGCGCCCGGCGGGCACGCGCCAGTGAAAGAGCGCATTGAAACGCGTGACGCGCTGGCCGGTGGCGCTCGGCTTCACGTGCTCCAGAAAAGTGGAAAAACGCCCGATGACTTTGCGCGCATTCAAATCTTCGGCGACGCGGCAGAATGTTTCCAAATCAACGCCAGCCTCGGCGGCGCGCGTCGCCCAGAGGCCGGTGCGGATTTCGTCGAGCGTGAGTTCTCGTTTCAAGGCGAGGAGGATTTCCCATTCGAGATCGTTGAGCTGGACGACGCCCACTTTGATCATCTGCGCGGGACTCTCCACTTTGTCACCCGGCTCGATCGTTTTCCGCCGCACATGACCGACCCCGAGCGCGAAAATGCCGCGCGCGGGCATCAGCTTGAATTTTTCGCAGCCGGTGTGGCGCATGAGCACGCGGCAATGTTCCTCCATCGATTGACCGACCGGCACTTTCAGCGTGGTCCACAGCCGGAACTCGGAGCCGGTCGTCTGCTGATCCGTCGAGCGCACGACGACGTGGCCGCTGAACGGATCCTTTTGAAACATGAAGTCGAACGCCCCATTCAGCCGATCCTCCGGCACGGTCCACGCGACCAGCGCGCCTTCGGCGAGATTGCTCGCGACGAGCGTCTGCCGCACGCGGCGGATCGTGCCAGCGGCGAGCATCGTCTTGATGCGATCGAGCACGGTCGCCAGCGGCAGCCCGCATTTTTCGGCGATCTCGACGAATGGCTCACGGACGAAGCCCTGAATCTGGTCCTCGGAGACGGCGAGGATTTGCGAATTGATCGGGTCGGTGTGCTCGATGGACATGGGAGCGCCACTAAAGACGAGGTCGCCCAGCCTCGCCAGCCCTCAGTTGGCGGAAACAAACTCAGGATTGGCGCGGGTTAAAAAATGCAAGCCTAGCGCGGCAGTGCGCTGGGGTCGGGAACGCACACGACGCTCACTGGCGCATCGCGCAGCAGTCGGCGCGAGACGGATGCGTGCCGCAGCCGCTGCACGCCGTGCCATTGGTGCGTGCCGACCACGATCAGGTCCGCGGCGATGTCGTCGGCTATTTTCAAAAGATGCGCGTCGATCCGTGCGGAGCTGGCGCGTTCTACGATGATCGCCGACTCGTCACCAAAGATTTTTTGCGCCCGCTCCCGCAGCGCCGCATCGGGCGTTTCATCCTGGCCGTCATCAATGAATCCCAGCGTGATTTCGCACGGTCCGATTTCGCGGATGCTCGCGATCCAGTGCAGCGCGGCCTCGGAGTTCGCGGTGAAATCGACGCCTGCCAAAATACGGAGCGGTCGCGAGCCGCGCGCCCATTCCACCAGCGGCTGCGCGGCGCGGATCACGAGGGTCGGGAGCGGCGCGGACTCGGCGGTTTTTTCCGCCACACTGCCGAGCATCCAGCGCCCGAGCGCGCCAGTGCCGGAGGCGGCGAGCACGATGAAACGCGCGCCGCAATTCGCCGCGAGCGCGAGCAAGCCGTCGTCGGGCACGCCGCGGATCAGGTGTTCCTCGACCTCCGCGCCCAAAGCTCGCACGCGCGCCGCTTCGGTGGCGAGCCGCGGCTCCAGAGTGTAGCGAAGTTGCGGACGGAGATAATCGGGGATTTCCCCGCGCTCATCGAGGCTGTGCGCGAGGATCAGCTTGGTGCCGAGCTTCATCGCGAGCGCCGCTGCGGCGTCGGCGGCGTGTGCTGCGTTCGCGGAAAAATCAGTGCCACAAAGGATCGGAGTGCTCATCGGATGGGTGGGTTTGCGGTCATGACTAGAGAAATAGCAAGTCCGTCAACGAACACCAAGCGATCTGGCGCGGAGGGCGCGCGGGATCGTGGCGAGGCCGGCGGCGGCGGTGAGGTAAAGCGCGAACTCGACGGGCAGGCGGTAGCGGCCGACGGCGCGGCCGACGACATAGGTCATGGCGAGATAACCGGCGACCAGGATCAGCACGGGCACCAGGCGGCGGCCTTCGCGGGTCCAGGGGAAAGCGAGGACGCCGAGCGCGACGGGGATGATCCACCACCAGCGGTCGGGTTGCTTTCCGTTGAGCGAAAACGGCGTGCAGATTCGGTCGAAAAAAGTGAGCGCGCGGAGCACACGCGCCTGGCTGGCGGAGCCGGAAAGTGTCGCGCCCATCGCGGCGTGCAGCGTTTCGGTGTCGGCGATCTTTTCATCGCGGAGAACGTAAGCGGGAAATCGCGGGTCGATCTTTTTGAAAGTGTTTCCGAGAAATTTTTCCGATCCGCCGCTCCAGCGTGCGGGATCGAGGCGCTCGTGGTTGTGGTTGATCGCGAAGACGGAATAAATCTTCATCGCGACCATCCCGGCGTAACTCAGTGGATCGCCGCGGAGGGCTTCGCGGCTGATTTCGCGGCGGACCTGGCCATAGCGCTTTTTGTCGGCACGGAGTTTTTGCAGGACGGAATTTGGATCGTCCGGCGTGTCGTCGATGAGATCGCCCCAGACTTCGCGCTGGCCGATGGTGACGTATTTCCACAGATCGGCGCGGGCAGCTTCGACCTGCGGGCGCAGCTCGGCTTTGAAGTCGGCGTGGAGCGGGGTGTCGAGGCGCATGAGCGGAAAGGTGGACGCGAAGAGCAGGTCTTCGCCCTGGCTGACGCGCGTGGCTTTCGAAGCGGGGAAATAGAGAATCGTGAGCGTGGCGGCGTGGAGAAGTTTTTGCCGCCAGGCGACATTCGGCACGAGCAGCGCGAGCGGGATGAGCGGCAGCCAGAGTGTGCGTCCGACCGGGCGCAGCGCCATGGCGATGAAGACGAGCGCGGCGGTGGTCGCGAGCCAGCGCCACGAGGGTTTCAGCCAGTAGATCGTCGCCCCGAGCGCGACGGCGAGGGTGGTGGAAATGAAGAGCGAATCAGCGATGAGGACATGGCCCCAATAGAGAATCTCCGGCTGGCCCGCGTAGAGCGTGGTCGCGGGAATGATGAACCATTTCCACCGCGGCACGATGAGCCGCACGAGCGCGCCGAGTGCGGCGATGGAAAGCCACGCGGCGAATTGCTGTAAAAGCGCGACGCTGAATGCCGGACTTACCGGCCCGTGGCCCGCGAGCCAGACGATCGCGGGATACAGCCACGGACGTTTCCCGCTCACGTCGAAACCGCCGCCGTGCGCGAAACGGAAGGCGGTTTCCCAATACGAGCCGGAGTCCGGGCCGAAGTAGAGTCCGCCGCGCCAGCCGTTCAGCAGCTCGATGCGCAACCATGCGCCGACGAGCAGCGCGGGCAGGCACCAGAGGAGGAGATTGCGGATTGAAAGCGCGCCCTCTTTGCCGCGCGCCCGCGCGAAAAAAATCCGCAATCCGCAATCCGCAATCCGCAATTTCACGGCCTCTGCTGAAGGTCGTAGAGTTCGATTCCCGGATGCAGCGTGTCGATCTCCGCCATGTCCCATTTTTTGAGCAGCTTCGCCTCCAGCGGCAGCGCGCTGTAGAAAGATTTGCGGCGCTCGAATTCCTCCTTCACCGCATCGCTCGGCGCCATGCCGCCATCGGTGTAGCGCTGGCTTTTTTTCGGCGAGGTGACGACGTAGCGGACGCCTTGCGCGCGGAGTTCGGCGAGGGTGCCGAGTTCGGCGACGAATTCGTGGCCGCGCACGGTGTGTTTGAATGCGCGCTTGATGCCTTCCTGCTTGTGATCGCCGGGGTCGGGCAGGTGGATCGTGTAATCCTGCACGACGCTGCTGCCGGCGGGGAGGTTGTCGTTCATCCACGCTTCGAGTTCCTGGCGATCGTCGGCTTTGAATTGCGCGCGGGTCTTCCCGAATTTGTCGAACTGGCCGCTCCAACCGATGAGCAGCGCGAGCGCGGCAAACCCGATCTGGCCGGCGAAGCGGAATTTTCCGAAGGCGCGCGTGAACCATTCCGCGCCGACGCCCACGCCGACGAGCGCGTTGAAATTGAACAGGACTGCGGCGGGCAAAAAGTAGCGGTCCGAGACGCGCGGCGAGGCCATGAGCATGGCGGTGAACGCAAACGGGAAGAGGAAAATCAGCCATTCGGCGAGCGAGCGGCGGCGGGTGGTCGCGGTGGCGAGATGGAGCGCGTTCAGCGCGAGGAAAATCACGGCGACGGCGGAGACGGTGCCGCTGAACCAGCGCTTGTAATAAGTGACGGAATCCTGCGCGAGCAGGCCGCGGTGGCCCTTGAGCGAGTAGCCGACTTCGCGGTTGAAACTCTCGCGCCACAGGCCGAGGTGCGTGAAAACCTGGTAGTTGCACAGCGCGAACGCGGCGACGAATCCGGCGGCGAAAAGGCCGATGCGCCGCCCGCGTTTTTCACCGGGGGCGAAGACGACGACGGGCAGCGCGATGGCGAGCGCGGTGAGGCCGACGTATTTCCCCGAGACAGCGAGCGCGACCGCGATGCCGAGGAGGATCGCACGTCGTCCACAAGCCGGATTATTCCAGAAAAACGCGGCGGCCATGACTGTGAGAGCGAGGCCCATGGTGAGCGCGGTGTCTTCCTTGAAAATGTGCGCGTGCTCGAAAAGCATCGGGTGGAACAGCGCGACGATCGCCGCGCCGACTGCGCCGCCCGGACCGGCCAGCAAATACGCCGCGACCGCGAGCGCGACGACGGTGAGCGCGGCGAAAATCGCGGATGCGGTGCGGCCACCGACGGTGGCTTTTTGGAGTTTGTCGGGCTTCGTGTCGTTCGCGCTTTTGCCTTCGATTTTCCTGAGCGGCTTCGCGGCGTTCAGGAGGAGCAGCGGGTGGTTGAAGTTGAAGCTCTTCGTGCCGTCCACGACCTGCTTGGCTTTGCCGAATTCGTCCGGGTGGTAGAAAAATGGGTAGCGATTATCCCGCGAAAAATGGACGGTGGCGGCGGCAAAAAGCGCGAGGAGTGCGAGGGCGGTCAGGCCCCGCTTTGCGGGAGACGCCGCGCTGGATTCGGTGGACGACATGGAGCGTTCATCTCAGGAAATGCGGATGCGGGCGGCGAGCCTTTTCTCGCCGCTACATCGGGCCTTCAGGCTGGAGCGTTTCCGCAGCCGTCCAGTAGATCGAATTCGCCAGGCGCGCGCTGGTGCTGCGCAGGCGGCGGGCCATTTCGCTCATCATCCCGGTCGCGATTTTGTAGCCGGTCGCGGGATTTGCGGACATGTAGTCACGCAGCGATTCGTAATCGACCAGGGCGAGTTTCAAATCTTTCATCGCGTAAATCGACGCCGTGGAAACGCCAGGGTCGAAGAGATTGATCTCCCCGAAAAACTTTCCCTTGGTGATCGTGCCCAGCAGCATTTCGCGCTTTTGCGCGAGCCGCCGGACGTGCGCCACGCCGTCGCACACGATATAAAGGTGTTTCACCGGATACCCTTCCTGAAGGATTCGCTCCTTGTTCTTGACGTCACGCCGGGTGAAGAGCGCAGCCACTTCGGCCAGCTCCTGTTCGCTGAGATTCCGCATGATGGAGACGGTGCGGAGAAGTTCGATGTCCATGGATGCGGAGGGTAGCGTTTCGGCGCGGGACTTGGCAAGGAAGACGACGGATCGCGAATGGAAAGAAGAGCGGTTGACCGATAGTTTATCGCATTTAACGTCAACCCACATTAAGCGTATGCCCACTCCAGACGAAGACCGGATGCGCCGCGATGCCGAGCGGCTGGCGGATATTTGCACCATCCTTCAGCGCCGATTCATGCTCACGGTTTCAAAGGAACTGCAGCGGGGCAACGTCTCCTTCCCACAGTATTTCCTGCTCGGATTTCTCGCGTTGAAGGGCGAGCTGACGATGACGGAGATCGCAAAACAGATGGGCCACACCACCGCGGCGGCGACCGGGCTGGTGGACCGGCTGGAGAAACTTGGCCACGTGGCGCGCTGCCACGCGACGACCGATCGCAGGAAGGTGCTTGTCAAAATCACGCCATCCGGTGAAACGATCGTCGGCGAAGTGCATGACGACATGGTGGAGAATCTGCTCAAGATGATGGCGTGCCTGGATGCCGACGAGCAGCGAAGCTGGGTCAAAATCTACGAGAAAATAATCACCTACTGCGAATGTTCCTAGCCCGCTCCTGTCTTGCCGCCTGCGCCACCGCGCTACTTTTTTTTCCACCCGCAACCGGCGCCAAAGGTAGACCCGTCGCCGTCGGGGAACTGGTGCGCTCGGTTTCGGGCGATCTGACGCTCAATGCCGCTGTGGGAATCGCGCTCCGTCAGAATCCGGATCTTCTCAAGCAACTTCAGGAAATCGAGCGGACGCGCGGCCAGATCATCGAAGTGCGCGCGGAGGCGCTGCCGCATCTCACGATGGCGGCCAGTTACGATCAGCGCGCAAAGGAGCTGTTCGAGCAGGGCACCGGATCGAGCGGCAGCGGCGGCTTCGATACATCGACGGAAATCGACCCGGTGATTCAGGACATCCTGCGGGCGCTCGGCTCGTCGAGCAGCGGTTCGCGTCCGATTCAAAACAAATCATGGCAGGTGACGATGCAGGTGCAGCAGGTGCTTTACGCCGGCGGGCAGGTCCGCTCGGCAATCAAGATCGCAAAGTTTGCGGAGGACGCCGCATATTTCGCACTGCGCGACGTGGTCGATCAGGTCATCGCCACAGTGCGGACGCAATTTACCACCGTGCTGACGAATCGTGCGCTGATCAACGTCGCCGAGGAAACCGTGAGGCTTCAGGAGGACCAGCTTCGCGATCAGAAGAACCGCTTTGAAGCCGGGACGGTCCCGCGGTTCAACGTGCTCCGCGCCGAGGTGGAGCTCGCGAACGTGCAGCCCGATCTGATCCGCGCGCGGAACAACCACTTGCTCGCGGAAATCGCACTCGCGAAAACGCTCGGGCTCGATCCCGGGCCCAAGGGCAAACCGACCTTCAAAACCGTCGGCGCCCTCGCAATCACGGAGCGGCAACTCGGACTGCAGGCGGCGCTCGATCTCGCCCGGGCGCGCCGCCCTTTCCTCAAAGTGCAGCGCCAGCAAATCCTCCAGCAGACCGAGCAAATCAAAGTCGCCCTGGCCGGATACAAGCCGCGCCTCGATGCGAATGCCGGCTATGAAGTCCGCAATTCCCGGCTCAGCGAGGATCTCGACAAGACGGTGGACGGATGGTTTTTCGGAGTGACGGGAAAGTGGAATATCTTCGACGGCCTCGCCACGTTTGGCCGGGTAAAGCAGGCCCGCGCCGCACTCGAAAGCGCCCGCATCAACTACGACGACTCGGTGCAAAAAGTGGACCTCGAAGTGCAGACCGCCTACGCGAATCTCCAAACCGCCCGCGAGACGATCCGCAGCCAGCAAAAGAACGTCGAGCAAGCCGCCGAATCGCTCCGCCTCGCCAATGAACGCTTTTCCGCGGGCGCGGGCACGCAGCTCGAAGTGCTCGACGCGCGCACCGCGCTCACGAAAGCCCGCAGCACGGAATTGCAATCCCGCGGCGACTACAACACCGCGCTCGCCGAGTTCGACCGCGCGACCGCGACCGACACCGTTTATTCCGAATCCTTCCGCGACCCGCTCGAAAAACTCGAACGCAAAGTCCTTCCGAAAGTGAAGAAGAAGTAAGCGGCAATGTTTCCGGGCGGCATTGCCCGCGGCGCGAGCACTTGAGTTCGAGGGCTTGACCGATTGAAAACCCGGCGCGTAGCATCCGCCCCTCGCTCGCAAAGCCTCATTACATTGGACTTAAAAGACATCAAAGAACTCATCGCGTTGATGAGGAAGAATGATCTCTCCGTTTTCAAAATGGAGAAAGAAGGCTTCAAAATCACGCTGAAGAAGGGGACCGACTTCCAGCCAGTGATCACCACTGCCGCGCCGTTCGCCCTGGCGGCTCCCGCGGCAGCGGTGCCGGTTTCGGCTGCGGCTGCTGCGCCGGCTCCGAAGGAAATCAGCAGCTTCATCGAGATCACCTCGCCGATGGTCGGCACATTTTACTCCGCGCCATCGCCAGACTCGCCAGCCTACGTCACGATCGGGCAGGACGTTTCGGAAGAGACTGTCGTCTGCCTCATCGAGGCGATGAAAGTGATGAATGAAATCAAGGCCGAAGTCCGCGGGGTCGTCGCCGAGATCGTCGCGGAAAATGGCAAGCCCGTGCAGTTCGGGCAGGTGCTCTACCGGCTGAAATAGTTTCAGATCTCCGATTTCAGATTTCAGATTGAAATCCAATCTGCGCGCCTTCCTTCCAATCTGAAATCTGAAATCATCAATCTGAAATGTTCAAAAAGGTCCTGATCGCCAACCGCGGCGAAATCGCCCTGCGCGTCATCCGCGCGTGCAAGGAACTCGGCATCAAGACGCTCGCCGTCTATTCCGAAGCCGACATCGATTCGCTCCACGTCCAGCTCGCCGACGAGGCCATCTGCATCGGGCCGCCGCCGAGTGCGCAGTCGTATTTGAAAATCGACCGCATCATTTCCGCCGCCGAGATTGGCGACGTCGATGCGATCCATCCCGGCTACGGATTCCTCGCGGAGAACGCGCATTTCGCGGACGTGTGCGCGAGCTGCAATATCAAATTCATCGGGCCGCCGGCCTCGGCGATCCGCTCGATGGGCGACAAAAATATCGCCCGCGCGACCGCGCGAAAAGTCGGCATTCCGGTCACGCCCGGCTCCGATGGACTCGTCGAGACCGAGCAGGAAGCGCTGAAAGTCGCGAAAAAAATCGGCTATCCCGTGATGATCAAAGCCGTCGCCGGCGGCGGCGGAAAAGGGATGCGCCCGGCGCACAACGACGTGTCGCTCGTGCAGGGATTCCACAGCGCTCGAATGGAGGCGGAGAAGGCATTCGGCAACGCGGGCGTCTATGTCGAGAAACTGATCGAGAACCCGCACCACATCGAATTCCAGATCATGGCCGACTCGCACGGCTCCGTGGTTCACATTGGCGAGCGCGATTGCTCGATGCAGCGGCGGAATCAAAAAATCATCGAGGAATGTCCGTCGCCGCTGATGACGGAAAGGCTGCGATCAAAAATGGGGGACGCCTCCGTGAAGCTCGCGAAATCGGTCGGCTACATTGGCGCGGGCACGATCGAGTATCTCGTCGATGACAGCGGGAACTATTACTTCATGGAGATGAACACGCGCATCCAGGTCGAGCACTGCATCACCGAAGAGGCGTATGGCATCGACCTCGTGAAAGAGCAGATCAAAGTCGCCGCCGGGCACAAACTTTCCGATTACGTCCGCAAGGCCGTGCTGAAATACCACGCCATCGAATGCCGGGTGAACGCCGAGGACCCGTTTAACAATTTCCAGCCCAGCCCTGGCCGCATCGAACTCTACTACGCGCCGGGTGGCCGTGGCGTCCGCATCGATTCCCACGCTTACACCGGCTACACCGTTCCGCCGCACTACGACTCGATGATCGCCAAAGTCATCGCCATCGGCACCTCGCGCCAGAACGCGCTCGACCGCATGCGCCGCGCGCTCGGCGAATACATCATCCGTGGCGTCAAGACGACGATCCCCTTTCAGGAGGCGATCATGCGCGACCCGGATTTCGTGCGTGGCAAATACGACACGAGTTTCGTCGGCAAGATCATCGAGTCCGGCGTGGCGAAACTGCGGCACTGAGGCGTCGGAAAAGCCCGCACGCGGGGCTTGCGCTCGGTGTGGAGTGCGTCCAAGAAACCAAAGAGCCGCATTGGCGGTCATTCAACTTCAATGGAAACAGGCCAAACCATCCTCATCGTCGATCCCGAGACGGACTTTCTCGAATGGGCGCAGCACCAGTTGCAGACCGGCACGACCCGCGTCCTCACGGCCACGACGGCGGATGAAGGCTACAAGGTTTTTTGCCGCGAAGATCCCGATCTGCTGATTAGTGAGACGCACCTCGCGCCGTTCAGCGGGCTCGAGCTTTTGGTAAAAGTTCGGCAGCGGCATCCGCACGCAATCGTCATTCTCACCACCCAGTTTGGCACCACGCAGTCGGTCATCGAGTCGATGAAACTTGGCGCGTTCGATTTCATCCGGAAGGAGACGCTGCCCTTCAATCGGAAGATCGTCGTGGACGCCGCGCTGAAAGCGCAGGCCGAGTTGCGGGCGGCGACCACGTTCAAGCCGACGCTGACCGTCGAGGAGCATCAGGATTCCATCGTCGGAAAATCCGCCGCGATGCAGCAGGTCTTCAAGATGATCGGGCGCGTTTCCCACAGCGATGCGCCGGTGATGATCACGGGGGAAAGCGGCACGGGCAAGGAGCTGGTGGCGCGCGCGATCCATCATTATTCGTCGCGTAGCGCGAAAAGTTTCGTCGCGATCAATTGCGCGGCGATTCCCGAGCAATTGCTGGAGAGCGAATTGTTCGGCCACGAAAAAGGCTCGTTCACCGGCGCGACCGGGCAGCGGCTCGGGCGCTTCGAGCAGGGTCACGGCGGCACGCTTTTCCTCGATGAAATCGGCGACATGCCGCTGGCCTTGCAGGGAAAAATCCTGCGCGTCCTGCAGGGTGGGGAATTCTCGCGCGTCGGTGGCAACGAGATCCTGAAATCCGATGTGCGGATCATCGCCGCGACGAACAAGAACCTCGAACAGGAGGTGACGAATCGTACTTTCCGCGAGGATCTTTTCTACCGGCTGAACGTGGTGCGCATCCAACTCCCGCCGCTGCGCCAGCGGATCGAGGACGTGCGGCTGCTCTCCGAATATTTCCTGCAAAAAGTCGCCACGAAAAAACTCCTGCCACGCATGCAACTCAGCGAGGAAGCCGTCCGCGCGCTCGAAGGTTACGCGTGGCCGGGCAACGTCCGCGAACTCGAGAACACGCTCCAGCGCGCATGTGTCCTGGCCACTTCGGAACTGTTGCTCCCAAAGGATCTGCCATTCGGTGCCGCCGCCGAGGTGACGATCACCACCGCTGGCGGCGTGAGCGGACCGGTGACGACGGACGACGCCATCGAGGTGCTGCTCAAAGCCGCGTCCGCCGATCCAAACGTGCAGCTCCTCCCGTGGCTCGAACGCGAGTTCACCCTCCACGCGATGAAGCACACGAAGGGCAATCAAGTCCGCGCCGCCAAGCTCCTCGGCATCACGCGCGCGACGCTGCGGAAGCGCATCGAGCGTTTCGCGATCACGAAGGAACTGACCATTACGTAAGATGTGCGCCTCGGAGTTCCGGGTAGCACACGCGTCTCGCGTGTTGGCGAAGGCGTCCCGCCTTCGTGGACTTTTAAGAGCGGACGATTTAGAGCGCGCGCCGATTTTCCCTTGGACGGACGCTGTGGAAAGTTCGTTTCGGCGGGACGCCGAAACCGACGCTCGGGACGAGCGTGCTACCCGGAGTTCCCCATGACCGCGTGGCTCTGGACCGACGAACGTTTCGAGCCGCGCGACTCCGTGCCGCTCACGGATCGCGGTTTTCGTTACGGCATGTCCGTTTTTGAAAGTGTGCGCGTCACACGCGGTGAGCCGGAGTTTTTCGAGCAACACGTCGCGCGGCTGTTGAGCGCGTGCGCGGAGCGGGAATTTCCGATCGCGGAAGAGGCCGTCCGCGCGGCTGCTGCTCTGTTTGAAAGCCGCAGCGGGTTCGCGCGGATTTACGTCACCGCGGGCGACGGCGCGCCATCCTCGCCGAGCGATCATCCGCGGCTGTTTGTTTTCATCGAAGAGCGCACGCCGCCCGATCCCGACGATGCATGGGAACTCACGTTCCACGACGAAACCCACCGGCCCGCATTCGGCGGACTCAAGACGGCGAACTACTGGTTCAACGCCGACGCCTTCGCGCTCGCGCGACGCCGCGGCTTCGACGAGGCGCTTTTCTTCAACGACTTCGGCGAACTCGTCTCGGCCTGCATGGCGAATGTCTTCCTCATCCACGACGACCGCATTTCCACGCCCGCGCGATCGAGCGGCTGCCGCGTGGGCGTCATCCGGGAATGGGTTTGCGCGCGGCGCAAAGTCGAGGAGCGCAGGCTGAAGCGCGAGGATGTGCTCGGCGCGGACGAGATTTTCCTGACGAATAGCTGGATCGGCATCATGCCCGTCGCAACGCTCGAAGGCCGTCCGCTCGGTCGTCGATTCACCAGCCCGCAACTCGCCGCGGAACTCGCGGCACGCTCGGACTCTTGATCCTGATCTTCCCGGCTCTCGAAACAGAGGATCAAGATCAAGAGCAGGAGCAAGATCAGGAGTGCATCAGCCGCCGGCGCGCGTGCGGAAGAGGATGTCCACGACGTTGCGGATGTATTGCTCGTCGGGCATCGCGTCGGTGTCTTCCGCGGGAAACGAGACGAGCGTTTTGAAGTGGCTCGCGAGATCGGCGAAGAGGCCGACGCGCGCGGCGGGTTCGAGTTCATCGCGGCGCACGAGGGCTTGCAGGGCAAGGCGCGCTTCGTCTGGCGACACGCGCTGGCGCAGCCGCGCTTCGAGGTGCGGGTGCGCGCGGAGCGAGTTGAATTTTCCCGCGAGCAACTGATCGAGATCGGGCTCGGCGTGTTTTGGCAAATGCACGACGACGGTGCCCGCCGCGATGTCGCCGAGCCGCTGCGCGTGCCGGTTCACCAGACACGCGGCGCCGCCGACGAGGTAGAAAAGCGGGAGCTGATCGACGAAGCGCACGAGGTTGCGGATCACGACTTGGTAAAAGCCGAGGCGCAATCCCTCGGCGTCGGTGACGCGCAATTTGCAGAGCCGTTTGCCGAGCGTTTGCCCGCGCCAGAACCATTCCAGCGCGATGTGGTATCCGGTCGAGACGACGAAGTAGCCGACGACGAAGATGCCACGCGCGAGATCTCCGTCCATCACGTTGGACCGGCCGAGTCCTTTGGCGAGTCCACTTGAAATGATGAGGACGACGGTGATGTCGATGAGCCATGCGAAGGCGCGCGGCAGCGGTCCGGCGAGACGATGGGCGAAGACGATGCCTTCCGGCGTGCGGATGCGGAGTTCGGCGGCGTTCATGGGGAAATGACCAGTGACCAATGACCAATGACCAGCGCGCCGAATACCGTGAATCGGGCTCTCGTTAGGCGCCGGGGAGTTTGGTCATTGGTCATTGGTCATTGGTTATTGGTCATTTTCTTTCCGCGGCCGTGGTTGAGCAGCGCGATGAGCAGGATGCCCTCGCCGATACCGAATGAAATTTTCAACCAATACGGCAGCACCGGCTGGTGATGCTGCGAGATGAAACTCTCGACGATGCCCGCCCACACGAGCATCACCGCGACGCCGCCGATGAGCGTCGCCGCATCGGGCGCGACGGCGCGCAAACGTGCGCCCATCGCGCGGCGATCGCCGTGGCCGATGAGCGCGCGCCCGAGCACGAGCCCGGCCTGGCCGCCGATGAGGATGGCGGGGATCTCGATGATGCCATGCGGCAGCAGCCAGCCGAGGAGGAACACGGTCTGGCCGTCGATGATGTAATCGACTGCGACCAGGCCGAGGATCACTCCATTGTAAAAGAGGATGATGAGCGTGCCGATGCCCCACGTCATCCCGAGTGCCATCGCTTTGATGGAGACGCCGATGTTGTTCACCATGAGCTGCCCGGCAAACGTCGAGTGGTTGCCCGCAAGACGATTTTCCTTGGTCGTCTCCTCGCGCTTCACGCGGTCGGAAGGTTTGCCGAGATGCGGCGCGAATTGCGCGGGCATGATTGCGCTCTTTGCCTCGTCATCGAGCGCGACGGCGAATCCGCCGAAGAGACAGCCGACGAGCGTGATGGCGAGCGAAAGAATCGCCGCGGTGCTTTGGCGGCGGAAGGCGGCGGGAAATTCCCGGAGGAACCAGCGCACCGGCTGCCAGCGGGTGCCGCGTTCGCGCGTCGCGTGAATCTCGCCGTAAGCGCGACCGACGAGCGTTTCCAAATAGCGCCGCAACTCCGGCTCCGAGGCAAACGTCGCGAGCCGCGCGAGGTCCGCGGAGGCTTTCTGGTAAAGGAAGTGAAAGCGGTGCGCCTCGTCGATCGTGAACCGGTGATCGATCTCCGCATCGAGGCGATCGAGGATTTTTTCGAGTTCCGTCCACGCCGGGCGCTCGACGGTGATGAAGCGTGGGAGGTCGATGATCATACGAGCTGCCGCGCTTTCACATCCGCGTGTTGCGCGACGAGCTGCGCGGGCAGACGCGCGGGGTCGAGCTGGTTGAAGCGGACGCCGCGGCGTTGCAGGACTTTTTCGAGTTCGCGCAGTTTGTGCCATTGCCAGTGGCCGCCGAGCTGGCGGTAAACGTCGTCGATTTCGCTGACATTCGGATCGCTGAAGACGTGGACGGCCCCGGCGGGCTGGAGCATATCGACGAGGATTAGATGCTGGCGGCAGACGAGGTCCATGCTTTTCACAAAGCTCTCCGCGAGCATCGGATCGTCGAGCGCGGTGAGGAAAATGAGGAGCGCGCGTTTGCGCAGGCGGAGGCGGATGAAGGTGGCGAGTTCATCGAAGTCCGGCGTGACGATCTGCGGGTGCAGCGTGTATAGGCGGTCGCGGCAGGCGTCGTAGTGCGCCTGGCCGCTTTTCGCGCGGACGAAACTAAGCACGCGGTCGCTGAAAGTGATGAGGCCGAACTGGTCGCCCTTTTGCTCCGCCGCGAGGCCGAGGATGAGCGCGGCGGTGACGAAGCGCTCCAGCACATTGGTCTCCGCGCCGGCGTCGAGCTTCACCGGTCGCGCGGTGAGGCGCGACGCGTCGAGGATGACATACACTTCCTGCGTGCGCTCGATCTGGAAAACTTTCGTCACGGGATGCCCGCGTTTCGCGGAGGCCTTCCAGTGGATTTCATTCACGCTGTCGCCGGGAATGTAGGTGCGCAGCTTTTCAAACGAGCGACCCTGGCCGGCCTGCCGCTGCGCGTGGATGCCGAGGTTGCCGCGCTTCAGGAAAAGGGCGGCAACATTTTTCCGCTCGTCGAAAAGATTGGGATACACGCGCAGTTCGGAGCGGAGCGGATGACTCGCGCGCGCGGACCAGAAGCCGAGCGGGGACGCGGCTTCGAGATACGCGCGTTCGAGAAAATACTGGCCGCGTTTGCGCGGCGTGCAGGTCCAGTCGAGGCGCGAAAGCGTCGAGCCGGCGGGCAGCGCGGTGGTCTGCGTTTCATCGGCGACGGAGATTTCGTCCGGGAAAGTGAGGCCGATGCGGATGGCGCGGGCGGTTTGCGAATCGTTGTAAACGCGCACGTCGAAAGTGCCGGGGTGATCTTTTTGAAGGCGGACGAGTTCCGGCAATTCGACGCGAATCCCAGCGACGCGCGAGCCGGCGAGGAAGGCATCCGCGAGGACGAGAGTGCAGAGAGCGCCGATCGCAAACGCGCACACGCCAATCGCCGAAGGCATCGTGCCCGCCAGCGCGGCAAAGGGGAGCACGATGAGCGCTACCCAAAGGATGAGGCGTGTGCGGGGGACGATCATGCGCGGGGGTTCCGGGTAGCACGCTCGTCCCGAGCGTTGGTCTTCGCGTCTCGCGGAGACGAACTTTTTGAAGCGCGACTTGGTAAATGCGCGCGCAATCGGGATCGAGCGTCTTGGAAAGTTCGTTTCGGCGGGACGCCGAAACCAACGCCCGGGACGGACGTGCTACCGGGAAGCTTCGTGCGCGCGCCGATCACGTCTGCGAGCGCAGACCGTCCCGGAAGGCGCGGCGGGCAGCGTTCCAATTTGGGATCATGGCGAGGCAGCGGGCGAGCAGGGGAAAATCGAAATCGGGGAGAAGTCGGCTTTTTTCCGACAGATCGTAGCCGGTCCGGTCGCGTCGCCGCGTCCAGACTTCGAGCTTTTCTTTGCGATACATCCATACTTCGGGGATTTCAAAACGGCGGTAGAGGTCGAGCTTGGGAATGCCGCCGCTGGTCTGCGCAACTTCGATAACCAGATGGGGAAACTCCGTCTCCTCACCGATACACCATGCCCCGTCCGGCTCGGCACAGACTTCCCCGACAATTCGCATCGTCGCCGAGCCGCGAGGAAACGCAGTGACATCCCGCTCGAACAAAAAGTCACCGATGAAATCCCCAATCCACTTCTTGAACTCCTCATGCCCCAAGGAGGTCGTCATGATTTCGAGATGTTCGTCGAAATAGTAGATTCGGGGGCCTGGGCAGTCGTGGCCGAGCGACTCATCAATCGCGAGGTAACCCTCCCAAGACACGCCGCGGAGAACGGCCCGTTTCTCGGGTTCGGCGCGTTTCTCAGCGAGGAGTTCGATGACCATGTCCGGAGTGTTCCATGCAGGTTGGCGACGGGCAAGCGGTTCAGCGCGGCACCGCCACTTGTTCGAGAATTTTGCTCACGACTTCGCCAATGTTGACGCCTTCAATTTCGTATTCGGGGCGCAGGACGAGGCGGTGGCCGATCACGGGTTCGGTGAGTTGTTTCACATCATCCGGGGTGACGAAGTCGCGCCCGTTCAGCGCGGCATTGGCGCGGGCGGCGAGCAGGAGCGCCTGCGTGGCGCGCGGGCCGGCGCCGACGAGCACGCTTTCGGTCGTGCGCGTGGCGCGGATGACATCGACGACGTAGGCGACGAGTTCTTCGCGGACGGTGATCGCTTCCATCGCGGTGCGAAGCGTCACGAGGTCGTCCGCGGAGACGACGGCCTGCACGGTGCCGGCGGCGAGGGCTTGCTCGGGCGAATCGGTTCCCAGCATCCGGCGGGCGAGTTCGAGTTCGCCTTCGCGGTCGGGGACGGTCATCGGGATTTTCAGCATGAAGCGGTCTTTCTGCGCTTCGGGCAGCGGATAGGTGCCTTCGTATTCGATCGGGTTTTGCGTGGCGAAGACGGTGAAGTTCGGCGAGAGCGCGTGCGTTTCGCGGTCGATGGTCACGCGGCGTTCCTGCATCGCTTGCAGCAAGGCGGACTGCGTTTTCGCAGGGGCGCGATTGATTTCATCGGCGAGCAAAAACGTGGTGAAGACCGGACCCTTGATGAGCGTGAATTCGTTCTTCTGCATGTTGAAAACGCTCGTGCCGGTGATGTCGGCGGGCATCAGGTCGGGCGTGAATTGGATGCGGTTGAACTCGCAGCCGAGCACGCGCGCGAGGGTGCGGACGAGCAGCGTCTTTGCGACGCCGGGCACGCCTTCGATGAGCGCGTGGTGGCCGGTGAAGATGGCGATGAGCGCTTTGTCCACGACGTCCTCCTGGCCGATGATGACTTTGCTGACTTCGGTGCGGGCGCGCTGGAGGACGTCTTTGATTTGGTCGGTGGCGGTGTTCATTTTTTCTGGGAAAGCACTTGGCTGATCGTCTGGTAGGCGGTCACGGGATTGCGGTCGGTGGCGAGGACGCGTTCGAGGTGCGCGGCTTTGTCGGATTTGCCTTCGGGATCGAAGGCCTTGCGCCATTCCGCGGCGCAAGTGGCGAGCAATTCCTTCGGCGTGAGCGCGCGGCGGATGAGATTGATGAAACCTTCTCCGGCGCTTTTTCCAGTGACGAGTCCGGGGTCCGGGCGGCGGGAGGCGGCGGGTGGGAGAAAGGGCGCGGAGCTTTGCCAGAGGAAGAGCGCGACGGCCAGCAGCGCGCCTGCGACGAGGCCGTGCAGGCGGTATTTGCGGGCGAGTCCGGCGATGTTCGCCTGTTCGACGATGCCGTGATGTTCCTCGTCGAAAATCATCTCGCGCGGCGGCCCGGCGAGCCACGCGAGGAGGCGCGGGCTGCGTTCGCGGCGGAGCGCTTCGTTGCTGAGAAAATAGCTGTCGCCCGCGAGCACGATGGAGCCGTCGCCGAAAGTGCGCTCGGCGATGACGACCTTGCCATCGCTGGTGTAGAGCGTGCGCCAGGCGGGTTTGAGATCGCTAAAAAAGGTCGCGCTGTGCCACGAGAGTTGCGGTTCGAGCGGGAGGCTGGCATCGGCGAGCAGCGCGGGTCGGCGTTCCCCATCGTCGTCTTTTACGGTGAGCCGCTGGAAGCGAAAGCCGAGCCGCTCGGCGACTTCGTGAAACACGAGCGCGGTCGATGTTTCCCCGTCCGCCTTTTTTGAGTCCGACTTGGCTTTCCTTTCGTTGGCGTCGTTTTTTTTGTCCTCAGCGGGAGGTGCCGAGTCTTTCGCTTCATCGACTGGGACTGGCTCGGTTTTCTCCGGGAGCTTTGGCGGCTCGCTGTCAGTCTCGACTGCCTCTTCCGGCGCGAAGGCGAAGACGACGCGAGTGCCGCTGGCGACGAGGTTTTGGAATTCCTTGAACTCTTCCTCGCCCCACTTCGACCTGCGTTCCACGCCGGCGTAGATGAGCGTCACGGGCTTTGCGGGATGGAGTCGGACGAGGGGGCGAAAGTTACGGCGCACTTCGTAACCGGGGAGTTCGTCGAGTGCTTCGTAGAGCGCTTTCGTGCCGAGCGGATCGGCGCGCAGGGTGGAGTAGGGCGGGTAAACGTCGCCCTGTTCGAGGCGCAGAGTGAAAAGTTGGGCGACGCCATAAACGAGCGCGGCGGCAAGTAGAAGCGCGAGGAGTGCGGCGAAAGCGGGGCGTTTCATCGCGTCGAAATGTGACACGGGCTTTCCAGCCCGTGCGGGTGGGGATCACGGGCTGGAAAGCCCGTGTCACATTGATTCAACATGCGCGAATCCTTTCCAGATTGCCGGAGAAGCGGGCGAAGATTTCGGCGGTGACTTGATGGCGGCCGTACCAGGAGGACTCGAAGGCGTTCAGATTTTCGCGGAAGGCGGCGAGCAATTCCTCGCGGGCGCGGGCGCGGCGGCGGAGTTCGAGATCGTAGTCGCGATTGGATTTGTGGCGGGCGATGCGGAGCAGTTCGCGGTGGCCGAGATGCGCGAGACAGGCGAGCCACATGGCGCGCATGGCGAGGGCAAAGTCGCCGCGCGCGGCGTGATCGCGGGCGAGCGCGAGCCAGCCGTCCTCGGGGAGTTCGTCGGCGGCGACATCGTCGGCGGTGAGATCGGGCACGGCGGTGATCGCTTCCGCCGCGACGACGGGGGCGCGTTTTTCGCGCAGCGCGCGAAGCAAGGCCCAGACAATGATCGCGAGGCTCAACGCGAGCGCGGCCCATAGCGCGAGCCGGGTGCCGGCGCCCCACGGCTTCGATGCGCCGTCGAGGCTGGCTGGATCGCCATACCATTTCTCGGCAATCCATTTCATCAGGCGTTCAAGTCTTTTCGCCACAGATTTCACCCAGTCGCGAATCATTTCGCCGACCTTTTCGATCCATTCGCCGAACCAGCCTTTCGTGCGCGGGATTTTTTCGCGCGGGGTGCGCCAGGTGTATTCGCGGCGCTCGAGTACTTCGTCGATGCGGCGGTTGAGTTCCGTGGTGTCAGCGATCGGCGCGGGCTCGGCGGCGCGGAGTGGCGCGGCGATTCCTCCGAATCCGCACAGGGCCGCGAGGGCGAGGATCAACGCGGTATGGCGGACGCGGCGGAGGCGCAAGGCGAGGTCGCGGCCGGTGCGGAGCGATTCGCCGTAAAAGCAGCACAGCACATAAACGGCGCGCCAGAGCGGATCGAGGCAGAGCATGGTGAGCGCGAAGGTGGCGGTGAAAAAGGTGGTGTTGAGGAACGCGCCGATGCTGCGCGAAAAAATGGTTTCGATGCCAAAGAAAGTCTTCAGCAGCGACGGCACGAAGATGAGGAGGACGATGACATTCACCCAGATGAAGAAGCCGAGCAGTGAGAGCTGGAGGATGAGCTTGTGCATCTGGCCCGGCCACAGTCGCGCCTGCGCCACGCTGCGTTGGAAGACGGTGGGCGCGTCCGGCGTCGCGCTCGAGCGGCCATCGCCGAGGATGCTGACGTTCTGGCAAAACGATGACACCCACGCGAACGGGATGCCGACGAGAAGGGCAACGAAGCGGACGGGCAGGCTCCAGGTTTGCGGGCCGGTCTGGTGGAGCGCCATGCGGGTGATGCGGGCGGCGGTCCACGGCACGTCGGTTTCATCGAGGAGCACGGTGCGGAGCCGGCTGGCGAAGACGGTTTGCCAGCATTTCATCCAAATGAAAAGGAGGGCGACGCCGAGCGATGCGGGCGCAAGATGCGCTTCGGCATCCGCGCTGTGGCTCATGTCGGAGAGGAAATATAGCAGGGCGAGCCAAAACGGAATCGCGCCGGTGAAGTAGCTGACGAGCGAGCCGGGCGCGGTGCGGAGGAGGGCGATGGCTTCTTCGATGAGGGCGTCGGCGGGGCGTCCTGCGCGGTGGAGCTGGCGGCGGTCGGCGTTCACTTTGCGGGGATGGGGCGAGGGTTGAGGGGGGTGCCTGCGGCAGCGGCCTTTCGTGCTTGGAGCGATCTTGCCGTCTTCATTCTTCTGACGATTCAAAGAGCCTGCCGCTCCAGATGGAGTCCGCATGAAAATCGGACGGGATGGCGACGAGCATTCGCCCGATAAAATAGAAGCAAAGCCACGCGACGACGATGCCGGAAAATGCCCCGACCCACGGACGCAGCGCGGCAAGCCGAAAGCGACGCGCTTTCGCCTCCGCCGGACGCGTGAGCTTTGCGAGGCACGATGCGCAGATGATGCGCTCGTCGTGCTCGGTGATGCATTCGCGGCAGAAGAAACTGCCGCACTCGGGGCAGCGGGCGATGGCTTCGCGTTCGCCGTGATGCAGGCAGCGCTGAAGGGCAAGCGTGGCCATCACGGTGGCGGGAGGGATTGCACGGACTCGATGTGCGGGACGAGTTTTGCGAGGAGGCGATCGGCGCGGCGCAGGCGCGTGGGCGCGGCGATGAGGCGCATGCCCGCCGTGGTCTGGATGTAAAAGCGGCAGGTCGGGCCGAGCAGGGCATTGATGATGAGGGCGACGAGGAGGATGAGCGCCGCGCCGCCGAGCATCCCTGCGAAAACCCAAAGGGCGACCCGTCCGTCGTTGTCAGCGACCTTTGTCCCACCCCAATAGGAAGCACCCGCGAGGGCGAAGCCGATGGCGATAAGGATGCCGAGCGCGATGTTCCAGTAGAAGCCGACCTTGGTGCGCTGGGCGATGACACTGCGGATGTCGTGCAGAAAGAAGCGATGGTAGCGCTCGGTGAACAGCGTCGAGTTCACTTCGAGGAGGTGATCTTCCGCCAGCCAGAGACGTGTGCGACCGGACCAGCCAGCGCCGGGGCCGGGGAGTTTGGTGTAGTGAAGGGGCGGGGCGCTCATCAGGTCCGCGACGTGTAGAGGAAGATGGCAACGGTGAGCCAGATGGCGATTTGCAGCACACCGCCGATGATGCCGACGATGGCGGCCCAGCGGCGGCGTCCGCGCGGTAGACTGCCGGGGCGTTTCCAGCCAAAGAGCGCGAGGAAGATTGCCGCCGCGCCGGAGAAGATGAGGAATGGCCACATGAAAATGCCGAGCACGAGCGGCATGATGCCCGTGAAAAGCGCGGCGTCGGCCCAGACAAAACGCCACGGGATCAGCTCGGGAAGTTTTTCGCCGGCGAGCCCGCTGCTGAGGCAGGATGGGCAAAGATGGCGCGTGCCGACGGTGCATTCGCACACCGAGCAGACGAAACGTCCGCACTTTTCGCAGCTCACCGCCGCCCGATTTTCCGGGTGGAAAAAGCAGACGGCCTCGCCTTCGCCCGCCTGCTGCGCGCGACCGGAAAGATCCGCGGGGATTTTCCAAAACGCCGGAAACACTGTGCCATGCAACTCGGAGCGGCAGCGCGGACAGGTCGAGGCCCGCCCGCCGCTGAGCGCGTCCGGCGTGAGCGCGGTGCCGCATTGCGGGCAGGCGAGGGCCGGGATCGAGGCGGTTGCGGCGGACATGCGTTTTGGTTTTACTCGCTGAGGCGGTTCATCTTCACTGCGGCTTTTACGCCGCGCGGCGGAAGCTAGAAGACCCAAAACCTCAGAACAAGGAACAACATGAATTGGTATTACGAGAAAGCCGGACAACGTCAGGGACCGATCCCCGAGAGTGAACTCGACCGCCTGCTTGCGAGCGGCGAAATCACCGCGGCCACCCTCGTGTGGAGCGAGGGCATGGCAAATTGGACACCGCTCGGGCAGGCACGTCCGACTGGCAGCGGACAAGCTGCCGCGCCGGGCGAGGTGCCGCCGGAGGGCTTCATCAAATGCACGGCGACGGGGAGATATTTTCCGCCATCCGAGATCGTTTACATCGATGGCAAGCCCTACTCGGCGGGGGCGAAACCGGCGGTATTGCAAGGCGTGATGCAGAGTGGCGTGGTGCCCGTGGGTTTCGATACGGCTCGCGACGGACCGGCGTGGGAGCAGCGCGAGCAGACTGGGATCGTGAAAGCAGGCTGGGAGACGATCAAGGCCGTGCTGCTGAAGCCGAGCGATGCATTCCAGACGATGAAGCGCGAGGGCGGGATCGGCGGGCCGCTGCTGTTCGCGGTGATTTTCGGGTCGATTGGCAGCATCGCGGGGCTGTTGTATCAGTTCCTGATGAATCTCGGTACGACCGCGGTGGCGGCGCAGGCTTCACAGCAAACGCCGGGATTCAATCCCGCGATCTTTGCCGGGCTCAGTGGCGGAATGATGCTGGTTCTCGCGATCCTGATGCCCGCGTTCATCGCGCTCGGCACATTCATCGGCGCGGGCATCCTGCAGCTCGCGTTGATGATTTGCGGCGGAGCAAAGCAGCCGTTCGAGACGACGTTTCGGACTTACTGCTACGTGCAGGGTTCGGCGGGAATCCTGCAGCTCGTGCCGATTTGCGGCGCGATGGTGAGCGGCATCTGGGCGCTCGTCTGCCTGTGCATCGGGCTCTCGAAGACGCAGGAAATCAGCGTCGGCAAGGCCGTGCTCGCGGTGTTGCTGCCGACGATCGTCTGCTGCCTCGGGGTACTCGTCCTCGGCGGAGCGATCGCCGCGGCGCTGGTCGCGGCGCAGGGCACGGGACAGTGACCGCGCATGTGGCGTCCCCTGCGGCGCGGCGAGCTGGATCACGAAACGCTGTGGCTCGGCGTGTCGCTCGCGGCGCTCGCGTTTGCGTGGGTCTGGGTGCGGCTCGGGCTCGCGAGTCCGGCGTGCGTTTTCCATGAAGTGACGGGCTGGGCCTGCCCCGGCTGCGGGGCGACGCGCTGCGTGCGGTATGCGCTGCGGGGCGCGTTTCACGCCGCCTTTCTCGTGAATCCGCTGATGCTCGTGACGCTGGCCGGGATCGTGATTTTCGACCTCTACGCGGCGACCGTGCTGGTGCTCCGGCTGCCACGCTGGCGACCGGAAAAACCGCCCGCCCGCGCCGCCACGCTGCTGCGGGCCGGCTGCGTGAGCCTGCTGCTCGCGAACTGGCTCTGGCTGCTGTGCGCGCGGGTGTGACGCGGCGACCTGCTCGTCTGGGAACGCCCTGCGCCGAAGCTGCACAAGATTGATGCCAAAACGCACGTGCGGCTCGAAGTTTTGATGGCGAAAAACAATGAGGGAACCATCACCGCCGCCGAGCGGAGGGAACTCGCGACGATGGGCGAAACGATGGAGCGCCTCTCGCTGGAAAACGCGCGCCTGCTCGCCAAACACGCCGGCCCACGCCGCCGCGAACGCGCCGCGCGGCGCACTGCACTCACTCGCTCCGAGCGTAAAGCCGCGTAGCGGATGCGGCGGACGGTCGGAGAGCGCGCGCACCGCATTGCGATCGTGCGCCACGCGCTCCGGCACATCGAGCACGATAGCCACCGGCAGGCAGTGATATTCCCGCGCCAGCGCCACCAGCGGTCGGCGCGCTTCCGGTTGCACGTTCGTCGCTCACCCGCCCGCGGCACGCATCGCTCGACAAAACCTCCGTCGCCAAAAAATGCCGCCGCGCAAACGTACTCTTTCCCGAGCCGGAGACACCGACGAGGACGACGAGCGAAAGTTCGGGGATGGTGAGACTCATCGTTTCGGCTCCGGGTTGATTTGCCCCAAGCGCAACATCAAATCGGGAATGCCCACGACTTCCGCCCAGTCGGACACGGGATAGGAACGGCTGCCGGGCGTGACAATGAGCAGTCGGTCCAGTTTCAAATCCGCCCGCGCAATGTGCATGGATTTCGTGAGCGTCGGCGCGTCGGCGTGTTTCACCTCAATGCCGATCCGCTCTCCGGCGATTTGCGCAAAAATGTCGAGTTCCGCGCCAGCGTGCGTGCCCCAAAACCACAAATTTCGCTCGCCCAGCCGCGCCGCCACTTGCTCGACGACGAAGCCCTCCCACGACGCACCGAGCTTTGGATGCCCCCCGAGTGCGCCCGCCGTGGGCACACCGAGTAGCGCGTGCAGCAGGCCCGCGTCGCGCACATAAATCTTCGGCGCTTTCACCTGCCGCTTGCCGAGATTTTCAAACCAAGGCGGCAACTGGCGGACGAGAAACATGGACGTGAGAATATCGAGATAGCGCCGCGCCGTGGTCTCCGCACTGCCGAGGGAGCGCGCGAATTCCGCCGCGTTCCACGTCTGTCCGTGAAAGTGCGCGACCATGCTCCAAAAGCGCCGCAACGTCGCCGCCGGAATCGTAATTCCGGCCTCGGGCAAGTCGCGTTCCAGCAAGGTGCGGATGAGCGCGTCCTGCCAGTCGCGCGCCGTGCCATCATCCGCCGCGAGGAAGGAGCGTGGGTAGCCGCCGCGCCACCAGAGTTCACGCCACTTTTCTGCGCCGACTTCGGTGAGATCGAAGCCATGCAGATCCACAAAACCGAGCCGCCCGGCGAGCGATTCGGACACGCCGCGAATAAGCGTCGGCGAAGCGCTGCCGAGCAAGAGAAAGCGCGCGGGAAGCGGTTCTCGATCGGCCAGCACGCGCAGCAGACTGAATAGCTCCGGCTGCCGCTGCACTTCGTCGATCACCACCAATCCCGTGAGCGGCTCCAGCGCCGTCTGCGGTTCGGCGAGGCGCGAGACATCCACGGGATTTTCCAGGTCGAAATAATGCGCGCCTGGATGTTCTCCTGTAATGAACTTGGCCAGCGTGCTCTTGCCGACCTGTCGCGGGCCGAGCAGGGAGACGACGGGATTGGCCGCGAGGCGGCGGCGAATCAGGTCACGGTAATGAATTCTATCGAGCACGAAGGAGAGGATTCTTGAAAATCGAGCGATCAGCAAACGATTTTCAAGGATGTCATGGTTAGACACTCAGCTTTTTGTTTTCCTGCTAAAACATCCCCATCTGACTCGGCGCACCATGCGTCGCGTCCTCGGGACCGATCGGGAGGATTTGGAAACTGTAGCCAAAGCGCGTGTGGATGGTTTCGCACCAGGCGGCGAATTCAGCGCGGGTCCACTCGAAGCGGTGGTCGCGGTGGCGCAGGGTGCCGGCGGCGAGCGTGGGGAAGAGGGTGTTGTAGTCGCGGTTCGGTGTTGTGAAGATGATGTTCGCGGGGCGGGCGCACTCAAAAAGGACGCGCTCGAAGGCGGCGAGGCGTGGAGGAGCGTGAGGCGTTCGCGTGGCAGCGCGGAAATCGTGGTGCACAACGGCAGCGGTGTGTCGACGAGGTCGGGCCGCTCTTTCGCGCGGCCCGCGAGCGCGGAGTCGAACACGCGCGCGGTTCTTTCGCAGGAGGAAGCCAAGACCGGTCGCAGGGTGGTGCGTGGTGGAGAGCGTGAGCAGCATGGGAACGGGGCGGCTTTGACAGGATTCGCGGTGGAACGCGACGCGAAAACCGGAGCTGCTTGCGCGGCGCGGCGCTTTGCGCGAGAGGATGCGCCGCTCGATGAAGGCAGACGTTCTCGATCAAATCGCCAGCTCCGCGCCGATGGCGGCGAAGCTGGGAGAGCTGCGTACCGGCGGGGACGTGGTGTGCCAGCACGTCATCGAAGCGGCGCAGCCGTTTCTGGCGGCGATCATCGCGCGGCAGGCGAAGGCGCGGGTGTGGATCGTGTGCCCGGATGTGCGGCGGCAGGAGGCGTTTCACAATGAATTGCTGAACTGGTTTCCCGACGCGCTGTTTTTTCCCGAGACGGATGTCGCGCCGGTCGAGGGCGCGGTGCCCGATCCGGAGACTGCGGCGGAGCGGCTGGGAATCGTGCAGCAACTCAGCGGAAAGAAAGGGCGCGAAATCGTGGTGCTCACGCTGGCGAGCCTTGATGGGCAGGTGCCGGCGCCGGATGCGTTGAAGCATTTGGCGATCGTGCTGAAACGCTCGGGGCGGCTCGATCGCGAGAAGTTGATCCGGCAGCTCGCGGAGGCGGGTTACGAGCATGTGCCGCAGGTTTCAGCGCGCGGGCAGTTCGCGGTGCGCGGGGGAATTTTGGACATTTATTCGTTTCATCACACGCTGCCGGTGCGGGTGGAGTTGTTTGATGACGAGATCGAATCGCTGCGGCATTTCGATCTCGATGCGCAGACTTCGGTGCAGCAGGTCGATACTTGCACGCTGCTGCTCGGCGAGGCGGAAGATCGCACTTGTCCGCTGCGGGATTATCTCCGCGACGGCGATGTGACGATGGATGCGGGCGCGGGTTTTTGGGAGGCGCGGGTGCGGATTTTGGAAGGGGCGGTTGCCGCTGAAAATGCGGAGGACGCGGAAGACACGGAAGAGGAAGAAAAGATTCCCGTTTCCGAATCATCCGTGTTTTCCGCGTCCTCCGATTCCTCCGCGGTGATTCCTGCCGCAGAAGACTACGCGACCGCCTTTTTCGACCACGGCCTCGGCGAGTTTGAGGCCGGGGATTTCGTGGTGGATGAAATCAAGCGTGAGCAATTTTTCCACAGCCTGCGCACGTGGCGGCTGGATGGCTGGCGCGTCCACATTTTCTGCAACAACGAGGGTGAGATCGAGCGGCTGAACGAGATCATCCCGGCGGTGGAGTGCGATCCGCTGACGTTCACCATCGGCACGCTGGCGCACGGCTTCATTTTCCCCGGCGCGAAGGTCGCGGTGTTGAGCGATGCGGAGTTGTTTGGGCGTTACCGAAATACGCGCGCGCGGCGGATGGCGATGCGGCGGACGCGCGA
Organism: Chthoniobacteraceae bacterium; assembly: GCA_031409335.1. GTDB lineage: Bacteria > Verrucomicrobiota > Verrucomicrobiia > Chthoniobacterales > Chthoniobacteraceae > JANLQB01. Next base: position 34,537 of record JANNWY010000196.1, on the reverse strand, counting down.
GGTGCAGCGGCGGGCGCAGATCGATTTCAGCGAGTTGAATGAGGACGATCTCGTGGTGCATCTCGAGCACGGGATCGGGCGCTACGAAGGGTTGCGGCGGATTCCGCGAAGTAGGGCAGGCGCCCCGCCTGCCATCAGTCCGCCGGGCGCCCCGCCCGGCGAAGTTACTGCGGGCGGGGCGCCCGCGGGACTTTTGGCAGGCGGGGCGCCTGCCCTACTTCCCGAGTTCGACGAAGTGCTCGTCGTTTTGTTTGCGAACGAGGCGCGGCTATACATTCCACTCGAGCAGTCGTTCCTGCTCGCGCGTTATGTCGGCGTGGGAAAAGGGAATCCGCCACTCAGCGCGCTCGGTGATGCGAAGTGGGCAAAGGCCAAGCAGAGCGCGGAAAAGGCGGTGTTCGATTACGCGGCGCGGCTGTTGCAAGTCCACGCCGAACGCGAGACGGCGCGCGGGTTTGCGTTTCCGCAGGACAACAAATGGCAGAGCGAATTTGAGTCGTCCTTTTTATACAAGGAAACGGCGGACCAGCTCGCCGCGATCAATGCGACGAAAACGGACATGGAATCCGAGCGTCCGATGGACCGGCTGATCTGCGGCGATGTGGGTTTTGGGAAAACGGAGGTCGCGATTCGCGCGGCGTTCAAGGCAGTGATGGGCGGCAAACAAGTCGCGATCCTCGCGCCGACGACGGTGCTTGCGCAGCAGCATTACCAGACGTTTCGCGAGCGCATGTCGGATTATCCGGTGACGGTCGATTCGCTCTCGCGTTTCCGGACGCCGGGCGAGCAGCGGAAGACCATCGCGGGCATGAAAAACGGCACGGTCGATATTGTCATCGGCACGCACCGGCTGATCTCGAAGGACGTGGAGTTCAAAAATCTCGGCCTCGTGGTGATCGACGAGGAGCAGCGCTTCGGCGTGCTGCACAAGGAACGCTTCAAGGAAATGTTCCAGCTCGTCGATCAGCTCACGCTTTCCGCCACGCCGATCCCGCGCACGCTTTACCTCTCGCTGATGGGCGCGAAGGACATGAGCACGATCGAGACGCCACCCGCGAATCGCATCCCGACGGAGACGCTGATCTGCCCGTACGACGAGCGCATCATCCGCGACGCGATCAATCGCGAGATGTCGCGCCAAGGCCAGGTTTACTTTCTTCACAACCGCGTGCAGTCGATCGAGAAAGTGCGCGACCGCGTGCGGATGCTTTGCCCGAAAGCGCGCATCCTCATCGGGCATGGGCAAATGGATGAGCACGAACTCGAGGACGTGATGCAGCAGTTCGTCAGCGCGCAGGCCGATGTGCTGATCTCGACGACCATCATCGAAAGCGGCCTCGATATTCCGAACGCGAACACGATCATCATCGACCGCGCGGATCGCTTCGGGCTCGCCGATCTTTACCAGCTCCGCGGGCGCGTGGGCCGCGGGCAGCACAAGGCTTACGCGTATCTCATGCTGCCGCCCGGTTTGATGACGGTGGGCGAAGCGCGGAAGCGGATCAACGCGATCAAACAATACAGTTCGCTCGGCGCGGGCTTCAAAATTGCGATGCGGGATTTGGAGATTCGCGGCGCGGGAAACATCCTCGGCACGGCGCAGAGCGGGCATATCGTGAGCATCGGGTTTGATCTTTATTGCTCGCTGCTGCGGCAGGCGATCGAGCGGCTGAAAGGCGGGAAATCTCGCGCGCGGATCGAGGTCGTGCTGCGGACCGACTTTGTTTCGCTGCGCGAGGCTGAACATCGAACATCGAACATCGAACATCGAACATCGAAGGTTCCGGCATTTCTGCCGCAGAGCTATATCGCGGAGTCGAAGCCGCGCATCCAAGCCTACCGGCGGCTGAATGAAATCGCCACGCAGGAGCAGCTCGACGCGGTGCGCAAAACGTGGCGCGATCGTTTTGGGAAATTGCCGCCCGCGGCGGAAAACTTGATCGTCCTTTCCGAAATCAAACTCGCGGCAGCAGCCCGCAAGATCACGCTCGTCGAAGCGAAGGAGGGAAAACTGATGCTCACGCGCAACGCCGACTTCATCCTCATCGACGGAAAATTTCCGCGCCTCACCGCGAGCGATCCGGCGGAGCGTTTGCGCGAGATTCTGGCGATGCTGCGGGCGCTGTGACGCGCGGATTTTCTAGCGCGCCCGCCCCATCTGCGGCGTGGACATCTTCATCGCCTGGTCGTCGAAGGCTTTGTACAGCCTGTCGCGCACTTCGCGCTCCTGGCGCAGCGTTTCCTGAAAGTACGCGTAGCGAAATTTCCCCTCGGCCGCGGCGACATCGGAGCGCACGAGCGAGCGCAATGAGCCGAGGAAACTGCGCGTCGCCTGCTCGCGGTCGGCTTCGCTGATGCGATTGCGGGCGATGGCGGCGAGCCATGTCTCTGCCGGACGCCGCAGTGTGGCGGTGGCAATGCGCGGCGCTTCATTTTTGCGGAGGGCGTCCAGGAAATCGAAAACGTCGCCGGTGAGTTCGGAGATTTGCCCGATGGCGCGCGCTTCATTTTGAAACACGTTCCAATTTAGCGCCTGCCACTGCTTTACGGAATCGAGCCGGTATCCAAAACGCCGCACCACGACCGCGCCATCCTTCGCATCGCCGCTGCCAAACGCTTCGTAGCGGCGCGTGAGATAGGTCGCGATGCCGATCACTTTTCCACTGGGAACGTGGATGATCGGACTGCCGCTGTTGCCGGGAATAAACTCGGCGGAAACCTCGATGCGATCCGGGCCAATGCCGATGATTTTGCCGGCCAGCGAGGTGATGACGCCGCCGCCACCGCTGTTGCCGAGCACGACGACCAGGTCGTCGATTTTTGCGGTGGCTTCGAGCCCGGTCATGATTTCCAGCGCCTCGGGCGGAGCCTGCGCGAGGAGCAAACGCAGCGCGTCGTGCCCCACCGCGGCCTCGCCCGCGCCGGGCTTGATCTGCGTGCCGTCGATGCGCGTGAACTGCGGCTGCACCGTCCCCGCCGCGACGTGGATATTCGTGAAAAGCCAGGTCTGCGCGCCGGACTTCGCGATGAATCCGCTGCCGGATTTCCCACGATCCTTCACCACGACGAGCGAGTTGCGATGTTTCTGCACGAAGTCACCACCCGTCGGCGCGGGCGGAGCTTTCGCCTCGACCGCGGCAGCGGCGGGAGCCGCGGGCTGGCGCAGGTCGCCGAAAAATTTCGCGACAGCCGCGACCATTCCCGGTGACTCCGATTTTTCCTCCGCCACAACGGGCGCGGGAAGCAGATCGTTTTTCGGTAAAGCCGGGATGGATTCCAGCGGGATTTGCGGAGCCACTTCGATCCCGGTTTCCACTGGCTCCGGCACGACGCGCGGCGGCGGCGCGGAAGCCGGTTTTGGCTCCGGCGTTTCCTCCACGGCCGGTACCGGATCGGATTTCGATTTTGGCTCCAACGCAAAAAACAACAGCGGCAGCGCCACCGCTGCGGCGAGCAGGACCGCGCCGGCCACCACGCGCCGCCGCTGCCACAAGGCGAGCGCGGCGAGCAGCGCCGCCATCATCCACGGCAGCCAGAAGACGAACGTCCAGTGTGACAGAAAAAGCGCAACGAGCCCGATGCCGAGGCAGACCCAGCCGGTGACGAGCGATTGCTCGTCGATGTCGTAGCGCAGCCGCAGCCACACCCACGTCGCGAGCGATTTCCAATCCGGCGCGATCGCCCCGTGCGGGATCGTGCCCTCATTTCCCAAAATGCGCGCCAGCGGCTGCCAGATGGGCACGCCCTCCCGCTGCACGAAATCCTCCATCGCCAAAATCCCGTCCGTGAACCGCTGCTCCAGCTCGGTCCTCGTGAACGGCCCGTGCATTCCACCATGTTTCAACACGTAAAAATGATCGCCCGTCGGTCGCTGGGTTTCGGAGGAAGCCATTCCGGATGATTGCCGAGCGCGGATGTTTGTCCAGAAGAGCGTCGCCGCGTGATGTCCGGCGAACCACGGCGGCTGACCAACGGGCTGGCGTCCGCAGTTCGTATGTAGTTACAAACACCGATGCCCGACCTTCATGAGTGGCTGAATTTGCTCGTCCGCATGGCGCATTTCATCGCCGGTATCATGTGGATCGGGACATCGTTTTATTTCGTGTGGCTCGACTCTGCGTTCACGCCGCCGGAGGAGAAGCGCGATGGTGTAGAGGGTGAGCTTTACATGACGCATGGCGGGTTTTTTTACCGGGTGGAAAAGCGGCGCTTCGGCGCGGGGGTGGTGCCGCCGGGGCTGCATTGGTTCAAGTGGGAGGCGACGTTCACGTGGCTCACGGGGTTCGCGCTTTTGTGGATCGTTTATTACGCGAGCAACGCGGCCTACCTCATCGATCCATCTGTGCGACAGCTTTCCCAGACTCAGGCAGTGATACTGGGGCTGTCGGCGCTCGTGGGAGGCTGGATTGTTTACGATTTGCTCTACCGCTCGCCGATCGGGAATTCGCGCTTCGGAAACATCGCCGGTCTCGCGCTGGCAGCCGGCGCGGTGTGGCTGCTCACGCACACCTTTAGCGGACGCGGCGCGTTCATCCATCTCGGCGCGATGTTCGGTACGATCATGGTGCTGAATGTGTGGGCTCACATTCTCCCGATGCAGCGCGCGATGATCGCCGCGGCGCAGGCCGGCAGGGAGCCGGATTTCGAGCTGGGAAAAAAGGCGAAGCGCCGCTCGCTGCACAACTCGTACATGACGCTGCCGGTGCTCTTCACGATGATCTCGAACCACTTCGCGGCGCTCTACAGCCACGCGCAAAACTGGCTCGTGCTGATCCTCGTCGTCGTGGCAGGCGCGCTCGTGCGCCACACGATGATCCGCGCGAAAGCGTGGCCGCTCGCGCCGGCGTTCGGCTGCATCGCGGCGATGATGTGGATGACTGCGCCGCGCGCGGCCACCGTGCCCGCCGCCTCCGGGCCGAAGGTCGCTTTCGCCGAGGCCTACGCGATCGTGCAGACGCACTGCTATTCGTGTCATGCGACAAATCCGACGGACGACATCTTCAAGGTCGCGCCGCTCGGAGTGATGCTGGATTCGCCAGAACGGGTGAAGGCGCTCGCGCCGCGCATTTACGAGCGCAGTGTTGCGCAAAAGACGATGCCCTTTCTCAACAAAACGCAGATGACCGACGACGAGCGCGCGACGCTCGGGCGGTGGATTCAGCAGGGCGCGGACATCGCGAACTGACAGCAATAGCGTTGAGGTGACGGATCGCGGTTCAGGGTAATGTAGAAGATCACGTATTCTTCACTGCCTGCGGGCCAACTGTTGTTGCATTTCGGTCATGGGTTCCCGAACACGCTGGTTTCGTTTGGGAGTGTTGAAGCCGGAGGAGGCGACTGGTTCATGCATTGCGTCGCTCGATTGTCGAATCCGGCGTGTTTCTCGAAGTGGGCGAGTTCTTCCAAATCGGCACGGTCGCCGGGGCTCGCGGCGCTGAAGGCGTCGCAGACGATTTTCGTGGCGCGGCGCACATTGGCGATGCTGTGCCACCAGTGCGGGTCTTCGCCGTCGCGGGCATGGTCGGCGTGCTCGACGGTGAGCTTGAGCGAGGGCATGGCGTCGCCCAATTCCACGAAGGCCGTACGCGAGCCGGTGGCGGGAGCGCAGAGGAGGAGGTGAGCAGCAGGTGGAGCAAGGTTTTAATGGTCAGGAAGCGTGGTCTTTTCCAGCGGCGCGGCGCGGCTTCGGAGCGCGCGAATGCCCGAACCATCGGGCGATCCGTTGCCAGGAGTTGGCACGGCGTGCCACCACCGGTCTGAACCAGGACGCGGCGCTGAGCGCGACCCGGTTCGGCGTCGCACTGCCCTCGATGAAACGCCCCGCGTCCGGGTGCGCCGCGGCGTAGCGCACGAGGACGCCCGGGGTGATCTCCGAGGCATCGTGCAGCCGCGCCGACGCGCACACCTTCTCCGAGACGACTACGCCCACGGTGAACCCGGCTGCGCGCAAAGTGCGAACCAGCGCGGTTTCGGCACCTCCAGCTTCTTCGCAGACGATGCGGGGCGCGACGGGAAGCCGAGCGAGGCAGGCGAGCAGATGGGCGTGGCCTTCCGGGCAGTTCAGCGTGAGGCAGCATTCTCCGCGGATGTCCGTCTCCACGGCTTCGGCGGTGACGGCGATACCGAGGCAGGTAATGGGCTCCTCCGTGGTCATGGCCGGAAGAGCCGGAAGAAGCGGCTCCCGCTCGCCGGCCCCCAGATCACCTGCTTTTCCCGACCCACGATCGCGGGCGCGGTGAGCACGTCGGTCCAGGCGGGCGGACTCAGGCTGGGTGAAGATTGGAGTTGGAATCCGGGCGACGGATTTGGCCAGGCGAGCACCGCGTCGGTGCCGTCGCGAAAGATGCGCAGCGTGGTCTCGGGTGCGGGACCGACTTGAAAATGGAAGGTGACGATGGGGCTGACGACTTCGGTGCCTGCGCCGGAGTTTGGCCCGAGGAAAGTGCGCGCCTGGATGTCGATTTCGTAGTAGCCGGGCTGGGTGAAGGCCCAGTTGTAGTGCGAATGGCTGCGCGGGATTTGGTGCCATTCGTCGTCGGCGGTGATGCCATCGGCGGAGGCGACCCAGGCGCGCGGGGAGAAGCCCGGAAAGTTATACACCGACACGTGGCCGGGGCCGCGCACGGCTTTGACGGCGATCTCCACCCAGCGCTGCGGGTCCGTCGGCCCGGCATCGTCCGGATCCCATCGCTTGTAGTTGGTGTCTTTGTTGAGGAGCATGCGCTCCGGTGAGGTTGTCCCGTAGTCCGCCTCGACTCCGAGATAAAGCTGGTCGGGCACCTGGCTGGCGGAAAGCCGGTAGATCGGGGTTCCCTCCGGGACACCCATGAAATCGAACTGCGAACCAGCGGGGCGGGCAGTGAGCGTGCCCTCTTTGACGATGAGGAGCGCTTTGTTAGCAGCGTAGATGCCTTCGTAATGAATCACCCCGGCAAAAACGAAGGGCTGCCAGACTCCACTTGTGGCATCGCCGATATAAGGAAGCGCGATGTCGGCGTGGATGGCGTCCACTTCCACGTAGCCGGGGGCGAGAGCCGCCCGACCGATGGAAGTGGCCGCGAGGAAAGTCAGCCACCGAATGGAGCAATACCGGACAAGAAAAATGAGGGGGATTCTTTTGATCCAATTTAAGGAACCGCGGGGCCGTGGTTGCAGCCGTCGCTGCGAGACGGCATGGCACCTCAGCGGCGTCCTGCAAAGTTCGGTCTGCCGCGCGGGGTCGGACCGGCGCGGCAGGATCGTTGCGGAGACGAATGGCATGCGGTCAGGCGAGGACGGCACGGCGCTGGCGGCGCAAGCCGAAGGTGGCGAGACCCAGAGCGATGAGCAGGGCCGAGCCGGGTTCGGGCACGACGACGAACGTGTAGGTCGATTGTTGAGATACCGGCACTCCTGCGACTTGGGCGGTGGCTTTAACGATGATGTCGTAGGTGCCTTCCTCGCTGAAGGTCCAGTTGAAGTCCGCGTGTCCGCCGGTCGGGAGGATGATGGAATCCGCCGCGGTGATGCCGTTGCCGCTATTCATGTAAACAGTCGGCACGTCGAAGAGGTCGGTATTGTAGAGGGTGAACTTGCCACCGCCGGGCTCGGCCACCGCGATGAGGGAAAATGTGAACTGATTGCTGTCGAGCGTGCCGGGATCGATCTCCTCAGTACCGAAGCCGAGCAGGAGGAGCGCGGGGTTCGCCACTTTCGGCAGACGCCACACAGTGCTCACGCCGGGCGTGCCCAAAAAACCGTAGTTCGGATCGCTGGGCACCAGTTGAAATCCCTCCGGATTCACCTGCAGGATGGCTTCATCGGGGGCGTATTCGATTTCGTTCGTCTCGTCGTGGATGTGCAGGTCGAAGGCGCCAAGATCGAAGGCGACGCCGATATCGACGTGCTCGGTGGTCAGCACGGGCAGAGCCTGCGCGGGTAGCGCGGCAGCGAAGATGGCGAGGGATAGGAGTTGGATGTTTTTGTGCATGTGGTGTGTTTGTTGGTTGTTGGTTGTTCGTTGAGAGTCACAGGGGTCGCGGGCGGCGGCGCAGGCGGAGCAGCATTCCGGACCCGCCGAGCAGCGCGGCGACGCTGGGCTCGGGCACGATCTGGAAGGTGAAAGTCGTCGGGGCGCTCTGGGTGAGCTGGCCAGTGCCGGCGAGAAAGCCGGAGGCCAGAAGCGTGACTTCGTAGTTACCGGGCAGGCTGAAGGCCCAGTTGAAATGGGTATGGTTGTTCGAGCCGAATAGGTGCCGGTCGCCCGCGTCGATCCCGTCGGCGCTATTGATACTTACCAGTGGGTCACCGCCGGGACTTGTCCGGTAAAGCGCGAAGCTGCCGGGGCCGCTCACGGCTTGCAGGGAGAGGGTAATGTTTCCCGCAAAGACCCCGGAACTGATCCCGCGGACCAGGAAGTCATTGGAAACCCCATCGCCCGTCCAATCGTTGATGACCGCTCCTTTGTTTTCGGTCGAAAAGCCGAGATAGATCAGATCCGGCTCCTGAGTCTGCGGCAGGACGTAGGAAGTCGCGCCCGGCGCGCCGAGGAAGGCATAGCGCGCGTCATTCGGGATGGTGACCTGCCCGGAAATCGCCCCGTGTAGGATCACTCGATCGGCGGCGTATTCCTTCGTGTTGTCCTCATCCCGCGCGGTGAACTGCCATTGCTTGAAGGTCGAATTGTAGTTGAGGCCGAGATCGACGTGCTCGTGATTGAGCACCTCAATGCCATGCGCCGCGGCGAGCGGCAGGAGCAGTGCGGTGAGGACGGTGGTTAGTTTCATGGTGAAGTTACTCGGTGGGTGGCGCCGCGAAGCGTTCCTTTGCCTCGATTCGCCGGCGCACTTCCGCAGCCTCGATCCCTTCCACATGCCCGTCGGCGAAGAGGTAATTCGCGGAGCCTTTGGTGCGATCCTTACTCGCCGCGCCCGACCGATGACGATCCGGGCAGATGTCCTGCAGCACGGCCTTCCAGCCCTTCCCCCAGTTCCGCGAGTGCGTGTGATCCGTGCTCGTGCCATCGGCCACGATGAACGTGGTGATGGTGGCCGCGGGCCGCGCCAGCCCGCGCAGATTGGTAAAAGATTCCTTCACCCCGCCAAAGCGATCCATCGTCGGCACCGCGATGTATTCATTGAGCACGTAGCTCGTCCCTTTCTCTTTCAAGCGCTGCTCGCGCGCCGGGTCTGACGGGCAGATGCGCACCTCGTCCACCTTCCCGAGAAAGGGCGCGAGCGTGTAAATCTACGCCTGTTTCTCATCTTCGGCAGTGTGCGTGGTCTCGGGAAAGCTGCCGCCGTTTTCGCTGGCGTAGTTGATCAGTGCGATGCCGATCTGCCGCATATTGGAAGCGCACGCGGTCTGACTCGCCCGCACTCGCATCGCGCCGACCACCGGCATGATGATCGCCGCGAGGATCGCGATGATGGCGATGACGACGAGGAGTTCGATGAGCGTGAAGGCACGAAGTTTCATGGTATTCGAGCCGGGCTCAGCAAGCGTGGCTCGCAGGGTTCGAGGATGAGGCGCAGGCGCGCGTGGTCGGCCCAGAGCCGGCCCTTGAAGGCCGCGATCGACTGTGGATCGCGATGCGTGGGCGAAATGGCGAGTGAGGAAACGTGCGTGCTCAATGGGTGCGTGTTTTCAGATGCAAATGAATTGCATCCATTTCACATTCAAATGCAATCTATTTGCATAAAGAAATGAATGAACATCCTGCTTTCATTCGCAATACCCGCCCGCGCCGAGCCCGTGCGCGTGAATCCTACATAACCGCGCCCGGTGCGCCCACAAAACGTCGCGCCTCGCGCACCGCGTTTTTCGATTCATCCGCACGACCAAATGCGCTACAGTTTCGATCATGCGCGCGCGGCTCTTCTTGCTTGGACTTCTCATTGCGACCGCAACCCGCCAGGCGTTCGGCGGCTCGGAGAGCGACGTCGCGGCTTATGATTCCATTCTCGCGGCGGTCACGCCTGAACAAACCACGGTGGTCCTCGGCGACATGGTCGTTTCGGTGGAAACGGTGCGGCTTTGGCGGAACCAGCTCGCGGGCGGGCGGGCACCGCGCAGCGCGGCGGCGGGCGGCATCAACAAATGGACCGGCGGCAACGTCTATTACACCTTCAATGCGAACGTCAGCGCGGCGCACCGCACGGCCACGCTCGATGCGATGGGCGAGTGGGCTTCGTTTGCAAATCTCACTTTTACCCCACGCGTGGCGCAGCCGAATTACGTGATGATTAACGAGCAGGCCGGCCTCAACGGCGGCAACTCCGCGGTCGGCATGATCGGCGGTGTGCAGCAGCTCAACATCGGGCCGACGAGCTGGAATCGCGGCACGCTCGTCCACGAATTCGGCCACGCGCTCGGGCTCATCCACGAGCACCAGCGCAGCGACCGCAACACGTTTGTGACCATCGCCCCGGCCTTCCTCGGTGATGGAAATTTCATCCTCATCCCGACCTCCACGAACAACGGCGCGTACGATTTTCTCTCGATCATGCATTACGCGCGAAACACGTTTGGCACGGACACCGTGCTGCCGAATGCGGGTTACACGCAGTTCATCGACATCATGGGAAACAATCTCGACCGCACCCTGAGCCGCGCGGATCGCGATGGGATAGCGCTGATGTACGGCGCGGGACCGGCCGTCTCGACCGTCGTCACGAATACGAAGGACTCCGGCGCGGGCTCGCTGCGCACGGCGATTTACAAGGCGTTCGACATCGTGACGGACACGCCGCTGGCGACGCCGGCGATCACTTTCCAAATCCCGAACACCGATCCGAATTTCGCGGGCGGCGTCTTCACCATCCGGCCCACCGACCGCATGACTGCGCCCGGATCACGGACGACCATCGACGCGACGACGCAGACCGCTTTCACCGGAAACACCAACGCGAGCGGCCCCGAAATCGTGCTCAACGGCGCGCTGCAAACCGACCCATCGACCTACGGGCTTGGCCTGCGCTTGAGCGCGGCGAGTGTGACGGTGCGCGGGCTCGTCATCAATGGCTTCAACACGCAGGGCATCCTCATCACGGCGGGCGCGACCGGGAACACGGTCGCGGGCTGCTACATCGGCACGAATGCGGCGGGGACGGCGGCGAGCGCGAATACGTTTGCCGGCATCGAGATCAATGGCGGCGCTACGGCGAATCGCATTGGCGGCACGACAGCCGGCGCGCGGAATGTCATTTCGGGAAACGCCGCGCAGGGCGTCTTCATTCGCGAGGCGGGGACGGGAGGGAATTTCATCGAAGGAAATTTCATCGGCACCAATGCGGCGGGCACGGCGGCGCTGGCAAATGGTTTTGCGGGAGTCGAGATCAGCGCGGGCAACGGCGGCAACCTCGTCGGCGGCACGGCGGCGGGCGCGGGGAATGTGCTCTCGGGAAATTCAAGCCAGGGCGTCGCGATCATCGGATCGCAGGGCAATACCGTGGCGGGAAATTTCATCGGCACGAACGCGGCGGGCACGGGAGCGGTCGCGAATGGATTTTCCGGAGTGCAGATTTTCGGCGGCGCGCAGTTCAATGTCATCGGCGGCTCCAGTGCGGCGGCGCGCAACATCATTTCCGGCAATGCGAATCAGGGCGTGGCGATCAGCGGTGCGGGCAGCGGCAATAACGGAGTCGTCGGAAACTACATCGGCCTCAATGCGGCGGGCACGGCGGCGATCCCGAACATTTTTGCGGGCGTCGAGATTTTCGGCGGCGCGACTTTCAACGTGATCGGGGGCAGCGCCGCGGGCACGGGCAATGTGCTCTCCGGCAATTCCGCGCAAGGTGCGGCGATCAGCCAGGCGGGCTCGAACAACAACACCATTGCGGGGAATTTCATCGGCACCAATCCGGCGGGCACCGCTGCGATTCCGAACGCCTTTTCCGGCGTCGGCCTTTTCAGCGAAGCGAGCAGCAACACCATCGGCGGCACCAGCGCGAGCGCGGCGAATCTGATTTCCGGCAACACCAGCCAGGGCATCTACATCGGCGATTCCGGCACGAACGGAAACGTCGTCTCGGGAAACATGATCGGCCTGAATGCGGCGGGCGGCGCCGCGCTGGCGAATGGATTTGCGGGCGTCGAAATCGGCGGCGGCGCGCGGAACAATGTGATCGGCGGAACGACCGCGGCGGCGCGCAATATTCTCTCGGGAAACGCCAACCAGGGCGTCTCGCTGAACGGCGCGGGCACGACCGGCAATCGCATTTCGGGAAATTACATCGGCACGAATCCCGCCGGCACCGCCGCCATCGCGAACGGTTTTCCCGGCGTCGAAGTTTTCAGCGGCGCGAGCGCGAACACGATCGGTGGCACCGCGCCGGGTGCGGGCAATGTGATTTCCGGCAACACCTCGCGCGGCGTGACGATCACTGGCGCGAACAACAACGTATTCACCGGAAACCTCATCGGCCTGAACGCCGCGGGTACCGCCGCGCTGGCGAATGCCGGAGCGGGCATCCAGATTTTCGGCGGCGCGCAGGGCAACACAATCGGCGGCGTGAGCGGCGGGCGGAATTTCATCGCGGGCAACAGCGGCGCGGGGCTGACGATCAGCGGCAATCCGACGAGCGGAAATGTGGTCGTCGGAAACTCCATCGGCGTCACGCCGGCGGGCGCGCTCGTGGCCAACACGAACGAAGGCATCGCGCTGTTTGCCGACGGCTCGGGCGGCGCGCAAAACAACACGATCGGCGGCACCACACCGGGCGCGGCGAATCTGATTTCTGGCAACACGAGCGCGGGCTTAGCCATTTACAATCCAGGCACGAACGGCAATCGCATCAGCGGCAATTCCATCGTCGGCAACGGCGGGCGCGGCATCGACATCTGGAACGATGGCGTAACCGCCAACGACGCGAACGACGCCGACACCGGGCCGAACAATTTGCAAAATTTCCCCGTGCTCACATCCGCCGTGCTCGGCACCGGCACCACGGTGATCGGCACGCTCAACAGCACGCCCGCCATCCTCGCGTATCGCATCGAATTTTTCGAGAACACGACGGGCGACTCATCGGGAAATGGCGAGGGGCAAAACTTCATCGGCGCGATCAATGTCACGACCACCGCCGCTGGCGCGGCGAGCTTCATCACGACGCTGCCCGCGATCGTGCCCGCCGGGCACGTCATCACCGCGACTGCCGCGGACCCGTCGGGGAACACGTCCGAGTTTTCGCAAAACAGAACGGTGACAACAACGGACACCGACGGCGACGGACTGCCCGACGCCTACGAACTCGCGAATTGGCCGCTGCTCACCACGACGAATGGGACCGCTGACTTCGACGGCGACGGCATGACGAACGCGCAGGAATTTCGCGCGGGCACCGATCCGAAAAATCCCGCCAGCGTTTTCCGTCTCGCGGCGCCCGCCACGGTCAGCGCGGATAAAACGCTGAGCCTCGCGAATTTCGCTGGCCGCACCTATCGCATCGACTATGCGGACCTCCTCGGCTCCCCGATGCCGTGGCGCATCCTCGCCGATCAAATCCCCGGCACCGGCAGCAACATCACGATCACCGACCCCGGAGCCGCGGCGCTGCAGCAGCGATTTTACCGCGCGGTGGTGGTGCCTTGAGATTGGGCCACCGGCGTTCCAGTCCGAGTTTGCCGCGCTGCATTAGTAAGATGGCTGTCTCGACACACTTTTTTCTATTCCTCCTGCTCGCTCTCGTCGCCCGCGCCGAGCCGGTTCGCGTTCATGTCTTCATCGCCCTCGCGGACAACCGCACTCAGGGCATCATCCCGGTGCCGGCCAAAATCGGCAACGGCGACGATGCCGAGGCGAACCTCTACTGGGGATGTTCCAAAGCACTGAAACCGGTGCTGCGGGCAAGCGCGGACTGGAAGGCGGCGCGCACCGAAAGGAACCCGACGCCCGACGTGCTGGAGCGTGCGATTTTCAGTCACCAGAGCGGCAAGTGGGAGCTGATCGCCGATGTCTATCGCGGGTCCGCCATCAAACAATGCCTCGTCAGCTTTTTCGCCGCGCTGGCCAGCGATGCGCCGCGCGAGCAGACGCCGCTTGTCGCATACATCGGTCACAATGGCCTGATGGATTTTTCGCTTCCCGCCGAGGCCACCGCGCGCCGCGGTCCAGGCCGCCAAGCCATCATCCTTTGCTGCAAGAGCCAGGATTATTTCACGCCGCATTTGGAAAAGGTGGGCGCGACGCCGCTGCTCACGACCACGCAACTCATGTATCCCGGCGGTTTCATCCTGAAAGCCGTCATCGCGGGCTGGCTCGCCGCTGAAACGCCGGAACAAATCCGCCAGCGCGCTGCCTCCGCCTACGCGAGGAATCAAAAGATCAGCGTAAAAGCGGCTGCCGGAGTTTTCGCGGCAGGAAAGTAACCAAGCCCGCCGCCGCCAGCGCGGGAGCGATCTGAATGTATCTGCCAGCTTCGTAAACCGCTGCGTTCTCCGCGTCTTCCGCGTCGTCCGCGGTTCCATCGCCGAATTTAGGTTATGTCGAAAAGGAAAGGTCGATAGAACGTGGATGCGCCGTGAATCGAGTGCATGACGCTGGCTTCACTTCTGCTAGAAGACTGGCTGATCCATGAATTTTGTCGCACTCCGGATGCTAACGGGCGATCGGGCGAAGTATCTTGGCCTCGTCTTCGCCATCGCGTTTTCCACCTTCCTGCTGGAAAACCAGACTTCTATTTTCGCCGGCATCATGCTGCGCACGGGGAACCAGATCGCGGATGTGACCGATGCCGAGGTGTGGGTGATGGACCCGGCGACGAAGTATTTCGACGAAACCAAGCCGCTGAAGGACACCGATCTCACGCGGGTGCGCGGCGTCCCCGGCGTGCTGTGGGCGGTGCGCATGTTCAAGGGGATGCCGGTGGCCCGGACGCGCGATGGAAAATTTGGACAATGCATCGTGCTTGGGCTGGATGATTCGACGCTCGTGGGCGTGCCGCGCCAGATGGTGCTCGGTTCGTGGGAAAGATTGCGCGAGCCGGAGTCCGTGGTCATCGACCAGGGGGGCTACTCGCTGCTCTTTCCGGGCAAGCCGCTGGAACTCGGCGGCACCCTCGAGATGAACGATCACGTCGTGCGCATCGTCGGCATCTCGGACGCCTCGCCGGGTTTCGTGAGTTTTCCGATCATCCACACGCGCTACACGGAAGCGGTGAAATTTCAGGGCCAGGAGCGGCTCCAGATGTCATTCGTGGTGGCGCGCCCCAGGCTGAAGGTGACTCCCGAGGAACTCACGCAGCGAATCGCGGCGCAGACCGGATTGCGCGCGCGCACCGCCGATGAATTCCGCCACGACTGCATGTGGTATTACATGGAAAACACCGGCATCCCGGCGAATTTTGGCATCACCATCAGCATCGCGCTGATCGTCGGGACCGTGGTGGTGGGGCAGACTTTCTATCTCTTCACGGTCGAGAATCTGAAGCAATTCGGCGCGCTCAAGGCCATCGGCGTGACGAACTGGCGGCTCGTCGGCATGATCCTGCTGCAAGCGGTCACCGTCGGCTTCGTCGGCTTTGCCATCGGCACCGGGCTGGCCGCGCTGTTTTTCGATTTCATCTCAAAGCAGGCCGCCACGCGCGGGCTCGTGCTGCTGTGGGAGACGGTCGCCATCACGGCGGGATGCGTTTTTTTCGTGGTCGTCGTCGCCAGTGTGCTCAGCATCCGGCGCGTGCTGGTGCTCGAACCCGCCGCCGTTTTCCGCTGATGAAAGCCGTCGAGTGTCGCGAAGTGCGGAAGTCTTTTGGCCAGGGCGAGACGCGCACCGAAGTGCTGCGCGGCGTGGACTTCGAAGTGGAGCTTGGCAAGCTCACCTTCCTCGTCGGCCCGAGCGGCTGTGGGAAGACCACGCTCATCTCGGTCATCGCCGGCCTGCTCGACTCGGAGGCGGGCGAGGTCCAGCTCTTCGGACAGAATGTGGCCGCGCTCGGTTCGCGCCAGCGTATCCTCTTTCGCCGGCGCAACCTCGGCTTTGTCTTCCAGCAATACAATTTGCTGCCCTCGCTGACCGCCGCCGAGAACGCCGCTGTGCCGCTCATGGCTGCCGGAGTCTCGCGCCGGCACGCCGTGGATCGCGCGAAGGCGCTGCTCGTGCGGCTCGGCCTGGATCACCGGGTCAATGCCTTTCCCTCCGATATGTCCGGCGGCCAGCAGCAGCGGGTCGCCCTGGCGCGGGCGATGGTGCATGAGCCGCGGCTCATCGTGTGCGACGAGCCGACTGCCGCGCTCGACCACGCGACCGGCGAGTCCGTGATGGACCTGCTCGCCACCGCCGCGGTCCAGCCGGATCGCGCCGTGATCGTCGTCACGCACGACTCGCGCGTTTTCCATTTCGCCAATGATATCGCCCACATGGACGATGGCCGGATTGTGCAAGTCGATACCGGGGCACATATTCCGCTGGCGGTATTTCAATAATCCTATGCGTCATCACATCCCAACCGGCGGGCACGCCTCGCAGCGCGAAACTTCCACCACTCGAATGCCATGAAGCGCCTGATCCTGCCCCTCGTCGCCATCATCGCGCTGGTTTACGCCACACTCAGCATCGTAAACACGCAGACAACCCGCGTGACGACGAACCCGCCGGTGCGTCCGCCGCAGTCGGAATATCCCGAGACGATCGCCGCCGTCGGCATCATCGAGCCGAGCACGGAGAGCGTGGCGATCGGCACGGCGCTCGCGGGCGTGGTCGAGGAGGTGTCGGTGCAAGTGGGCGATGCGGTGAAGCAAGGCGACGCGCTCTTCAAGCTCGAGGACCGCCAGCTCAAGGCCGAACTCGGCGTGCGCCAGGCCGCGCTGGCCGCGGCCATGGCAAAGGTCTCCACCGTCGAAGCCACGCGCTCCGATGCAAAAGACCAGCTCGACCGCGCGAACAAACTCACCGGCAGCAGCGTCATCAGCCAGGATGAATTGATGCGCCGCAAATATGCGGTGCAAATCGCCGAGGCGAAACACAGTGAGGCGAGGGCCGAGGTGGCCGGGGCCGAGGCCCAGATCCGCGCCAGCGAGACCGAGATCGAGCGCTGCGTGGTGCGCGCGCCGATCGCCGCCGATGTCCTCCAGGTAAAGGTCCGCGCGGGAGAATTTGCGCCGGCGGGCCAGACCGCCCGCCCTTTGCTGGTGCTGGGCCGGCTGCATCCGCTGCATGTGCGCGTGGATGTGGATGAGCACGAAGGCTGGCGCGTCCGCGAGGCCGCCGGCGCGACTGGCACCGTGCGCGGCAACGCGGGCTTCAAGGCTCATCTCAAATTCGTGCGCTTCGAGCCGATGGTCATTCCCAAACAATCGCTCACTGGCGACAGCACCGAGCGCGTGGACACTCGCGTCCTGCAAGTCATCTACGAATTGCCCGACACCTCCTCGAAGCTCTTCGTCGGCCAGCAAATGGACATCTTCATTGAAGACATCACCGCTCGGGACAAGGCTGCGGTGCGGTTTCGTGCCGCGCCCGACAAGGATGAACGTGCGATCCCGACTCCCCGCCTCGTCGGCGAGCTCCCGGCCGGGCGCGACTGAGGCCAGGCGCCCGCGCTGACATTTCTTTTACAATCTCCGCACGTCCGCCTGACACAATCCGCGGCGGCTCGCCGTAGCGTGCGGGCATGAAACGAAACTATCTCTTCATGCTCGTGGCCGGCGCGTTTGCGCGTGCGGTCGTTGCCTCGCCGGATGTGACGCTGCGCGTCGCCCCCGAACGCGATTTGGTTTACTCCGGCGGTTCCCGCGAAGTCATCGTGCAGGTCGATCTCGATGCGAAGAAGCCGGAGCGCGGTGGAAAACGCGCGCCGATGAATCTGGCGGTGGTGCTCGATCGCAGCGGTTCGATGCAGGGTGCGAAGATCGAGAAGGCGAAACAGGGCGCGTGCGTCGCGGTCGATCAGCTCGCGGATGACGATTACTTTTCGCTCGTCACTTTCGACAATGAAACCGACGTGCTGCTCCCGCCGGAGCGCGTCGGCGGCGAGCGCAATCGCGAGGCGCTGAAAGCGCGGATCGACCGCATCCGCCCCGGTGGTGGGACGGCGATTCACGCGGGCGTGACGCTGGGCGCAAAGCAGGTGCGGCGGAATCTGGCTCGCGAGTTTGTGAATCGCGTGGTGCTGCTTTCCGACGGGCTTGCGAACTCGGGCCCGAGTCGCCCGAGCGATCTCGCCAATCTTGGTAGCGAGCTGCGGCGCGATGGGATTTCCGTCACCACGATCGGACTCGGCGACGATTACAACGAAGACCTGATGACGGCGCTCGCCGAGTCGAGCAACGCGAATTACTACTACGTGCGAGACGCTGAAAAATTGCCCGGCATTTTCGCGGAGGAACTCGGCGCGGCCCGCACGCTCGTGGCGCGCGGCGTCACGATTCGCATCACCGTTCCCGATGGCGTGCGCATTCGCGAAATCATCGGCCTTCCCGAGATCAAGTGTGGAGGCCGGTCTGCGGACATCGCGCTGCCGGAATATTTCGGCGGCGACAAACGGCGCTTCCTCGTGCGCTGTGCCGTGGAGTCGAAAACCACGGAGCCGATCGAAGTCGCGGCGGTCGATTTGAAATACGAACCCGCAAGCGGCGGGAAGGCCGAGCCGCAGCAGCAAGCCGCGAACGTTCGCTTCACCGATGACGAGCCGAAATCCGACTCCAGCCAGCGTGCGGAAATTGCGCGCGAAGTCTCGATCATGGACAACCGTCTCGCGAAAGAGCGCGCGGTGAAACTTGCCGATGAAGGCAGGAGCAAGGATGCCGCCGATGTGCTGCGCCGCCAGGCCGCGATGAACGCCGCCGCGCCCGCGCCCGCGCAGCTTCCCGGACTCGCGCTCGAAAATCGCAAGCTGGAAGAGGCAGCGCGCGAAGTGGAGTCGCAGGGTCAGCTTGGCAAAGCGACTCGCAAGCAGGTGCAGTACGAAAACTGGCAGGACAAGTATCAGAAGCGGTAACGTCGCCGCGGAATGAATGCGGCTGCTGGGAAACCCCGGCAGCCGCAAACGCCGTCCTTCAATGAGAAAAAGTATCTGGATTTTCCTCCTCGCCGTCCTCCTGCCCAGCGTCGTGCTCGGCTGGCTGGCGCTGCGCAGCGCGGAGGAGCAGAAGATCATTCTCGAACGGCGCACGGCGGAGCTGAGGCAGACCGAGGCGGATAGCGTGGCTGCGGCGGCGCGCTCGCTCATCGACGAGCAGCGGCGGGCGTTTGCCGACATCGTGGGCAAGCTGATCGTCGTCGATAGTCCACAGAAGCTCGCGGGCAATTTTACCAAGTCGCTCGCACAAGCGTGGCCGCGCAAGGCGGTCGGTTTTGCGATCGGCGCGGATGGGCGGCTGCTCTCACCAGCCGTACCCGCCGCGCCCGGCAGTCCCGACATTAAGAAGTTCCTCCTCGAAAACGGCGCGTTCCTCGGTGGCAACATCGCCGCGACGGTTTATCCCGTGCCCGTGGAGGAACTGAATCGCCCGGAGCAAATGAGGAAGTCGAAAGGCGGATACACCAACGATCAGCAGCAGCAGGAACTCGCGGCGAACAGCGCTGCGACAAAACAGCGAATCGCGCCAGCGGCGAAGGCTGAGGCATTTAGTCAGAAACAGGCGCTCAAGAGTGCGGAAATCATCGAGCCCGCGCCCGCCGCGCAGTCAGTGGAAATGCAAGCGCCCGCCAAACCTGCGATGGCTCCCGCGCAGGAGGGTTTTCCACAGGCCGACGCCGCGAAGCTCACCGAACAGGAAGCGGTTCGCCGCGATGCCTCGGCGCGAAACGTGCAGCCGCAACAATCGTTCGATGAGAGCACGCGCGCGCAAGTTTCCAACTTGTGGTCCGCGACCACCGAATTCCGGGCGCTCTGCGTCGGGCGCGAAGAGGGGATGGTGACGCGCTTCGTCCAGGACCGGCTGGACATGATCTTCTGGCTCCGTCCCGCGCAAGCGCCAGAGATGATCTTCGGCTGTCTCATCGAAGCGGACAGCCTCGGCGATCTTTGGGCTTCGGCGATGCCTGATCCGGCATATCGCGAAGGTTCGCCCGAGTTCGTCCTCGCGCTGCTCAATGACAAAGCGCGGCCTGTGGCCACTTATCCGGTGGGAGAAAAAGGGCGCGATTGGAAGCGCCCGTTCGTCGCGTCCGAGATCGGTGAAGCGCTGCCGCATTGGGAGGCGGCGCTTTATTTGATGCGGCCCGAGCAGCTCCAGGAATCCGCACGCGGGCTGCGCCGGACGCTCATCTTTCTCATCGTGGGAATGCTCGGCGCGATCGCGTGCGGCGGCTGGCTCGTGGTGCAGGATGCGCGGCTCCAGCTCGCGCGGGCGCAGCAGAAAACGGATTTCGTTTCCAACGTCTCCCACGAACTCAAAACGCCGCTCACCTCGATCCGCATGTTCGCCGAGCTGATGCAAAACGGTCGCGCCGAAACCGCGGAGAAAGCGCCCCAGTATCTCCGCATCATCATCGTCGAGGCCAAGCGGCTCACGCGGCTGATCAATAACGTGCTCGATTTCGCGAAGCTGGAGCGGCGGCAAAAGAGCTTCGACAAAAAGCCGCTCGATCTGCACGCGGTCATCCAGCGCACTTGGGAATCGCACGAGCTGCATCTGCGCGAGAGCGGCTTCACCACGCGCTGGCAGGCTGCGCCGCCGCCGTATTCGGTGGTCGGCGATGAAGACGCGCTCGCTCAGATTTTGGTGAATCTTTTCTCCAACGCCGAAAAATACGCCGGCACGCAAAAGGACGTGGAGCTGCACAGCTACCTCGACGGCGATCATGTGTGCGTCAGCGTTCTCGACCGCGGCCATGGCGTGCCAAAGGGCGATGAGCGGAAGATTTTCGAGGCATTTTATCGCGCACACGATTCGCTCTCGAGCGGCATCCAGGGCAGCGGCCTCGGCCTCACTCTTGCGCAACGGCTGGCGCGGGAACACGACGGCGAAATCACGGTTCAAGCGCGCGACGGAGGCGGGAGCAATTTCACGCTGCGGCTTCCGCTCGCGCATTCCACTTCATGAAAAAACACATCTTGATCGTCGAAGACGACGCGCACATCCGGCTCGGGCTCGTGGATGCGCTCCGCGCGGAGGGCTACGAAATCAGCGAGTGCGGCGACGGCTCGCATGCGCTCCCGCTTTTCCGGCAAAGCAAGCCCGACCTCGTCATCCTCGACATCATGCTTCCCGGAAAAAGCGGCTACGATTTGTGCCGCGAAATCCGCGCTTCAAAGAGCCGCACGCCGATCCTGATGCTCTCGGCGAAAGGCCAGGAGATCGACAAAGTCGTCGGTCTCGAACTCGGCGCGGACGATTACGTGACGAAGCCATTTTCGCTGCGGGAACTGCTCGCGCGCGTTCACGCGCTGCTGCGGCGTGCCGAGCCCGGCGTCGAGGCTGCGGATACGCCGGCGGAGATCGCCTTTGGCAAAGTGCGCGTCGATTGCAAAGCGCTCCGCGGCAAGCGCGGGAAGGAAGCCTTCGAGCTGACGCCGCGCGAACTCCGCGTCCTCGCGTTGCTTTTTCGTGAAAAGGGAAACGCCGTCTCGCGCGACACGATCCTGAATGAAGTCTGGGGCATCGAATACTACGGCACCACGCGCACGCTCGATCAGCTCGTGGTGAAGCTGCGCCAAAAGATCGAGGACGTGCCCGGCGAGCCGCGCCACCTGCTCACCGTCCACAGCCTCGGCTACCGGCTGGAGGCATAGAAAAGTCCACGTTCACCTCACGCCGAGAGCGCCGCGAGGAGATCCCGCATTTCGTTGTCGGCCGTGGCGCTGTCAGAAAGCGTCGGCGCGATCTCCGCTTTGACGTGCTGACGAAACCGCTGTCGCATCCGGCTCACTGTCTTCCGCAACGTAGCCGCGCTTTCACTCCGCGAAGCAGCGAGCACAGTGAGATCGCCATGCGCCGACTCGCCGCCGATGAAGGGATGCAGCGCGGAAAACTCGTCCGCTTTTCCAGCGTCAAACCATTCCGCAGCCAGCGCATCGGTCGCGCGACGCAGGACGTGGAGCGCCCATTGCCGGTCAAACTCGCGATCCGGCGGCAGCGCTTGCACGTCGCCGGGATCGATACCCGGCGAAGTGTCCGTGCCCGCATCCAGCGCGACCATCTCCGCGCCACCACCACGCTTTTGCCGCGCCTCGCGCTCGCGCCGATGGCTGAGGTGGTGCTTCAGCGCGCCGAGTAGGTAGCTGCGAAACCTGCCCTGCCCTGGCTCGGCGCCACCGAGCGTCGGCTTTTCCAAAATCGCCTCAAAGAACCCGTGGGCCAGCTCTCGCGCGGCATCCGTCGCACGGCCTTCGCGGCGGAGAAAGGCGACGACCGGTTCGTAATACGCGGCGCACAATTCACTGAGCGCCTGCCGCGCTTCCGGAGATGCACCGCGCGTGCGCTCGACGAGCGTCCAGCGTGTCAGGACGAAACCTCCGCCGCTCTCGGGTGCGGTCGTCATCTCCGGTCCAGTGAAGTCAAAACGCTTTCACATTCTTCTCCGGGCCTGGGGCCGGGATGCCCCATTTTTTGCGTAGCGCTTCGATCTCCACACCGTTCTTCAGAATCTCACCCCGCAGGCGATCCTTCATCTCAGTCAGGATAGCGATCTTCCTTTCGGCGCTATTCCTTTGCGCTTTGATCTGCTCGTCATTTTTTCCCTCCGGATCAGCGAGGCGGTCATCAAGTTCTGCTTCAGCGAGAGTGGTTGAGACTTTTTCAAACTGCTTCAACGCGACGTCGAGTTCGATCTGTTTGATCTTCAACTCAAGTTGCGCCGTGCTGGGTGCCGGTTCGTCCGCGTGCATTGGCAGCGTGGCGAGCGACATTAGGACGAGGAGGATGGTTGCGACTTTGGTTTTCATTTTGGTTTTCATTTTTGCGGTTTGGTTTGGTTGGAAAAAGTTAGCGGGCACGGCCTTCGGCGGCGCGTTTTCCGAGGGCGAGGATTTTTTCGCGCAACGTCGCAGTCTGCTCGGCGAGTTGATCGCACCTCGTCTTGATGACCGCCCGCCGATCCTGCGCTTCCGTTTCCGAGTCCACGCTGACACCGGCGAGATCGAGCTCGAACGCGGCCTCGCGCAGCGCCGTGAGGAGCCGCTTGTATTCCTTGAAGGCAACTTCAAGTTCCCCATGAAGCGGCTCCTCGTCGGGCAGTGCTTCGGATCGCTTTGCTGGCTCTTCCTTTTCCAGGTGAGCGGCCCCTTCCGCGAGCGGCGCGCTGGATTGCAGCTTTGCCTCGGCGATCAGCCACGGAGCGAGACCGGCGACTCTGGATTGTGTGCCCATCTGCTGGGTGGTGCGCTCGATGCGGAGCGTGAGAGGGTTGCCCGGTTGATCGGCGCACGGGATGGTGACGTCGTAGAAGACGCTCGCTCCGGGTGAATGCACGATGCTCTCGAACGTCGCTCCATTGTTCACGATCACGGCTCTTTCCAGCTCCAGAACATGCGCGGACAACGCTCGCGAGAGCTGCGGCGCGGTCACGCTTTCGCGATTCAGCGAGTCGAGGAGTCGGTCGGTGAGCAGGCTTTTTGCAAAATCGTCCTGCTGCATCAAAACGGGCAAAGTCATTTGCAGGAAAAAGCCCGGGGGCATGTTGAGGAGCGGGAGATCGAGCGGACTCTTCACCTCGGGCTGATCCTGCGCGCGCAACATCGTCGCGATCCGTCGCGCCCGTTCCCTCGGCCCCGTCACCGTGACGACGCCACCTGCCTGCTCGAAGGAAATCCCTTCGCTCCATTGCCGGCGCTCACTCGTCGCCACCTTGCTCCATTGCGCAAATCTTTCGGCTGACCAGTGGCGCAGCGTGTAAGACCAGGACTCCATCGAGCCCGGGGCCGATTCCTTCGCGCTGGCCGACGGAGCCGCTCCGGAATGAGAATTGAGTTTCGTCACGATCCGCTGCATCGGGAAAAATAATGTCGCGCCAATCGTCGCCACGATCGTTACCAATCCAAGGATGACCGCGCCGGACCAGATGCGAAGCCCCCGCCGCCCGCCAAGCGCTCGCGCCAAAAAGCAAAAGCCCACATTCGCGCCGGCTACGAGAGGGAGCGCCAGCACGCTCCCGAGCTGGCCGAGTTTGAGAATCAGTGAACTCGCAACGGGCAAGGGCGCGCCCATATCGTGGAAAATGCCGACGAACTTCGGGATGGTGATGAAAAAGAGCGTGGTGATGAGGGCGAAGAGCACCGCATGCAAAATGGCGGTGGGCCACACGGAAGGCTTCGGACTCTTGTGAGACAGCGCAGGATCCCGCGCGGTTGCATTTGCCGTTTCCACCTGCGTCTTCATTTCGCTCGCGCTGTGCTGGCGCAGGTCGCGCTCCTTTTCCAGCGCCTGCTGCACGATGGCGTCCACGCGCGGGTCGGCGTCGCTCTTGGCGGAAGGCGGCGCGAATTTTCCGGTCGGGAGTTCGCCGGTGAGCAGTTCGTAAAAGACAACGCCGAGCGAGAAGATGTCGGCGCGGTGATCCACGTCGGCGGGTGTGTCGCGCTGCTCGGGGGACATGTAGCTCGGCGTGCCGAGCGCGGTGCCGGATTGCGTGAGGCCGGAGTCGCCGGGCGCGGCATTCGTGGACGGCGAGTCGGCGGCACCGAGCAGTTTCGCGATGCCGAAGTCGGCAAGTTTCACGCGGCCCTTGGCGTCGAGCAGGATGTTCTCCGGCTTGATGTCGCGGTGCAGCACGCCTTCGTCGTGGGCGAATTGCAACGCGTCGCAGATGTGCGGCACGATCGCCAGCGCCTGCATCGGCGTGAAGCGGCGCGCACGCATGGCCTGCCGCAGATTCACGCCATCCACATGCTCCATGATAAGGTAGAAAAACTCGTCCGACGTGCCGGAGTCATGCACCGCGACGATGTTCGGGTGGTGCAGTCGCGCGAGGAGTTGCCCCTCGCGTTCAAAGCGTCCCGCAAACGCCGCGTCGCGCTCCGCGAGCGAGGCGGGCAGCAGCTTCAGCGCGACGAACCGATTCAGCTTCGGCTGCCGCGCCTTGAAGACGCAGCCCATCCCGCCCTGGCCGATGAGCGCGAGGATTTCGAGCTGCGGAAATGCTGCCTGCACCGCCGCGATCGAAGGCGGTGGATGGTGCATGGCCTCCGCGGAATGCGCCGTCGGTTCCATGGCCGCAAGCATCAGACAGCGCGGGCAGGCGCCTGAGGATTCCGTGTCGCTTGGCGTCCCGCACGCGGGGCAGACGGAAGAAGATGGATGGCTCATTGCAGTTGCCTGACGTGATTTTAGCCAAACGCGGCAATGAATTAGGAAAAAGGCCAATCGATCCCGCGTCGATGCCCAAAACATTCGCATCGATTCAATCACCCAATCGCTACGCGAGACAATCCATCGCCGCGCAGTAACACTTCCGCGCCGGCTCTGAATACATGGAGTGAAAACCTATCACTCCGATGAAACTGACCTCTTTCTCCGCACTCACCATCATTCTGCTTCTCGCCACGGTCGCGTGTTCGTTCGGGCAGGCTCCTGGCGTCGTCACGTATCAAGGCCGGATCACGAATAACGGCGCGAATTTCACCGGCACCGGGCAGTTCCGTTTCGTAATTTACCGGCCAGGCCCGCTGGCGAGTTTGTGGAGCCACGATAGCTCCAGCGCGGGCGCGGGGATTCCGGTGACGGCGGTGAATTTGCCGGTGAACAACGGGCTCTTCTCCGTGGGCCTCGGCGATACCGCGGTGCCGGGCATGGTGACGCCGATTCCGGCGGCGATCTTTGCGAATGCGGGGCTGCGCGTGCGCATTTGGTTTAGCGATGGTGTGATCGTGCCGGGGGTGATCGCGGATCACGCGATCACGGCGGTCGGCTACGCGCTTTTCGCGCAGACGGTGCCGGACGGGAGCATCACCAGCGCGAAACTTTCCACGGGCGCGGTGGGCTCGGCGCAGCTCGCGGACGACATCACGCTCACCGATTTGCGCTTTAACCAAATCGGCACGGAAACGGTGACGCTCGATGCCTCGACTGGCGCGGGACAGGGCGCGCTTTTCACGCTGCGCAACGGGCTCGGCGCGCAGACTTTCACGCTCGATGGCGATTCGCTGGAACGCGGCAGCCTGCTCACGCTTTACAATTCCAGCAGCACGGCGACGGTGGTTTTGAACTCGGACGATGTCGGCGAGGCGGGCTCGTTGTCGTTGCGCGTGGCCAGCGGTTTCGAGACGGTGCAGATCGACGCTTCGTTTGGCGGCGGCCAGGGCGCGATCATGAATCTGAGCAGCGGCACGTCCGCCCGGACGCTGATGCTCGATGCCGACGATCAGGGCGCGGGCTCGATCTCCGTTTACAATGCGGCACCCACGCGGACGGTGCTGCTCGATGGCGATCAGGGCAATGGGCTCGGCGGAGTCGTGCAAGTTTTCAACGACGCGGGAGCGCTGCGCGCGGAACTCGACGGCCAGGGCGCGAACTTCGGCGGCGAGCTGGTTTTGAAGGATGAAGACGGCACGACGACGGTTTTCATCGAGGCCGCGGAAGGCGCGGGCAATGGCGCGCAGATCGCGCTCTACAAAGGCGCGGGCGGCAATCCGTCGATCGTGCTCGATGCGGATTTCGGTGGCGAAGGGCGCATCTCGACGCAGGTGCTGGAGATCACGGCGGGCAGCGATTTTTCGGAAAATTTCGACATTCGCTCCGACGCCGCGCAGCCAGGGATGCTCGTGAAAATCGACGCCGCGCATCCCGGCGAACTCGCGCTGAGCGACCGCGCCTACGATCGCACGGTGGCTGGTGTGGTGAGCGGCGCGGGCGGCGTGAAGCCCGGCTTGCGCATGGGCCAGCGCGGCAGCATCGCGGATGGCGCGCATCCGGTGGCGCTCTCGGGACGCGTCTTTTGTTTCGTGGATGCGGAGCGCGGCGCGATCGAGCCGGGCGATCTCATCACCACCTCGGACACGCCGGGGCACGGGATGAAAGTGGACGATCACGCGCGCGGGCACGGCGCGATCATCGGCAAAGCGATGACGCCGCTGGCGAGCGGTCGCGGGCTCGTGCTGGTGCTCGTTTCGCTTCAGTAAATTCACGGAGGAACACGCCATGAAAATCTTTACCATCGCTGCAATCCTTGTTTGGGCCAGCCTTGCCGGGCAGGGCCTGGCCGACGCGCCACCGATCACTTTCACCGTGCAGCCGACCGAGCCGGATGAAAACGGGCCGCTGATTTACGCGGTGATGGGCGCGGAATCCGGCAACGAACCGGCGACGGGGCGCTTCTGGGCCGCGGTGAAATTTACCAACACGCTCGGAGTCGATCTGCGGCTGAACAAAATCCGCCTCAGCTTTCTGACCGGCTTCATCCCGATCGTGCGCGATTTTCCCCGCGACAAAACCGTGATCCCCAACGCGACGCTGACCGATGGTCTCATAGACGAAGGGACCAGCGGTGGCATCGACGAGATCGTGGTGCTGAATCTTCCCGCGCCGTTCGCGGTCGTCGTCAGCCTTTATTTCGACACCTACACGGACCCGGTCTCCGTGCAGCGCGCGCTCACGCCGTATGTGCCAGCGGTGCCGGGCGGCAGATATTTTTTCCACGCCGATGAAGGCGACCTCGGGCCGGGCGAATATTTTTCCGACAGCCACGCGCACGGGACGGACAAGGACACCGGGCTGGGCAACCAGCACTTGGGCGCGGATTGGAAAGTGTACCGGCTGCTCGGCGGCGGCGAGAGTTCGACCGTGCGCAGCGGCGGCACGTCTTCGGTGAATGCGGATCATCTCGGCTGGGGCATCCCGATTCGCGCGTTGTCGGATGGCGTGGTGCTGCGGACTTCGCTCGGCTGGGTGAACAATCCCACGGCGGGGACACGCGCTTTTCAAAAGCTGGCGGAGGACACCGGCGAGGCGATCCAGGATGTGAAAGTGACGCGGCTCGGCCCCAAAGATTCCGCCAAACCGAAACTCGCCGACCCCTCGCGCGCGGCCACGCTAACGCGGCTGCCGGGCGGGAATTTTCAGATCAGCGTGTGGGACATGGCCAACGGCGGGCGGCAGCTCACGCGGCTCGGTTCGTCGCTGCCCGCCGAATCCGCGGACCTCGTGACCGACATCGAAATCGACGAGCTGGCCGAGGATCCGCAGGACGCGAGGATCACGCGCGTGGTCACGACTTTCCGCCTGACGAATGGCAATCTGCGCGCGGTGGTGTGGAGCATTTCCTCCGATGGACAAACGGTGGGCCGGCTCGGTCAGGAGGATTGGGCGCTGGGCGATTTTAGTGAAATGTCGCTGATGAAAATGTCGGCGACCCGTTTCGCCACGGCGGTGCGCGATGCGGCGGGAAATCTGCGCGTCGCGGTGTGGGAAGTCGTGGGCGACAACCCGTACAAACGCATCGATGACAGCGCGGGCGGGGCGACTTCGGTGAACATCACCGCGCTGACCGGGACGCGGCTCGTCGCCTCGATGCGGGCGAGCGATGGTCTTTTGAAAGTGATCGTGTGGGACTACTCCGCGCGCGCCGGCCCGATCTACACGCTGACGCGCAAAGGCGAACAAACGGGGGGCGCGATCTCGCGCGTGGTCGCGGCGAAAACGAAGCACAAAAACGAGGACGACGTGAACGTGGTCTCGTGCGTGACCGCCGCGCGCACCAGTCCCGGCGGGCTTTTGCAGGTGACGCGGTGGCTGCCCGCGGCGAACGGCCAGAGCATTGCCGCGGAATCGCAAGTGAACGGCCCGGCGATCCTCGATTCGGCCCTCGCGATGTGCCGCGCGGCGGGCGACAACGTAACAACCGCCTCGCTCCTCACGGCGGGCGGCGTTTTCAAAATCAACCTCTGGGGCACGCCCGATTTCACGGAAACTCCGCCGGAAACGACGTTCCAATTTTCCGCGCAAAATCAGGACGTGGCCGTGAACCGGATCAGCATCGACGAGCCGACCAGCGCGCAGTTTTTCGCGGCCACGCGGACACCGGGCGGCAATTTGAAAATCATGATTTGGGATTACGCGAATGGCGGTGGCAACGCCGTCTATGTGCTGCACGGAAATTGCCGCGTGCTCTACGCGCACCTTCAGGATGGCAGCGTGGATGCGAACGTGATCAAAGCTGGCGCGATCGTCGGTGCCGGGCAGGTGCTCGGACGCATGGGAAATTCCGGCGCGTCCGGCGCGCCGCACACGCACATCCACAGCGATCGGCTCGCGAGTGTGTACGACATCGACCAGATGATCGCCGACGAGGCGTCGGAGGATCATCTCCCCACGATCGGCCCGCGCCCGCTCCCATTTTCAAATGCCCGCGCGATGCGCCTGAGTGAAATCCAGCCCGGCGGCGAAACCAGCGGGCTGAATTCTTTCGCGACGCTGAACGGCCACGGCATGTATGACGTGGCGCTCGGAATCCGCCCGCGAATCAACACGCGCTACGTCGCGCACAGCCTCGGCAACGTCGCGCCAAACGGGCTCAAAGATTCGCTGCAAACTTTGCCGCCGTTTGGCGGCCCGTGGCCCGCGGTTGGCACCGCGCTGACCAGCTCGCCTTCCGGCACGCGGCTCTACATCCGCGGCGGGAACTATCCGGTGAACCAACTTTTCACCACGCCGATGACCATCCGCCGCTACGATTTCTACGAAGCCGACGGCACCGTCACCATCCAACGCTAGCCATGAAAACCACGCTCCTTCTCCTCCTCGCCGCAGTCGCGAATGCCAGCGCGCAATACACGATCGACTGGTCCACGATGGATGCCGGCGGCGGCTCCGGCGCGCACGGCGCATACGTGCTCGATGGCACGCTCGGTCAGCTCGATGCGGTGAGTGGGGCGGGATTTTTCGGCGGGTACTGGAGTCTGGAAAACGATCCGCTGCCGCGACTGCGCATCTTTCTCGCGCAGCAAAACATCGTGCTCGCGTGGCCGAATCCCTCGACCAGTTTCACCCTGCAAGCCTCGCCTGGCCTGCTGCCGACGACTTGGAGCGATGTCGCGCTCGCGCCGATGATCGTGGGCGAGGAAAAGCAGGTGATCTGGGGACCGCCCGGCGGGAACTATTTTTTCCGCCTGCGCCGACCTTGATTATCCGGCGTGCGACCTTGAACCGCCGCGCCGATTGCAGTGACGTGCGGCGCTTCCCGTCATGCGCCGACTCGTTCTCAGCTTTTCATTTTGCGCGCTCGCTGCCGCGCCACTCGCCGCCGCCGATCGTTACGCGGCGTGGGTCGAGCCGGGTTTCCCGTTTTTCTCTTCGTCGCTCGATCTGCGCGCGCTCCAGCCGAACGCGACGCCATTCAACGTCACGCCGCGCGGATTGGTGCTGAATCTCGGGCACGATTGCTGGGTGTGTTTTGACACGGAGCTGCTCCGCGTCGCGGCGATCTGGCGGGGAAAAGGCGTGACGCCCGAAGCACTCGGCCCGCTCACTTATCAGGACACGCATCTCAAAACGATCGGCGGTCAGGACAAGCTGCCGAAGCCAGACGGCGACGTTTGGCTCGTGAATGGCGTGTATCCTGGCTGGCAAAGTGGCGGCGCGATTTCGCTCGTCGATCCGCGTGTGCCGGAGACGAGCGCGGAGGAGCCGGGCCGCGGGCCGCTCGCGGAGGATTCGCGATTCAATGCCGTGCGGCTTGGCGCGAATGGCGTGGTGCTGGAATACACCGCGAACGGGGCGGCGGTGGAGGAATGGATGACGGCGGGCGCGAGCGTAGTTGTGCGAAATTTCCGCGTCGCTCCGAGCGCGCGTCCGCTCACGCTCGTGCTCGCGCAAAAGGCGGTGAGCCACGCGGCATTCGCGCTCACGCCAGATGCGGGAAACGCGGTCACTTTGACAGAAAGCGAAAGTGCGTGGGCGCTGCGGATCGCGCCGCACGATTCGGCGATCGAATTCGCCGTGGCAATCAGCGATGGAAAAACTCCGCCGCGCGCGACAGCGATCGCGAAGCCCACGCCGAACGCACCACGCTGGCCGCAGACCATCACCACGCGCGCCGTGCTTTCCCGCGCGAAAGACGCGCACGTCATCGACGACATCCCGCTGCCGATGGACAACCCGTGGCGGCGCAATTTACGCCTCAGCGACATCGCGTTTTTTGCGGATGGCACGGCGGTGGCCAGCGCGTTCGATGGCGATGTGTGGATGATCCGCGGCCTCGGCGAAAAGCCCGGCGACGTGCAGTGGCGGCGCTTCGCATCCGGGCTCGATGAACCGATGAGCCTCGTCGTTCGCGCTGGCGAAATTTTTGTCCTCGACCGCCTCGGCATCTGGCGTTTGCGCGACACGAATGCCGATGGCGAGGCCGATGTGCATGAGCTTTTCTCGAACGTCTTTCCGCAGTCCGCCGAGACGCGGGAATTCCCGAACTCGCTGAAACTCGCGCCCGACGGTTCGTTCATCGTCGCGAAAGGCGGCCAGCAGGCTTCCACCATCAGCCGGCTCAATGGCAGCGTGCTCCGCGTCGCGCCGGACGGGCGCAGTTTCACCACGCTCGGCGTCGGATTTCGCCAGCCATTTGCCAGCGTGCATCCGCGCACGGGGGTCGTGACGGCGAGCGATCAGGAGGGCCACTACACGCCCGCGACGCCGCTCTACATCGTGCGCGGCGGCGAATATCACGGCTACCTCAGCGAGCTTTTGCCGCGCGAAAAATATCCCGCGCCGATTGCCGATCCGCTCACGTGGATCCCGCACACGGTGAATCCGTCCGCCGCCGCGCAGGCGTGGCTCGTCGGTGGAAAGATGGGGCCGCTCGACGATGCGCTGGTCCACGTCGGCTTCAATCGCCCCGAACTTTTCCGCGTGATGCTGAACACGCGCACCGCGAAGCCGCAGGCTGCGGTCGTCACGATCGCGCGCGACTTCGATGTGCCGGCGTTGAACGCGACGATGAATCCTACGGACGGCTGTCTTTACGTCGCCGGATTTCAGCTCGCCGGCTGGGGCACGACGGCGAAACGACTCAGCGCGCTCGGTCGTCTGCGCTACACCGGCGCGCCTTGCACGCTGCCGCGCGAAATCGTGCCGATGGAAAATGGCGTGCTGCTGCGTTTCGACGTGGCGCTCGATCCCGTCGCCGCCATCGACCCCGCGAGCTACTCGCTCGAAAGCTGGCACTACAAACGCACTTTCAACTACGGCTCGCCGCATCTCAAAACCGACGGCAAGCCCGGCCAGGACTGGCTGACGCCGAGCAGTGCGTACCTTTCCAGAGACGGGCGCGGAGTTTTCGTCGGCGTGCCGGGGATGAAGCCGGTAATGCAGATGCGCATTGGCTGGTCGCTCGCGATCGCGGGCGGCGCGAAGTTTGGCGAGGCCGCTTACTTCACGCTGCACGAACTCGCGCAGTTCGATCCGGCGGTGGAAGGTTTTGGCAAAATCACCGTCGATCTCACGCCGCGCGCGATGACGAAACGCCACGAGGAACCGGCGAGCGCGGCAGAAGGTGAGCGCGTTTACAAAATGATGGGTTGCATGGCCTGCCACTCCGCGGACGCCGCGCCGCAGCCGAAGATCGGGCCGGGCTGGCGCGGCATTTTCGGGATGAAACGGGACATCGCGAAAGCGCCGGGCGTCATCGTGGACGAAGCGTATCTGCGCGAGTCGATCGTCGATCCGGCGGCGAAAGTCGTGAAAGGTTTTGAGAAAGTGGAAGCTGGGATGCCGCCGTACGCGGGCGTGCTCACCGACACGCAAATCGACTCCGTGATCCTCTTCATCAAATCGCTCAAATGATTTCACTACTTCGCCTGCTCGTTTGTTTGCTGATCGGCCTCGGCGGGTTGCCCGCGGCTGAAGCGGCGCACCTCGTTTTCATGATCGGCGAGGATGAATACCGCACGGCGGAAACGCTGCCAGAGTTCGCCGAAAAAGAGCTGAAGCCGCTTGGCCATCGCATCTCGATCGTCACCGCCGACGCGGCGGACAAAAACAGTTTTCCAAATCTCGTCACGGCGCTGCGCGACGCTGATTTGCTTTTCATCAGCGTCCGCCGCCGCACTCCGCCGAAGGATCAACTCGACGCCGTGCGCGCGCATCTCGCCGCGGGAAAACCGCTCATCGGCATCCGCACCGCGAGTCACGCGTTCGCGCTGCGGGCCAAGGAAAAGCTGAACGATCCGGCGCTCGCGACGTGGCAGACATTCGACCCCGAAGTATTCGGCGGGAACTACACGAATCATCACGGAAACGAAAAGTTCCCGGTCATTTCGATCGCGCCGCGAGCCGACGCGCACGCGATTTTGCGCGGCGTCGCCATCGCAGATCTCAAGACGCGCGGCTCGCTCTACAAAGTGAGCCCGCTCGAAAACGAAACGCTGCCGCTGCTCATCGGCACCATCGTCGGCGAAGCGCCCGAGCCGGTGGCGTGGACGCGCATCCTCGCCCCAAAATCGACGCGCATTTTCTACACATCGCTCGGCCATCCCGATGATTTTCAGAACGCAGACTTTCGCCGACTGCTCACCAACGCGGTTGTCTGGGCGTTGAAAAAATAGTCGCGCTAGACTGCCCTACCGCACCGGGACAGGCCGCGAGCTGCGGATGATGGATTCCTCGGACGGCAGCGGCTGCGCTTTGCCGCTGAAGATCACGCGGTTCGGTTTCTCGCCGATGGCTTGCGCAAAGGCTTTGGCGTGGGTGCTCACGACTTTCAGGTTTTGCAAAATCACGCCGAGTTCCGTCATCCGCATATCGAGGTTTTTGTCGGTGCGATTGATCAGCGAGTTGGCGGATTTCATCGCGTCCTGCATCCGCGCGAGCGTCGTGCGCAACTCGACGAGATCGGTTTTCAGCGGGCCTTTCACCTCGGCGATCATTTCGTCGGCGTGTTTCAGCAGCGAATCGGCGGACGCGCTCGTTTGTTTCAGCGAAATCGCCACTTCGCCGACCTTCGGCAGGATGTCGTTCACGCCCATCTTCACCGCGTCCACGGCTTCGCTGGTCTTTTTCAAAAGCGGCTCGATGGCCGCGATCGCGTCCTGCGCTTTTTCGAGGAACGGGCCGATGGAGTTGATCAGCTCGTCGATATTTCCTCCACCGCGGCCCTGCAGCAGCGCGCGGTCGGCGAGGCGCGGTGCGTCGGCGGAACCGCCGGAAAGCGCGATGAATTTGTCGCTCAGCATCGTGTCGGAGCTGATGCTGACAGCGACATCGCCGGGGAGCGCCGCGAGGTCGTCCGCGAGCTGGACGGACACGCGGACGGCGTTGCGACGTTTGTCCGCGGGCAGCGCGATGCGCTCCTGCTCGCCGAGCAGGCGAATGGCGGAAACGGAGCCCGCGGGCGCTCCGGCGTAGCGGACTTCGGAGTGAAGTTTCACGCCGGTGACATCGGCAAAATCGACTTCGAGTGTGCGCCCCTTGCTGGCAGGCTTCCAGCCGCCGAGCGCGTAGGTCAGCGCGCCGAGCAGCATGATGCTGCAGGCGATCACGGAAAGCGCGACGAAGTAATCGGAAGCGTTCTTTTTCATGGCTGCGAAAAGGCGTTGTGCTTGTGCCGCGGGCGGCCGAGCAGGCGGGTGATGTAATCGTCCTGCGAAAGTTTGAGCGGCACGGGGCCGTCGGGCTCGCCGTTGATGAATTGCTGCACTTCCGCGTGGTCCATCGCGCGCATTTCATCGGGTGTGCCGCAGGCGAGCACTTTGCCCTG
>JANNWY010000195.1:0-111766 GCA_031409335.1 Chthoniobacteraceae bacterium | reverse complement strand
TCGGAGCCGACGATCGCCTCCAACTCCGCGAGCGCGGCGAGGTAATCGGTGAGCTGCGTCGAAGTCGTGGCCTCCGCGTCGCGGAGCATCCGCTGCACGGTCAGCATCTCGATGAACGTCGCCGTATCCGTCTGGTAATTGATCCGCAGCGTCTCCGTCGTCTTGCGCGCGAGCGGCAGGAGCTTGTCGCGCGAGAGTTCGTACTGGCGGCGGGCCGTGCCGATCTTGCGGAGTTGATCGCGCAACATCCCGAGCGCCGAGGCGCGCTCGCCTTCGATCTCGCGCCGCATCGCTTCCACCATCTGCTGCGCTTCCCGCACGCCGGCGGAATATTTGCGCGGATTCACCCAAGGAACGCTGAAGAAAATGCCGGTGTCGTATTCGGTGAAAGTGTCGCCGCTGCCGCGAAATTGCCGCGCTTCCACGCGCACCTGCGGATCGGGAATCCACTCGCGGTGCGCGAGCTGGAGCCGCGCCTCCTCGGCCTTGAGCCGCTGTTCCGCCGCCGCGATCTCCGGCCTCCGCGCGAGCAGCCGGGCTTCGAGCTGGTCGGGATCGGCGCGCATCGGACGAAACGCCAGCGACGCCGGTTGTCCGAGCGGCGCGCCCGCCGGGCGGTTCATCAGGACATTGAGCGCGGTCTGCTGATCGGAGAGCGCCTGCTCCAGACTCTCACGCTCGATGTCGAGCCGCTGAATATCCGTCTCCGTCGCGAGCACATCGCCTTGCGCGCTTTTGCCGACGGAAAGCTTCGCATTGCCGATGGCCAGCACGCTCTCGAAAAGCTCGCGGTTCTGCCGATTGATCACGAGTTGCGCGTAGGCGTTGGCGAGCCGGTGGTAAGCGACCTTCGCCTTCGCGGTGACTTCGAGACGCAGCCGCCGCACGTCCTCGTAAGCAGCCCGCGCCTCCGCCTCCGCCGCGCGGCCACGGCTGAGATTCTTGCCGCTGATCGGCAGCGACTGCGAGGCCATCCACTCCGAATCGGAATACGTGCTGAACCGCGTCGTGCCCATCCGCTCAAAATCCACGCCGACCATCGGATCTTCCCACGCCTTCGCCTGCGGCACCCGCTCCTTCATCGACTCCCACTTTGCCGCCGATGCCTTGAGCAGCGGATTGGCCGCGAGCGCGCGGCTCACGACCTCCGCCACAGCGAGCTTTCCCTCAGTCCCGCCGGCGAGGGATGAAAGGAGCGGCAGACAGGCTAGCCCGAGCAACAGGATGAGTTTCACGGCGCGAGACCTCCGTTCCGAGATGCGTCGGAGACCGACGCTGCGGGCATAGGCTGGACCTCCTCCGCGAGCACGGTGAGCTGTCCGTCGCGCAGGCTCGCGGCGGCGTTCTTGAGCACGAAGCTGAGAAATTCCGCGCCGACGCGCAGTGTGATCTGCGTCGTCTCGGTCAGGTTGAGATAACTCTCCTCCTGCGGATTGATCGCAATCACGCCGTCCGTCGTCCGCAGTTCCACGCCTCCCGCCTGACCTGAGAAGACGCTGCCTTGCGGCGTGTTCAACTCGACCATGACGCACTTGAGTTTGCGGAACATAGCGGGGGGCGGAGGAGTCGCCCGGCGCGGCTGCTGCCAGGCGGCCCCGTCCCGGAATTCAGATTTCCGTGGATCTGAATTACTTGTGAGCCGCGCAAACGCGCGCCGACATTTTCTTGCCAGTCTTTACGTCCACACAGTCGATCAATCGTGTGCTGGGCGCCTTGCCACTGCCCGAAACGCGATAGGTGACTTTCATTTTGCACACAGGGCAGGTGTGGCCTTCAGCATGGGACTGGTCCTTCCCGACTTTGGAGATTGTGATCGCCCCGCAGTGTGGACATTCGTGCGCGACTTGGGTGCCAGGAGTCAGGACGCTCAGTTCGTGTTTGGAGCTAAGTGGCCGGAACACTTGCGGGCCGGGACCTGCGAATGCCGCCAGGTTCATCGCTGCGAGCGCTGCGCCGAGCAGCAGAGTCATTTTGAGTGATTTCATATTCGTAGTCTTGGATCGTTGCTTTTCCGTTTACCCCTTGTGCGTAGCGCAGGAGAACGCGGAGTCCGGGCCGCACTTGCTGCACACATGTTTGTAGTCTGCGTGACCGGTTGCTTTCCCGGCACCGTGCTGCTTGAAAGTGACCTTTCCCTTGCAGCCGGAGCAGTCGTGCATCGAGTCGGGCTTGAACCAAGCGGCGATCCCTTTTTTCTCCTCACCCGGCTTCTCGCTGACCGTTTTGCAGTCCTTGCAGGCAAGGGCGACTTTCTCCTTCGGCAGGCAGCACTTCATGGCTTGCTCCTTGGTTTTCACATGGGTCGGGAAGCCCGTTGGCCATCCGCCACCCGGTCCGGGTCCAGCGATCACTGAGGTGGTGAACATGCCCGCCGCAAGGGCGAGCGTGAGGTGGAGTCTAGTTAGTTTCATATCGTGTCTTTCTTTTTGAGTTTCGTTTGTCCGTGAGCGGCGGAGTGCCGTTCACGATGGAAGTATCGTGCCTCCCTGGCATCCTGGCTGCGCGTCCTATCGGAAAAGCTGCGCATTTCTTGGGATGCCCGAGTGCCCCAAGACGCCGAGTTTTCGCGGATTAGAGGACTGTCCGCGTGAGAATGAACCCGGCCACAGCCAGCAGCGCGAACGCGAAGACCTTTTGCAGACGCGGCCCGGAAAGCCTTTGCCCAAGCGCCTTCCCGGCGAACAGTCCCGCTCCACCACCCGCGACAAACTGCGCCGCCACGACGATCGGAACAGTCTGGCCACCGATCCAATGGGAAGAGATTGCCGCGACGCTGATGGCATAAATGACCGGCAGCGAAGTGGCGATGGCACGATGAATCGCGAGGCCGCCGAGCAGTACGAGCGAGGGCACGATCAAGACACCGCCCGCACCGAGCAAACCCGCGAGGAGACCGGTGCTCAGTCCCGCCGCGATCAACTTGGCGGAACGAACGCGCGGATGCTGCACATCGACTCCCGCCGACGGCTTTGGCTCGCCGGTCACGAGCATCCGCACGGCGAGCACCCCGACGAAAATGCCGAAGACGATCATCAGTGCGTAACTGGTGAGATAGGTGCCGATCCACGCTCCCAGCGGTGCGCCGAGGAAGCCGGGAATCGCGAGCCGCAGACCGTCGCCGACCGCCACTTCGTGCGCCTTGAGCCGCTGCACGCTCGACACGAGCGCGAGCATATTTACCGCGACCATCGAGACACACACCGCCTGGTGCGGCGGCAGGCCAAGCGCATACACCAGCAGCGGCACCGCGAAGATCGAGCCCACGCCGGTGAGGCCAAAGGCGATCCCAAAGAGCAATCCGCAAAGCGCGGTGATGGCACCCGGCATTGCTTTGCGACTTACCCGGCGGGCGACTGGCGGTATTCGCCCGGCGCCTGGCCGGTGACTTTCTTAAAGGAGCGGTTGAATTGCGAGAGCGATTGGAAACCGACATCGAACGCGATCTCGCTGACGCGCAGGTTTGGATTTTGAAGAAGGTTCCGCGCCTTCTCGATGCGCGTGCGCGCGACGAACTCCACGAAGTTGATCCCGGTCGCCTCCTTGAATTTCCCGCTGAAGTAACTCGCGCTCATGTTCACCACCCGCGCGACAGCGCCGAGCGAAAGCTCATCGTCGGAGTGATCCACGATGTAGCGCCGCGCCTGCCCGATCGCAGGCGCTTCCGTCGGCCCTTGCGCCAGCATCAGCGCATTGCCGCACGCCGACAGATGCTCCGCGAAAATCGTGAGCAGCCGGATCAGCGATTCATATTGATCCTTGGTGAGCACGCGCGTGTTGAAAAACGCCTCCTCGACTCGCTTGAGATCGACCTGCGCGCCCCACTCGATGAGCTGCTGCGCGATCTTGTTGAACTGCGCGCGGTCCGGCCGGTGGAGCAGGATTTGCCCGGTCTGGAGAAACGCGATCAGCTTGTCGCCCACACGCACCGGCACGGCCGTCTCACACAGACCCGCGAAGCATTTCAACGTCTTCGGCTCAAGCTGCGCTTCCTGCTCCAGCCTGCATTGCAGCGCGTAACACCCGGCGCACGATTGATTCGTCTTCGCCATGAGGGCGCAAAATGGATTCTCCTGCTTTCGCCCATGATGGATGACCTGCATGCTCTCCGGCGCATGGAGGCTGAGCGGCAGGCCGGTGCCGCGCGTGAAAGCATCTGCGTAGTCGCGATACATCTGCGACTCGGAAAGCGCCGCAAGGAAAGTGTGGTCTGATGGGTTGGTCATTCTGTTGGGTGTCCCTTGGCGAGAGAAGCAGCAGGCCGCAGCGCGGATCGGACGCGCTGCGGCGTGCGTGCGCGTTACTTTTTTGGAGCCGCGTCCTTGACCATCTTGGCGTATTTCGCCGGGTCTTTTTTGAAGTCCTTCAGGCAGCCCTTGCAGCACAGCCAGACGTCGGTGCCGTCGGGCGCGGTGACTTTCACGGGCTTGCCGTGTCCGCCGAGTTTGTCGTCGGAGACGACGCATTTCTTGAGCGGATACGATTTCGGGATGGCACTGTCGGCGTGAACCGTGGCGATGCCCCCGAGCATGGCAGCGGTAGTGAGCAGAATGGTGAGTTTTAGTGATTTCATGTTGAGGTGATGGCTGGTTATTTTTCCCTGCGAGTGGACCGGCGAAGCTTGCAGGGAGCGCAAGGCAGGGGATTTCAGGGCACGAGCAATCGCGACCTGGAGAGGACTGCAAACGACAGCACGAGAACCCGCGAACGCGGGCGGCACGCCGTCAGACCGCGCGTGGCGGAGCGTGACTGAGGAGGCTGCGCTGGAGGACGGTTTCCGCGAAGGAACTCCATCCCGGCGGGCCGTGATCCAAAATGAAGACTGCGGGCGCTGGCCGCGCGGCGGGCACCTGAAAGATGGCGCAGCGTTGACTCTCAAGCTTTGCTGCGTCGGGCACCTTCAGACCGTCTTTGGCCGACGATGACGTGATCTTGACCTTGCAGCACGCGCAAGGGCCGCCTGGCACATCCTGCTTCGGCGGCGCTTTTCCGTTGCAACACGGTGCCGGTTCGGTCGCAGCCTGCGCCGCTGGCGGCATCATCCCGAGCGCGCAGCAATTCGTGAAAACAAACCACGAGACCAGCAGCAGCGCGACCAGATCGGCACGGAGCACGAGATGTTGGCGAAGCGCTTTCACTTGGGACGTGAGAGTGGCTGCGGCGCGGAATCGTTCAACTCTTATCTGCCGGCGTCGGGATCCAGCATCCGTGGCGACGGCGAGAAAAACCGCAGGGCGTTCGACATGCACGGCGTTGCCAAAAAATCCACGATGCGTGCTCGGACGCTGATGTTGCCACAGTCGGTCTGGCGTTCCTCGGGAGTAAGGTGCCTGGCAGGGAAACGCCGGAGAATCGTGGCGCAGATCAGGGCCGCAAAGGCGTGGTGCCGGGAACCGAGGCGCGCACTTTTTTGACCCAACTGTGAAAGACATCCTTCACGAAATCGTCCGCCTCCTCGCGGGGCAGATGCTCGCTGACTCGCTCACCCTGTGGCAGCCACGACTGTGGAAGATGCGCGTCGTCACCGGTCGCGGATGCGCGCCGCGTGAAGGCTTCGAGCGCGACCGACACTTTCTCCGCCGCCTGGTCGTACTCAGCATTCGCTGTGGCACAGACATGGAGATTGCCGTCTTCGATGGTGCCGAGGATTTCGTTGATGGACATAGGCCGCGAACGTATCGCGGGGCGGACGGAATTGCACGCCCGCACCGCTCGCGCGTTACGCCACCTTTACGTCGATGGCCTTGGGCTTGGCCTCGGCGGTCTTTGGCAGGCGCACCGTCAGCATACCGTCCTTGTAGTCGGCGCTGATCTTTGCGCCGTCCGCTCCATCAGGCAGGGTGAAGGCGCGCAGGAATGAGCCGTCGCTGCGCTCGATGCGGTGAACCCTCTTGTTCTTTTCCTCCTTCTTGGCCTTGCGCTCGCCGCTGATCCGCAGCGTGCCGTTCTCGACCGTCACTTTCACGTCATCCTTTTTCATCTCGGGCAACTCCACCTTCACGACGAATTCCTTCACGTCCTCCGTGATGTCGGTGAGCAGTTCCCACAGCCGCTCGGTGATCGGCTCATCGCCGTTCCCCGCCAACCCTGGCGCGTGCCCGAAGAAGCGCTCGATCCCGCGTTCGAAGTTGGCGAGTTGCTGCTGGATCAGATCCCATCTGGTGGTGCGGAAAGGGCTCCATTTCGATACTGTATTCGTGTCGGCTTCTTTCTCCGGCTGCATTGGTTTCGTGAGCCTCGGGACCGGGCAGCCGGTGATTGTTTTTCCAGCGTCCGCGAAGGCCAAAGTCGCGCTCTGGCAACAGAACGAACGTCTGCCCGGTGGCGAAACCATTTCCCTCTCCGCGATTGACCCAATCTTCCTGACGATCTTCCTGCTTTTGGTCGCGTTTGGATGGTCCGTGCGGGGGCGGATGCGGGCTTGGCTTTCCGGGGGGACGGCCTGATTCTTCGATCGTTCCGTCAGCAGACGATCTGTGAATGCGCCATCCATCTCCACAAGCCGCCCGGCGGGCAGCGCCTTTCCGCGGATTACCGGCAGGGTGGTGGCGGTGGTCGGATGTCTGGTGCTGGCGGGCTGGGCGTTCGGGATTCATCCGCTGACCAATCTGATTCCTGGTGAGGTGACGATGAAGGCGAACGCGGCGCTGTGCTTCATCCTCGGCGGCGGTGCGCTCGTGCTTTTGCAAATGCCCGGCGCGTGGGCGCGGCATGCGGCGCGACTCTGCGCGCTGGTGACGGGCGGGATCGCGCTGCTCACGCTGGCCGAATACGCGACCGGCTGGGATGCGGGCATCGACGAGTTCCTCATCCGCGACTCCGGTTCCCCAGTCGCGACCTCGCATCCGGGTCGCATGGGGCCGAATACTGCGTTCAGCTTTGTGCTCATGGCGGTCGCGGTCTGGCTCATGAGCCAGCCGTCCCGGATGGCGCGCGGGCCTTTGATCCTCGGCTGGCTCGGCGCACTCGTGGCTGGGATTGGGATGTTTGCGCTGCTGGGTTGCGCGGCGGAGTTCAGCCTCGGTTATGGCTGGGGGAGTTTGACGGGGATGGCGGTGCATACGGCGCTGCTTTTCGTGCTGCTTGGCGCAGCCGTGCTGCACTTTGCGTGGAGGGAGGCGGGAAAGCGCTGGATGATCGGCTCGTGGCTTACCGCCAGTTTTGCGTGCGGGC
This sequence comes from Chthoniobacteraceae bacterium, assembly GCA_031409335.1. Lineage (GTDB taxonomy): Bacteria > Verrucomicrobiota > Verrucomicrobiia > Chthoniobacterales > Chthoniobacteraceae > JANLQB01. The sequence goes on along the minus strand of JANNWY010000195.1, from coordinate 104,596 downwards.
TGGCACTGCTCGTCGCTTTGGCAGCCTACTCTTACCGCGGCACAAAGGAGCTGGTCGAGGCTGCGAAGTGGGTGAAACACACGCATGAAGTCGTCGGCAGTATTCGCGAATTGCGGAGTGGCCTCGATGAGTCGCAGAGCGCTGTGCGCGGATTCGTGATCACGGGAGAGGAGCCCTTTCTCCCGCTCTCCGAGAAAGCCATCGCCAAGGCGGAGATGGAACTGCGGGAGCTGACCGCGGACAATGCCAGCCAGCAGGCGCGACTCGCCGCGCTGTCGGGGCCGATCGCCGAGCAGGTGGAGTTTTCCCGGCAAACGACCGCTGAGCGCAGTGCAAACGGATTCGACGCGGCAGCGCAGCGGATCGCCGCGGGCCGCGGCAAGACCTTGATGGCGCGGATTCGCGCGGACCTGAGCGAGGTGGAGGCGGCAGAGGAGCGACTGCTCGTCGCGCGCGAGGCCGAGGCGGGCGCGATCACCGTCCGGACATTTGCCATCCTTCCGACCGGCGTGCTGCTGGGGACGCTGCTACTCATCTTTGGTTTGCTGCGGCTGAATGGTGAGATGGCTGCACGCGGGCGAGGAACCGATGCGCTGCTGGAGAGCGAAGAGAAGTTCCGGATGCTTTTTGAGAATGCGGGCGATGCGATTTTCATCCTGGAAGGCGAGCGGTTTATGGACTGCAACTCGCGGGCTTTGGAGATGTTCGGCTGCCAGGCGCGCGACCAGTTCGTGGGACATCCGCCCTACGAATTCTCACCGCCTTTGCAGGTCAGCGGCCGGGATTCACGCGAGTCCGCGATCGAAAAGATCACCGCCGCCCTGGCCGGTCGGCCACAGTTCTTCGAATGGACGCACACGAAACTCGATGGCACGCCGTTCCCCGCCGAGGTGAGTCTGAACAAGGTGGAGATGGGAGGCAGGTTGCTGCTGCAAGCGTTCGTCCGCGACATCACCGTGCGCAAGCAGGCGGAGGAAGGGCTGCGGGCGGCCAACCAAAAAATGCGGCTGTTTTTCGAGCAAACCCCGATGGCGGTCATCGAGTGGGATATGGATTTTCGGGTGACTCGGTGGAATCCCGCGGCCCGGACGATTTTCGGTTTCAGCCAGGCGGAGGCGGTCGGGCAACATGCCTCGTTCATCGTCCCGGAGGCGTTTCGCTCGCATGTGGATGCGGTCTGGCAGGGCTTGCTGAAACAAACCGGCGGGGAAAGGAGCTCGAATGAGAATGTGCGCAAGGATGGCAGCAGGATCCTCTGCGAATGGTACAACACGCCACTCATCGACGAGCGGGGAATATCCACCGGGGCTGCTTCCGTGGTGATGGACATCACCGAGCGCACCCATGTGCAGCAGTTGTTGGCGTGGGAAAAGAGCGCCCTGGAACTGATCGGCAGCGCGGCGTCGCTGCATGGCGTGCTGGATGGATTGATGCTCGATTTGGAAAAACAGTCGCCGGGCGCGCTGTGCTCGGTCCTGCTGCTCGACGCGGATGGCCTGCATCTGCGGCATGGGGCGGGACCCAGCCTGCCCGACGCCTACAACCGACTCATCGACGGCGTGGCGATCGGCCCCGCGGTCGGCTCGTGCGGGACGGCGGCTCATGACGACCGGCAGGTGATCGTCTCGGACATCGCCAGCGATCCGCTGTGGGCGGATTACCGCGAGCTCGCTTTCAGCCACGGCCTGCGCGCGTGCTGGTCCACGCCGATCCACGGGAGCGAGGGTAAAATCCTCGGCACCTTTGCCATCTACTATCGCGAGCCGCGCCATCCGGTTCATGCCGAGCTGGACTTGATCGCGCGGGCGGTCCACGTCACGCGTCTGGCCATCGAGCGCAAACACGCGGAGGAGGAAATCCGCGAGTTGAACGCCTCGCTGGAGCGGCGCGTCCGCGAGCGCACCGCCCAGCTCGAGCTGGCGGCGAAGGAACTGGATGCGTTCTCGTATTCCGTCTCGCACGATCTGCGCGCGCCGCTGCGCGCGGTGGATGGCTTTTCGCGCATGGTGCTGGAAGACCATGCGGCGCGGCTCGACGACGAGGGTCGGCGAATGCTCGGCGTGATCCGCGGTGAGACGCAGCGGATGGGGCGGCTCATCGACGACTTGCTCGCTTTTTCCCGGCTCGGCCGGCAGCAGATCGAGCCCGCGCAGATCGACATGCACGCACTGGCAAAGTCGGTCTTTGACGAACTGATGGCGCTCGAGCCGGAGCGCACGCTGCACCTCGATCTTCAACCGCTCCCGGCCGCCTCCGGCGCGGAGGCGATGATCCGGCAGGTGTGGGTGAACCTGATCAGCAACGCCATCAAGTTCACCCGAGGACGCGCGGTCGGCGAGATCGAGATCGGCGCGCGGGATGGCGGGGCCGATGGGACGGTTTACTATGTGAAAGACAACGGCGCGGGATTCGACGTGCGTTATGCGGGCAAGCTGTTTGGCGTCTTCCAGCGCCTGCACTCCCAGCAGGAGTTTTCCGGGACTGGCGTCGGCCTTGCGCTCGTCCAGCGCATCGTGCAGCGTCATGGGGGTCGCGTATGGGCCGAGGCCGAGGTCGATCGAGGCGCCATATTTTCCTTCACACTCGCCCGTCCGAAACCATGAGCAAACCACTCGAAATCCTCCTCGTCGAAGACAATCCCCATGACGCGGAACTCGCGATCCGGGCGCTAAAGAAACGCAACCTCGCGAACAACCTCGTGCATGTGTCGGACGGCCAGACGGCGCTCGATTTCCTGTTTGGCACCGGCACCTACGCAGGGCGCGATGACCATCATCAGCCAAAGGTGGTGCTGCTCGACTTGAAGCTGCCGAAAGTGGACGGGATCGAAGTTCTGCGCCAGCTCCGGGCCGACGACCGCACGAAGCTGCTGCCGGTCGTGGTGCTGACTTCCTCGCGCGAGGAACGCGATATCGTGGAGAGCTACAAGCTCGGTGCCAACAGCTACATCGTGAAGCCAGTGGAGTTTGAAAACTTCTCCGAAGCGATCAGCAATCTGGGTTTATACTGGCTCGTGCTGAATGAGGCCCCGGTCCGGACACTATGAGCGCGCCCGAAATCACCAGCCTGCGCATCCTCTCCCTCGAGGACTCGGAACTCGATGCGGAATTGATAGAGCGTGAACTCCGACAGGGCGGGATCGAGTTCGTCTCGCGCCGCGTGCTGACCCGCGCCGATTTCGAGCAAGGCATCGCGGAATTTCAACCCGAGATTATCCTCGCGGACTACAACCTGCCGACCTTCGACGGGGCGCAGGCACTCGCGATCGCGAAGGAGCGCTGCGTGGATGTCCCGGTGATCGTGATCTCGGGTCATGTCGGCGAGGAGACCGCGGTCGAGTTGCTCAAGAATGGCGCGACGGATTTCGTCCTGAAAAGGCGGCTCACGCGCCTCGTGCCGACAGTCCGCCGGGCGCTGCGGGAAGTCGCCGAGCGGAATGCGCGCCGGCAGGCCGAGGCCGACCTGCGCGCGCTCAATGAACAGCTCGAACAGCGCGTCGCCGAGCGCACCCGGGAACTCTGCGAAAAAAACGCGCAGATGGAGGAAGATCTGGAGATGGCGCGTGAACTTCAGATGGCGCTGCTGCCGCATGTGTATCCCACGCTCCCGCGCGGTGCGGCGCAGTCCGCGAGCGCCGTGAGGTTTTCCAGCATCTTTCGCCCGACGGCGGCGATGAGCGGCGATTTTTTTGATGTCGTCCGCGTGTCGGACACCGCCGTCGGCGTCTTCATCTGTGACGTGATGGGCCACGGCGTGCGCGCGGCGCTCGTGACGGCGATGATGCGCGCGCTCGGCGAGCAGCGCGGCGAGGCGGCCGCCGATCCCGGCGCGCTGCTCACGGAGATCAATCGCGCGCTGTGCGGCATCCTCCGGCAGTCGGGCACCACGCTTTTCGCCACCGCCTGCTATCTCGTGGCGGATGTCGCCACTTCGCGCATCGCCTTTGCCAGCGCGGGCCACCCGAGTCCGCTGCTCGTGCGCGGCACACCTCGCGGAGTCGAGCCCATCATCGCCCCGCGCACCGCGGGCCCGGCGCTCGGCATTTTCGATGGCGAAAAATACCGCACCCACGAACGCTCGGTGGCCACCGACGATCTCATCCTCTTTTTCACCGACGGACTCTTCGAGGTGGAGAATGCGAACGCCGAAGCCTTCAGCGAAAGCCGTCTGCGCGAATCGGTTCGCCAGCGCGCGGGCCAGCCCCGTGCTCAGCTCGTGCAGGATATTTTCAACGAGATCGAGGACTTCGCGGAAGGCCACGCTTTCACCGACGATGTCTGCCTCGTCGGCATGGAGATCGCGCATCTGGAATCTGGTACCGCGTAGTCCCTCCGCTTCAGCGGAGAATCGCTTTCAAGCGCGCGCGGAGATCTTCCGTGGTGAATGGCTTTTGCAGGAAACCGGCGAGGCCCACGCCGATGAAGCGGCGGACGGCGTCCTGCTCGTTGAAGCCGCTCATGAGCACCACGCGGACTTCCGGGTCGAGTTGGCTTAGTTTGCGAAAAGTGCCTTCGCCGTCGAGGTGCGGCATGGTGAGATCGAGGAGCACGGCCTGGATGTTTTTTCCCTCCGCGCGGAAGCACTCCACGGCTTCGAGGCCGTTTTTCGCGATGAGCACGCGGAAGCCCATGGCTTCGAGCATTCGCCCGGCGGTCTCACGCACGACCGCTTCATCATCGACCACCAGCACCGTGCCCGCGCCGCGCCAGAGTTCGCTCCCGCTTTCCGGTGCCGCCGCCGGTTTCATCCGCTCGCCAGTGCATGGCAGGAAAACCTGGAACGTCGTGCCCCGGCCCGGTTCACTCGAGACTTTGAGGGTGCCCCCGTGCCCGCGGACGATGCCCTGCACGGCGGCGAGTCCGAGTCCGCGACCGGCGAATTTGGTGGTGAAGAACGGATCGAAAATCTTCGCGAGCGTCTCCGGCGTCATGCCGCGGCCGGTATCGGCGACTTGAAAGTAAACGTGGTCGCCCGCGGGCAATTCCATCTCAATCATTGTGCCATCCCCGCCCGCCCGATCCGCCGACACGAAACCGGTGGTGATGCTCACGATGCCGCTCTTGTCGCCGATGGCCTCCGAGGCGTTGAGCACCAGGTTCATCACGATCTGCCGGAGTTGCGTGGCGTCGGCTTTCACGGCAGGGAGGTCGTCGGCGAGGTGGAATTCGAGCGCCACTTCCGTGGCGATTGAGCATTCCAGCAGATGCGCCGTCTCCTTCACCAGAGCACTGAGGTCGAGCTCGTGGACGACGAATCGGCCCTTGCCCGCGTAGGCGAGCATCTGCCGGCAAAGTTCGGCGGCGCGCTGCGCGGCCACCTCGATCTGATCGACGAAATGGAGCACGGGCGAGCCCCCGGGCAGATCCATCCGCGCGAGCGAAGCGTTGCCGAGCACGCCGGTGAGCAGGTTGTTGAAGTCATGCGCGATCCCACCCGCGAGCACCCCGAGGCTTTCCAGCTTCTGCGTTTCCTGGAGCTTCTTTTCCATCCGCTCGCGGTCCAGCTCGGCCTGCTTCCGCGCGGTGATGTCCAGCGCGGTGCCCGCCATCCGCACCGGCTCGCCGCTCGCTGCGTCATGAAAAGCGCGGCCTTTCGAAGCGATCCAGTGGATCGAGCCGTCCGGCCAGACCGTGCGGTATTCGATGTCGTGCCGCTCCTTTGCCGCCAGCGAGCGAGTGATGGCGGAATCCGTGCGGCTGCGGTCGTCCGGATGGAGGGCGCGGAGGAAGCGCCCATAGTTCATCGGTTCGCCCGCCGGAATGCCGAAGATCGCCTTGCACTGGTCCGACCATTCGAGGCCGCCCGTGGTCACGTTCCAGTCCCACGTCCCCATCTGCGAGGCTTCGAGCGCGACGGAAAGTGTTTCATTGCTGCGCCGCTCCGCCTCCTCGGCTCTCCGGCGCAGCGCGCGCTGCTCCGCCTCTTCGAGCGCGCGGCGGATGGCAAATGGCAGCCGCCCGAGACGGTCCTTCAGCACGTAGTCCGTCGCCCCGGCCCGCACCAGCTCGACGGCAAGTTCGCCGCCGATCGTGCCGGCGACGAAGATGATCGGTTGGTCATAGGAAAGGGCGCGCGCCATCGCGAGGGCGGCATCTCCAGGAAAGCCCGGCACGTTGTAATCCATCAGCACGATCTGCGGCTGCATCCGCGCGAGCGCCGCGCGGAAGTCGGCCTCGGTCTCGACGCGCTGCGCCGCGAACGCGATGCCCGCGGAGTGCAGTGCTGCCTCGATCAACTCGGCATCGGTGGCCGAGTCTTCGAGCATCAGGATGCGGAGAGGTTCGGGCATGGGTTATCGCGAGAAGTTCGCGGGTCCGGCCTTGCCGTGTCGCGTCAGGTAAGGGGAAGGCGTGTCATGGAAGGTCGCAAGCATTTGGATTCACCGGGAAGACAACGCATCACTACCCGATCCCCGGTGCGGAGACGAGAGTGATCTTCTGACCGCGAATTTCTTGTTCTCCCGGATTGCGTCGGGCGCTCTCAGTGGAAATCGTGCGAAGCGACCGTCGTCTCTGGACCGCAGGCGAGTCCTTCCACAGTGTCGGCTTTGATGTGGGTGACTCCGTGGCGGTGCTGCACGCGGCCGATGATGGAGAGGAAGCCTTCGTGGACAATGGTGAGGCGGTGTCGCTCGAAGACCTTTGGTGTGAGGATGGCATTGGCGACGCCGGTTTCATCTTCGAGGCTGATGAAGGTGAAGCCTTTCGCGGTGCCGGGGCGCTGGCGGCAGATGACGGCGCCAGCGATGCGGATGGTGGTGCCATCCCTGGCTTTCTCCAAATCGCTCGCGCGCCATACGTCGGGGAGTTGGTCGCGGATGAGCGCCATGGGATGCGGGCCGGTGGTCATGCGGGTGCGACGGTAGTCGGCGGCGACTCGCTCGGACGGCGTCATGGGTAGCAGCGGGGAATCTTCGCGGACTTGCAGCGCGGCGAAGAGGTCGTCTTCGGGCAAAGGCGCGCGTTCGGCTTCCCACAGAGCGGCGCGGCGATGGGTGCTGAGGGCGTTGAGCGCGCCGAGTTCGGCCAGGGCGCGGAGGGCGTCGCGGGGCAGGGAGACGCGGGATTTCAGATCGTCGATGGAGGTGAAAGGGCGGAGGGCTCTTTGGGCTAACAACGCCTCGGCTTCTTTTTGCTGGAGGCCTTGGACTACGCAGAGGCCGAGCCGGACGGAGGGGGGATTTGAACATCGAACATCGAACATCGAACATCGAACATCGAAAGTCGGAAAGGACTCCGAAGGCAGCTCTCCGGCGTTCGATGTTCGATGTTCGATGTTCGATGTTCGATGTTCCTCCTCTTCAATCGTGCATCGCCATTCAGAGACATTCACACAAACCGGCCGCGTGCGGATGCCATGCCGTCCCGCATCCTTCAGCAAGGTATCCGATGAGTAGAAGCCCATCGGCTGATTGTTCAAAAGACCCGCGAAGAACTCAGCGGGGCGATGCACCTTCAGCCATGCGCTGGCGTAGGCGAGCAGGGCGAAGCTGATGGCATGTGACTCGGGGAAACCGTAGAGCGCGAACGATTGCAGCGCGGAAATGATTTGCGCGCGCTTCTCCGGCTCCACGCCCTTTTCGCGCATCTTCGTTTCGAGTTTTACGACGACTTTTTCCATGCGCTCGTGGGAACGATGGAAGCTGATGGCCCGGCGGAGTTCCTCGGCTTCACTGCCGGTGAAGTCGGCGATGACCATGGCGATCTGGAGGATTTGCTCCTGGAAAAGCGGGACGCCGAGCGTGCGGTGGAGCACGGGTTTGAGGCGGTCGTCGATGTAACTCACGGGCTCCTCGCCGCAGCGCCGCGCGAGGTAGGGATGCATGAGCCCGCCTTGGATCGGGCCGGGGCGGATGATGGCGACTTCGATGGCGACATCGTAGAAGCACGCGGGCTTCATGCGCGGGAGCGTGGCCATCTGCGCGCGGCTTTCGATTTGGAAGACGCCGATGGTGTCCGCGCGGCACATGGCTTCGTAAGTAGGCTTGTCGTCCTTGGGAATCTTCGCGAGATCGATCGGGCAGCCGCGCTCGGCGCATAGCTCCACGGTATCTTGCAGCACGGACATCATGCCTAGTCCTAACAAATCCACCTTGATGATACCCAGGTCCGCGCAGTCATTCTTGTCCCATTGCGCGATGCTGCGGTTCGGCATGGAGGCATTCTCCAAAGGCACGATCGCGCCGAGTTTATCCTGGCAGATGATCATGCCGCCGGAGTGCTGTCCGAGATGGCGCGGGAGTCCGCGAATCTTTTCGTAAAGCGCGGCGAAGGTGGGTGCGCGCGGGTGTTCTGCGGGCAGCCCGGCTTGAGCCATCTGGGCTTGCAGCTCCAAGGTGTGCGGGAAATCGCCGTGGGCGAAGAGCGCGGAGAAACGGTCGATGAGGCTTTCGGGAAAGTTGAGGGATTTGCCGATCTCGCGAGCGGCGCTGCGGCCCCGATAGGTGATGACATTCGCGGTCATCGCCGCGCCCCAGCGACCGTAACGACGATAGACTTCCTGGATGACGCGCTCGCGCCGGTCGCCGCTGGGTAGATCGAGATCAATGTCCGGCCAGCTCTTGCGACCTTCGCTGAGGAAACGCTCGAAGAGCAGCTCGTGCTCGACGGCATCGACGGCGGTGATGCCCAGGCAGAAACAGACGGCGGAATTCGCGGCGCTGCCGCGGCCTTGCACCATGATGTTTTCATCCCGGCAGAAATTGACGATGTCCCAGACGATGAGGAAGTACCCGGCGAAACCTAACTTTCCGATCAAGGCTAGTTCGTGCTCCAACTGACGGGGGATTTTTTCTGGGAGTTTTGGGCCGTAGCGTCGGTGCGCGCCTTCATAGGAGACGCGACGGAGGAAGGCTTCCTGCGTGGTGTTATCGGGCGGTTGATAGCAGGGGAATTGGTAGCCTAGTTCGCCAAGACGGAAGGTAAGGCGTTCAGCGAGCGTGACGGTGTTGGCGATGGCTTCGGGAAGGTCATGAAAAAGCGCGATCATTTCCGCAGCGGACTTGAGACGGCGTTCGCCATTCGGGCTGAGCAGACGGCCCGCGGCGTCGAGATGGGTGTGATGGCGCAGGCAGTTGAAGACATCGAGCAGCGGTCGGCCCCCGGCGGTGGCGTAGTCCACGCCGTTGGTGGCGAGCAAAGGGAGGCGATGCTTTCGCGCCACGCTGACTTGCTGACGGATGCTGCGCTCTTCGCCACGGAGGCGGTGGCGCTGGAGTTCGACGAAGACATTTCCGTGGCCGAAGATGCGAATGAGTTCGGGAATCGGCGCGCCTTTTCCGGCAAGTGCGATCAGGCCTTCCGCGAACTCGGGTAGCTCGTCGATGGCAATCGCGGATTGTCCTTTCGTCGTGCGGAGATGCGCGCGGCTGAGGAGCGTACAGAGGTTGTTGTAGCCGCGCCGGTTTTCTACCAGGACGGGAAGGATGGTGTTGTCGGTTAAGGTGAGTTCGCAGCCGACGATGGGGCGCACACCCAACTCAGCGGCGGCGGAGGTGAAGCGCGGGGTGCCATACAAGCCATCGCGATCGCATAAGGCGACGGCTGGCAGGTCGAGGTGCGCGGCGACGGTGGCTAGTTCGCTGGGTTGCGCGCTGCCGCGGAGGAAGCTGAAGGCGCTGCGGGCGTGGAGTTCGGTGTAACTCATGGGCGCTGCGCGGCTGAACATCGAACATCGAAGTCGGAAAGCCCGTGCGACGCGTCATCCGAACTTCGATGTTCGACGTTCGACGTTCGATGTTCGATGTTCAGCGCCGCAGGCATCCCCGCGCTAGTCATAAACTCCCTCCAACGCCCAAGCGCCTTCCTGCTCATAAATCCGGCACAGCGGCCCACCGTCGATTTGCACATCCCACTCGGCGCGGCTCCAGGCGCGGCCTTCCCACCAATCGCCGGAAAGCAGCATGGGGCCATGCGCGGCGGTGATCGGGCCGCGCAGTTTTTCGGTGTGGAGAAAAGTCGGGCGTCCGTCGATTTGCACGTTGGCGGGGATGGGTGGGCGGAAGCGGTGGAGCGCGAGGCCGAGCGGGAGCGCGGCGGCGTCGGCGGCGCGCGGCGGGGCGGTGAAATCGGCGGGGATGAGGCGGAAGGATTCGGGGCGATGGGTGGGTTCGAGGATGGGGACGCCGACGCGGTCGTGGCCGACGAGCGCGGTGAGGCGGGCGAGGGTTTCGTAAAATTGATTCGGGTCGCGCAGGGCGCTTTCAAAAAGTCCGAACTGCTGCCGCGCGCCGTGCGCGGGCGTGGCGGCGAGGTGCAGTCGCACGATGGGATGCGCGGCGGTGAGCTTTTCGAGATGCGTTTCGAGCATTCCAAAAAGCACGGGGATCTGGCGCGTCGGTGATGGGATTTTGAAGGTGCGCGCGGTTTCGGTGCCGTCGGCGAGACCGAGGCGGAGCGTGAGTTCGGCGGCGACGAGCCACACGCTTTCGAGGCGCAGCGCGAGGGCGTCGATGAAGCGGCGGAGGATGAAGAGCAGCGGTTCGAGTGTTTCGATTTCCTGCTCAAATTCGATGCTTTCCTCGAAGACTTCCGGCGGTGGCAGGCAGCGAAGTGGTCGCGTGACGCGGCCAGTGGCGCGGGCGAAAAGTGGGATCGCCTCCGCGCCGAGTCGCTCGACGAGGGCGCGCTGTCCGAGCCCGACGAATTCGCCGAGCGTGCGGATGCCCCATTTTCCCAAAACGCCGAGGACGGCGGGCGAGGGATCGAGCTGCGCGATGGGCAGGTCGGCGAGTTCGCTGGCGCAAAGGACGGCGCGCCAGTCGGGCGTGCTTTGCGCGGCGAGGAGGGCGAGATCGGCGGTGGGCGCGATGCCGATTTTGGCGTCGAGATCGAGCGCGGTAAGGCGAGCGCGGAGGTTTTGCGAAAGCTCGCGCGGGTCGGGCAGGCGCGCGCCTTTGCACTCGATGGTGCAGAGGCCGGGCGCGGTGTCTTCGATGAAGGGCGAGGCGCTGAACGCGGTGTCGAGCAGGGCGCGGCTGGCGGTGCGTTCGGCTTCGGGCGAGCGGATTTTTACGAGGACGCTCGGGCAGCGCGATTGCGCCTGGGTGGCGGTGAGGCCGGGCACGATGCCGAGCGCGCGGGCGGCGGCGGTGCTTTGGAGGATGGGCGATTTTGCGGCTTTTTCGGCGAGGAGGATGATGGGACGCGCGCGGAGGGCGGGCTCGTGGCGGAGCGCGGCTTGCAGGGCGAAATCGGGGAGGAGGAGCGCGGCGAACATGGGGGGCGGCGCTTAACTGCGGGGGGGCGGGGGGGATGAACGTCGAACATCGAACATCGAACATCGAACATCGAAGTTCTGAGTCGAGAGGCGCAGCCGTCTTCCGACTTCGATGTTCGATGTTCGATGTTCGACGTTCGATGTTCTCATTTTCCTAAATGCTTCACCCGGCCTGCGCCAAATCTTCGTGGCTCATCGCCGCGCGATTTCGGGTCAGCTCCATCCGCAGCGTGCGCACGATGGTTTCCTGCTCGTCGTCGAGCGCTTCGAGGCTGAGGCGATTTTGTAAAAGGAGACGGGCTTGCGCGCAGGGGATCATCGGGCGCGGGGTGAGGATGAGGCCGGCGATGCCAGTGGGCTCTATGGTGCGCTGGAGGCGATACCATTGCGGCGTGGGGATGCGGCGGAGTTCGGCGTCGGGATTGCCGCGGAGGTCGAGGATGACGAGCGGGAGATTGCCATCGCGCAGGAGGAGATCGGCGCTGCGCAGGGCTTCGTCGGCGGTGCGGCAGCGAATCCAGAGCAGGCAGGAGAGGACGGCCTCGCCAGCAGAGGCGGGGTCGAAATTGTCGTGGCCGTCGATCAGCGCGGACCAGCGGGAGGCGGCGGCGTTTTTGCGAAGGAGCGAGACGAGCAGCGACGACGCGCCGCAGCCGGGGAGGGCGCTGACGATTTCCACGAGCGCGCCTTTTGGGAGGCCACCTGCGAGGGTTTCATCGACGCTGGCGATGCCGGTTTCCAGACGCGCCGCGGCACGCGGGGGCGGGGCGGTTTGGTGCCGCTGGATGAGCTCGCGGAGGTGAATGATGGTGCGGTTGGACGACATCGCCGGGGACCGTACAGGAAGGAATGAAAGTGTTCAAATGAACACTTTTTTCTTTGCCGAAGATGGCTGCGAAAAGTCTCAAAAGGGGAGTGCGATTCAACTTGGGGCCTACGCGGAAGGACGCGATCGACGGGCTCTGCGCGCGGCTCAACGCCAAACGCCAAACTTCAAACGATAAACTCCAAACGATTTCGCCACGCGCTTGGCTTTTCTTTCACGTTTGGCGTTTGGCGTTGAGGAAGAGGAGGACGAGCGCATTCCACCTATTCCGCCCTCACTTCGCCTTCTCGATCAGCGCGTAGGCGGAGTGATTGTGGATGCTCTCGAAGTTTTCCGCTTCCACCCGATACCAGGTGATGCGCGGCTCGCGATTCGCGTGCGCGGCGACGGCGCGGACGAGGTCTTCCACGAAAACGGGATTGGCGTAGGCGCGTTCCGTGACGGCTTTTTCGTCGGGGCGTTTGAGCAAGCTGTAGAGTTCGCTGGAGGCGCAGTCTTCCACCAGGCGCGTGAGTTCCTCGATCCAGACGGGCGTGGTGCTGCGGATGGAAAACGTGACGAGCCCGCGCTGATTGTGCGCGCCCTGGTCGCTGATCGCTTTCGAGCACGGGCACAGCGTCGTCACTGGCACGAGGACGGTGACGATGAAATCGATCGTGCCGTTTTCGATCGTGGCGGAGAAGCGCACGCCGTAATCCATGAGCCCGACCGCGCCGGAGACGGGCGCGCGTTTTTCGAGAAAATAGGGGAAGTCGAATTCGACGTGCGCCTTCTCGGAGTCGAGTCGGGTGACGAGTTCGCGGAGGATGGTGTGGATGTTATCGACGTGCAGTTCGGGGCCGAATTCGTTGAGCACTTCCACGAAGCGGCTCATGTGCGTGCCCTTGAATTGGTGCGGAAGATCGACGGTGAGCGTGACGGTCGCGATCGTGTGTTGGATGACGTGGGCTTTGTCGCGCACCTGCATCGGGTAGCGCAGGCCCTTGATGCCGACGCGGTCGATCGGGATCTTGCGCGAGTCGCGCTGGGATTGCGTGTCGGTGAGATTGGCAAGCGAGGTGGGCTCCATGGGAGCGGGTTGTTTAGCACAGAAATCCGAATTTCAGATTTCAGATTTCAGATTTCAGATTTTCCGCCAGTCTCCGCCGAATGCGCGAATACCACGACCTGCTCCGCCTCGTCCTCGATCACGGGAAATTCAAACCCGATCGCACCGGGACGGGCACGTACTCGGTTTTCGGTGCGCAGGCGCGGTTCGATCTGACGCGCGGTTTTCCCGTGCTGACGACGAAGAAGCTGCATCTGCGCTCGATCATTCACGAGCTGCTGTGGTTCCTGCGCGGGGAGACGAATGTGAATTATCTGCGCGAAAATGGCGTGACGATCTGGGATGAGTGGGCGGATGCGGAGGGAAATCTCGGGCGCGTTTACGGCGCGCAGTGGTGCGACTGGCGGACGGCCGACGGGCGTTCCATCCATCAGATCGACGCGGTCATTTCGCAGATCAAAAAGAACCCGGATTCGCGGCGGCACATCGTGACGGCGTGGAATCCGGGCGAGGTGGAAGGAATGGCGCTGCCGCCGTGTCACGCGCTGTTTCAATTTTACGTCCACGAGGGCGCGTTGAGCTGCCAGCTTTACCAGCGCAGCGCGGATCTTTTCCTCGGCGTCCCTTTCAATATCGCGAGCTATGCGCTGCTCACGCACATGGTCGCGCAGGTCTGCGGGCTGCGCGCGGACACGTTCGTCCACACGTTTGGCGACCTGCATCTTTACGCGAATCACCTTGAGCAGGCGCGGCTGCAACTCACGCGCGAACCGCGCGCTTTGCCGGTGATGAGGCTGAACCCGGCGATCCGCGACATCCATGCGTTCTGCTACGAGGATTTCACGCTGGAAGGCTACGACCCGCATCCGGCGATCAAGGCACCGATTGCGGTATGAGTGCGCGACTGCGGAATCCCGGTAGCACGCTCGTCCCGAGCGTTGGCGAAGGCGTCCCGCCTTCGCGAACTTTCAAAACGTCTCGTCCCCGATTTCGTTCACGCACTTTGAAGCGACCTGGCAGGGAAGTTCGTTTTGGCGGGACGCCAAAACCAACGCGCGGGACGAGCGTGCTACCCGGAACACGCGGCGCGAGCGTCATAGCCATCGCGCGATGAAGGCCATCGCCGCCATGTCCCTGAACCGCGTGATTGGGCGCGATGGGCAGATCCCGTGGCATCTGCCGGAGGATTTCAAATGGTTCAAACGTACCACGCTCGGCCACACGGTGCTGATGGGTCGGAAAACTTTTGAGTCGCTCGGCAAGCCGCTACCGGGACGCACCAATGTGGTGGTGACGCGCGGGCCGGACATTCCGGGAGTCGAAATCGTTCGCGATCTGGCCGCGTTCGATCCCGCGCGATGGCCCGGTGAATTGTTCATCATTGGCGGCGCGGAAATTTACGCGCAATTGCTACTGCGTTGCACCGACTTGTATCTCAGTGTCGTGCAGCGCGAGGTGGATGGGGACGCGTTTTTCCCGCCGCTAGAGCAGGCGTTCGAGCAGGTCGATGTGCCGCTGCGCACGGCGGATTTCGAGGTTCGCCACTTTCGCAGAACCCGTCCCGAGCCGTGACGCCGAAGGCTCTGGACTGCTGCGGTTCCTCCGCCGCTTTCCGAATGGCGGGAGCGCGGCCCTCGTTGGAAAGCGGTGAAGGAATCACCGCAGTCCAGAGCCTTCGGCGGCATTGCCCGCGCGATTTTCCCGGCTAGCTTGTGCGCGTGCAAATCGTCGCCCTGCTCAGTTCCGCGCTCGCTTTTTTCGATGCTGCGCCCGTTCCCGCAAATCCTGAATACAACCCCGTCGTGCTCGTCCACGGCATTCACTCCAGCTCGCGCGATATGACGCGGATGGCGCGGCATTTTCGGGCTGAGGGCCGCGAAGTTTTCACTCCCGATCTTTCGCCGAATGGCGGCCAGGCGACGATCGAGGAGTTGGGGAAACAGCTCGCGGATTTCACGACGAAGCATGTCGGGCGCGGGCGGAAGTTTGATCTCGTCGGCTTCAGCATGGGCGGACTCGTGAGCCGGTACTACGTGCAGCGTCTTGGCGGAGAGAAACACGTCGCGCATCTCATCACCATCGCCGCACCGCATCACGGCACCGTTTTCGCGCGGCTGCATCCCGGCGCGGGTGCGGCGGAGATGTGGCGCGACAGCGCGTTCCTGCGCGAGCTGGCGACCGACAACGCGAAACTGTCGCGGGTGAAGTTCACGACTTTTCACACGCCACTCGATCTCGTGGTGGTGCCCGCGAGCAGCTCGACGATGCCGCAGGCGCGAAATGTCCGGGTGTGGGCGTCGCTGCATCCGTCGCTCATTTTGGAAAAGCGCTGCATTCGCGCGGTCGCGGTCGCGTTGCGGTCGTAGCGGTCGCGCGATTCCCGAATTGGCAATCGCCGCGCGGTGCCGCTAAATGAATGGCATGAATGCACCACGCGCAGGGCAACGATGGGTCAGTGACAGCGAGCCGGAACTCGGGCTCGGGATCGTGCTGCGCGCGGAGTTTGGGCGCGTGGAGCTTTTCTTTCCGGCGGCAAATGGGCACCGCCAGTACGCGCTGAAAACCGCGCCGCTGCGCCGCGTGGAATTCACCGCGGGCGACCGCATCAAGCTGCACGACGGAACGAACCTGGTCGTGGATTCGGCGGAGGAGCGCGATGGGCTGCTCGTTTATTCGGCGGGCGGGCGCGAGGTGAAGGAGGCGGAGCTTTCCGACACGATCAGTTTCAGCACGCCGGAAGCGCGGCTGATGGCGGGGCAGGTGGATGATTTGCGGACGTTCGATCTGCGCGCGGATGCGCTCTCGCGCCGCTGCCGGATGCGGAAATCGGCTGTGCGCGGATTTGCGGGCGGGCGCGTGGATTTGATCCCGCACCAGATGTTCATCGCCGCGGAAGTGGCTTCCCGCCTTGCTCCGCGCGTGCTGCTCGCGGATGAAGTGGGGCTCGGGAAGACGATCGAGGCGGGGCTGATTCTGCATCGGCTGCACCTCACCGGTCGCGCGGATCGCGTGCTCGTGCTGGTGCCGGAGCCGCTCATCCACCAGTGGTTCGTCGAGTTGCTGCGGCGCTTCAATTTGCTGTTCAGCATTTTCGACGAGGAGCGCTGCCGCTCGATCCAGGCGAACGATCCCGACGAGAACCCGTTCCTCGACAGCCAGCTCGTGATTTGCAGCGTCGCATTTCTTTCGGAAAGCGAGCCTCGCACGGCGCAGGCGATCGCCGCGGGCTGGGATTTGCTGGTCGTCGATGAGGCGCATCACCTCGAGTGGACGCACGAAGCCGCGAGCCCGCAGTATCTGTTGGTCGAAGCCCTCGCGCAGAAAACGACGAGCCTGCTGCTGCTCACCGCGACGCCGCAGCAGCTCGGCCCGGAAGGCCACTTCGCCCGGCTGCGCCTGCTCGATCCCGATCGCTACACGGATCTCGCACTTTTTCTCGAAGAGGCCGAACACTACGAGCAAGTCGCGAAAGCGATCGACCGCGTGATCGGCGGGAAGCCGCTGACCACCGCGGATCGCAAGCTGTTCGGCGAAAAATCGGCGCGTGTGCGGAAGCACGCGGAGGCGCTGGCGGGCGGCGATGAAAGCGCGCGCGCGCATCTCGTCGCGGAGTTGCTCGATGAATTCGGCACGGGCCGCGTGATGTTTCGCAACACGCGCGCTGCGCTGTCCGGCTTTCCCGAGCGCCGCGCGAAGCTCGTGCCGCTCGACGCGGGCGCGGATGAAATGACGGCGAAGGTGAAATGGCTGGTCGGTTTCCTGAAGGATTCCGGCGATGAAAAAGTGCTGCTCATCTGCCGCGCGCGCGAACTCGCCGAAGAAATCTCCGCGCGCCTTCAGCACGAGGTGAACATGAAAGTCGGCCTCTTTCACGAGGGCCTGACGCTGCTCCAGCGCGATCGCAATGCGGCGTTTTTCTCGGAGCCCGAGGGCGCGCGCGTGCTGATCTGTTCAGAGATTGGGAGCGAAGGGCGCAACTTTCAGTTCGCGCACCGGCTCGTGCTTTTCGATCTGCCGACGAACCCGGAATTGCTCGAACAACGCATCGGACGCCTCGACCGAATCGGGCAGACCGCGACGATCGAAATCTACGCGCCGTATCTGCGCGGCGGCGAATCGGAAGTGCTGGCGCGGTGGTATCACGAGGGGCTCGGCGCGTTTGAAAAAAATCCGCACGGCGCGGCGGAAATCGCGCGCGAACTGGGAGACGATCTCACGGCGTTGCGGGAGAATTTCGACGCGAAGGCGCTCACTGCTTTCATCAAAAAAACCCGCGAACGCCACGCGCAAGTCGCGAAGAAACTGGAGCGCGGACACGACCGCCTACTGGAACTGAACTCGTGCAAGCCGGGACGCGCGGCGGAGATTATCGCGCAGATTCGCGCGCAGGATTCGGACGATGGATTTGAGGCATTCTTCATTCGGATGCTCGATCATTTCGGAGTCCACGTGGAGGAACTCGGGAACCGCAGCCATCTGCTGCTGCCGGGCCATTTGCTCACCGATGCGTTTCCCGCGCTGCCGCCGGATGGGATGACCGTGACGTTCGACCGCGCGCGCGCGCTGAGCCGCGAGGATCTCGGATTCATGGGGCAGGATCATCCGCTGGTGCGCGGCGCGCTCGATCTTTTGCTCGGGCTGGAGTCGGGCAATTCGGCGTTCGGCGTGTGGAAGGATTCCGGCTCCGAGGGAATCCTGCTGGAGATTTGCGCCGTCGCCGAATGCATCGCTCCCGCAGCTCTGCACGCCGATCGTTTCCTCCCGGCGACGCCGATCCGCGTCGTGGTGGATCACGCCACCGCCGATCACACGGAAGATGAAATTGTCGCGAACGCGGTGCTGGAGAAAGGCGATATTTTCAAGCTGCTCGATCGTCCGGTGGTGAAGAAAAAGCTGATCCCGGCGATGCTGGAAAAGGCGCAGGCGCTCGCCGAAGTACGGATGAAAAACGTGGTGGCGGCAGCGAGCGCGACGATGGCGGAGCAGCTTCAGGATGAGATCGACCGACTGGAGGATTTGCGGGCGATCAATGACCACGTGCGTCCTGGGGAAATTGCGGCGGTCCGGCAGCAGAAGACCGATTTGCAGGCCGCGCTGACCTCCGCGCGGCTGCGGCTGGACTCGGTGCGGCTGATCTGGCGTATGCCGTGAGGAGACGCGCTGGGCCGCTGCCCACCTTCCGTGTTTGCACCACTTTGAATCACACCCGCGTCCGCGCGCTCTCCAAAACTTCCCCGTTGCCGCGCACGGAACCCGCTTCTCTCAATGCTGAACGGGACCCTTTTTCTGAACCCTCTGACGAAACATCTCGATTTCCTGACGCTTGCGATTGTCGCGGTTGCCGCGTTCGCGCTGGTGCATTGGCTCATGCATCGGAGGCAGGTGCGGATGCGCTCGGTGGTCTGGATGCTGGTTGCTGCGATTCTGGGCGTGGGCTGGTGGCTGGTGGAGGAAGCGGGACGCGAAGAGCGCCATCGCATCCAGGAAATGGTGGGCGGCATGGCGCCGACGTATGCGAGGATGCTTCAGACGATGGGCCATGCGAAGATCACCGTGGACACGCTGCCGGACGATCCGACGTATCTCGGGATGATCGAAACGCTGAAGACGTGGCTTCGCGTGAATCCCGCCGCGCAGGATATTTACACCATGCGAAAGCAGCCGGACGGAAGCAACGTGTTCATCGTTGACTCCGAAACGGACTACGACCGGAATGGAAATTTCAACGGTGGGATCGAGGCGCGGACGAAGATCGGTGAGGTTTATGACAAGAATGTCCCCGGATTGGAGCGGGCGTTTCTGGGGCAGGCAAATTTCGGCGCGGATCCGGTGACGGATCGCTGGGGCACGTGGGTCAGCACGTGGACGCCGCTTTACGATGAGGACGGTGCAGTCGAGGCCGTGCTGGGCGTCGATTACTCCGCGAAAGAGTGGAGCCACGGGATCGCCGCGGCGCGCGGGATGCGCATCGCGCAACTGGCAGTGTTGCTCTTGCTGCTCGGGAGTTCGGTTTTCATGAATGGCGCGCTGCGCAGCGAGGTCGAAAAATACCGGCGGACCGAGGCGGACCTGCGGCGCTCGCAGGGCAGGCTGGCGCTGCGTTCGGAGCAAACCCCGCTCGCGGTGATCGAGTGGGATTTGGATTTGCGCGTGGTCGATTGGAACGCGGCGGCGGAACGGCTGTTCGGCTACGGACGCGGCGAGGCGGTGGGCGCGCCGATGCTGGAAATGATCGCTCCCGAATCCGTGCGCGTGCAGATCGCGGCGCTGCGCGATGGGGCGCGGAAACAGAAAATCGTCGAGCCGTGTCTCGACGGACCATTTTCCAAAGATGGCCGCCGCATCGTCTGCCACTGGTTCAATGCCGCGCTCGTGGATGGCGGACGGGTGATCGGCGTCACTTCGCTCTGCGAGGACATCACGGAGCGCCGCATCCTCGATGAGCAGGTGCGCCAGGCGCAAAAGCTGGAAGCGTTCGGCCAGCTCGCGGGCGGCATCGCGCATGATTTTAACAACATGCTCTGCGCCATCACCGGCTTCACGGACATCGTGCGGACACGCTCGGATGTGCCCGCGGATGCGATCGCGGATTTGGATCAAGTCGCGAGCAGCGCCGACCGCGCCGCCGCGCTCACGCGGCAGTTGCTCACGTTCAGCCAGCGGCAGATTTTTCAACCCGTGAATCTCGATCTCAACGACGTCGTCCTCGACGTGTCGAAAATGATCGGGCGTGTGGTGGGCCGCGATGTGGATGTCGTGGCGGACTTGAGCCACAAGCTGCCGGAGATCCACGCGGATGCGGGAATGATCGAGCAGGCGCTGGTGAATCTCGCCGTCAACTCGCGCGACGCGATGCCGAACGGCGGGCGCATCATCGTTTCCACGAGCGTGCGGCTCGTGAATGAAGAAGAGGCCGCGCGGCATTCCAATGTCGTCGCGGGTCCATTTGTCTGCCTTGGTTTCGCGGACAGTGGATCCGGAATCTCGCAGGAACATTTGCCGCGAATCTACGATCCATTTTTCACGACAAAAGAAGTCGGCCGCGGCACCGGGCTCGGTCTCGCGACGGTGTATGGGATCGTGCAGCAGCATCACGGCTGGATCGCGGTGGAGAGTGAGCCGGGTCGCGGCACGATGTTTCGCATCCATTTTCCCGCGCTGACGAATGCGAACGATTTGGCCGACGTCGATCCGGTTGCTGCGCCCGCGCGCGGCGGCACGGAGACGATCCTCGTCGTCGATGATGAAGCGTCGGTGCGGGAATTTGTTTCGCGCATTTTGCAGCAGGCGGGATACGAAGTGCTGACGAGCGCATCGGGCGCGGAGGCGCTCGTCGTGTGGCGCGAAAAGCGCGACCACATCGACATGCTCCTGACCGACATGATCATGCCCGGCGGTGTGTCCGGGAGCGATTTGGGGATGGCTTTGCGCGAAGACAATCCGCAACTGACGATCGTTTACACGAGCGGCTACAGCGTCGGATTTATGGGACGGAAAATCGTGCTCATTCCGGGCGCGAATTTTCTCCAGAAGCCGTATCCGCCCGAGGATCTAATCCG
Source organism: Chthoniobacteraceae bacterium (assembly GCA_031409335.1). Classification (GTDB taxonomy): domain Bacteria; phylum Verrucomicrobiota; class Verrucomicrobiia; order Chthoniobacterales; family Chthoniobacteraceae; genus JANLQB01. Next base: position 83,946 of record JANNWY010000195.1, on the reverse strand, counting down.
CATCGTCCGCGAAAATCTCGACCGCACGCTGGCCGCGGTCGTGTGAATCCGGCGCGGTTCAATCCGCGCCGCGAATCTGCCATTCCTCGATCAATGCCTTGGGGATTTCGCCGAGGTAACGCGAGGGGCGCTGCATCATTTCGCCGTAGCCGGCATTCACGCGCCGAGCGCCCCGGCCTTCAACGACGGGCAGTTTAGCAGCCACACTGGCGAACACACCATGCGCGTCGCGTCGCAGGGTTTTGCGGGGAGATTCGCGGAATCTTGAGCGCTTTCGCACGCGATCGTTGACACTCCGTTTCCACGCCCCGATAACTGGCCCGTGCTCCACCACGACCCGTCTCAAAAGCCGCAAGTTTCGGCGGAGCACGTCAATTCCATCGAGGAAAAACCGGTCTCTCCGCAATTGGAAATCCCGCTCATTCCGCAATCTCCTATCACGAAAAAACCAGTCATGGCCGACATCTCCACTTCCACTTCCAAGAACATTCTCTCTGCCGACGTCGAAATCAAAGGCTCCATCAAATTCCAAAACGACTTGATCGTGGATGGAAAAGTTGAGGGTGAAATTACCTCATCGGGCGTCCTGACGGTGGGCGAAAATGCGGAGATTCGCGGCGAGATCAGAACGAAATCAGCGACGGTTTATGGCAAGGTTCACGGCAACATCACCGTGGAGGAACGCTGCGAACTCAAGTCGCGCGCGGTGCTGCAGGGCGATCTGAAGGCAGCGCGTCTCGTGATCGAGGAAGGCGCGACGTTTGTCGGCAAGTCGGAGGTCACGCCGGTGAAGGGGGCGTCGCGTCCGGCGGAAGCGCCGCGCCCGGCGGAGATTCCGAAAGCGCCGCTCCCCGGCCGATAACCGCGCTTTGTGGCGAAAAACACGCCCAAGCCTCAGGAGAAAATCAGCGCGGACTGTCCGCATTGCGGCTTTACGCAGCTCGAGTCCGCGTTTGCGAAGACTACGTTTTGCCGGAAGTGCGGCGAGCATTACAGCATCGAAAAGCTGCTGCTGAAGGAGGCGACGAGTCTCAAGGGGCCGTCCTTTTTCGACAAAGTCGGGAAAATGTTGGCGCGCGAAACGGTGCGCGAAATCGCGTGCCTGAGCTGCAGCCACAAGCAGCAGGTGAGCAGCGCCGCGCAATCGTCGCTGTGCCCGTCGTGCGGCAGTTACATCGACCTGCGCGATTTCAAGATCGCGGGGCCGTTTGGGCGCAGCATTCAGACGCAGGGCGAAGTCGTCGTCACGTCGAAGGGTGACTTGAGCAGTTCGCGCGCGGTGTGTCGCGAGGCGCTGGTCGAGGGGCAGGTGCGCGGCACCCTGTGCTGCACTGGCGTGGTGCGCGTGAGATTGCGGGGGAAAATCGTGGGGACGATCGAGGGGCACCACGTCATCATCGAGAAGAAGGCGGACGTGGAATTCGTGCGGCCGCTGAAGGGGCACACGATCGAGATCAATGGCAAGACGTCGGCGAGGATCGTCTGCGATGGCATGGTGACGATCAACAAGGGCGGCATCCTCGAGGGGACCGTTTACGCGAAGGCGATCAACGTGGAAAAAGGCGGTGTGTTCAGCGGCGAATTATTCATCGGGCAGCAGGAGCAGGCGCAGTCGGAGTTGACCGGGAAGGGGCGGCAGCGCGGACTTTTTGGCGACGAGGGATTGCAGCCAGCGTAGATCGTGAGCGGGCCATCCGCGCTCGCGACGCTGGTGATCCGTGTGAACTGCCGCTTCGGAGATCGGCCCGTTACTTCTTCAGCCGCGTGTTTTCCTGCATCGCCATCCTCGCCAGAATACTGTCGCCATATTGCGAGATCACGGATTCGTAAGCGCGTTTGGCCTCATCCACCTTGCCCTTTGCAGCGTAAATCCGCGCCTGCGCCATCAGCGCGGATGGAGCGCAGAAGCTGGTGGGATACGTCGCGACGATTTTCTGGTAGTTCGCCAGCGCTTCGTCGGTTTTCTCCTGCGATTCCAGGTTCACGGCGAGACTCATCCATGCGCCGCTGATGAGCGGATGATTCGGATGTTTTTCGATCAATTGCTTTAGCGCGGCGCTCGATTCATCCAGCTTGTTTTCGCCGCGCAACTTCTCCGCAATCAGGAGCAGTGCGTTTCCCGCGACCGCGGAGCTGCCGTGCCCAGTCACCACGTTCCGCAATTCCTCAACCGTCTTCGCATTTGCGAAATCGCGTGCCGCGGCCTCGCGCGCCCGATGCTGGGTGAATTGAAAAATCGCGAAGATCAGCAGGCCGATGACCAGCAGCAGCGAGAGAAAGAGCACCGTGCGTTTGTGCTGAATCCAGAACGCCAGAAAGTCGAATTCTTCTTCGACGACGGGCTTGGTTTCGGTAGGGCTGGCCATAGGGGCGGGAAAGGTTTCAGACAAAGGGCAACCGCGCAAGTCTTTCGCCGATCAATCGCGGCGGGCCATGACCGTGTGCGTCTGCGTGGTCTTCACGATCGAATTCTCCGCGACGACGCCGCGCCAAACCGTGCCCGGATACACGATGCTGTTGCGCCCGATGATCGAGCCGGGATTGATGATCGCGTTGCACCCGATCTCCGCATGATCGCCGATGATCGCGCCGAATTTTTTCAGGCCCGTGGGGATGAGGCCCTCTTCCGTGCGAATGGTGATCTCGCCGTGGTCGAGTTTCACATTGGAAAGCACGACGCCCGCGCCGAGATGCGCGCGATAGCCGATGATCGAATCCCCCGCATAGCTGAAGTGCGGGATTTTTGCCTCGTCAAAGATGATCGTGTTTTTGAATTCGCACGAATTTCCCAGCACGCAGCCGGAGCCGACGATCACATTCTCGCGGATGTAACAGCCATTGCGAATCTCGCAGCCTTCGCCAATCCACGCTGGGCCTTTGATCATCGCGCCCTGCTCGATGACGGTGCCTTTCCCGACAAAAACCGCGCCGCTGACAAACGGCTTGCCGATCAAGCGCCCATTGATCGCCGGTTTCAGGCGAAATTGCAGGTAGCTGGTGATCTGCTTCAGCGCGTCCCAGACATGCACGCCATTCTCAAAGAGCATGCGATGCTCGGTGTGATTCAGATCGAGAAAATCGTGTGGTGGGAACGTCATCGCGGGTCTTTGTAGGGGTCGATTTGAAAACGCACAAACATTCTGTGCGACGGAAAATGCCGGGGCGATTTGCACGGGGAAACACCCGAAAATAAAACGACTGCAGGGAGGCTTCGGGCCATCCCTGCAGTCGCGGATTATTTCAGCGGCACTCCGCCGAAAGTGCGGTTACCGGCGCCGGCGTGCCGCGATGAGGCCGAGGCTGCCTAGCAGCAAGGCCGCGCTCGTCGGCTCGGGGACCGGCGTGACCGTGGTCGAACCATTCGGGTTGATCGTGAAGAGTGCCGCGCTTGCGGACTGGAGGTTGTTTGTTCCACCGCCAGTGTCCTGCGCGAGACCTCCGCCTCCGGCAGCCGCGCCCCAGAATGCGGGATCGGGATCATAGAGGCCGGTCGCGGGGTTGATGCCAGCACCGCCGGGATTCAGCGGACCTTCGACGCCAAAATTCTGCGGAATGCGAAGGCCGACGCCCAATTCAACGATTAGGTGATCCGTGGTGGAGAGTGGCGAAGGCCCAAAGTCGGCAGCTCCAAACAGTCCGACTTCTTCCGCCCGGACGAGGGGTCTCCCGTCGAGGAAGTCCACGAAAATATCGAAGAAACCGCCAACCCCAACTGCGCCCAAACCGGCAACATCACTTAGTCCGCCTTGGAAGATCACCGAAACATTCTGCTCGATATCCGAACCCACCGGGGTGCCTTGAGGATGAAACCGCTCTGGAAGGTGGATCGGGAATGTGATCGCGGCAAAAATTTCCCCGGATGCTACAAACGGATTCGTTCGTGGGACGAAATCATACAGCAGGTGGAGGCTCGGAGCATCGGTCGGCGTACGACGACCGATGGCAGCGTAGAGCGCGGTGTTTGCGCTCGGATCACCCGCCGACACCGGCGTCGCGGTGGTGCCTGGTGCGGAGAAAAAGTGAGCTGGCGTCACGTCCGACCACTCAGGCGTGTTGGTGAACGCGCCGTCGATCGTGATTGGGTGAATGCTGATTCCGTTATTTTGCGCGGAGCTTGTTGCTGAGAGCGCGAAAATCGCGGTGGCGGCGATTACGCCTGCAAGGATTGGTTTTGGTGGTTTTATGGTCATAAAGTACTAATGGTTGGTTTGTTATCGTTCAGGGGGGTGTTGGCGACTCGAATGAATGCCAACCCGACGAAACTGCGATAAAACATCGGATTTTGTCCATCAAAAAATGGCAGGCAACCGAGTTTTCCTTGCGCTGCCGATGTCCGCGAAGCCTCACTACGGCTTGCGAAGACGGTAGAAGCGCTGCGCCGCGGCTGATGTATCGATCACTTGAACTGCAGCTCCGACCGGCACGCGCGGATGCGTGACCGGCAGCCATTCCGCCGGCCCGAGGCTGTCCGCACATTCGAGCACCAGCGCAGCGTCGGCGGCGGGCCAGGAAAGAAGCGGCGCGCCCGAGGAAGGCGAGATCTCCAAGCGGGGCATCACCTCGTCCGCATCGAGAATCGAGTCGCCATCGCGATCCACGCCCAGCCGCTGACCGGTGGCGAAAGGCGCACCCATCACGGTTGCGATCGCACCGGCGGCGATTCGCGCATAGAGCGCAGCCCGCGTGAGCGGCCCGAGTCCGGTCTGATCACTCAAATAATCATTGGTCGGGGCGCGATAGACGAAGCCGTGCCGTTCCCCGTTTTCCAAAAGGCGGACGACCAAATTTGTGCCGCCGGTCGTGGCCTGCGATTCCAGCACCGACCAATCCGCGCCGCCCGCAGCCAGCGTTCCCGCAGTGAGCGTGCGCGTGAAACCGACAACCGGCGCGGTGCCAGTGTCGAAGCATTGCATAAACGCGGACAGATTCCGTTTGCGCGTCGTGTCGGCGGCAAACGCTCCAAATACTGGCCGACTTAGAAATGTAAAAATATCCGGGTCCTGCCCATCGTGAACATAGCCGAATCCGCTGAGCGACACGGCGGTCGCGCTGCTCACAAAATGGCGCTTCTGATACATATTGCGGAGCTGCGGCACTTTGAAATTCTGGCTCTCCTGCAAGGCAGCGGCGCTGATGAGGATCCGATTCGTCCCGGTCGGCAGCGCGTGGCAGGTGTTGCAGCGCAGATTCGACTGGTAGTTTTCGTTGGTGAACGTGCTGCGTCCGGCATTTGGATCGCCCGCATTCGGATCGCCGGGTGGAAAGAGCGCGGGCATCGAGCGATCGAGGTTTTGATTCGGATTTGGCTCGAAGACGATCGTATTGATGAAATCGCTGAACGCAGTCATGTCTGCCGCATTGAGCTGCGAGCCGCCGAGCAACGAAGCGAACGCGCCATTGAAATCCGTGAAACTCGCCTTGTCGCCGCGCCAGTGCAGCGGGTTCATGTTCCGCAGGCCGCGCAGCGTCTGCGTCGTCATCGGGCCTTTCATCGGGTGCATGGAAAATGAGCCGAACTGCGTGTTCACGTTTTGCATCGCACCGGCCGGATCGCCCAAATCCCACGCCAGTTCATCGCGATCGCCATCGATGTGGCACGAAGCGCACGACTGCGTGCCATTTCCAGAAATCCGCGCATCGTAAAGAAATCCGCGCCCCTGCCGGATCGTGGCGGGCGTGGGATCAAAACTGCCCGTCGCGATTTCCGTCAGCACTGTTTCGCTCGTGGTGGAAATCACGGTGATCGTGTTCGAGATGCGATTGAGCACGTAAAGGCGGCCATTCGCGGATTGGAGCGCGAGGCCGCGCGGGCCGCGTTTGTTGCGCGGATCGAACGCCGCGCCGGTGGTCGGCCCCGTCTCGATCCGCGCCGCCACCGCGCCCGTCGCCGCGTCGATTTTCGCCACGCGATCCGTGCCGAAACTCGCCAGCCAAAACGCCGCGCCATCCGCCGTGAACGCGATCGCAGTCGGCTGCGCCAGAGCCGTCGTCCGCGCCGCGTCGTTTGGAAAAAGCGCGTAGTTCACGCCGGGATTCAGATCGAACGGCGTGACGATCACCGCCCCCGTCGTCGTCACCCGCGTCACCCGATTGTCCACCGAGCGCCCTTTCAGATTCGACTCAAAGCGCGTGAGATTCAGCGCCTCCGTGTTCGCGATCCAGATTTCATTGCTCGCCGGACGCACCGCCACGAAAAAGTTGATCGTCCCGGTGCCATTGAAATAGCGTGTGATCCCATTGGTCGCCGCGTCGATCTCCACCACGTCGTTGTCCGGCAGGTTCGGCATCGGGCTCAGACGCGGATCGTTCGCGCTCACGATCAGCCCGACCTGCGGCGGCGAGTTCGTGATGTTCGTCGGCAGCGGCTGCGCCGGCGCGAGATTCGCCGGAAGCAGCGTCGTCCGATTGCCGGAAAGTTTGAAAGCGCCGTACACTTTCGACCCGTCGCCGCTCACCGCCAGCGACTGCGGATTCAATCCTTCGAGCGGAATCGTCGCGACCGCCGCACGCGTCGCGATGTCAAACACGCGCACCAGATTACTCTGCGAACACGAAACAAACGCGCGACCACTCGCGAACACGACATCCGCCGGCTCATCCACGCACGCCAGCGTCTCCAAAACCGCACCCGCCGACACCGACACGATACTCACCGAATCGGACACCTCGTTCACCACCCATGCCTCATCGTTCGAGATCGCGTTCACCGAAACCGGCTCGATCCCGACCGGAATCTCACGGATCAAAACCGGCGCGGGATTCGCAGGATTCGACACATCGAAAACCGAGAGCCGCCCGTCCGGCGTATTCACCGCGAACAGCCGCGTGCCATCCGGCGAGAGACAGATCGGCCGCGTCTGATGCGACTCGAAATTCACATACTGCGCGCGCACAGCGGCGATACCGCACAAGAAAAACGGCGCGCATTTTTTTGCGATGGAAGAAGACCAGCGAGTCACGATGAAAGTCAGTGTCGAGGGGGGATATCGCAGTTTGCGCGACGACTTTTGCTTTAGCACAAACTCCCAAACACGCCACCGCCCGGCATCGGTAATTGTCGCGTCTTGCGCCCGCCAAAACCATTCGCGATGCTCGCGATCACTAGCCTCGCCGAAATCAAAGCTGAACTTCCCAAGCTGACCGCAGCCGAACGCGCGGGCCTAGGCCAGCGGGTACAGTGCTTTGGCCATTTGAGTTGTCGCCCCAAGCGACGACCGAGCGATCACTTTTAAGTGCGAGGCTGTGACGAGAACCGGCAGCAATCTGAATGACAGGCTCTAGGCCTGCCGGGACCGTACTCATGCCATATGTGTTGCTCCCCCAAGCAACGACCGAGCCGTCGCTCTTGAGTGCCAAACAGTGGGAATCACCCGCCGCGATCTGAACGACATTGCTATGACCGGCTGGGCCTGCGCTAATGTTATTTCCCCAAACGACGACCGAACCGTCGCTTTTTAACGCTAGGCTATAGCTGCCTCCACCGGCGACCTTCAGGATTCGTTGGCCGTCGTAAAACGAAAGCGGAATACTTTGACTGCCCCACGAAACGACGACGCCTGGCTGTGCCGAAGGGTTTGCCCAAAGCAACCCTCCGCAGATCAGCGACAGAATCGCAGCGACGATGGCCACAGACGCGAAGGAAGATGCGTTCCGCCTTCGCGGTGTGCTGGAAATGAGTCCACTCATCAGTTTCATATTTTCAGGGGGAGATAATACAGGCGAACGGTCGCGTTCCGCACTCGGGCATAAGGTGCCCCGGAACATGTGCTTAGGTTTACGCTCCGCAGCCCTCCCCGAGCAACCGTAATGTTTCTTCCATCCGTTCCCAACGAAAGAAAAAGGGTCGCTTCTTTAGACTCGCTCCTCGCGCTTTGGGTCCAGTCTTCGACCTGATCACCAAATTGAAATCGAGGGGCGAATCATCCCTCGGGCGAGGAGAGGATGAGAGCGAGACGTTCGCGCATGGCGGTGGAAAGGCCGGGAAGCCATGATTCATCGACGAGGCCGACGGAGACGAGATCGCGCAGGTGGACACGGTCTTTGTCGCGGAAGGCGGCGAGTCTCATGCGCACCAGCGCTGCGAGCGAGATGAGGCGGAACTCTCCGGCGAACCTGGCTCCGGTGACTGCGGGCACTGTCACCACCATTGCCGTCGATTCGTCCTGGCTCTACTGGACGGATACCTGCGGGGGAACGGGCGCTGGGGGGATTTGGAAGAGATTCAAGCCCACTCCGTGATCAATAAAGCGCATCACCCTCACCGCGCGGGAACTGCGTTAGGATCGGTGCGGTGCTTACAGCAGTTCTGCCGTGACCGACCCGTGGGGCCCGAGCACCGGAACAAACCGGGTCGTCCGCGGTGGCAGTTGGAACGACTCGGCTTTATGTCGCGTTGCCAGCCGCTCCTTCTGTGCGCCAACCATCCGCCCTGATGAATTCGGGTTCCGCTGCGTCCGCAAGGAGGAACATGGTGAAGCAGTTCCTGATTCGATTTACACGGTCATCTGGCAATAATTGCAGCGAAGTCAGCAAAGTGGCACGAGCTTTCCAGGCCGTGACACAGGGCCTGTCTCACATCCGACTTCGCCGACGCACCGCCTCTTTTGTTAGCGCGCGTCGCCAGACTTCTGGCTTTTTCCTCCCGCAAAACGATTCTTCCTGCTCAAAATCCAAATTAGGACACGACCGAATGTTGAGCGTTGAAAGTTGGACGTTGAGCCGCCCACAGGGCCGTCGCATTTCGCACCTGCTCCCATTTTGCAGTCCGCCTCGCAGCGTTTTCCGCCAAAGAATCCGCTTGGCGGGAAATGATACGTATGCGTAAAGAGTTACCCGATCACCCTCACTGCCGAATTCCATGAATCATCGTCTCCTCTCCGCCCTCGCTTTCACCTCGCTCGCCGCCAGCGTTCAGGCCGACGACTGGACTCAATGGGGCGGGGCTGATCCAGGGCGGAATATGTATTCCAAGGCGAAGGGGTTTCCGGCGAAGTTTGAGCCGGGTAAGTTTAAGCCAAACTCGGAGGACGTGGATCTTTCCACGACGAGCAATGTGAAGTGGGTCGTGAAGCTCGGGTCGCAGACTTATGGGAATCCGGTGGTGTCGGCGGGGAAGGTGCTCGTGGGGACGAATAACGCGACGCCGCGCGATGCGCGGTTCAAGGATGACAAGTCGGTGCTGTATTGTTTCGACGAATACACGGGGAAATTTATCTGGCAGTTCACGGTGCCGAAGCTGGCTTCGGGGAAGGTGAATGATTGGGAGTATCTCGGGCTGCTGAGTTCGCCGACGGTGGAGGGCGACAAGGTGTGGCTGACGACGAGCCGGTGTGAAGTTGTGTGTCTCGATCTGCAAGGCCAGGCGAACGGGAATCAAGGTCCATTCATGGATGAAGGGCAATACATGGTCGGGCCGGGCAAGCCGAAAGTGGAAGTGACGCCGACCGACGCGGACATGCTTTGGAAATACGACATGATGGATGAACTCGGCGTTTTCCCGCACAACGCGACGAACTCCTCCGTCATCAATGTCGGCGACCACCTTTTCACCTGCACCTCGAACGGGCAGGACTGGACGCATGTGAACATCCCTTCGCCGATGTCGCCGAGCTTCATCATGCTCGATAAAAACACGGGGGCGTTTCTCGGCGAAGACGACGCGAAACTCGGGACAAACATCAAGCACGGCCAGTGGACTTCGCCTTCGAGCGGGAAGGTCGGCGGGAAGGATCACGTCTATTTTGGCGGTGGCGACGGCATCCTTTACGCGTTCGATTCCCAGCCGGTGAAAGAGGGCGAGGATGCGATCATGAAGAAGGTCTGGTGGTTCGACGCCGTGCCCGAGGAATACAAGAAGGACAAGACCGGCAAGCCGATCAAATATCCCGCCGCGGAAGGCCCGAGCGAGATCAACTCGACGCCCGTTTTTTACAAAAACCGCGTGTATGTCGCGATCGGCCAGGACCCGGAGCACGGCGAAGGTGTCGGGCGGCTGGTGTGCGTGGATGCGACGAAGAAGGGTGACATCACGAAGACCGGACTGATTTGGGATTTCAAAGAAATCCATCGCACCATCAGCACCGTCTCGATCGACCCGGAGAAAGGACTGCTCTTCATCGCGGACTTTAGCGGCTTCGTCTTTTGCCTTGATGCGGAGACGGGGAAAAAATATTGGGAGCACGACATGCAGGCGCACATCTGGGGCTCGACCTTTTGCGTCGATGGGAAGGTGTATATCGGCGACGAGGACGGCGACGTAGTGGTGCTCGCGGACGACAAGGTGAAGAAGGTGCTGAGCGAAGTGAACATGGGTGCGCCCGTGTACTCCACGCCGATCGTGGCGAATGGCACGATGTACGTCGGCACGCAGACGCATCTCTACGCGATCGCGGAAGGCGCGAAGCCGGTCGCGGCGGACAAGCCCGCGGAGAAAAAGTAGCTTCGCGCAATTTTTCGCATGTCCACTTCCACCGGCGGTCTATCCCGCACGCAATGGCTCATCTGCATCATCGCGTCGATCGGGTTTGCCTTCGACATCTACGAGCTGCTGATGCTCCCGCTCATCATCAAGCCCGCGATGGCCGCGCTCAGCGCGCCGCTCGTCGAGCAAATGGTCGCGGGCGGGATGCCGCGCCCGGAGGCGATGGCGAAGTGGCTGCCGGGCGGTGAAATGTATGTGAAGTGGGCGCGCACGCTGTTCTTCGTGCCCGCCATCGCGGGCGGCGTCTTCGGGCTGCTCGGCGGCTACCTCACCGATCTGCTCGGTCGCCGCCGCGTGCTCACGTTCAGCATACTACTCTACGCGGGCGCGGCCTGCGCCGCGGGCTTCGCGACCACGCTTCCGCAATTGCTCCTCTTCCGCTGCCTCGTTTTCATTGGCGTGTGCGTGGAATTCGTCGCCGCCGTCGCGTGGCTCGCCGAACTTTTCACCGACCCGCGCCAGCGCGAAAAAGTGCTCGGCTACACGCAGGCATTTTCCTCGCTCGGCGGCATCCTCGTCGCCCTCGCGAATATCGCCGCCGCGAAATGGGCGCTCAGTCTTCCCGCGATCCAGGGCGGGAACGAGGCGTGGCGCTACACGCTCATCTCCGGCGTCATCCCGGCGCTGCCGCTCATCCTCATCCGGCCCTTCCTGCCCGAGTCGCCCGCGTGGGCGCAAAAGCGCGCAAGCGGTCAGCTCAAGCGCCCGAGCATCGCGGAACTTTTCAGCCCTGGCCTCATCCGCACCACGGTCGTCACCACGCTCGTTTTCGCCGCCAGCTACGGGCTCGCTTTTGGCGCGATCCAGCAGCTCCCGCAAATCATCGGCGCGGCCGGTATCGGGACGCCCGGCGAGCGTGGGCACAAGGAAATCATCGCCACGGCAAAAGCGGCGGTGGGCAAAGCCGTGGCCGAGGCCAAAGCCGCGGGCAAACCCGAACTCACGCCCGCGCAGAAACGCCAGATTGGCGCGAATGCCAGCGACGAAGCGGTGGCGAAAATCTCCAGCGCGCAGGAACTCGGCGGCCTCGCCGGGCGCGTGATTTTTGCGCTGCTCGCCACCGTCATCGTCAGCCGCCGCGCGCTGCTCCGCGTCTTCCAAATTCCCGCGCTCCTTTTCGTGCCGTTCTTTTTCTGGTGGCTCTCCGGCAATCTCGGCGGCGACTCGCTCGGCCTGGTGAAAGCGGGCATTTTTCTCGCTGGGCTCTTCGTCGTCGCGCAGTTCTCGTTTTGGGGAAACTACATCCCGCTCGTCTTCCCGCTGCACCTGCGCGGCACGGGGGAAAGTTTCGCCGCGAACATCGGCGGGCGCGTGATCGGGACCGCCGCCGCATGGTTCACCATCACCCTTTCCGAATCCAATCCGCCGAGTGCCGCGAAGATCGCGGTGATGGGTGCCATCGTCGCCGGCGTCTATGCGCTGATCGGCGCAGTCCTCACGCACTGGCTCCCCGAACCCAAACCCGAAATCGAACACTGACCATTTTACCAGCCACGCAAACCCTCACTTTCCTGCTGCCTGAGCAAAAGGCCGAGCCGGCAGCGGAGTAAGATGCCATGAGGATTTGCGCGCTGTTGCTGTTTGCTTTCGCAGTCGCGGCGCATGCGGCAAACTGGCCGCAGTTTCGTGGTGAAAGCGGCTTGGGTCTCACGGACGAACGTGACTTGCCGCTCACATGGAATGCGAAGACCGGCGAGAATATCGCGTGGCGCGCGGCGTTGCCGAAGAGCGACAATCCGTGGTCGTCGCCGATCGTGTTTGGCGACCGCGTATTCGTAACGTCCGCGCAAAATCAGCCGCTCGCGCATCGCGTCCTTTGCTTCGCAATAGCGGACGGCAAGCCGCTATGGGAGACGGCGGTGGAGCCGGGAGCCTTGATTCTAAAAGACCTGCGCGGCGGCTACGGCGCTCCGACGCCATGCACCGACGGACAGCGCGTGTATGTCGTCTTTGGCTCGGCGGTGGTCGCCGCGCTCGACTTCAACGGCAGACTTGTGTGGCGAAAAGAACTCGCGAATACCGCATTCGACGTGGCGCTCGGCAGCAGCCCGATCCTTTATGGCGATACCGTCATTCTCGACTGCGATCAGACGGGCAAGACTTCGAGCATCGTCGCGTTCGACAAGGCCACGGGCGAAATCAAATGGGAGGCGAAGCGCCCGGAAACCGGTTTTGCGCATAGCACGCCGGTGATCGTGAATGTCGCGGGAAAGTCGCAGATGCTCGTGAGCGCATCGGGAGCGTTGCAGGGCGTCGATCCCGCGAGCGGGAAGATCCTGTGGTGGTGCGCGGCGCAGGGCGATGCGTCGTCGCCGGCGTTCGGCGGCGGGGTTGTTTTCAGTGACAGCGGGCGCGGCGGAAAAGGGGTCTGCGTCGATCCGGGCGGCGCGGGCAATGTGACGAAGACGCATCTGAAATGGACGATCCCGCAAATCTCCGAAGGCTTGTCTTCGGCGATCATCGCGGGCGATTTGGTCTGGCGCACGCACAGTCCGGAGATCCTGAAATGCTTCAAGCTGGCCACCGGTGAACTTGCCTTCTCCGAACGGTTGCCCGGCGTTTCCACATGGGCGAGCCCGGTCGCGACGGGCGATGGGCGCATCTACTTTGCGAGCGCGGGGAAGAGTTACGTGCTCAAGGTCGGCGAGAAACTCGAAGTGCTCGCGACGAATGAAATCGGCGAGGAGAATCGGGCGAGTGCCGCCATCAGCGATGGAAGAATTTTCCTGCGCGGCGACAAGACGCTCTATTGCATCCAAAAGAAATGAAGACGCTTTCCCTCCTGCTCGCACTGACTGCCAGCGCTTTCGCGGGCGAATGGGTGAACATTTCCGATCCCGTCACGAGTCCATTGAAACCTGGCTATGGCGGACCGACTGCGGGCGTGGTTGCCGATCGCGTGAGCGGCGATGTCTTCATGGTCATCAGCGATCTCGGGCTCTGGCGCAGCGGCGATCACGGCGGGACGTTCGCGCGATGCGACGACAAGGCCATCGGAGGACGCTGCGAGACTGGCTGGGCCTTGCAGGCTGATCCGGCGGGAAAGCGGCTCGCGTGTTTCATGATCTACGGCGACAGCGCGATTACGACCGATGGCGGAAAGACGTGGGCGAAATTCAAAACATCGCACCTCGATTTTGGGGCGGTGGATTGGGCGGACACGGGCCGGCGACTCCTCGCGATTCGTCACGAAAGCGGCGGGCTGCTCACGACGAGCGACGATGGCGGCGCGACGTGGAAGGACCTCGCCAAGGGTTTCAGCGGTTGCGGCATTTTTGATCGGACCACGTTCGTCGCCACAAAGGAAAAAGAACCGGGAATCTTTCGCAGCACCGACGCTGGCGTGACATGGGCGCAAGTTTTCGCCGAGACGCCCTCCTCCGCCGTGCCCGTCGTATTCAAAGGCATCGTCTATTGGTGCGATGGCACGGGCATCCTTACCAGCAGGGACCAAGGTGCGACATGGAACCGAAGCGCACCCGGTAGTCAGGACAAGCCATACAGCATGATCTACGGCCCAATGTTCGGGGAGTCGGAGCAGCACTACGTCGTGGTCGGCCAGGCTGGATTTCTTGAAACGAAAGACGGCGGTATGTCGTTCAGTTTGGCTGCTCCGCTGCCCGCAGGATTCGCCATTGCCCGCGTCGGGCCAAACTTCGCGTGGGACCCGCGCGCCGACATTGTTTACGTTTCCACGATGACGAAGCCGACTTTCAAATTCCAGCGTCCGTAACACGATTTCCACGGACTCTTCTGTTTGAAAGTGGAGCGCCCAAGCATGAAAGCCGAAGGCTCTTGGACTGCGGTGATTCCTTCACCGCTTTGGGAAAAAGCGTCACCGGACGATGACGCGCCGTGCTCTGCGAGAGCGGTGAAGGAATCACCGCAGTCCAAGGCCTTCGGCTTTCATGCTTGGACGTTCTCCCTCCACGCAGAGAGTCTGTGGAAATCGGATCACTCCGAACGTGCAAGCGGCACGGATCGCAATTTTTTTGGCGGTGAATCCTCCGGCGCTTCCGCTTACTGCCAGCGTTGCAGCGATTGTTTGACCCGATCGAACGCGGACGCCCGGCCGCCGCGCGGCCCGAGGTCGTCGCGGAAATCTTCCACGTCCGTCTGCAATTGCGTGACTCTCGGATACGCCGTCGCACCGCGGTCGCGCAGGATGCGCAGCGTCAGTTTCAAGAGACCTTTCGGAACTTTCCAACTCGCGGCGAGCTTCACTTTTGGCTTCTTCTCGCCGGGCACCGGCGGGGTGAGCGTGAGCATGTGGAGGAGTAAATCGGCGAGCGCGGCGATGTCGGCGCGGATGTCGGCTTCATACGTGCCGACGTTTTCCTGGCGGATTTTTTTGGCCCGTTCCCAGCCGGTCACGAGAACTTCGCCGAAGTCGCCGACCACGATGGTCTGCGCGCTGAGCAGGCCGTGGGCGATGCCTTCGGAATGGGCGAACGCCAGCGCGTCGCAGACCCGGTCGAAGATGGCGAGCAGGCGCTTGAGATTGTAGCGCACGATCGCGCTGTTTTTCTTCGCGGCGAGATCGTCGAGAATCTTCGCGAGACTCGTGCCCTTCATTGGCCGGGCGGTGTAAAAGGCGTTCCCGTTTTCATTCACGCTCAGTTCATGGATGGATTGGATGTTCGGGTGTTCCAACTGCCCGATGATCCGCGCTTCGGCGATGAGTTCCGCGATGGACTGGTCGCGTGTTTCGGGTTTTTCACCGGCGAGTTTCATCGCGACGGTGCGGTCGATATTCACGTCGCGCGCACGGCAGACGCCGGGCGTCTGTTCGTCCGACTGGCCGCGCTCGATTTTGTATTTGTGCCGCGAGAGCAGTTTCTCGGCGGGGGACAGTTGGAAGGCCGCGAGGTTCGCGGTTTCACTGGTGGTCTGGCGTGCGCCGGCGAGTTTTGCTTTCAAACCCGCGAGCAGTTTTTCGAGCTTCACCGTGGTTTCGGATTTCTCCGGTGTTGCCGCCGCGAGGCTGTGCAGCGCTTCCTGAGCGTGGGTGAGTTCCTGGGCAAAAGCGGATTTCTCATCGAGGATTTGCTCCACGCGATGCCGCGCATTCCTGGCCTCGTCGAGCAGGGTGAACGCTTTTTCCCGCTCCTTGTTAAAGTAGTCACGCTCCTTCTCCAGCGTGGCTGAAACATCGGCAACTTTTTGCTCGGAATTTTCGAGATGGATCAGCGCCCGGTCGCGCTCTTCCACGATGGTGAGGCGTTCCTGCCCGAGTTCTGCCACTTGTTTTAAGTTGGCGTCTTTCAGTCGTTCGATCCGCTCCTGCAGCTCGTCCCGTTCGGCGACCGTGTGCCGGTGTTTTTCCGTGAGCGCCGCGATTTCGGAGCGCAGCGAATCGGTGCGCAGCGCAACCGCTCCCACGTCGCCCTTGTGCGTTTCCGCCAGGCTCTCGAGGCGGACGAGGGCGCGGTCGCGCTCGTGCAGCAGCGTGTCGCGTTCGCTGGTGAGCGCGTTGAGTTGCTTGAGGTGATTCTCTTTCGCGCGGACACTCAGGGCGTTGGCTTCGTCCCGGTCGCGCAGCGCCTTTTCCCGGTCGGCTTGAAGTTCGATCAGTGCCTTGGCCGCGCCGGAGTGCCGGGCATGGATGCTTTCGATTTCGCCGCGATGGGTTTCCTGAAGGCGCGCGATCTCCGCCCTCGCCGCCTCGCGTTCGGTGCTCAGCGTTTCGATGCGCTTTTGCTGCACGGCGTTCACCTGCGCGAGTTGGTCGAGCGCCTTCGTGCGCTCCGCATTCGACTCGGTGAGCTGGCCCGTGAGCGAAGCGATCTGCGCCACCTGCGCGGTCTGCATTTCCTTCCACTTCGCCTGCGCCGCATCGCGTGCGGTGATGAGGCTGGCGCGGTCTTCGACGAGGGCGCCGAGCTGCTGTTGCTGCGCCGCATTCACGCGACTGATCTCCGCGATGGACGCTTCTTTCTCCCGCACGACCGCATCGCGCTCCTTGCCCAGTGATTCGATCTGGGTCTGCTGCGCTTTGGCGATTTCCTGCAGCCGTGGCGCGTCAGCCGCCTGCTCTTTGGAAACGGAGGCGCGGTGAAGCTGGAGCGATTCGATCTGCTTCGCCTGCGCCGCATTCATCTCGGTAAAGCGCGCGAGGACCGCCTCGTGATCTTTCAGCGCGGCGTTCCGCTGTTCCGCCAGCGCGTCGAGCTGCGTCTTGTGGGCATCGACCGCTTGCGCGAGTTCCGCGCGAAGTTGGTCGCGCTCCTGGCGCACGTTTTCGCGCTCGATCGTGAGCGATTCGTTCAGCTTTTTCTGCGCTGCGTTCGCCTCCTTGAACTTTGCAATCGCCGCATCGCGATCGGCGAAAAGAGCGGTCTTCTCCACGGCAAATTTTGCGACTGCCGCCTGCTTTGTTTTTTGATCCTTCGCGAGTTTTGCGGCGAGGCCATCGCGTTCCTTCGCGATTTGTTCGCTTTGTTTTTTCAGCGACTCCAACTGCCGGAGCTGCGCTTCGTTCACGCGCGCCAGTTCGGCGGCGGCTTCGTCGCGGGCCTGAATCGCCGACGCGCGTTCTGTCTCGGCGGAGGTGATTTGGAGTGTGTGCGATTCACCGAGCGTGGTCAGTCGCGCGAGGGCTTGTTCGCTTTCTCGCGCGGCGACAGCGTGCGCGGTTTCGAGCGACTCGATCTGCCGCTTTTGCGCGTCCGCCGTCTGCGCCGCGCGTTTCAGGGCGGCGTCCTTCTCTTTGACAAAATCAGCGTGTTGCCGCGTGAGCGAAGCGATCTGCGCGGTCTGCGCCTTGTTCACCTCCGCCAGCCGCGCCAGCGCCTGATCTTTCTCCCGGATCACTGCGGCGCGTTCGCGCTCCAGCGATTTGATCTGCTTCGCTTGCGCGGTGTTGACGCCGGTGAGTTGCGCCCGCGCCTCCTCGCCTTCCGCGAGCGTGTAATCCCGCTGCCGCACGAGCGTTTCGATCTGCGTTTTCTGCGCCTCGTTGATTTTTTCAAACTGCGCAAACGCCTGATCCCGCTCCTTGCGCAGCGCGTCCACGTTCAGCGAAAGCGTCTCGACATGCTCGCGGTGCGAGCCGCTGAGCTGCGCGAAAAGCGCCTGCGGCTGATCCTTCTCCGCGAGCAGCGTTTCGATCTGCCGCGTGTGCGCGGCGCTGACTTCCGCGAACTGCCCGCGCATTTCATCCCGCTCGCCCAGCAGCATCTCCCGCTGCTGCTGCGCGGCGGCGATTTGCTCCTGCTGCGCGGTGACGACGGCAGTGAGCCGCTCGATCGCTTCGCCGCGCGCCTTGAGCAGGCCGGCGCGTTCGTTCTCGAAAAATTCCGTCTGCTCCTTGTGCGTTTGCCGGAGTTGTTGCAGGCCGGCGGCGGACTCTTCCTTGCCGCGATTCAAGCCGTCGATCTGCGTGTTCAGCAGCGCGATGCGTTCGCTCTGCGATTCATTCGCGCGGAGCATTTCGGCGATGGTCTGGTCGCGATCCTTGATCGCGGCGGAAAGCTCGGCGCGCACGCTCGTCATTTGCGCATCGCGATCGGTGCGAATGCTCGCGCCATCGGCCGCGAGCCCGTCCATCTGCCGCTTTTGCGCGTCGATGATTCCCTGCAACCGGCTGACCGCCGCGTCGCGTTTTTCCAGCGCGCCACGATGCTCGCCCCGTAGCGTTTCGATTTCGCGGAAATGCTCCTCGCGCTGCTGGAGCGATTGCGCCAGCGCGTGATCCCGCTCGGCGACGACTGCCTCGCGCTGCTGGCCGAGATTGGCCGCGGTGCTCGCGTGCTCTTCGCAGAGCGCCGTGAATCGCGCGAGCGTCTCGTCGCGGTCGCGCAGGGCGTCGGCGTGTTGCGCGGCACTTTCCTCGGCTTCGCGCCGCCGGTCGGCGGTCAGCGTTTCGATGCGGGCCAGCGCTTCGTCGCGCTCTTTGGTGAGAAAAGCGCCCTGCTGCGTGAGCTGCTCGATGCGCGCTTTTTGCTCGTCGATGACCCGGCCAAGTTCCTTCGCCGTCGCCGTGCGCTCGCCGACCACGCGACCACGCTCGACATCGATCGCTTTCAGATTTTGCCGCAGCGATTGCGCCTCGGTCGCCGAGCGGCGCTCCGCTTCTTCCAGCCTGCTGACGAGGAGATTCCGCTCGCCGATCAGCGATTCGATTTGCCGCTGCTGCGCTTCGCTTAATTCCGACATCCGCCCCAGCGCCGCGTCGTGTTCACGAATCGCCGCGCGATGCGTCTCGTCGAGCGCTGCGATCTGCCCTTCGTGATTCGCGCGGATTTGTTCGATCTGCGAAACGGTCTGGTCGCGCGACCCGATGAGGCTGAGCCGTTCGGTTTCACCCGCCACGAGTTGCTGCCGATGGCTGTCGGAGATTTCGGAAAAATGCGCGAGCGCCCGGTCGCGTTCGCCAATGAGCCGCTCGCGTTGATCGGTCAGCGCCTCGATTTGCCGACGCTGCTCCGCGGCGAGTTCCGCAGCCTGCGCGGCAGCTTGATCTCGCTCCTGTCGCACGGCGGCGCGTTCCGCTTCAAAGGTGGCGATCCGGGTCGCGTGCGTATTCGCGAGTTCGGCGATCCGGTTCCGCGCTTCGTCACGTTCCCGCGCGATCACGGCGCTCTGCTCGTTCAGCGCGGCGATTTGTTTTTGCAAATCCTCGCGGCCCGCCGCGAATCGCGCCGCCGTCTCGTCCGACTCGCGGCGCGCAGTCTGGCGCTCGGCGTCGAACGCTTCCGCCTGCTTCGCCCGATCGTCCGTGGCTTTGCTCAAAGCCGTATTCGCTTCGTCCCGCTGATGGCTCACCGCCGCGATTTGCGCGCCGAGCGAGGTGACGGATTCGCGCCATTCCGCGAGTTCCGTTTCTTTCGCTGCGAGTTGTTTCGCGGCTTCATTCGCCGCGCCTTTCGCCCGCGCTTCGAGTCCGGCGATCTGCCGCGTGAACTGCCGCACCGCCTCCTCTTTTTCCTTCGCAAGGGCGTCGCGCTGCGCTTCGAGCGCGGCAATTTCCTTTTTGCGCGCTTCGTTCGCCCGCGCCACGGCGGCGACTTCGAGCGTGCCCGTGGAGAGCGCGTTGTCGCGTTCGATGGTCAGCGCTTCGATCTGGATATTCTGCGCGGCATTGAGATCCGTGAGCCGCGCGAGGCCCTGCTCGAGTTCGCGGATGGCCGCGGAGCGATCTTCCTTGATGCTCGAGATTTCGTTCTCCAGCGCCGTGCGCAGGTCCCCGAATTGCGCAAAAGCCCGGTCGCGCTCGGCGGTCAGCGCGAGGCGTCCCTTGTGATGTTCATCGAGATTGCGCTGGTGGACTTCGGAGATCGTGGCGATGCGCGCGACGGCCTTGTCGCGTTCGGCAATGAGCGCCACGCGCTCGGCGGCGATCGACTCCAATTGCGCCTTGTGCGCATCGGCGAGCTTCGCGAGTTGATCGGATGTCGCGGCCCGGTCGCTCTCGATCTCCCCACGCTGCCGGGTGAGCGCCGCGATCTCGCGTTCGCCACTCTCGACCGCACGCGCCATCGCGGCGATTTTGCCCTGAGCATCGCGTTCACGCGCGCCGAGTTCATCCCGCTCCGCGCGCAACGCAGCGAGTTCCCGCTCGCTGTTCGTCTTCAGTTCCTCGATTCGGCGCAGCGTTTCGGCCCGCTCGTTGGTGAGCTGCTGGATCTGCGCGGTGTGCGTTTCGATCAGCGTCGCCACTTCGCCCGAGAGCGCCGCCTTCGCCTGTGCAGCTTGTTCGCGTTCGCGGCTGAGTTCCGCCTGCGCGGCATTCGCGTTCTTTTCAAACTCATTGCGCTCCGTGCGCAGCGCGGCGAATTGTCGCTCGCTGTCCGCCTTGAGCCCTTCGATCCGCAGCAGAGTTTCCGCGCGCGCTTCGAGCGCGGCCTGACGTTCTTGGGTGAGCCGTTCGATCTCCATCGTGCGCGTTTCGCTGAGTGTCGCCATCTCGCCGGAAAGCGCAGCCTTCGCCTGAGCGGCCAGACTGCGTTCGCGATCGAGTTCTGCCCGCGCGGCTTTGGCGGTTTTTTGAAATTCATCGCGCTCCTTTTGCAGTGCAGCGATGTGCTGCCCGCTGCTCTTTTTCAATTCGTCGAATTGCGCCGTGCGCGTTTCGACGAGCGTCGTCATCTCGCCGGAAAGCGTGGCCTGCGCCAGCGCTGCTTGTTCGCGTTCGCGGCTGAGTTCCGCCTGCGCAGCCTTCGCGATCTTTTCAAACTCACTGCGCTCCGTGCGCAGCGCGGCGAATTGTCGCTCGCTGTCTGCCTTGAGCCCTTCGATCCGCAGCAGAGTTTCCGCGCGCGCTTCGAGCGCGGCCTGACGTTCTTGGGTGAGCCGTTCGAGCTCCGTCGTGCGCGTTTCGCTGAGTGTCGCCATCTCGCCGGAAAGCGCGGCTTTGGTCTGCGCGGCCTCGCCACGCTCGCGATCGAGTTCCGAGCGCAGGGCTTGGGCGGCTTTTTCAAATTCATCGCGCTCGTTGCGCAAGGCGGCGAGTTGTTGCTCGCGGCTCGCCTTGAGTTCCTCGATCTCGCGCAAAGCTGCGGCACGCTCGCCGACTACTTTTTCGATTTGCGCCGAGCGATTTGCCATCTCGCCGGAAAGTGCGGCCTTGATCCCCGCTGCTTCATCGCGGTCGCGGACGAGTTCTGCCTGCGCCGCTTTGGCGTTCTTTTGAAATTCATCGCGCTCTTCTCGCAGCGCGGCGAGTTGCTGCCCGCTGCTGGTCTTGAGTTCCTCGATCTCGCGCAAAGCCGCGGCACGCTCGCCGACTACTTTTTCGATTTGCGCCGAGCGATTTGCCATCTCGCCGGAAAGTGCGGCCTTGATCCCCGCTGCTTCGTCGCGGTCGCGGACGAGTTCCGCCTGCGCCGCTTTGGCGGCTTTTTCAAATCCGTCGCGCTCCTTCCGCAGCGCGGCGAGTTGCTGTTCGCTGCTGCTCTTGAGTTGAGCGAGCTGCGCGGTGCGCGTTTCGGCGAGCGTCGTCACTTCGCCGGAAAGTTCGGCCTTCGCCTGCACCGCCTGGTCGCGTTCGGCTTTGGCGGCTTTGGCGATTTTTTCAAACTCATCGCGCTGTGTGCGCAGCAGATTGCACTGCTGCTCGCTGCTCGTTTTGAGTTCCGCAAACTTGCGCAAGGCCTCGGCGCGTTCGCTGGTGAGTTGCTCGATTTGCGTGTCGCGCGTTTGGGCCAGCGCCGCCATTTCGCCGGAGAGCGCGGTTTTGGTTTGGGCGGCTTCTTCGCGGAGGCGCTGGAGTTCGGCGTGTTGTTCGCCCGCGGCTTTCGTCAGCTCATCGCGTTCACTCGTGACTGCAGCCATCCGCTTTTGGCTGGCGGATTTGAATTCCGCAAACTGGCGCGCGGTTTCGTCCCGCTCCTTCGCCGCAGCTTGGAGTTCTGCGGAAATCTGGTCGAGCTGCGCCTTGTGCGAATCGGTGAGCGTGGCCACCTCGACGTTCAGCGTGGATTTTTCGCGGGTGATCGCGGCGCGATGCTGGTCAAATTCCTCCTGGACGGCGCGGGCCATCTTCTCGAGTTCGTCGCGCTCCCATTGCAGCGACGCGATCTTCCGCGAATGGTTCGTCTCGCTTTCCGCAAGCTGCTGTCGAGCTGCTTGGGCTTCGGCACCGAGCGCCGCCTTCGCCTTCTCTGCCTCGTCGCGTTGCTGGGTGAGCGCGGACCCTTCGCGTTTCAGCGCCTCGATCGCTTTGGTGGAAACCGCGAGATTCTGTTCCCGATCCTGCGCGAGTTTCCTGGCTTCGTCGCGCTCCCGGAGCAGTGCGGCGATGCGAGTTTGCAGTTCGCCACCGCTTTCCGCGAGGCGGTGCAGCGCGTCGTCGCGCTCGGTGATGACTTGCTCCCAGTCGGCATTGAGCACTTCGAGCTGGCGTTGATTTTTTTCGCGGAGTTCCGCCATTTCCGCAGCCATTTGCTGCCGGTAAGTCCGATGCGCCTCGCGCTCCTGGCTCGCGTCGGCCAGCGCCGCGTCGCGCGCTTTCAGGACGTCGGCGGATTCCTGCCGGAGCGCGCCGAGTTGCGCCTGCGCCGCGACGGCGCTCTCTCGTTGACCCGCCTCGAGAGTCTGGACGCGGGACGTGAGCACGCCGCGCTGCTCTTCCCATTCTCGACGCTGATTCTCGTGAGTGGCGCGTAGGTGATCGCTTTCGGCGAGCGCCATCTCATATTTTTCGGTGAACGCGCGGTGTGTCGTTTTCAGCGCGGCCAGTTCTTCCGTCTGCGCTTCCATTTCGCGCGCGAGTTTCCCCGAACTCTCAAAGCCCATCTGCGTCTCGGAACGCGCGGCGGCCAATTCCTGTGTGGCCGCGTCCAATTGCGCGCGCAGTTCCGCCACTTGCCCGATCGCGGAGACGCGTTCGCTTTGCGCTTCAGCCATCGCCTTTTCCAACTGCCCGATCCGCGACTGCCCGTGATCGCTGCCGTTGCCGTTGCCATTCCCATTGCCCTGCGCGTGGCCGTTCCCGTTGCCGTTCCCGTTGCCATTTTGCGGCTGCACTTTTGCATCCACGAGCCGCACTTCCACGCTGCCCAGCGTGCCGATGCGGATCGCACTTCCCGGGAGCACGGGTTGCTCGCCGACGACGAGATCTTCGCCGAGATAGGTGCCATTGGTGCTGCCGAGATCCCGAACGATGAGGCGGTCAGCGGTGACCGTAAGTTGCGCGTGTTTGCGCGAAATGCCGAGACTGTTCACCAAAATGTCGCAAGAGGGATCGCGACCGATGACGTAGTTGCCGGGGTCAAAGAGATATTCAGCGAGAGCTTTCGAGCCCTCCCTGACGATAATTTCAGCCTGTTTAAGCATAGTCACAGTTCGGTTTAGTACGGCCTCATTCACCGCAAAAATGAGGGAAGCCATATTCAATCCGTCGCCCTGCTGAAAGTTCAAGCCATTCCACAGAGTTATTCACAGGCTATTCACTGGCGCAGATGGTCGTCGCTTTGGCGGCAAAAGCCGAGAGTTTGCCATTTGCGCCGGGGCCGCGTCCCGATATGCGTTGGCTTACGTATTTTTCCCGCACATGACCCAACTCACTTCCGAACAGGCCCAAGCTCAACTCGACACCCACCTGCGCGAGATCATCGCGTGGCATTTCTCGCCGGAAACCGGCTGCCCGTTCTGGCTCGATTGGGCAAAGAAAAACTTCGATCCGCACGCGGAGATCAAGACGATCGACGACGTGAAAAAATTCCCGCATTTCGAGGATGAATGGCTGCGCGACTTGCAGCCGGAAGTGTGGGTGCCCGCGGAGTTCAAAGGCAAACCGTTTAACATTTTCGAGACCGGGGGCACGACCGGGATGCCGAAACAGCGCATCGGCTGGACCGACTACAAAGTGGATTACAGCGAGTTCAGCGAAAAAATTTCCGACGAACATTTCCCGCGCGGCGGTGCCTGGCTGATGATGGGACCGACCGGGCCGCGCCGTCTGCGGCTCGCGATCGAGCACCTCGCGCACGTCCGCGGATCGTCGTGTTACTTCATCGACCTCGACCCACGCTTCGTGAAAAAGCTGATTTCCGCGAAGCAATTCGACGTGGCGAAACAATACATGGAACACGTCGCCGATCAGGCCGCGGTGATCCTGAAGCACCGCAAAGTCAGCGGCCTCTTCACCACGCCAAAGCTGCTCGAAGCACTCGCAGAGAAGGTGGACATCTACGAGGCTGGCATTCGCGGCGTCTTCTGCGGCGGCACCACGATGCTCCCGCAATACGTGCGTTTCATCGTCGAGGAAGTGCTGGAAGGCCGCATCGGTTTCTACCCGACCTACGGCAACACGCTCATGGGCCTAGCCGCCAGCGTCCCGCTTTTGCCGGAGGACAATTTCTCGATCACCTACTACGCCCCGCAACCGCGCGCCGTGCTGCGCGTGGTCGATCCGAAAGATACGACGAATACGGTCCCATACGACACCTGGGGCCGGGTCGAGCTGACCACGCTCACGAAAGAGTTTTTCATGCCCCGCTTCCTCGAGCGGGACGAAGCCCTCCGCCGCAAACCCCGCGCACCGTATGCGTGGGACGGCGTCGCCGAAGTGCGTCCGTTCGGCGCGATGGAGAACAAGATCGTCGAAGGGGTTTACTAGCCGCGCACGCCTTTCCAAGTTTCGGCAGGATCGCCGCGATCTGCTGCCGATGCCGAAGTTTTGCGGACTCTCGGCGGCTGCGAGCTTTTACTTTTTGAACCTGAGATCGGGATCGGAATCCGCGGTCAACCCCATCGCGGAGTTTTGGATCAAACGTCGGCAATCGCGCCGTAGCACGGGCTGCCAGCGTGCCGGAAACGCGTAACGTATTAAAGGCTCGGAAGATGGCTGAGCACTGAGCCATTCGGGCGAAATGAACCCTTGACAAGTAGTCGGCCATGCGCGCCATCTATCCATCCCTTCGGCTGTCCATTAACGGGGCCGACGAGGTCATTTATGAACTCTAGCCACTCCCCCCACTGGCCGGTTTCCCGGTCAATCCTCGTACGCACACTAATCCTGCCGATGCTGGCTGGTCTCGGGTGGCTTGCTGTCCTCCCTGAAGCCAGTCAGGCCGCGACCGCGACCGGCGGCACGACGACCACGATGTCGCTCAAGTATTACGCAACGGGCTCCAAGTGGGTCATGCGCTGCGATCCCGAGGATGTGGAATCTTTCCAACTCCACATCCAGTTCGATCCGGGCGAAGCCGTGCCGGACCTCACTTTCTCGCCGGAGATGGGTGTCGATGGGCGGAATCCGTTCATGATGATTTCCGTGGTGCCGGACGGAGCCAACGGGTATCAAGTGTCCGGGACGGCGCTCTCGCTCACCCCTGGCGATGTGGACATTTTTGAGGGGCGATTTACCGCGACTCCGCCTATTCCGCCTTCTCCGGCACCCGCTCCGGCGGGTGGCGGCTTGGGAGCGGTCGGGACGGGAAACAACAAGCCGCTCGACCAGATCAAGTTCACCATGTTTGCCAAAGGCAACGATTTCATCATGGCGCGGGATCCAAACGTGCCGGGATCCGTGTCGAGGAGAATCACTGCGGCGGAGATCGGCACAACCAGCCGCACTGTCACGCCGGGGGTGAATCCCATGGTCTGGGATCCCGATGCCGTGAACGACAACGGGACGATGGGCGGGCCGGGGACTTGGAATACGACGGGCGTCAGTTGGGACAACCTGAACACTAACGTTTTGGGGCCGGTGCAGGAGTTTCCGAACGTCTTCTGGGGCAACTCAATCAACGTCAACGACGAGGCGATCTTCGGCGGCAATCCGGGCACGGGGATCGTCACGCTCGCGGAGCCGATCTCGGCGGGAGGACTGCGCTTTGACATGCCGGGTTACACTTTCCAAGGCGGCAGCCTCAATCTTAGCAAGCCCGGCGGTGCGGCGGGGACGATCGATACCGGCGGAAACGATGCGACGATCAACTCGCCGATCGTGGGTTCCAGCGGACTCCAAAAAATCGGCAAAGGCACGCTCACCCTCGGTGGCGCAAACACCTACACGGGCGCGACCACGATTAAAGGCGGCACCGTGGCACTCGACGCGACCAATGTCTTTCCGGGCGGGCAAAATCAGTTGAGCGATAACTCCGCGATCCTCTTTACGGGAAAGGGCACGCTGCGGTATCTCAACGGAAGCACCGATTTACGTGCTGAGAACGTTGGCGCGCTGACCTTTGGCTCGGGTGACGGCACGGTGGAAATCGTCTCCGGCGGCTTCGGAGCCACCTTCCTCGTCTTTAATTCACTGGTCGTTCCGAGCGGTGTTGCGACGGGAAATTTCGTGGTCGCCAACGCACTTAGTACGGGCATCTTTTTCGTCGTCAGTCCTCCAACCGCCCAGCTTTTGAGCCCGACGCTCTTTTTTAACGGCGCCGATTACGCCGCAGTCAATCCCGGTGCCGGTGCCTTCGAGAGATTTGTGAGGGCGCTTAATTATGGCAGTGACGCGAACACTTCCCCGATCGACACGGCCGCTCCCAACACGCATGTGAAAATCACCGGCCCCGCGCCCGGCACACTCCCCGGCTTTTCGTTCCGCACCTTGAATCTCGGCGGCAACGCCGCGGGAGGCACATTTGGCGCGGACCAAACGCTCACGCTCTCGGAAGGCGGCTTGATCAAATCCGGCGGCGGCGCACCGGGAATGATTAGTCACGCTCCCGGCAACTTGACTGGCGGACTCACCACCGCCGGTCCCACGCTCGTCGTCCGCACCGACACCGTCGCCGATGCGCTCACCATCGCGAGTCCGATCTTCAACACCGCTGGCCTGCTGAAATCCGGTGCGGGCACGCTGACTCTCACGGGCACCAATACCTTCACCGGCCCCACCGACGTGCTGGAAGGCACGTTGATCGTCAACGGCTCGATCGCGACCTCCTCCGCGGTCAACCTCAGTGGCAGCGCGACGCTCGGTGGGACTGGAACGGTGGGCGCGCTCTCCGGCGCGGGCACCGTCTCGCCCGGCGCGAGCGCGGGCATTCTCACCGCGACCTCCGTCGATCCCTCGCTCGACATGGGTTTCCACTTCGAGGTCAGCCAGTTCGGGCCGGACTACCTCTTCGCTTCCGCCAGCGGGAACGATGTGTTGCACCTCACGGGCGCCACTCCATTCACCACGGGCCTGTGCGCCACGAACCGGCTGCTCTTCGATCTCGGCGTGCCGTTCCTTACGCTCGGCGACCTCTTCATCGTGGGCTTCTTCACCGATTCACTCACCGATTTTTCGGATTACGTCCGCGACGCCGCCTATGTTTCCACATTCAACGGCACCCCGATGCCTGGCGACTTCGGCATCGTGTTCGACCAAATGATCCCCCAGATCGCCGACTTTGGCGCAGGCCCGGTCGCCGGTCGCGCGCTGCAAATCCGCATCGTTCCGGAGCCGGGCACGCTGAGTCTGCTGCTGTTGGGAACGCTCGGATTGCTGCGGCGGGTGAGGCAGAGATTTTGAGATTTGCCGAAGGCCCTGAGCTTGCCGAAGGGGGCGATTGAGTTGATCGATTGGAAAACACCCGCCCGAGCGGAGGCGGCGCGTCCGAAATCCGGCAAATCCAGCCGCCACAATTCGTTTCGGGAGACCAGCGCGCGGCATCTTCGCAAACACGTCCGTTGTTTGTGAGTGAGCTGCTGAAAATATGCGAATTCCGTGATTGACAATTCGTAGCGAAGTGGTCGCAATCCCATGTGTAATTCGTCTTTCGTGACGAAAGGCGAGGCGGTCGATAAAGCTATGTGTAAAAATCCTCCCTCCCCCGGGCTGGTTCGCCAGCCGATCCTTGCGCGTCCCATCCTCCCCCCGCTGCTTGTCTGCATGGGGCTGATCGTGCTCGCTCCAGATTGCGGCCACGCCGCGACCGCGACCGGCGGCACGAAGACGACGATGTCGCTTTCGTACTCCACGGGTACCGCTACGTGGGTGATGCGGGTCGATCCACCCGAGGTGGAAGCGTTTCAACTCCACTTTCAGGTCGATGACGCCGAGATCAATCTATCGAACATCATGTCTAACATCCGCGAGCCGTTCCTTTCGGCCGGATATGTAATCGAACTCGTTGGCAACACCTTTCAAATCAGCGGGAGCGCCGGGACATTCACTCCGGGCGACGTGGATATTTTCGAGGTGATTTTCGAGGGAACGGGCTCCGCTCCAGGCAATCAGATCCTGGCAGGGAGCGATAAGAATCTCAGTGAGATCAAGTTCACCGCCTACGCCACCGGCAACGATTATCTGGTGAGCAGGGACTCGGTGTTCCCCAATGCACGCACGCGCTTCTCCGCCGCGGAGATCGCCGCGACGAGCCGCAGCGCCACACCCGGCGTTTCGCCGATGATTTGGGATGGCGATGGCGCGTTTAACAATGGGACGCTCGGAGGCACGGGGACTTGGAATACGACCTTGGCGCGGTTCGACAATTTGCCGGGGGGAATCGTGGGCACGGATGTTGCCTGGAGCAATACCGTGAACGTGCATGACATCGCCGTCTTCGGTGGAAACGGGGGAATCGTGACGCTTGGCGCGGACATTTCGGCCGGCGGATTGCAGTTCGACTCTTCGGGCTACGCGCTGGAGATCGGAGCGGGAACGGTGTTGACGCTGAGCCGTCCGGCCTCCTCGGTCCCGACGATCGATACGGGCGCAAACAGCGCGACGGTCAACATCCCGATCAACGGCAGCTTTCAAAAACTCGGGCGCGGCGCGCTGACCCTGGGCACTCTCGCCACGATCGCAGGGCCCAGCGTGGGGGCGGTTCTGGGGATGGTCACGGTCAAAGGCGGCACGGTCCAAACCGAGGCGGTGCTCGTGGACGCGGGCGATTTCGCGCTGCTTGACGCCTATCTCAACGCGCCTCCGAGTACGAACGTCACGCTCGCGGGCAACGGCGCGTTTGAATATCGCGCGGAAAACCAAACGCCTTTCGACGCCGTCTTGCGTCTGCCGTATGGCGCGCTCGCTTTCACGGCCGGCGACGGGAACGTGCGCTCCACCCTGACCACGAGTCCCGGCATGGGCACCACGGAAAGCGGACTTTCCTTCACCAGCCTTTCCGCGTCTGCGGGGGCGACGGGAAACTTCGTCCCGGGCTTGAACGGGGCAGAGATTTTCGTCCCAGGCACGGTCAACCGCATCCTGAGCCCGCGCCTTTTCGCCGACGGCGCGAACTTTGCCGCGCGCGATGCCGGCGGCTTTGTGCGCGCGCTCAGTTACGGCACGGACGCGAATACCGTGGCGACGAATTCCCTGACGCCCGGCAATCATGTGAATCTGAATTTCGCGTTTGTTCCGGTGTTCAATTCCACCTCGTGGCGGACCTTGCGGCTCGGCGGCAACACGACCTTCGGACTCACCGCCGGGGCGACTCTGACGCTGACCGAAGGCGGGCTGCTCAAGGCGGGCGGGGCCTCGACGATCTTTGGCGGAGCGGGGTCCGGCATCACGACCGGCGGTTCCACGGAATTGATCGTCCGCACCGACCTGCCAACCGATGACTTGACGATCAGCTCTTCCATCCTGAGTTCGTCCACCGGTGGCTTGACGAAATCTGGCCAGGGCACCCTGACGCTAAGCGGCACGAACGCCTACACCGGCCCCACGATCGTGAACGATGGCAAGTTGCTCGTCACGGGCAGCGTCAGCTCGCCGATCGCGCTTTTGCCCGAGGCAACGCTCGGAGGCACGGGAAGTGTCAGCGTGATCTCTGGCGGAGGGACGGTTTCGCCCGGCGGGAATACCGCCCTGCCGGGGCTCGGCACGGGCATCCTGACGGCGGTGTCCCTCAATGCCACGCAGGAAACCGATTTTCGATTCGATGTCGGTCATACCGGCGCGCTCTACGATCCGAGCAATGATCTGCTGCGCCTGACCGATCCTACCACTCCTTTTGCCGTGCCGCTTTGCGCGACGAGCCGCATCGCTTTCGACTTCCAACTCGGCAGCCTATCGAACGGCCTCACTTTCCTGGGCGGCTTTTTCACTGCAGTGGACTCGACGCCATTTCTGCAAGGCGCGGCGGTGGTCGCCACGCTCAACGGTGCAAGGGTGCCGGACGGCTTCGGGGTGACCTTGAATAAAATGGTCCCGACTTCGATCAACTTTGGGGCGGGTCTGGTCGGTGGGTTTGCCGCGGAATTCCGGGTGATCTCTCCGAAAGTGCTGAACGTGAACAATGGACCGTGGGCGACGGGCGGGAACTGGTTCACGCCGGGCATTCCCGCGATCACGGATAATGCGGTGATCGCAGCGACCGGGACGATCGACATCAACGGCGCGAGCCTCGGCGGCAGCACGGAAGTCCAGGATATTTCCTTCACGGGCACGGCAAACACCACGCTGACGAACGCGAGCGGCACGACCAACATGATCTTGAGCCTCAATGGCGGACGAGGCACGGGCATTCCGCTCATCAAGACGAATGCCAACGTGGTTTCCACCATCGCCGGCACGGGTGCCGGTGGGCGGACGCTGGCCTTGAGCTTGAAAACGAGTGGCGAAATCCGTGTCGAAGGGAGCAGCCAGCTCAATATCTCCACGATCGTGCAGGAATCCGGCGGCGCGTTCGGCCTGACGAAAACCGGCACCGGCATTTTGACCATGAGCGGGGCGAATACCTTCACGGGCGCGATGACGTTGAACAGCGGGACCGTGGCTGTGCCGACCGTGGCGAACAACGGCACGGCCAGTCCGCTCGGTGATGGAAGCAGCCTTGTTTTCAATGGCGGCACGCTCGAATTCACCGGCGCGAGCGGCACCACGAACCGGGTGGTCACGCTCACTGGAGATGGCACGGTGGCGATTCCCTCGATCAGTAATACGCTGACGCTTACGGGTGCGATCTCCGGGAGCGGCTCGCTGATCAAGACGGGCGCTGGCACGCTCGTGCTCACCGGGGTGAACAGCTACACCGGCCCGACGCTGATCCTGACGCGCTCGCTCATGGCGTCTTCCCCTGGCGGCAGTGCGCTGCCGGGCAACGTCACGCTCGGGTCGAGCTTGGGGGACAATGCCTTTTTGCGCATGGGCGCAGCCAATCAGTTCGGCCCGACCTCGGTGCTGACTTTCAATCACGGGAACGCCGCGGCGAAGTTCGAGTTGCTTGGCTCGAATCAAACCGTCGCGGGCCTGAGTTCCGACGCGGACGATGTCGCTTCGATCATTCAGAACGAGGAAAACGGCAATCCCACGCTGGCCACGCTGACCATCAACAACACGGGCGACCACATTTTCAACGGCATCATTCGCTCGTTCTCGGGCGGCGGTGGCGCGGCCCTGAACCTCGTGAAAAACGGTTCCGGCACGCAGGAAATCCGCAACACTTTCGCCGACACCCTCAACTTTGGCACGGCCACGATCAACGCCGGCAAGCTCACTTTCAACCTCTCCGGGGTGACCGGCTCGCTCGGCGCGGGCACGACGATTTTCGTCAATGCTGGCGGGCAACTCGGACTTGACGGCACATGGACGATGAACCGCCCTATCACCGGCGCGGGGTCGGTGATGAAGCTGGGCACGGGCACCGTCACGATCGCTGGCACGGCCGACAACACCTACACCGGCGCAACCACGGTCAACGCGGGCACGCTCGTGCTCAACAAGCCGCAAGGGGGGGGCGCGAATAATTTCGGCGGGGCGATCAGCGGAGCTTTGACGGTCAGCAGCAGTGCGACCGTGCGGCTCTCGGCGAGCAGCCAGATTAACGATGCTGCTGTCGTAACGCTCAACGGCGGCACGCTCGACCTCAACGGGCAAAGCGAGACCGTTGGCGGGCTGGCCGTCAACGGCGGAAACGTCATCGGGTCAGCAAGTGGATTTCTGGGGCTTTTCGGCCATGTCACCGCCGATGCCTCGACGAACTCAACGATCGCCGCCCGCGTGAACCTCGCCGTGTCGTCGCCGGGTGCGGCCCGCAACTTCACCGTTGCCACAGGCGGAACGCTCACTGTGTCCGGCACGGTCGAAGACGGCTTCACCGGCAACGCGGCCAACCTCGTCAAAGCCGGTGCCGGCACGCTCACACTCGCCGGTATGAACACGTTTACCGGAGGCGTGAACATCATGGTCGGCACCTTGGCGGCTGCCGGCGGCGGAGACCAGACCGGTCGGCTGGGCCAAGGCGCAGTGACCGTCAACGCCAGCACGACGCTCCGGTCGGACATCGGGGATTCGTTTGGATTTTTCGGCGGCGCGCCTTCGGTCATCAACGTACTTGGGGGCACCGTTACCACTGGTGGAGCGGGCAACTTCCGCACGACCGTGCCGAGTCTCAACCTCACGGGTGGCACCGTGACCTCTGCCGGGGGAAACACGGGCGATGGATCGAGCGGCGTGTATTCGATCAACTCGGGATCGACCGTGACGACCAACGCTTCGGTAACGACCTCCACGATCAACGCTCCAAGCTTCGGCTTGCAGAGCCCGATCGTCTTCACGGTGGCGGACGGCAGTGCGGCGACCGACCTGCTCGTCTCGTCTGCACTAACCAATGTGACCTATGGCGGTGCCGCGGGCGGAGTCACGAAAGCCGGGACGGGCACGATGACGCTCTCCGGCGCGAACACCTACACGGGCGCGACCACGGTCAACGCGGGCACGCTCGTGCTCAGCGGATCGCTTCCGAACAACAGCGCGATCAATGTGAACGGTGGCACTTTTCTCGTGAACGGTTCTGTCGGTGCGGGAAGCCTCACGACCGTCATCGTCGGTGGCACCGTCGCGGGTACCGGAACCATCAACGGCACATTGTCCGCGGCGGCGTCAAGCATCGTGCGTGTAGGCGACATCGGCGCGGGAACTCTGACCGTGGGCACGCTGAGCTTTGGCGGAGCCGCAGCCTCTCCTTCAAATGTCGCCCTCGCCTCGACCGGCTCTGTGCTTTCGCGGTTGAATGTTACCACGATGGGCGGTCTCGCGGCCAACGGCGGGGCGAACTCCGTGAGATTGAACCTGAGCGGCAGCACGCTCGCGCTCGGCCTGCAGGTCTTGATCGACTACACGGGGGCCATTGGCGGCGGGGGCTTTGGCGGATTCCTCCTCGGAACGCTTCCTCCGCGGACCGCAGCGGCGCTGGTGAACAACGCCGGCAACACTTCGATCGATCTCAACGTCACCGCCGTGGACTCGCCCGTCTGGAGCGGCGCGCTGGGCAGCGCGTGGAGCACCGCTGTGCTCGGGCCGCCGAAGAACTGGGTGCTTGCCTCGAACAACGGGATCACGACCGACTTCCTCACCAGCGACAGCGTGCTCTTCAGCGACTTCGCGACCACCACCGCGGTGGCGATCAACGGCGCGGACGTGACCCCCGCGCTGATCCGCTTCAACAACACGACGAAGAACTACACCGTCACCGGATCGAACGGGATCGCCGGATTCCTGCCCTTTACCAAAGACGGCACCGGGACCGTCACGCTCAGCACGACCAACAGCTTCACCGGGCCGATGACCCTGAACTTCGGCACGCTCAGCATTCCGACGATCGCAGACGGCGGCTCGCCCAGCGCACTCGGAGCGGGGAGCAACATCACCTTCAACGGCGGTACGCTTCAATTCACCGGCGCAAGCGGCAGCACCAACCGGGCGCTCACCCTCACCGGAGCGGGCACGATCTCGACCACCACCGCGCTGACGTTGGGCGGCCAGATCGCCGGCATCGGTGGGCTCACCAAGGCTGGGACGGGCACGCTGACGCTCACCGGCGTCAACACTTTCACCGGCACGACGACGCTTTCGCAGGGCAATCTCGTGCTGGGCTCCGCAGGCGGCACCGCGCTGCCGGGAAACGTGACGCTCGGGACCGGCGTGCAGGCCGGAATCTTCCTGATTATGGGTGCCCCGAACCAATTTGGTCCGACTTCGGTGGTCACCTTCAACAACGGTCCGAGCCGCGACAACAAGTTCGAGTTGCGTGGTTTTAACCAGACGGTCGCGGGGATTCAATCCGACGCCGACGACACGCTCTCGATCATTCAGAATCAGGAAAGCGGCGCTCCCCCGACGGCTACGCTGACGATCAACAACACGAGCAACTTCATCTTTAATGGCCTGATCCGCACGCGAGTCGGTGGCCCCTTGAATCTGGTGAAGACTGGTCTCGGCACGCAGGAAATTCGTAACGTGGCCGCAGCACCGCACGCTTTTGGAACGGCGACGATCAGCGCTGGCAAGCTCACCTTCAACCTCTCCGGCGCGACCGGCACGCTCGCCGCGACCACTTCGGTCTCGATCGCCGCGGGCGCGACGCTCGGGCTCGATGGGACTTGGAATATGAACCGCGACATCTCTGGCGCGGGCACGGTGGTGAAGCAAGGTGCGGGTGCCGTCACCATCAGCGGGGCGCAGAGCTATGCCACGCTCCAGACGCTGGCGGGCACGACCACGCTTACGTCTTCGCTGCCGGGCGCGACGATCAACAACACCGGCGGCATTTTGAACCTCAACGCCAACGCCACCAACTCGACGGTGAACGTCAGTGCAGTGACCAACTTCGGAGCCAGCCAGACTCTGACCGCGCTCAATATCGGTGTCGGCGCAGTGGCCACGTTGGTCGCTGCGGGACCTTCACCCGCGGACGACGGCGGCGGCGATATGAACAACGCTGGGGTGCTTGATTTGCCGGAGGACTTCCTGAGCGGCGAAGGTGTCTTGCTCCCCGCCGGCCCAGCGGTGCCGGAGCCCGGTTCGTTGAGCCTGCTGTTGCTCGGAGCGCTGAGTCTTCTGCGGCGTGGGAAGCGGGAGCCGCTTACATGAGGAGATCGGAACCGGCTGAAAATTCCTCGATCCCGACACCATGAATTACGTGAATTTTCGCTACCGATGGTTGCTACTGCTCGCAGTCGGCCTCCCGTCCGCAAGCCGCGCGCAGGTCGCCACCGACGGCAGTTTCGGCGCAGCCGGGGCGCTGCCCGGCCCAGCCTTTGCGATTCCCGCGAGCCTTGGAAAAAAGGTCGGCGGAAATCTGTTCCACAGCTTCAGCGAATTCAGCCTCGCCCAAACCCAGTCGGCCACTTTCTCCGGGCCGGCGGACGTGACGAACATCCTCTCGCGCGTCACCGGCGGAAACATTTCGACGATCGACGGAATGCTGAAATCCGAAATCGCCGGGGCGAATTTTTACTTCCTGAATCCGAAAGGCGTCGTCTTCGGACCGAGCGCTTCGGTCGATGTCACCGGCTCATTCGCCGTGAGCACGGGCGACCGCATCACGCTCGAAGACGGTCGCCATTTCAAAGCGCAACGCAGCGATCCCTCGGACGCGCTGCTCACGAGCGCGGCCCCGGCGGCGTTCGGTTTTCTTGGCAAGGGAGCCGGGCCGATCACGGTCGATGGCAGCCAGTTGCAGGGTCCGCCCGACCCGGACACCGGACTGCCGACACCCCTCGGAAAATGGTCGCTGGTCGGCGGCGATGTTCGGATGAAAAACGGGGCGTCTCTGAACGCCACTGGGGTTGTGATTCGCGGGGGACGACTGACGATGGAAGGCTCGAAAATCGAAGTCACCGCGAGTCGGCCCGTCCACGGCGCGGACGTGAAAGTTCGCGGTGCTTTAACCCTGCGGGATGTCAGCTCTATCAACGCGTCCGCCTCTGGCGGCGGCGACCTCCATCTATCCGCGGACAGCATTTCGATCAGTGGGCTGGGGTCGGGAATCAGCACAACTTCTTCCGGCACCGGTGCCGCGAGTATCCGCCTCGACGTGACTGGCGAACTTAACATCCAAACGGGGAGTCTCATTCAAACCGTTGCAGGGGATGCCGGGGCGGGTGGTAGCATCCTCGTCAAAGCCGGTCGGGTCGCGATTATTGGTCAAGGGGCTCCGCAAACCGGCATCGCCGCCGACACCTCTAGCGGCGCTAGCGCCGGCAACGTGCAGTTGGACATTGCAGGATCTCTCTCGATCAGCGGTGGCGGGAAGATTAGTTCGGACACTTTCGGCGGCGGCGGTGCGGGAGGGAACATCGGGATCGCGGCGCAAAGCGTGAGCATCGCCGGTGAGGGCCTGCCGTCCTTCACCGCGATTAGCACCGAGTCGCAACCCGGCCTCAACGGGCGCGGCGGCAACATCGTGCTGCGCGTACGCGACGCGCTCACGATCACTGGCGGTGGCCTCATCACTGCGGCGACATTCAGCCCAGGTGCGGGCGGCAGCATCGACATCACTGCTGGAAGCATGCGGATCTCCGGCGCGGGTGCCTCGGGTTTGACGGGGATCAATGCCAGCACTCGCGACCCGCAATCGGGCGGTCCCGGTGGCGATTTGCGTTTGAGCATTGCCGGGCCGCTCGTGCTCACCGATCGCGGCCAGATCACCGTGAACACGTTTGGCTCGGGCCTCGGGGGAAACGCGGATATCACCGCCAGTAGCATCTCGCTGACGGGCGAGCGCACGAGCATCAGCGCCGAAAGCACACTAGGAATCAACGGCGGCGCTGGCGGCCGTATTCTCGTTCGCGCCGACTCGATCAAGGCTAGTGCGGGCGCGAGCATCTCCGCTTCCACGGCGGGCTCCGGCGCAGGCGGCACGCTCGACATTGTCGCGAAAAGCATCGCGCTCGATGGCGCGCGCATCACCTCCGACACGGCGGGCCCGGAGCAGGTTCCCGTACCCAGAAAGGTTTCCGATCTCGAGATCGCGTTTACCATTGATCTTCCGCAAGCCCAAAACCTCACCTTGGGACTCGTTCACCAGGAAATTTTCATTCCGTTGTTGAGCGGCGTTGGCGGAACGGAACAGCGTTTCGAAAACACAACGCTTGCGGATAACGCCAAAACGCCCATTGAAAATGGCACCGCGCCGTTCACCGGACGTTTTAAACCGCAAGGACTTCTCGGCGTTTTCGATGGCACTCTTTTCGAAGGCGAATGGCTGTTGTTCATTGGCGGATCCGACCCGGCGGAGACGATTACTGTCCAAAACTGGTCGTTAAGCACCGGTGGCTTCACGCGAAGTTCGACGGACGTACCGAAAGCAGTGGTAGCGACCGACCCGTTCCCTTTCTCGGTGCTGATTGTGGAGAACATTCCGCCGGAGCGATTTGTCCCGATCATTCCCGGCAGAGGCGGCGACGTGCATGTCATAGCCAACATGTTGACCCTCGCGAATGGCGCGCGGATTTCTGCGCAAACGAGTAACTCGAGTCGCGGCGGCGACGTCGGGATTGCGGCTGGCGAGATGGTTGTGAGCACGAAAGGCGATGGCAGCGGTGCGACGCTCATCAGCGCGGAAAGTACGAACACCGGGGCAGGAGGGCGCGGCGGCGATATCTCAATCGCCGCGGGGAGTCTCAAAATCAACGGCGCGTCCGATTCCTCGACTGGCATTTCCGCGCGATCGCTCGGCGCGGGCGAGAGCGGATCGGTGCGGCTGCAACTCGGGAAGCTCGCGCTCGATTCACGCGCTTCCATCGCCAGTTCCAATGAGGGAACCGGCAATGCCGGCAGTGTTCGGGTGCGCGCGGACGGGGATATTTTCATGCGCGGCGGCAGCTTCATCAGCGTTTCCGCTGTGCGGGCCAACGCCGGGGACATCAACATCGCTTCCGGCACCCGCATCGACTTGCGCGAAGGCAGCGGCATCACCGCAAGTGCTGGACTGAACGGCGGCAGCATTACCATCGCCGCGCCGGATTTCATCCATCTCATCGACAGCAGCATCACCGCCATCGCTGGAACCACGCCTTCTCCCGTCGGAGGTCAGGGAGGGAACATCAGCATCGACCCGGAATTCATGGTGCTCGATCACAGCGTCATCAAAGCGGACGCGGCGATCGGGCGGGGTGGGAATATTTTTCTCCAGGCTGACAATTTTCTCTCTTCGGAAACTTCGATCACTGCCACGGGGACGACGGCGGGCACCGTCGAAATCGTCGCGCCGGAACTCGATCTTTCCGCCGCGCTCATCATCCTGCCCAACGCGCTGGTCGATGCCTCCAGGCAATTGCGCGAGCAGTGCGCGCGGCGGCTTGGCCTGGACTTCAGCAGCTTTCTCGTGATCGGTCGCGGCGGGTTGGATCTCGGGCCGGAAGATCCGCTGCCGAGCGGTCCGGTGCGCAAGCGCCGCTGAGTTTTGCGCGGCGCGGGGATTTGCCCGCGGCCCCGGCATCTGCTACATGCCCGCGCCTTGAAACTTTCCCCGCGCTCCCTTCCCATCGCGAGCGCGGCGTTCGCCTGCTTCGCGGCGGGTGCGGCGGGGGGCGGTGAGGTGAGATTCGATGGCAGCTTTGGTCGCAGTGATTCGCTCCCCGGCCCGGGCTTTTTGATCCCGGCGGACGCGGGGCGGCAGGTCGGGGGGAATCTTTTTCACAGCTTCAGCAAGCTCGATTTGAGCAGCGGCGAAAGCGCGAGTTTTCAGGGGCCGGCGAGCATTGGGAATATCCTCGCGCGCATCACCGATGGGAGCGCGTCGTCGATCGACGGCACGCTGCGCTCGGAGATTTCGGGCGCGAATCTTTTTCTCATCAATCCGGCGGGCGTGATTTTCGGACCGGGTGCGCGGCTCGACATCAGCGGTTCGTTCGCGGTCACGACGGCGGATTATTTGCGGCTCGCGGATGGTGGCAAATTCAACGCGCGTCTCGGCGGCGACGATCTGCTCACTGCCGCGCCGGTGAGCGCGTTCGGTTTTCTCTCGCCCGCGCCCGCGCCGATCAGCCTCGCGGGCAGCCAACTCGTCGTGCCCGCAGGTCGTGATTTCACGATCGTCGCGGGCGATCTGACGCTCGATGGTGCGCTCGTCGCGGCATCTTCCGGACGGCTCAGTCTGGTGAGCGTTCGCGCAGCGGGCGACGTACCTGCGTCACCCGACGCGCTCGCGGCGTCCGGCGCGGCAGTGCTGCCGACGATGGGCGCGATCGAGGTGAAAAACGGCGCGTTCGCAAACATCGACGGCAATGGCGGCGGGCGCGTCGTGATCCGCGGCGGGCGGCTGCTGGTCGCCGGCGCTTCGCTCATCCGCAGCGAAAATCGCGGCAGCGCGGCGGGCGGGCCGGTGGATGTGCGCGCCACGGAATCGCTCGTGCTCCGCGAGGGCCAGATCGGGGCCAGGACTGTCGGCGCGGGACGCGGCGGCGATGTCACGGTGCGGGCACCGGTGTTGAGCATGGGCGGCACGGCGCTCTTCTCCGGCATCTTTGCCTTCAGCAATTCGCCCAGTGGCGCGCGTGGCGGCGATATCGATTTGCGCACCGATGATCTCGCGATGACCGCGGGCGGCACCATCTCCACGACCACGTTTGGCATCGGCGATGGCGGCGATATCCGCGTCTCGGCGACCCGGCTGAGCATCGACCGCGAACGCTCGCTGCTTCAGACGGGCATCTTCGCGGCGGTCGGGCCGGGCGCGATCGGGCGCGGGGGCAATATTTTCGTGGAAAGCGCGGATGCGTTGTTGATTGGCGGTGGCGTGATTTCGGGCGACACCCTGGGCCAGGGAGACGGCGGCAACGTCACGGTCCGCGCCGCGCGGTTGCGTCTCGACGCGATGTCCTCCGGTTTTTTCACCGGCATCACTTCGACGGTGAATGCTGCGGCGATCGGGGATGGCGGGGATCTCATCGTGAAGAGTGAACACCTCACGCTGACTGCCGGGGGAGCCATTGTCGCGAACTCGTTTGGTCGCGGCAACGGCGGCAGCATTCGCGTGACGACGGGGACGCTGGCGATCGATGCCGGCGATTCCAATCAACTGACGGGCCTCCTCGCGGCGGTCGGCGCCGGCGCGGTCGGGCGCGGCGGCGACATCAGCGTGCGCAGCGGGAGTCTCGCGATCGAAAATGGCGGCGTGATCTTCGCGGACACTTTTGGCCAGGGCGACGGCGGCAGCATCGCGGTCTTCGCGCCGCAGTTGCGGATCGACGGGCAGGACTCCGGCGCGACGACTGGCATCGTCGCCGATGTCGGTTTGGGCGCGGTCGGGCGCGGCGGCGGGGTGATCGTCGAAAGTGGGGATCTGGCGATCTTTCGCGGCGGCCAGATTTCCTCGAATACCTTCGCGCTCGGCGATGGCGGCAGCGTGCGCGTGATCGCCGACCGGCTCCGGATCGAACAGCGCGGGGCGGATGCGGCGACGGGAATCTTTGCCGGAGTCGATGTTGCCGCGCAGGGCAATGGCGGCGATCTCGTTGTCCGCGCGCGGGATCTTTCGATCATCGGTGGCGGCAGTATTTCCGCCGACAATTCGGGCCGCGGCAAGGGCGGCGCGGTCGCGGTTTCCGCGCAGCGGCTGCATCTCGACGGGCAGGGGCTCGACGCCATCACCGCGATTTCCTCGGACTTGAACGCGGGCGCGGTCGGCCGCGGCGGCGATCTCATCATTCACGGCGACGAAATCAATGTCCTCGGTGGAGCGACAATTTCGACGGACACCTGTGGCCGCGGCGATGGCGGTCGCATCGAAGTCGCCGCGCGCCGGTTGCTCATCGACGCGCGGGGTGCCGACTTTTTCACCGGCATCTCCTCGGACGTGAATGAGGGAGCCTTCGGCCTCGGCGGCGCCATCGCCGTGCGCGTCGATGAATTCACGCTGCGCGGTGGGGCTTTCGTTTCGACCGACACGTTTGGCCGCGGCGATGGCGGTCGCATCGAAGTCTCCGCGCGCCGGTTGCTGATCGACGGGCGAGGCAGCGATGGGTTCACCACCATCTCGTCGGAAGTGGGCGAAGGTGGGATCGGTCGCGGCGGCGACATCGTGCTCCGCATCAATGAGATTTCGCTCCGGCATCAGGCGGGAGTTTCCGCGATCACCTCCGGCCTCGGCGCGGCGGGCAGCGTGCGCGTGGTGGCCGATGTCCTGCGGATCGACGGCGAATCCGCGCCCCTGCCCACCGGCATTACTTCCAGCGTTTTTCCGGGCGCAATTGGCGACGGCGGTCCGCTCAGCATCACCGCCGGCCAACTCACGCTGCGCGCGGGAGGAGCCATCTTCGCGGACACCTTGGGCCGCGGCGACGGCGGGCCCGTCACGGTGTCCGCCGGGCGTCTGAGCATCGATGGCACGGGGAGTCCTTTGTTCACCGGAATCTCCTCGGGCGTCGGCCCCGGCGCGATGGGTCGCGGCGGAAACGTCCGCATCGCCGGCGACGCGGTCTCGCTGCGCGGCTCCGGCCGCATCTCCGCGGCCACGCTCGGCGGCGGCAATGCGGGCAGCGTCCGCCTGCGCGTCGGCGATCTGCGCATCGACACCTCCGGCACGCCGATCGAGGGCGGTATTTTCGCCAACGTGGAAGTCGGCTCCACGGGCCGCGGCGGCAGTGTGGACATCGAGGCCCGGACGATCGCGCTCCGCGGAAATGCCGACTCGCTCGTTGATGGCGGAATCATCGCGCAATCCAACACCAGCGCCCCCGCGGGCAGCGTGGTCTTGAAAACCGGCAGCCTCGCGATGACCGGGAGCGCCGTGATCTCCAGCGCCAACGCGGCGACGGGCAATGCCGGTTCCATCGCGATCGCCGCGCGCGACGCCGTGACGCTGGACGACGCCAGCCTGATCACCGTCTTTTCCCAGACCGGTGACGCGGGCTCGATCACGCTCAGCGGTCGGCGCGTCGAGTTGCACGGCGGCGCGAGCGTCATCGCCTCCGCCGGCACGAATGGCGGCAGCATCGTCATTTCAGCGCGCGACCTTTTCTACCTCGACCACAGCACCCTCGCCGCCACCGCCGGCTCGGAGCTGGGTGGCGGCAGCGCGGGGACGGGCGGAAACATCACCGTCGATCCGATCTTCATCATTCTCGACCACGGCACGATCAGCGCCAACGCGGCCCTCGGGCGCGGAGGAAACATCCTGCTGGTGGCCGACAATTTTTTCTCATCCGAAAGCGTCCTCACCGCGACCGGCACGACCGCCGGCATCGTGGAAATCGCCGCGCCCGAACTCGACCTCGCCGCCGGCCTCGTCATCCTCCCCGGCACGCTGGTCGATGTCGCCACGCAACTGCGCGAGCAGTGCGCGCGACGGCTCGGGCTCGATTTCAGCAGCCTCCTCGTCATCGGCCGCGGCGGCATCTCGCTCGCCCCCGACGAGCCCCTCGCCGACCTCAGCCCTCTCGCTTCACGGCAACGCGCAAAACCGCCATTGAGCGCGACGGGCCGGTGAGCTGCCGTCGGCTACGCCGTCTCCCGCACAGCGCCAGCGCACCGCTCAAAAGCAGGCTCGCCGCCGCCGGTTCGGGCACTGGCAGGAGCGAGTTCGCCGGCGCAGCCAGCGTCACCGTTGCGCCGGTGCCGATGTTCAGCTCGGAGAGCGTCTGGCTTTCGCTAAACACCGTCACGCCGCCATTCGCGTTCACCACGATATCGCCATCGCCGACGCTGCCGGCAAACTCCAGAATTCCCGCGCCAGTTTTTGTGATCGTTCCCGTCCCGATAAGATCGCCGAGTTTCACACGATGAGCGCCGGTGACGGTCAGCGCGTTGGAGCCGATATTCACGTTATTCAGGGAAAGATCGCCCGCTATCGCGGTGAAAGTCTGGCTGGCGCTAAGCGTCACGTTCGCCGTGATGGTCTGCAGGTCAGCGTCGTTGTTGGTGATGCCGCCGGAACCGATGGTCAGGCTCCGCGGACCGCCGATTGTGAATGTGCCAGCGGTATTGTTGAAAGCGATCGAGGCGACATTCCGGGTTGTATCGACGCTGGGCGTCAGCCGCACATTGCCTCCGAAGACAAGATTCGCTGTGCCGTCGTTCAGCGGTGCGATGTCGTTGTTCCAGTTGGCCGCGGTGGACCACGCGTTGTTTGTTCCGCCGCCGTCCCAGACGATGGAATTCAGAATTGTACCATTGACGCGAATACCCCAGCCGCCGCTGTCCACGAAACCTGCGATTACCGCATCTAGCCATTCCGAGTCGTAGTAGCCGAATAAACGGAGGCTCAGTGGCTGGCCCGTAGTGGGTAACGCGGCGAGCGAGAGCGAAACCGAGAGTTCGGATTCCGAAGCGATGCTGAATTCTTGATCCAGCGTACTGAGGAAGCCATCGTTGCTCGCCGCGAGGCGGAAGGTCATGGGTGGAGCCGAATACATCCGGATATTCAAAGAATCGAGGTGCAGCATGGCACCTCCCGTCGGCACCACCGTGATCTCGAATGCCTGGGTACCGAAGGCATCCGCGGGCCAGAAACTTCCGCCGAAAAGGACGATCGGGCTTTGGTTGATGCCGAAGGCCGTCAGCCCTCCCACGGGTTGCACGGCCGAGGCCGTGACGCCGCTGGCGACGACGGCGGGCGGGAGTTCCGTGGCGGCGTTTTGGGTCAGCGCCACGCGGTATTCCGCCAAGACCGCGGCCCTGGCGGGAGCCTGTGCCGCGCACAGCGCGATGACCAACCACCCTTGGACCGACCGAAGAGCGGTCGTTTTGAGTCGTGGTGAATCCGACATGACGCTGCAAATATCAATCTGGCTGCGGCGAGTCAATTCGCTTTCCGGTAAAGAGACCGCACTTTTCCTTGTGAAGAGAGGGGCCTGTCGGCTATCCCACTTCCTGTGAATCCCGTGAATCGAACGCTGTCTCGAAAGCGGCGATCTCCCACCGCGTTGCTCTGGCTGCTGGCTGCTGTTGTGTTCGACGGCAGAGCGATCTTCGCGGACCTCGCGACCGACGGTACGACTGGCGCGGCTGGGGCGATCGGCAAGGTCGGCCAGGATTTTCCGATCCCTCACACGTTCGGCACGCGAGCGGGGGCCAATCTCTTCCACAGTTTTTCGCGCTTCGATTTGGTGGCGGGCGAGTCCGCCACGTTTAGCGGCCCGGCCGATATTGCCAACGTGCTCGCCCGCGTCACCGGGGGCGCGGCGTCGGCGATCGACGGTCGGATCAATTCGACCATCGCCGGCGCGAACCTTTTTTTGATCAATCCGAGCGGCATCCTCTTCGGCCCGAACGCCACGCTCAACGTGGGCGGATCGTTCGTCGCCACGACGGCGAACTCCGTGGCGCTCGGTC
The DNA here is from genome assembly GCA_031409335.1 of Chthoniobacteraceae bacterium. Classification (GTDB taxonomy): domain Bacteria; phylum Verrucomicrobiota; class Verrucomicrobiia; order Chthoniobacterales; family Chthoniobacteraceae; genus JANLQB01. Next base: position 40,078 of record JANNWY010000195.1, on the reverse strand, counting down.
AGCAGGGCCGTTTCGATGCGACGCGACCGGCGGATGACGTTCTCACCAGCGCGCCGGTTTCGGCCTTTGGCTTTCTCGGACCAACTCCTGCGGCGATCACCGTGCGCGGGTCTTTTCTCAATGTGAAAACGGGGAACAATCTGGCGCTGCTCGGAGGCGACATCACTCTGCGCGAAGGCGGGAGTCTCGCGGTGCCGGGCGGAACCCTTCATCTCGCGAGCGTCCGTTCGGGCGGGACGATGGCGCTGGATATCCGCGATCGTCGCGCCACGGCAGGAACCGCCGGATTCTCCACCCTTGGCAATATCACCACGGTGGCGGATGCCAACCGTTTCAGTGGCGCGAACGTCGGCAACCCGGGCGGCGGGCGTTTGGTCATTCGCGCGGGACGCCTCGTGGCGAATCGGGCCCAGATCCAGGTGCGGACGGTGGACGGCAGCCGCGGCGACGGGATCGACATCGAAACGCGGGAGCTTGTGACCCTCGCCTCCGACACGGCGCTTTCCATCACGGGAGATACGGATTTGCAGGATGCCACGGTCCTCCGCATTGCCACGCCGAGCCTGCGCTTGAATACCGGGGGCTCGATCAATTTTTTTACCGCGGCGTCTGCGGGCCGCGCGGGCCGGGCCGAGCTTCGGACGCCCCGGATCAGCATGAGTGGTGGCGGGCAGATTCAGACCTCGAGTACGGGAGGTGCGACTGGCGTCACGCTCGACATCATCGCCGACAGTATTTCCCTCGTGACAGGCTCTTCTATTTTAACCAGCAGCCAGGGCGGTGGTGCCGGGGGAGCGGTGCGGCTCAATATTTCCGGTGCTCTCCAAATTCAAAACGATTCGAAAATTGCCTCTGTCGTCGAAAGGACTGGCGCAGGAGGCGCGGTGGTGATCACTGCGGGAAGTGTGGAACTCAAAGGCGATCCGCGGCTCGCTTTGGGCGATTCGGCGGGCATCGTCACGGCCACCGATGCCACCGCCAGCGGACCTGGCGGCGACGTTTCGCTGGCCGTAACGGGCGCGCTTAGTCTGCTTGATGGGGCCACCATTCAGACAAGCACCGCGGGTGCGTCGCACGGAGGCAACATCGCGGTCGCGGCGGGTTCGCTGGCAATGAGTACCAACTCGCAAATCGGCAGCACCGTAGTGTCCGGTGCCAGCGGAGTGGGCGGCAAACTCACGATCGAAGCTGGCGGCGCGATCACATTGGCCCGCGCCTCAATCCTCTCCGAAACGCAGGGCTCAGGGCCGGGAGGCGATCTCACCGTGCAGGCCGCAGCGGTCACGCTGATGGATCGCAGCAGCATTGGCGCGAATGCGTTCGGATCAACCGCGACGGGACTCGGCGGCGCGATCCGCCTGACGATCTCCGGTGCGGTGCAGGTGCTCTCCGGCAGCCAAATCACCCGCACCGCCAATGGACTGGCGAGCGGTGGCGATCTCTACTTGAGCGCCGACAGTCTCAAGCTTTCGGGCCGGCAGGGGACGGCCCGATCCGGCATCGGCGCGGAAACTTCGAACCCCATCGCGGGCGGAGCGGGTGCCAATGTTTTCCTCGCCATCACCGGTGCGGTGGAAGTGCTGGACGGCGCTCTCATTTCGCTGACCACCAGCGGTCCCGGTTCCAGTGGCGATCTCCAGTTAGACGCCGGCAGTCTCACCGTCAGCGGGAAAGATTCGGGCATCACCGGCCAAACGCTTGGGAAACTGCCCCTCGCTAGTCGAGGGGGCGATTTGCATTTCAATATCGGTGGCGCGGTCGAAGTGCTCGACGGCGGCAATATCACCGCCAACAGTTTTGGCCCCGGCAACGGGGGCGACATCGCAATTGCCGCCGACACTCTGCGTGTCTCTCCCGGTGCCACCGGGCGCCTCACTGGCATCACCACGCAGACCGGTGCCGACGGAAACGCGGGTGATCTTTCACTGGCTGTAGAGGGTCGCCTCGAACTCGCTGATGGCGCGCGCCTGAGCACGGCCACGAACGGCAGCGGCCGCGGTGGCGATCTCAGCATCGTGGCGGGGGAATTTTTTGCCACCGGACTTGGCTCAGCAGTCAGCGCCCAGACCACACAGCCGGTCAACGGCGGCCCCGGAGGCGAAGTGCAGATTAGCATCGACGGCACGCTCCAACTCGCTGCTGGCGCGACGATCACCGCGGCATCGCAGGGGTCTGGCAATGGCGGCTCGGTGTCAATCGATGCCAGCGCAATTAGTATTTCTGGCGCAAACGCTGGCATCAGCACGGAAACGCTCGCGCTCGAAAACGCCGGCAACGGCGGGGTCATTCATATTCGAGCGGGCGATCTGAACATTGCTGGCGAAGGTGCCGCGCAGGTCGGCATTTCCGCGGAAACGTTTGGCTCCGGCTTGGGTGGAACGATCGATCTGAATCTCAACCGCCTGACGCTGACCGAAAGCGCTAGCATCTCCACTCGAAGCGTGGGCTTAGGCAATGCTGGCAGCATCACCGTCTCCGCGAGCGATGCAGTTTCTTTGTTCAGCGGCGGCAAAATCACCGCGACGCTCGGTGACGTAGCGACCACCCAACTGCACATACCGAACATTGATGTTTCCGCACCCTCCATCCTCATCGCTGGCACTAATTCGACGGTCACCGCGGCCACTACCGGCACCGGTTCGGCGGGCTCGATTTCGCTCACGGGCGAAATCATCAGCGTCGATTTCGATGCCGCCATTTCCAGCGAGAGCACAGGCTTGGGCAACGCTGGCAGAATCGACATTACCGCAAGCGGCGGCTTTTTTCTCTACGGTGGTGCGCGCGTCACCGCAACGGTGGGTACCGTGGCGAAGCCCGAGCTGCGCCCGCGCATCGGCATCCGCTCGCCGATGATCGTGCTTTCCGATGGCCGGATCAATGCCAGCACCAGCGGCACCGGACTGGCCGGCGATATTACCCTCGAAGCGCGCGGCAGCAGCGAGTTCGCGAAGAGCGTCGAGTTGTTCGGCAATTCGTCGATTGCGGCCACCACGTCGGGCGCGGGGGAAGGCGGTAGCATCACGATCGACGCGGTTTCGTTCGACTTGAAGGATCGCGCTGTCATCTCCGCGAGCACCTCGGGCGCAGGCGCGGGTGGGAATGTCATCGTCCGGGCGAATCGAGTGAATCTCAAGGGCGTAGCGGCTGGGCTGGGGGCACCAGGCATTTTCGCGACTTCGGACGCCGGGGCCGATGCGGCGGCGGCGCATGGAAAAGGCGGGAGCATCGACATCGCGGCGGACACCTTCACGATGCGCGACAACGTCGTCATTTCCGCCTCCACGTTTTCATCCGGGCGCGGTGGCGATGTGCGCGTCGTCGCGAAGGATTCCATCTCGCTACTTGGCGGGAACCTGCCGCCGCTCGTGAATAATCTGGCCGACAATGTCGGCATCTTTGCCAATTCGTTTTCGGTCGTGAAAAACGCCGGGCAGGCAGGGGCCGTGACGCTGCGGACGGGCGACCTCACGATCGCGTCCGGGATGCTCGTCTCGACCAGCACGCAGGGTCCTGCGGATGCCGGCCCGGTGCGAATTTCGGCGGAGCGCTTCACCATTGACGGACGCGGGAGTTCGCGTTTCACCGGCGTGTTTGCGGCGGCGATTTCTGAAAAATTGCCGCCCACGCTGCGCGGCGGCAAGGGCGGGTCGATCCACGTCGAGGCCGGGAAACTGGGCATCCTCGACGGCGCGGGCATCGCCGCGTCCACCCTTGGCTCGGGCCGCGCGGGCAATCTGATCGTGCGGGCCGACGAAGCCGAGTTCACGCACGCGCGCCCCATCAAGTTGTTCGGGCCAGATGGTGCGACGATTCTTTTCGCTGGCCTCGCCGCGAGCGTGGAAGGGCGCGACGGGACGGGACGGGGCGGGAATATCGACGCGCAGTTTGGCAGCCTCACGTTACGCGATGGCGGGCTTATCACCGCGCGCACCACCGGTCCCGGCGCAGGCGGCGCGGTGCAGGTCAACGCCGCGGAACTGACCCTGCGCAGTGGCGCGTATATTTCCGCGAGCACCTTTGCCGCCGGAGCGGGCGGCAGCGTTTCGGTGAACGCCCCAAACCTCCTGATCGACGGCGAAGGAGCGCCCTTCGGCGGCGGCATTTTTGCCAGCTCCGAAAAGGGGGCGTCGGCAGCTGGCGGCAGCGTCTCCGTGCAAAGCGAGACGCTGGACATCCGGCGCGGCGGCGCGATCTCGGTGCAAACTTTTGGCCGCGGAGACAGCGGCAGTGTCACGCTCCAGACCCGCGATCTCACGATCTCGCGCGGCGGCTTGATCAACGCATCCACGGCGGGCGCTGGCCACGGTGGCAATCTGCAGCTTACCGCGCAGCGGGTCACGATCGATGGTCGCGGCACGCCGCAGACGGGCATCATTGCGGATAGCCAAACCGCGCGCTCTGGCGTCGGCGGCAGCATCACTTTGAATGCCGCCGAAGTCGTGCTCACGGGCGGCACCATCTCCGCAATTACCGCCAGCGCACAACGCGGCGGCGGCATTGCCATTCATGCCGGGGAGATCGCCCTCAATGCCGGTGGCCAGATTGCCGCCAGCACTTCCGGCTCCGGCCAGGGCGGGGCTGTTTCGCTCACCGCGGACCTGCTCTCACTCCAGCCCGGTAGCGCGATCATGGCCTCGACGACCGGCTCGGGAAAAGGCGGCGACGTGCTCGTGAACGCCAAGGCCCTGAATATCCGCGGAGGCAGCGCGCCCACCGGCATCTTCGCCGATAGCCGCATTGCCACCTCTGGAGATGGCGGCAGCATCAAGATCGACGCCGGACAAGTCGCGCTCACACAGGGCGGTAAAATTTCCGCGCGCACCGCAGGCGCGGGGAAAGGTGGGGACATTGACATCAAGGCGGAAAACCTCGCGCTGAAAAACCGCGCATCCATCAACACCTCGGCTTCGGGCTCCGGCATTGCGGGCGGCATTCGATTTAGGGTCGGAGGTTCGCTGCTGCTTCGCGATGGGAGCAGCGTTGCAACCACTTCCAGTCAAAGTAACGCCGGCCTGATCGACGTGCGCGCGGGCGGCAGCGTGCGGCTGGAGGACAGCTCCATTACAGTCCAGGCATCCCTTGGCGATGCAGGACAAATCGCGATTCGCACCCCGAAGCGGATCGAGTTGAAGAGAAGCGGCATCATTGCCGAAGCGGGCGGCAGCGGAGGAAACATCACAATCGACGCCAGCGCGCTCGGGCTCGATGCGGGACTCATCACTGCGAATGCCGTGGCTGGCGACGGCGGGCTCATCACCCTGAATTTTCCCGCAACCGGCGTGCTGGGCGACCCGGGCGATTTTGTCATAGTCTCCGATTTCGTGCGGCAATCCGCCGACAGCCGAATCACTGCCTCCTCCGAAGTGGGCTTGCAAGGTGCGCTGCTCATCCGGGCGCCGGAGTTGGACCTCTCGAATGCTGTCGAGGGCTTTACCGCTTCGCTCGTCGATGCCTCGACGCAACTTCGCGAGCAATGCGCGCGGCGGCTCGGCTTGGAATTCAGCAGCTTTCTCGTGATCGGCCGCGGAGGTATCTCGCTCACTCCCGACGAGCCGCTCGCCGATACCCCTCCGAGCACGGGGAAAGAGCGAGAAAAAGCGCGCGTTGCCCGTTGAAATCTGTTTTCATTTTCGACGTGCTCTTCCCCGCCCATCGATTTTTACTTGACAGAAGGATTCTGCCGATCGCTGCGACACTCGTTATGACGATCCTTGCGGGCGTGGGGTTGGCGCGGGCGCAGCAGACGCCGAATCTGGAGGTGCTGCCGGCGAATCCTTTGCCGGCGGGAGTCGAGGAGCCGTCGCTGCTGCCGGGTGAGGAGATCGTGCTGACGCCGCAGTTGCCGGCGACTGCGGGCGGGACGGGTGTGAGGCGCGGAAAACTACTGCCTTACAAACTGAGGCTCGAGCCGGCGGAGATCGAGCCGGTGCTGCCGCCGGTCGCGCCGGGGTTTGCGGATACGGGGACGCTGGAGTCGGCGCTGCGCGTGCAGGTGAAACGGTTTCGGTTTGAGGGGAACACGGTTTTTTCCGATCGCGAACTGGAGAAGTTGGTGGCGCGTTTTGCGGGGCGCGAGATCACGGGCGCGGAACTCGAGGAGGCGCGGCAGGCGATTACGGTGCATTACGTGGAGCGTGGATTTATCAACTCGGGGGCGACGCTGCCGGATCAGGATTTGAAGGATGGGATCATCGTTTTCAAGATCGTCGAGGGGCGGCTGACGGACATCGAGATGAGCGGGAATTGGTGGTTTCGCGCGTGGTGGCTGCGGCATGAAATGCGGCGCAGCGCGGGGACGCCGCTGAATTTCAACCGGATGAAGGAGCGGCTGCAATTGCTGCGGGAAAATCCGAATATCCGGCAGATCAATGCGGAGCTGATGCCAGGGGTGAAGCCGGGCGAGAGTATGTTGAAGGTGAGCGTGCAGGAGAATCAGCCGTTCCGCTTGAGCCTGGATTTTAGCAATCGCCGTCCGCCGAGCGTGGGCGCGGAGATTCTCGAGGTGAATGCGTCGGTGCTGAATCTGACGGGGCACAACGATCCGATTTCGCTGCGTTACGGAATCCTGCACACGACTTCGGAGACGGTGGAGAGCTGGGAGGCGAGCGGGGATGAGAACATTGAGGGTTCCTACCGGATTCCGATTTCGCCGTGGCACACGACGCTGGAATTTCACGCGAGCCGGAATGATGCGGCGATCGTCGAGGAGCAGTTTCAGCCGCTCGATATCACGAGCGAGTCGGAGCAGTACGGCGTGACGCTGCGGCAGCCGTTGTACGAAAGCCTGACGAATGAATTTGCGGTGTCGGTGACGGCGGATAAGCGGAAGAGCAGCAGCTTTCTGCTCGGGCGTCCGTTCACGTTGTCGGCGGGTGCGGTCGATGGGGAGACGGAAGTATTCGTGCTGCGGCTGGCGCTCGAGTTTGTGAACCGCAGCCAGAAGCATGTGCTGGCGGTGCGCTCGACGTTCAATCTCGGGATCAATGAATTTGGCGCGACGCGTCACGCGAACGGGCTCGGCGGCGGCATCGGCTCGACGGATGGCGTGCGGAAGCTGCCGGACGGGCAGTTCTTTTCGTGGCTCGGGCAGGCGCAATATGTGCGCCGTCTTTTCGAGACGGAGAATCTCGCGGTCGTGCGGATCAATGCGCAGTTCGCGAACGATCCGCTGCTTTCGCTGGAGCAATACAGTCTCGGCGGCGCGCAGAGCGTGCGGGGGTATCGGGAAAATCAAATCCTGCGCGACAACGGGGTGTTCGGTTCGCTGGAGGTGCGTGTGCCGGTTTGGAAAAACAAGTTGAAGGAGCCGATCTTGACGTTCGCGCCGTTCTTCGATTTCGGGGCGGGCTGGGATCGCAAGGAATACATCGGCGCGAAGCCGAAAGGCGGCGGCGATGACCGGCTGGAAATTTTGTCGAGCGTGGGTGCTGGGGTGATTTTTACGCCGACGAAACGAGTGAGCGCGCAGCTCTACTGGGGCTATGCGTTGAACCAGGGGAATACGGTGAAAAGCGGGGACAACGCGCAGGATTACGGGCTGCACTTCAGCGTGAGTATCAGCGCGTTTTGAGCGGGGAGTGCATCAAGGAGCGGCGGTCTCCGAACCGCTGACCCAGCAAACACGCGGAGCGGCAGATGATCGCGGAAAGGTGGCGGGTGCGACGCGGCTACCGGGGAAGATGGGCGCTCGGCGCGATCGTTTGGGTCGGCGATTCGGAAATCGCCGCTCCTTGTTATTTCCGATCGGCGGCGGCGGCTTGTTTGAGGTCGCCTTGCTCCAGGAGCGAGGCGCGTAATCTTTTCAGCTCACCGACGGCAGCCGTGTCCTTCTTTTTCGCGGCTTCGCCGATCGCGAGCGAGATGGATTGCAGCGCGTCGTACCAGTATCCGGCTTGCGCGTAGAGCGCGGCGCGGTCCGCTTGCGCGGGGGTTTTTGCGAGCTGCGCGGTGAGGTCGGCGGGTGCTTCGATGCGCTTCACGTAGCCGCTGGCGATGAGATCCTTCGAGCGGTTCTTCGGGTCGGGCACGAGCGCGATGCTCCACTGGTAGCTGACGTTTGGGGTGAGGGTGACTTTGTTTTTCGCGAGCGAGACGCTGTGCGTGCCGCCGGCTTGCTTTTCGCTGCCTTTGAGGCTGAGCAGCGGCTCGGCTTTTTTGGGCTCGGTGACGGTGAGTTCAAAGCCGGCGTTCGATGGCTCCGTTTGAAACCAGAACAGCGCGGGCTGCGCCTGCGTGGTGAGCGCGATTTGTTTTGGCGAGAGCACGCAGATGTAGGGAAGTTTTTCCCCGCCGGTACGCGAACCTCCGTCGCCATCGACGCGCGGGCCGGTGGGACCGGCATTTTTTGGAGCGGTGAAGTTGAGCGTTTTGCGTTTTGCGGGCGCGGGTGCGGCGGGGACGGGCACCGCGGGAGCCGCGGGAGCCTTTGTTGGCGAAGCGGCGGGCTCGGATTTTTCCTGGCTGGTGGCGATGGGAGCGGCGGTGTGGAGGAGCGCGGCGCCGATGAGTGAATGGAGCAATGCGGACGTTTTCATATGGATGATTTTGGCTGAGCCAAACCGATGACTCGATGGACGCTAATCTTTTCGGCTTTTCCCTTCAAGGTCATAGCTCCGAGCGGAAGCGTGCGGTAGCGACCGTGCAGCCGCTCGAATGTCGTCTGGCCGACGAGGATGATGCAGGGGCTTTGCGGCATGTCCGGGCCGGTGGCTTCCTTGCCCGCGCTTTCGAGCCGCGCGGCGGTGTTCACGGTGTCGCCGAGCACGGTGAATTCCATGCGGTCGGTGGTGCCGAGGCTGCCGGCGACGAGGCCGCCGGTGTAAATGCCGACGCGCATTTCCGTGGTCGGCAGACCCTCGGCGCGCCATTCCTCGTTGAGCGCGATGAGCGTTTTCTCCATCGCCAGCGCGCACTGCACGGCGTTGTCCGCGTCGCGGTCGATGGCTTCTTCGCCGCTGCTCGGGATGGGCGCGCCGAAGACGGCCATGATGGCGTCGCCGATGAATTTGTTGACCATGCCATTGTGCGCATCGACGTGGCGCGCGACGGCGTCCATGTAGCGGTTCATCCAGTCGAGCAGCGTCGCGGGGTCCATTTTTTCCGAGGTCGTGGAGAAACCCTTGAGGTCGGTGAAGAGCACGGTGGCGGTGAGCCGGGAAGGGCGCAGCCGGTTGCCTTCGAGAAAGGCGTCACGATTTGCCCAGAGTTCATCGACGACTTTCGAGGAGACGTGCCGGGAAAAAATGGTCTGCATCGCGCCGCGTTCGGTGAGTTCGAGATAGGCGATGAAGGAGGTGACAAAAGTCGCGGCAATGAAGCTGCCGAGCGCGGGCGCGACGACGAGGATCCATGTGCCGGCGTCCCGAAACATGAGCCAGCCGGCCCCGTGGATGCCGCCGAGGAGCAGCAGCAGCGCGGGCGCGAGTTTCCACGGCGAACGGAACCACACGCCAAGCGCGCCGCCGAGCAGCGTGGCCGCTGCGATCCACGCGACTTCGGCCCATTCCGGCCACCACGTCATCGGTTTCTCGCCGTCGAGCGCGGCGCGCAAAAGTTGATTCACGGCCATCGCGTGCTGCACCACGCCGCGCAGGTTGTCGTCGATCGGCGTCGGGTTGCTGTCCTTGATGCTCGGCATCACCGTCGCGACGAATACGATCTTGTCGCGCAGGGCATCGGGCGGGATGCGGCCCTCGATGACATCGCCGAAGCTGTAGTCGTGAATGCGCTGCCGGATCCGGCCAATGGGCGAGTCCTCGGTTTTTTCCACGGTGGATTCGCGCGGCCCGAAGCGGCGCGGGCCTTTGAAATCGAGAAGGTATTCGTAGTCGAAAACACGCAGGCCGACGTAACCGCCCGCGTTCGCGGTGAGGCGCGGGAAGATTGTCGTGCCGAGCCGCAGGAGCGTGAGCGGATCGTCGCGAGTGCTGTCCGGATCCGGCACCGCTGCGTAGTCCACGCCGTGCGCATCGAGATAAGCCAGCGTGACGGCGAGGCTTAAACTTTTCTTCGACGGGTCGATCCGGTTCCCTTCCACATCCCGTTGGATCGCGAGCGGCATGCGCCGGTAGTAGCCGTCGATGGCGTAGTCCTTTGCAAGGTTGTTGGCCGCGACCCGGTGCTCGGGTCCATCCGCGAGCGCCGGCGGCAATCCGAAGTAGCCGACGCGCTCGATGACGATGACACGCTCGAGTTTTTTCAGGGCCGCTTCCAGTTGTGGGTAAAGCTCACCGGTGCGCGGCTCGGGCAGGTCGCGATAAAGGTCGAAGCCGATCACGCAGGGTTCGCGGCGGTCGAGAGCTTCGAGCACTTCCGCGAGCTTCGCGTCGTCGAGCGGGTAACCGTATTTTTTGAGGTCGTCCTCGGTCATGCCGACGATGGCGATGCGGTCGTCCTTCGCGTCCGGGTCCGAGCGCCAGCCGATGAAATGGTCATAGGCATCGAGTTCCTGGCCCTGGAGCAAGCCCGCCGCGCGCACGCCGAGGATCGCGCCGAGGACGAGCAGGCTGATGACGATGCAGGCGACCCACGGGCGCTGGAGCGCCTTGCGAAGCCGCTTCACAGGCAAGGGTCGGCGACTCGTCCTCCTACTCCTACTCGTCCTCGTCCTCGAAGGTGCCGCGTTTTTCGTGGACGAGTAGGAGGACGAGCACGATTTTTTGCGCTGTCGCCACTTTGAATCACACCCGTTTTCACAGCCAGTTGCCGATGATGAGATACGGCGCCCAGAGGCACGGATGGCTGAAGCGTTCATCCTTCAGCAGCGCCACCTGCGCTTTGCGGAGCGCCTGCGCTTTCGACATTTGCGGCTGGTCGCGCAGCGTCGTGTAGAAATCACCGACGAGCGTTGTCGAGGCCTGGTCGTTCACATTCCAAAGCGTCGCGAAGGCACTGCGCGCGCCCGCTTTCACCGCGATACCGCCGAGCCCGAGCGCCGCGCGATCGTCGCCCGCGGCGGTCTGGCAGGCGCTGAGCGTGAGCATCTCGACGGGATCTTTGCGAAGCAGCGTCGGGCTGAGCAGTTTCTCGAGGGCGTCGAGCGTGAAGCGCGAATTGTAGGTGAGCACGAAGGTCTTTTTGACATCGCTGCTGAACTCGCCGTGCGACGCGATGTGGACGATCGAGTACGGGCGCGCGGCGAATTCCTTCACCAGTCGCTCCGGCGCGAAATCGCGATTCATAATGATGTCCGGATTGAAGAGTTCCTTGAGCCGGTTCATCTCCGCCACCACGAATGGCAGCGCCTGGTAGCCCTGCACGGAATCGGAAAGGCCGCTGGCCATCACGGTCATATTCGTGCGCGCGATCGGCCGCGGCTCCATGAGCGTGAGGCCCGGCGTGATGGCGATGGAGTATTTCTCGATGAGGAAATTCTGGCGGTCATTCAGCGCGGCCATCGGGATCGTGCGCAGCGCGCCGTCCGGCACGAAGACGAGCGTGTCGATTTTGTTTTGTTCGAGCAGCGTTTCGAGCGGGCGGATCAGCCAGTCGTAGAGCTGCCACGATTCCGCGAGGTATTCGCTGGTGGTGCGTTTTTCGAGATGCTCGCGGAATGCGCGCACCGTCTCCGTGATCTGCGCGACGGTGGCGCGCGACTTCACGCGGCGCAGCCCGCCGGGCAGGCTGATGAGCGTCTCGGTGCGATCGTGCAGCGGGATGATATAGACGACCGCCGTGGTGCGCGTGGCCTTTTCCAATGCGGCATTGCGACCATCCTTGTCCTGCTCTTTTGCGGAGCCTTTTGACTGGAGAATGTCCTCGATCGTCTCGCGCTTCTTTTTCAAAAGGTTCACGCAATCGTCCTGGAAATAATCCTCGAGCTCGACGGTCTTGAGCTGCTCGCAGGCGTCGCGCGCCTCGATCAGGCAATCGCGCAGCGCCGCTTCATCGGTGAGATCGTCCGCGCGCTGGAGCAGGAGATCGGCGAGATCGAAATACACGCCGCCCGCCTTTTCGCGGAACGACGAGCGCGCATTGCTGTTGCCGAGGCGCGTCGAGAGATCGGTGCGGATGTTTTTCAGCAACTCGACGGCGCGCTGGCAGGCCGCGATGGCATCGTCGCGCCGACCCTGCGCGCGGAGGATGCGGCCCATCTGCCATTCCCACTGGTAGAGCACGTCTTGCGATTGGATTTTCTGCGCGAGAAAAAGCGCGCGGTTCGTGAGCCGCATGGCTTCCGCAAACTTTTTTTCCTGCTCGTAAAGGCGGCCCGTATAGCCCAGCGCGAACGACAGCGCGCGGTCGTCGCCGGTCACCTCGGCGGCGCGCGCGGCCTGCTGGTAAGCGTGCAGCGCGTCGAGGCGGCGGCGCTGTTCGTGCGCGGGAGCATTCTCGAAAAGCTCCTCCCACGTCTGGCCAGCGCGGAGCAGCGCGAAAGCTTTGTCGTGCGAATCCGGCAGGCTTTGCGCGGCCTGGATGGCGGCGGTGTTGAGTGTGCGCGCCTGTGCGAAGTCGCCGCTCGCGACGGCCATCCGGGCGAGGTTCACGCGGGCCTTCGCGGCGGCCGCGCCGCTCGTGTGCGCGATGGCCTCGCGATAGGCGGCGCGCGCTTCGCTAAATCTTTCCTGCGCGGCAAGCAGATTGCCGAGGTTGTTCTGCACCGAGCCGAGCGCGGCGGCATCGCCTTCCTTGCGCGCGAGGGCGAGCGCTTCGCGCAAAGTTTTTTCCGCGTCGCCGGCTTCGCGGGAAAATGTGTTGATCGCGCCGAGGCTCGAGAGCGCACTGATGAGCCGCGGGCGATCACTCGATTCACGCGCGAGCGCCACCGCCTCGTCGAGCACCTCGACCGCGAGGCGGTGCTGGCCGAGCGCGTGATACGCGCTGGCGAGTTGCGCGAGCGTGTCGATCAGCGCCGGTGTCTCGCGCTTTCGCTGAAAGGACTCGGCCGCGGATTTCCACTCGGCGACCGCGGATTCAAATGCGCCCCGCTGAAAAGCAGCCGCCCCCGCCTCGACCCTGCGGTCGGCGGATGAGAGGCGGCGCTCCGCCGCATCGGACGGCGCAAAGGAAACGAGAAGCGTCGCAACAAGGATCGCGCCCGCCCTGCGGAGGACCGCGCTGACGATCGGTAGCGTAGTGGTCATTTGGGAGAAGGTTCTATTGCGCGCCTAAACCGGCTGCCGATCAAGCATCAATCCGCGAGATTCGCGGCGTGGGTGTGACGGAGCCGTTGGCTGGGCGGTCCATTTTTTCCCCGCAGTGGCGCGGTTTTCCTCAGTGACGGCGACGGAGTAACGCGCCGACTCCGGCGAGCAGGAGCAGGCTGGTGGTGGGCTCGGGGACGATTTTCAGATTTCCCACGGTGTAGAGATCGCTCGTATCCCACGTGAGGCCGGGGCTGAGCGCGGGGAAGCTGAAACTGCTGAACGCGCCGCTGGTGGTGCCGTCGAGGATGTTGAAGAAATCGCCGAGCACGGGGTTGAAGCCGTTGATGAGATCGACATCGAGCAGACCGTTCAGACCGAGGGTACCGCCGATTTCCATGAGCAGCGTGCTCGAAGGGCCGAAGGTCACGTTGTTCAACGGCACGATCGCCGGGCTGAGGCCGGGCGAGAAGGTGCCGCTGAAGGTGACATCGGTAAAGGTGCCAAGCCCTTTCACGTAGCCGGTGAAGTCGAGCGGCTGCACGTTGGAATTTCCGGCGGCGTCGCCGTTGATGATCGTGGCGTCGGCCAGCGCGTTATTTCCCGCGACGATGCCGTAGCCGGTGATAGCGCGTCCGAAATCGACGAAGACGCCGTTCGCCGCCGTGAGCAGGCTGGGGAGCGAGACGGTGCCGACTTCGGTGAGGCTGCCGAGCACGGCCTGGTTTTTTATCGAGCAGGGTCACGCCTTGCGCCATTTCGCGGAGTTCGCCATTCGAGAAAAATCCGCCGAAGCTGGTGGCATCGCCGATGGTAAGCACGCCGGTGGCCTCGATCAGCGAGCCCGCTTCCGAAGACACGCGGCCCTGGATGGTACCGGTCGCGGTGAGCGCGAGGCCGGTGGGGACGGCGATGCCGTTCGCGGCGATGAGCGTGCCGCCGTTCAGATTGGTGGGGCCGAGTTTCACGGGGCTGTTCGAGATCATTTGCAAGGTCGCGCCGCTGGCGACGTTGATCGCGCCGTCCATGCGGAAGCCGTTGTTCACCGCCGCGCCGAGGATGAGCGTCCCGGCGTTCACATTGATGCTCGTGGTATTTTGCCCGAGGAAAGTGCCCGCGACGCTGGTGATCGCGGTCGAGGTGTTCAGGAGGTCGGAGACACCGCTGAGCGTTTTCGCAGCGGGGTTGGTGAAGGTGAGATTATTCGTGACGGTGAACTCGGTCTGCGTGTTGCTGAAAACGAGCGGATTCGCGACGACCCGCGCCCCGGCCTGCGCGCGATCGGCCTGTTCTTTCGTGATGGGCCGGATGCGGCTTTCGTGAATGTATCCGCCGAGCCCGGATGGCAGCCGCACGAGCCGCGTTGTTTGGCTTTGTCGTGCTCCAGCAAAACGAACGGATCGCCGACGCGAACGCGGTCGAGGATTTTGCCTTTTTCGGAGCGAAGATTCGTGGAGCCATCGGGATCGGCGGCGTGGAGGATCGTGGACGCGCAGAGCAGCAGGGCGGCGAGTAGCGGTTTCATGGGAAAACTCATGCGCGGAGGATGTCGGGGAATGTTTTATGGCGGAAGGGCGAAGAGAACGCGGGTTTGCGCTTTCAGACTGGCGCGCATCAAGGCAATGAACTGACCGATGCCTGAACTCGCCGAGGTCGAATATTTCCGCACGCGCTGGGATGCCGGTCTGCGCCAGCGCGTCCTGCGGGTGTTGTTGCATGAAAAGAAGCGTATTTTCCGTGGCAACGATCCGGTAGAAATCAGGCGCACTTTGTCCGGCGCGACGCTGCTCGGTTCCGAGACGCGTGGGAAGCAGATGGTGTTTCGTTTTTCCAAAGGTGGATGGCTCGGCGTGCATCTCGGGATGTCGGGAAAACTGTGCGTCGAGGCACCGGATTATGCGCCGGGGAAACACGATCATCTCGTGCTCGTGCAGAAGCGGCAGGTGCTCGTTTTCAGCGATCCGCGCATGTTCGGGCGGGTGCGGTTTCATCGCGGAAACGATGCGCCCGACTGGTGGACATCGCTGCCTCCGGCGGTTACATCGCGCGAGTTCACGCTCGCAGCGCTGCGCGCCATCCTCGCCCGCCGAGGCCGCGCTCCGCTGAAAGCGTTGCTGCTCATGCAGGAGTTTTTTCCCGGCATCGGCAATTGGATGGCCGACGAAATCCTCTGGCAGGCGCGGTTCCATCCGCGCACGCCCGGTGGATCGCTCAATGCCGAAGAAGCTCGGACACTTTGGAAAACGTTGCGCGCCGTTTCGCGCGTGGCGCTGAAAACCATCGGCGTCGATTGGAGCGATCCGCCGGACGACTGGCTGATTCATCAGCGGTGGACCAAATCCGGCATCTGCCCGCGCCACGGCACGGCGCTGGAGCACGCGACGATCGGCGGACGCACGACGGCGTGGTGTCCGCTCTGTCAGGGTCCGGCTGCTACACGAAGTGCCAGATGAACCCGCCGATAAACGCGGCGGCGCAAAAGTAGCGCATTTTCTCGTAGAGAGTCGCGACGCGAAACAGGACCACATTTCCCATGGCGAGCAGGATGGCCGCGCCCAAAGGCGCGGCGGGCGGATTTTTTACGATGGTGGAAATCATCGTTGCGTCGCCCGCTCCCAGCATGGCGAAGACTCCCGTGAGGACGAGCAGCACCATGACGATCTTCGGATGGCGAAACACCATTTGATCAAAGCTGATGCTCGCTCCGCCCGGCGTTTCCAGCGATCGCGTCCCGCGCGCATTTCTCCAAAACAAATAAACGCCGTGCACCGCCACGAGATTGACGATGGCGACCATGACGATGGCGGATGGGTCGGTATGCACGATCCGCAAGGCCTCTTCCGGGCCACCCATGGAGTTCATGATGATGACGGTCATGAACACGCCGAAGTAGAAAACCGTCAGGAAGACCAATTTCATATCGTCCCCGTCTATCAAAAGTGAATCGCGCGACTCAACGCGCAAAGGTGGATGGCGCGCTCCGTCGCGCCATGGGAAAAACTCTGCGCGCAGCGCCAAATTTCTAAGAAGGTGCGCCTTCGGCGGTGTGGGGCATGGCTCGACGAGCGACGCCATCCACCTTACTGCTGCTGCCCCGTCACGCGCAGGCAGTAGTTTCGCTGGGTGAAGGTGGCGGCGTTGGGGTCGCGGACTTGGGCGGTTCGGGTGGTGGCGATGATGTTGGGGACGATCGTGATCCACGGGTCGGCGGGGTTGGCGAGGTCGGTTTTGGCTTCCAGCACGTAGAAGCTGCCGGGGACGGTGCGGAAGGTGAGGAGGAGGCCTTGGGCGTCGCGTTGCAGGGCGGTCACGCCGGGGGTGCTGGCGGGGTCGCGGGGGTCGGTGCCGGATTGGTATTCGGCGAGATTGGTCTGGCCGTCGCCGTCGGCGTCTTGCGCGGCGTCGAGGGGATTGGCGGAACTGAGGCCGTGGGTGTGCTCCCAGGCATCGGGGAGGCCGTCGCCGTCGGCATCGGCGGGCGGGGCAAAAGCCATGTAGCGCGGGCTGGCGAGGCCCCTGGTGTCGGGCACGATGAAGTCGTCCGGGCCACCGATGGCGGCTCCCGTGGCCATGTGGTAACGGACGACCTTGGCGGCGTCGGTATTGAGAACGTAAAGGGCGCCTTCCGAGGCGAGCATTTGCGCCGGGGCCGTCAGGTTCCCGCCTGCGGCGAAAACATGGGAGAATTCAGAACAAGGTCCGTTGCAACCCTCGTTCAGTCGTGATTTGCTCGCTCCATGAGTTTGGAAAACGTCAAACAAGAAGCCGCCGCGCTCGCGCCAGCGGAACGGCGGCACCTCATGGGATTTCTCGTTTCTTTGAATTTGACCGATGAAGACCGGGCGGAAATGGCTCGAAAAATCGACGATCGCACCCCGGCCAACTGGCTGACTTTGGAACAACTCGATGAAAAACTGCGGGCTCTCGATGAAGTCGGCGAGGAGTGAAATACCGGCTGCTTCTCGACTTGGAAGTCTATGACTTCCTGGCCGCGCTCAAGCCTTCGGAACGAAGGCAATTGCGGAAACGATTCGCCGAGTTGCTCGAATCTCCCACCTCGTGGGTGGAGTTTGTCGATCGGGATGCAAGTGGGCGGACTTTAGGCGTCACCGTTTGCGGTCGCTTTGCCATCACGTTTTGGGACGACTTCGCCGATCGTCATGTAAAGATTCTGCGCATCGTCCTTGCAGATCGGTAGCAAAGGCGGAACTCGTACGGAAACTCCTTCCCAAGTTCTTGGCAACGAGTCCGAAAAGATCAAAGGGCCGACTCGCGGCGTCTCCGTATCGGCCGCATCATCCCTGATACGATCATCAACATGCTGGCCGTAGGTTCAGGGACGCTCGCAATACGGAAACCAACGTTGCGGCTCGAGTTCGCCGCATTGATTTCTTCGCGGTCCGAGGAGCGCAGGTCGACCTCGGTGGTACCCCAAGGACCACCCCGGATCGTGCGACTCGAGAACAATATATTGCTCATTCCAAAGAGAGTCTCGCCCCATTCCCACACGTTCCCGTTCTGCCCGAGTGTTCCGTAGGGACTCGTCACCCCATTGGGTTGAGCATTGTTGCCTCCATCAAAAAACACCGCGTCAAATACCAGGTCCCCCACAAAGTCGATCCCATCGGGAACGCTGTTACTCCCCATCGCGTAGTCCCAGTAGTTCGCCGTCACTCCATCGTTCTTGTGATACGCAGACTTGTACCACTCATCCTCACTCGGTAGGAAGTAGTATGCATCCTTGTGACGATACAGGTTCAGGTCTACTCCGGCTCCTGGATCGTTGTCCCACGCATCCCCGCCGTCCACAGCGTCATGGCTGTGGCGGTTCCATTCAGATTATACGCCGCCTGATGCCTCGTGCTCACATTCAGAAAGTTCACAAACGCCGCCGCTTCATACCATGTCATATTCGCCGCCGGCTGGCTGGCTCCCCACGCGCCTGCCGTCACGTTGGTCAGGCCGAGATTCGTCGCCTTGGTGATCCAATCCTGCGGCACCTCCGTCACTCCCATCCGGTAGTCGTAGCCCACGCCGCCATACGGTGTGAAGTAGATGCCCCCGCCAGCACCGAGATCATCCCCGTTTCCCGCGTTACCGATATTCACGAAGTCGATGGTGAACGCATTTCCTCCGCTGCCAAAGGTGTCGGCATGGGCGGAGGTGACGAGGAGCGCGAGCACTCCGGCCAGCGTGGTTCCAAGGTACATGCGATGGATACTTTTCATTTAGGTAGAAAGCAGAAGGTTAGTCGAAAAGCTCGGAGAGTGGGACTTGAATGGTTGGAAGACTATCGCAAGTGACAACGGTATCACCTTCCATGACGGCGCGATCAAGATAGCTCCCATCCTGCGGGCGGCGATAGATTTCGATCCGTCGCTCGACCGGGAGGACGATCCAGTATTCCTCCACGCCTGCCTCGGCGTAGAGGGAAGCCAGGGAGCGGTCTTCAGCGGCGGAAGTGACGGCGATTTCGATGATCAGCGCGGCGGTGGTAGGATGGCTCTTAGTGAAATCCGCGCGGCGGCCACGAACGAGGGAGAGGTCTGGCTCGGGCTCGGAGTCGGGCAACGTGAGAGGTTCCTCTTTACGCAGCCAGAAGCCCGGCGGGACTTGCGGGCGGATCAAATCGTATAAATCGGAGGCGATGCCGGAATGGAGGGGTGACTTGGACATTTTTTCGATGACGACTCCGCGGATGAGTTCGGTGCGGCGACCGTTCGCGTTGAATTCGGGGAACTGGTGATACTGCGCGACCTCGACCGGGGAGATGCGGGCGCGGACTTCGGGAAGATCAAGCATCTGGGACGCGGCGCTCATGGCGGGGAGACTACCCGGCGCGGGGGTGGCGTCAATTTCCGAACGCGACGGTTTTTTCAATCGAACGATTCCCGAGGATGCGGTGGGAAAGGGAAATTGAAATTGCACCCGGTTTGAGAATGGCTGCGCTATTCGTCCGCCTGTTCAAGTACGATGGAGAACAAGATCGTGGAAGGCGTTTACTAGCCGCGTGTGCTGCGCCACACTTCCGGCGCGATGGACGAAAAGAAAATCACACTCGCCGAACGACTCGGCATGACCGCGCACATTTCCGGTCTTCGACACAAGGCGCGTCGTCTGGGCCTGTCTGTGCTCGACGCCTTGGCGAGCGAAGCCATCGCGCGCGGTTGCTACCACTATGCGCCGGCCTTCGATCACGGATTGGAGTCGCACTTGAGCGAGCGCGAATTCCCAAACGACGAGCTGGCAATGGCCTTGCTCACCGTCGCGAATCAATACGATTCGCGCGTGATCCGCATCGGCGCGATGATGCTCGGTGCCAGGGAAAACGACCCGCGCGATCTGGCCCGTCTTGCCGTTTGGGAGCGATGCGAGTGCGTCGTCCGGTATGTGGCGAACTGCGCGCTTCGTTACGAGCCGGGCAGTCCATTTTGGATGGAGTTGCTGGAGGCTCTTCCGTCGGGGCCGATGCCGAAGGACGGAGTGATGCCGCACCATTCGCGGTTCGTCAGCGATCCCGGATTGATCGCGCCGAGAACCTTCGGAAAACCGACCTGGTTGCGCCCGATGGCGCTGCGTGCCGCGAGCCATGCCGCTTGATCATCCGGGTCTCATCCTCGAAACGCTCGATTCGTTTCTCCATCATTCCGTCGAATTGACGATCTTTGGAAAGGCCGCTTTCGTGCGAGGTGAAGGACGATGAAAACCATTTTCCGCGTCTTCGCATATGTCCGCCGCTATCCGGGGATGGCCGCGGGCACGCTGTTTTGCGCGATCGTGGCGACGATGATGGTCACGGTCTTTCCAAAGGTGACTCAGCTCGTCCTCGACGATGTGCGGGCCGGGCGAGGGGATCGGTTGGTTTGGCTGGTCCTGGTCGCGGCGGCGGCATTTTTCACACGGGATCTGTTCAACGCGCTGCGCATCGTTCTGAACAATACTTTCGAGCAAAAGGTGATCTTTGATCTGCGCAGCGATCTCTACTCGCACATTCAGCAGTTGCCGCTGACTTGGTTCGACAACCGGGCGACGGGCGACATCATGACTAGATTGCTGGAGGATGTGACAAGTGTGGAGCGGGTGCTGATCGATGGGATCGAGCAGGGGATAGTCTCGGTGTTACAAATCATCGTCGTGGCTTCGATGCTATTTATCTACAATGCGAAGCTGGCTTGGTTCGCATTGGTTCCGGTGCCTTTCCTGATTGGTGGCGCGCTTGCCTATACCCTCACTGCCCACCGTCGCTATCGCATCCAGCGCAAGGCTTCATCGGCGATGAATGCCTTGCTGCATGACAACCTCGCGGGCATCCGGCAGATCAAGACTTATGTGCGTGAGCGTGAGGAACACGCGCGGTTCAACGGAGTTAGTCAGCAGTTGCGTGAAGCTACCCTGATCGTGATGCGGGTGTGGGCGATGTATAACCCTGCGATGAGTTTCTTCGGTGCCTGTGGCGCGGTGTTGGTCATCGGCTTTGGCGGCAGGGCGGTGCTGGCCGGGGAGATGGGTGTCGGGGACTTTGTGGGTTTCCTTTTGTTAGTGGGTTATCTGTATGAACCCATCGGGCGTTTGCATTCGCTCAATCAACTTATTCAGTCGGGTCGCGCGGCGGGTGAGCGGGTGTTCGAGATTCTCGATGAAAAGATCGAGCCGGGCCGCGTGGAGTACGATGATCCGGTGGAGATCACGGGCGATGTGCGTTTTCAAAAAGTGAGCTTTGCGTACGACGAAGCGGTGCCGGTGCTGCACCAAGTTACCCTGCACGCGACGCCGGGCGAGACGATCGCGCTGGTCGGCCACACCGGCGCGGGGAAATCGACGCTGGTGAACATGCTGACGCGTTTTTACGAATACGATTCCGGCGAAATCCTGATCGATGGGAAGCCTCTCCGCGATTTCTCCCGCAGCGCGCTGCGGAGTGGCGTGGGGATGGTGACGCAGGAGAGCTTTCTTTTTAATGGATCGATCCGCGACAATCTGCGGCTCGGAAAACCGGACGCGACGGATGAAGAGTTGTGGGACGCGCTCGGTTCCGCGAACGCGCGGGAATTCATCGAACGTCTGCCGGACGGCCTGGCGACAGTGGTTGGCGAGCGCGGCGTGAAACTCAGCGTGGGGGAAAAGCAGCGCGTTTCCATCGCGCGGGCGCTGCTGAAAGATCCGCCGATCCTCGTGCTCGATGAGGCGACTTCGAGCGTGGACAACCGCACGGAGCGGCTGATCCAGGAGGCGCTCGACCGGCTGATGGCGCAGCGCACGAGTTTCGTCATCGCGCACCGGCTCTCGACGGTGCGGCACGCGGATCAAATCCTGGTGATGGATCGCGGCCGGATTGTCGAGCGGGGGAAACACGAGGATTTGCTGGCGCTGGGCGGGGTTTACGCGCGGCTTTACGAGAGTGGCTTCGAGGGGAAGAGTGGCGTGCTGGCCGGGGCGGTGCTTTAGCGCGTTGGTGGAGATTGGGAGAAGTGCGAGTTTTTTTAGCAAACTCGTTTGACACGAGTGGAGAAAAATGGTGAAAAAGGGCAAATTCCGGGAAAAAGCGGGAATCGCTCCCTGGACGCCCATGCTTTCCACTTCCACTACCGACGCGCTTTTCTCAGGACAGAGCGACTACACGTTGGACGACAAATGCCGTCTGACCGTGCAGCGCGACTGGCGTCTTGCCGGCGTGGAAACCGAGACGCTGCATCTCGTGCCGGACAGCAAGGGCACCTGCCTGCGCGTGATGCGGCCGGATCGTTTTGTGAAATTTGGCGAGGAGGCCCGCCAGCAACCCGGCATGGACGCGAAGACACATCGGGTTTTCATGCGGAATTTTTTCTCCAAATCCACCGCGGTGACGACCGACAAGCAGGGGCGCATCATGATTCCCAAGGAATACTGCGCGAGTCTGAAACTGAAGGGCTCCGTGCGCGTGCTCGGTTGCTGCGATCTGTTTGAGATTTGGAACCAGGAATTGTTCGCCGCACACCACGCGAAAGAGGCGGCGCAGTACAACTACTACGCTGACGCGCTCGGGATATGATCGCGACCTCGAAACCTCAAGGAGCACGGAGAAGCCGCACGAAAGCGCGGCTGAAACTCCGCGTCAAAACCATGGCTGCGCCAAATCGCGGGTACGAATATCACGAGTCCGTCTTGCTGGCCGAGACGATCGAGCGGCTTGCGCCCGCGCCGGGGCGGGTTTTCCTGGATGGAACCGTCGGCGGTGGCGGCCATGCCGCGGGGCTGCTCGCGGCCGGGGCGACGGTGATCGGGATGGATCACGACGCGGAGGCGCTGGATCACGCGTTCCGGCGGCTCGCGGAATTCGGTGACTGTTTTGTGCCCGTGCGGTGCAATTTTTCGGAGGCGGCTGAAGCGCTGGATGGACTCGGCATCACCCGGCTCGATGGGGTGCTGCTCGATCTCGGCGTGTCGTCGCGTCATCTCGATGCGGCGGAGCGCGGATTCAGTTTTATGAAAGAGGGGCCGCTGGACATGCGGATGGATGCGCGCGGGCTCACGACGGCGGCGGATTTGGTGAATACGCTGAGTGAAGACGAGCTTGTGCGGATCTTTCGGCAGTTTGGCGAAGAACCCGCCGCGAAAAGGATCGCGGCGCGGATCACCCGCGAGCGGATGCAAAACCCGCTCGCGACCACGCTCGATCTCGCGCGACTCGTCGAGTCCGTCGTGCCGCGGCACAGTCGCGCGCATCCCGCGACGAAAGTTTTCCAAGCGCTGCGGATCGCGGTGAATCGCGAACTCGATGTCCTCGCCGAAGGGCTGGCGCAGCTTTCCGCGCGTCTCGCGCCGGGCGGCCGATTCGCGGTGATCACGTTCCATTCTTTGGAAGACCGGATCGTGAAGGATTTTTTCAAGAGCCACAGCGTCGCGATGCTGGATCGGCCGGAGTGGCCCGAGGCGCGTCCGAACCCGGCTTGCATTTTCCGAAAAATCACCGGCAAACCCGTCGTCGCGAGCGCTGCCGAACAGCGCGCGAACCCGCGGTCCCGCAGCGCGAAACTGCGCGTCGTCGAGAGGCTGTAATCCCATGTCCGCGAATCGCCGCCGCCACATCAATGCCCTGCCAGGGCTGAAGCTGCTCCTGTGTTTTTCGATCGGCGCGATCCTGCTCATGACCGGCCTCGGCTACGTTTATTGCCAGAATGAACTGCATCGCCTGCTCGGCGAGACCGGAAGACTCGAAAGGGACTCCGAGCAACTGAGGAACCTCACGGAAGGAGTGGAGGTGAAAATCACCAAATACTCATCGAAGCAGGAGCTGAAAAAAAAGCTCGATAACGGTTTCTTCAAACTCAGCCCGATCGCGGGCGAAAAAATCGTGATCGTGACGATCCCCGTGAAAGCGACCGGCACGAAGGAGCTGCGTCCGGTTTCAAACGAGAAAGGTGCGCGATGACGACCACGATGAATCAACGCGGACTGGCGGCGGGCATCGTGCTGGCGATGTGTTTCACGGGTCTCTCCTGCCGGCTCGTCCACCTCCAGGTCACCCGGCACAAACATTACGAAGGCCGGGCGGCGAAGCAGAATCTTCACAACGAGCCGATCTACGCGCGGCGCGGTGCGATCCTCGATGTGAATGGCGTGCCGCTGGCGCAAAATGAGCCTGTAAAAACGGTCGTTGCCGATGGTTCGCTGATCAAAGATTACGACGGCCTTGCCCAGCTTCTTTCCGGCCCGTTGAAGATGGAGGCCGCAGTCATCCGGGCAAAGCTCGGGCGGAAAGTGAAGTCCGGCCAGGGCGTCGGCGCGTCGCCGATGCGCTACATCGTGCTGCGCAAAGGCGTGTCCGAGATCGAGGCAAACGAGATCGCGCGGCTGGTCGCCGACACCGTCGCCACTCCAAAGAAAGACGGGCTCGTGTATGCCAAGGAAGCGGTCCGCTATGAGCAGGATTTCGTGCGCGTGTACCCGAACGGCTCTTCACTTTGTCACGTCGTCGGTTTTGTAAATGAAGCGGGCGTCGGCATGGACGGCATCGAAGCGTCGATGAACGACCGGCTCGCGAGTCACGACGGGAGCCGCTACGTGGAGCGCGACCGGACGGGGCGCGAACTCGTGCTTTACCGGGGCCAGGAGAAGCCTCCGACCGATGGCGGAAACGTCCGGCTGACGATCGACTTGAATCTTCAACAGATCGTCGAGAACGAACTCGACATCGTGATGAAACAGACGCGTCCGAAAAAAGCGTCGTTCATCATGATGAACCCGAAGACGGGTGAAATCATGGCGATGGCGAATCGGCCACACTTCAATCCGAACGCGGTGCCAAAGCAGAAAAAGGGCGCGCCGGACACGACGCGGAACATCGCGATCACCGACCAGGTGGACCCCGGTTCCACCTTCAAGATCGTGCCAGTGTCCGCGGCCCTCACGGAAGGAATCGTCAGTCTCGACACGGAAATCTGGTGCGAGAATCGGTATTGGCGGACGTATAAACTCAGTGATTCAGGGACTCATGGAATGTTGAGCGTCCGCAACGTGCTCGCGAAATCGAGCAACATCGGGACGGCAAAAATCGCGATTCAACTCGGTGATCAAAAGTTTTATGAAGCCGCGCGAAAATTCGGATTCGGCGACAAAACGAGCATCAATCTGCCGTTTGAAATCCGCGGCTCAGTCGTTCCGCCGGACAAGTGGGACAAGCTCTCGCTGTCGCGGATGGCGATCGGGCAATCGCTGCCGGCGACGCCGCTGCAGATCACCAATGCGATGTGCGTGATCGCGAATGGCGGGACGCTGATGATCCCGCAAATCGTCCGCGATGTCGCCGTCGATGGGCACACGCTGGAATACAAACCGCAGGACAGATGGCGGGTGGTTCCGCAGCGGTCCGCGACGCTGACGCGTGAGGCGCTGATGCAAGTCGTCCGCGCGAAAGGGACGGCGCCGCTCGCGAGTGTCCCGGGGTTCAAAGTCGCGGGGAAGACCGGTACTGCGCAAAAGTTCGAAGAGAACGGGCGCGCATCGCACGAGAAATTCGTGTTGAGTTTCGTTGGCTACATGCCGGCGGAGGATCCCGCATTCGTCCTGCTCGTCCTGCTCGACGAACCACAGGCCAAACTCGATTCCGAGACCGGCGGCACCGTCGCCGGACCCGTCTTTTCGCGCATCGCCGAAAAGGCCGCGCGCTACCTGAATCTTCAGCCAACGGAGCCGATTCTCCTTCCGGGTGCCGCTGGCGCGAAAGGCAAACTCACTTCCAACGCGCGGAACGGGCGATGAATCTCGAAACCATTCTCCGTTCCGTGCCGACGCTGCAGGTCGATGGTCCGCTCAATCGCGAGATCACTTCGATCTGCTACGACTCGCGGCGCGTGCAGCCCGACTCGCTCTTCGTCGCGCTGAAAGGCGAGAAGGTGAACGGCTCCATCTTCGTCTCGCAGGCCGTCGAGAAAGGCGCGGTCGCCGTGCTTTCCGAAGACGTCGAGATGCATTCGCGTGCGACCGTCGTCGTCGTGAAAAGCACGCGCGTCGCCCTCGCGGATGTCGCCGCGAATTTTTACCAGCATCCCTCCAGCGCGCTGAAAATCGCGGGCGTGACCGGCACTAACGGGAAAACGACCACGGTCTTCCTGCTCAAGCACATCTGCGATCGCGCGATGATGCGCTGCGGCGTGATCGGGACGGTGCGCTACGAAATCGGCGAGCGCATTTTGCCCGCGACGCGCACCACGCCCGAGTCGCTCGACGTCCAGGATCTGCTCTGGCAAATGCGCTCCGCGGGATGCAAGGCCGCGGCGATGGAAGTCAGCTCGCACGCACTCGACCAGGAGCGCGTGCGCAAAGTCGAATTCGACGCGGCGATTTTCACCAATCTCAGCCAGGATCACCTGGACTATCACAAGTCGATGGAGGCTTATGCGGAGACGAAATCACGGCTCTTCAGCGGGCTGCTGGCGCAGAAGAAAAAGGGCCGCGCAATCATCAACATCGACGACCGGATCGGAGCGCAATTCAGCGCGCGCTTTGGCCGCGCGATGCCTGTGACCGGCTACGGCTGCGGGGCAAAGGCCGACTTTCGCGCGAGCAACGTCCGCATGGATATGAATGGCACGAGCTACCAGCTCGACGCGAATGGCCGCAGCTATCTCGTGCGCCTTCCGCTCATCGGGCAGTTCAACGTTTACAACTCGCTCGCCGCCATCGCGGGAGCGCACGCGCTCGGCGTGGACGTGCGTGAAGCCGTGCTCGCGCTCGCCGACAGCCCGCCCGTGCCGGGCCGCCTCGAAGCCGTTCCCGGCCAGCGGCAATTCCGTGTGTTCGTGGATTACGCGCACAGCGACGATGCCCTGAAAAATGTGCTGAAGACGTGCCGCGATTTGAATCCCGCGCGCGTCATCGTGGTCTTTGGCTGCGGCGGCAGCAGGGATCGCGGCAAGCGCCCGAAGATGGGCGCGGTCGTCGATGAATTCGCCGACTGGGCGATCGTGACGAGCGACAATCCGCGCAAGGAGGAACCGTCCGCGATCGTCGAGGATATCAAGCCCGGCATGGTGCGAGGCAACTACGAAACTATCGTCGATCGCAAGGAGGCGATCTTCAAAGCCATCGCCATGGCGCAGCCCCGCGACATCGTGCTCATCGCGGGGAAGGGACACGAAAAAACTCAAGAATTCGCGGATCACACGATTCCGTTCGACGACGTAGCCATCGCGAGCCAGGCGCTCGAAGGAAAGCGGGGGGAATGGTGAAGATGGATCCCACGGCACTCGACAACATCGTCCGCTGGTCGGGCGGACATCTGCTCGACGGCGACCCCGCGTTTTCGATCGACACGATTTGCACCGACTCCCGCGCGCTCAAAGCCGCCAATCTTTTCCTCGCGCTGCGCGGTGACAAATTCGACGGCCACACCTTCGTCGCCGAGGCCGCGCGACGCGGTGCGATCGGAGCCGTGGTCGAGGAATCGCTGGAAGGTCTGCCGCCGGGATTCGCGCAAATCCGTGTGCCAAACACGCTGGATGCGCTCCAGCAAATCTCCGCGCGCTACCGGCGTCAGCTTCCGCTGCAAGTCGTTGCAATCACGGGAAGTAATGGCAAGACAAGCACCAAAGATTTTACCGCCGCGGTGCTCGGCGAAAATTTTCGCGTCACCAAGACCGAAGGCAATTTCAACAACCACATCGGGCTCCCGCTGACGATGCTGCACGCGCGCAGCAGCGATCAAATCGGCGTGTTCGAGATCGGCATGAATCATCCCGGCGAGATCGCGCCGCTCGCCGCGCTCGCCGCGCCGGATGTCGCGATCATCACGAACATCGGCGTCGCGCACATCGAATACATGGGCAGCCGCGAAGCCATCGCGCAGGAGAAGGGCGCGCTCGCCGAGGCGCTCCAGCCGAGCGGCGTCGTCATCCTGAATGCCGACGATGATTTTTCTAAAGCCATCGCCGCCCGCACCAAGGCCGACGCGATCTTCTGCGGACTGGAGCAGGGCGATGTGCGTGCGACGGATTTGCGCCAGGATTTTAGTGGAATGAAATTCCGCCTGTGCGCCGACGATCGCGGGGTCGATGCGGAGATTCCGGTGCCCGGCGTCCACATGGTGCGCAACGCGCTGCTCGCCGTCGCCGTCGGCCGTTTTTTCGGCATGTCGCTCGAAGAATGCGCGGAAGGCCTTCGCAAACTCCGCCTCACGCACGGACGTCTGGAGCAAAAAATCATCGGCAGCATTCACGTCCTCGACGACACCTACAACGCCAACCCCGACTCGATGTGCGCCGCCCTGCAAACCCTCGCGGCGATGCCGTGCGAGGGTCGTCGCATCGCGGTCCTCGGGCGCATGGGCGAACTCGGCGCGGAATCCGAGCCCGGCCATCGCCGCGTGGGAAAGATCGCCGCGGAACTCGGCATCGACTGCGTCATCGACGTCGGCGCGGCACCCTCGTTCATCGCGGAGGAAGCGACGCGCGGCGGCGTGGCGCGGGTGCTCCGGCCCGCCAGCGCCACGGAGGCCGTGCTGGCATTGCGCGAAGTCGCAAAGCCGGGCGACATCGTTTTGGTAAAAGGCAGTCGCTCTGCAAAAATGGAGCGCATCGTGGAGGGAATGCAGACGCCATGATGTGGTATCTCCAATACCTGAGCGACCGTCCGGGCCCCGACTTTTTCGGAGCGTTCAACGTCTTCAACTACATCTCGTTTCGCGCCGTCGGCGCGGCGCTCACCGCCTTCCTGCTCTCGCTCGCCTTCGGCTCCCGCGTGATCCGCAAACTCATCTCGCTGAAAGTCGGCCAGCCGATTCGCACGAAGGAGGAAGTGAACCGCCTCTTCGAACTCCACGGCAAAAAAGCCGGCACGCCGACGATGGGCGGCGTGCTCCTGCTCGGCGCGGTCACGGTCTCGACGCTGATGTGGGCGCGACTGAACAACTCCGCCGTCTGGCTCATCCTCCTCGTCATCGTCTGGTGCGGCGCGCTCGGATTTTGGGATGATTATTTGAAGGTGAAAAAGAAGAACGCGGCGGGTGCCAGCGAAGGCACCAAGATCATCGCGCAGCTCGCGCTCGCGGCAGTCGTCACCGCCTATTTTCTTTTGAATCCCGCGATCGAAGTGCAGGCGCGCTCGCTTTACGTGCCGTTTTACAAAGCGCCGATCATCGAAAATCTCGGCTGGTTCACCTTTCTGTTTTTCGCGCTCGTCATCCTCGGCTCGTCGAATGCCGTGAATCTCACCGACGGTCTCGACGGCCTCGCCGCGGGCTGCACCGCGAGCACTTCGTTCGCCTACGCGATCTTCGCGTATGCGGCGGGCAATGTGAAAATCGCCTCGTATTTGCAGATCCCGTTTTACCCATTCGCGGGCGAACTCGCGGTGGTGTGCATGGCGATGGCCGGCGCGTCGTTCGGCTTTCTGTGGTTCAATTGCCACCCGGCCAAAGTGTTCATGGGCGACACCGGATCGCTCGCGATCGGCGCGACCATCGGAGTCATCGCCATCTGCTGCAAACAGGAGCTGCTGCTCGTCGTGGTCGGCGGCGTGTTCGTCGCGGAAGCCACGTCGGTGCTGATCCAGCGCACCTGGTTCAAGATCACCAAACGCCGCTACGGTGAAGGCCGGCGGGTGTTTCGCATGGCGCCGCTGCATCACCATTTCGAACTCATCGGCTGGAAGGAAACCACCGTCGTCGCGCGCTTTTGGATCCTCTCGATCATGTGCGCCTTCCTCGGGCTCGCCACCCTCAAACTTCGCTAAATGTGTCCTACGCCAACAAGAAAATCGCAGTGCTCGGAGCTGGAGAAAGCGGTGAAGCCGCCGCGCTCCTGCTTGCGAAGGAGGGAGCGCTTGTGACCATTTTTGACACCGCGGAGGAAAATAAACTCCGCAAAAAAATCGACGCGCTCCGCCCGCACGGGATCAGCGTCATCGCCGGACTCGCCGCCGAATGCGAGCCCGACCCGTTCGATCTCGCCGTGCTCAGTCCCGGCATCGATCCGGCAGCTCCGCTCGTGCAAAATTTCATCCGCAAACGCATCGCGATGATCGGCGAACTCGAGTTCGCGTATGAATGGTGCAAGTGCCCGATCGTGGGCATAACCGGGACGAACGGGAAGACCACCTGCACGCAACTCGTCGAGCGGATGCTCAATGCGTGCGGCGTAAAAACGCTCGCTGCCGGAAACATCGGCCCGGCGTTTTCCGCGCGCGTGCAGGAGAGCGCGCGGCTCGATGTGATGACGCTCGAACTCAGCTCGTTTCAACTCGAAACGATCCGCCGCTTCCGCCCGCAGATCGCGGTCTGGCTTGGTTTCGCAGCCGATCATCTCGATCGCTACCCGTCGATGGACGAGTACTACCGGGCGAAGATTCGCATCTTCGAAAATCAATGCGCCGACGATTGGGCGGTCGTGAATTTCCGCGACAAGCTGCCGGAGTTGAAGGCGCGGAAGGTGACGTTCAGCGCGTTCACGAGCGGCGCGGATTTCGATTTGCGCGATGGCGTCATTCACTTCGGTGGCGAGCCGGTGCTGGCGATGAAAGACGCGAAACTGCGCGGCGCGCACAACGCCGAAAACCTGATGGCCGCGCTCGGCGTCGGGTTCGTGCAGGGACTCGGCTTCGACGCGATGCGCGCGCCGCTCTGCGAATACACGGCGCTTCCCCATCGCTGCGAACCCGTGCGCGTGCTCGATGGCGTCGAGTGGATCAACGATTCCAAGGGCACGAATCCCGATTCCGTCGAGAAGGCGCTGCTTTCCGAAACCCGCCCGGTCGTCCTGATCGCGGGCGGCAAGGACAAAGGTTTCGAGTACGAAATGCTGACGGAACTCGTCGCGAAAAAATGCCGCGCCGTCGTGACGCTCGGCGAGATGGCCGACCGGATCGAGGCGCTCTGGAAAGACCGCCTGCCGGTCCGCAACGCGGGCCGCTCGCTGGAACGCGCCGTGCAATTTGCGCGCGAGCAGGCGCAGCCCGGCGACGTCGTCCTGTTCAGCCCCGGCACCTCTTCCTTCGACATGTTCAAAAACTACGCCGAGCGCGGCAGCCTCTTCCGCACCCTCGTTCAAGACCTCAAATCCAACCCGCAATGAAAAAGCTAAAACTACCCAAGTTCACCTTGTTCGCCGGCAGACCGAAAAAGCTGCAGGCCACGACCGCCAGCCGCCGCGCACCCGCGTCGGACGGCTACTACGATGAGGAACCGAAGACGAATCTTTCGAGTGCCTTTATCGTCGTGCTCGTGCTTCACGTCGTCGCAGTCGGCGGCATTTACGCCTTCAACAGCCTGCGCGCATCGCGCACGCCGACTGGTTCGCCGACCGGCGCGGCAGCGGTGCCAGCGCTCGGAACGCCGCTCGCACCGAAGCCAAACGCGCCCAAGCCGGAAACGCCCGCTGCGAAGACCGCGTCCGCGCCGGTTTCAAAGACGAATGCGTATCACGTCCAGACCGGGGACACGCTGACGAAGATCGCCGCGGTGCATGGCGTCGCGGTATCCGATTTGGAGGAAGCCAACGGCATCAAGATCGGCGCGATCTTAAAACCAAATCAAGTGCTCACCATCCCGCCGGCGAAGCCCGCGCCAAAGCCAGCCGCACCGGCAATCGTGCAGGATTCCAAGAAGGCCGCGTTCCTCGCCAGCAAGGGTGAGAGCACGCCGACCGTTTCCGCGACGGCGAATTCCGCGACGCGCAGCTATACCGTCGCGAAAGGTGATACGCCCACGTCCATCGCGAAGAAATTCGGAATGAATTCCGACGAGCTGATGAAGCTCAACAAGATCGACGACCCGAAGAAAATGAAGCTCGGGCAAACGTTGAAAATTCCCGCGAAGAAAAACTAAAACCCGCCCGCCCGCGTGCATCGCAAAAGCATTTATGGCCTCCTGTTCGCCATCACGATCTTGATCGTGATCGGCTGCGTGATGCTGTTCAGCACGAGTGCTTTTGTGAATGACAAAGGCCAGGGTGCCGACTTTTTCATCAAGCGCCAGACGGCGTGGCTGTGCATCGGACTTTTCATCTGCGCGATCGCGGCAAAGACGGATTACCTGCACTGGCGGCGGATCGCGTGGCCGCTGTATGGCGTGGCGGCCGCGCTGCTGGTGCTGTGTTTCATCCCGCCGATCGGGCAGAAGATCAACGGCGCATGGCGCTGGCTGAACCTCGGATTTTCATCGTTCCAACCATCGGAGATGGCAAAGCTTGCCGTCATCGTGGTGATCGCGCGCTGGTTCACGCAGAAGGACTGCGAACCCAAGGAATTCGTCCGCGGATTTCTCGCGCCGATGGGCATTGCCGCAGGCATCATGGCGCTCATCGCGTTTGAAGTGGACATGGGCAGCACCGCGCTGATCGGAGCGGCGGCGCTCGGCGTCATGTTCATCGCCGGGAGTCGCGTCTCCTTCATCGTTCCGCTCTTCGCCGCCGGCATCGGGCTGATGCTTTACGTGGCGCATCAAATGCCCGAGCGGCTGCATCGGATTCTGGCGTTCCGAAATCTGGAGGAGTTCAAGGAAGGCGCGGGACTTCAGCAATATCAGGCGTTGATCGCATTCGGGTCCGGCGGAGTCGATGGGCTCGGGCTCGGCATGGGGCGGCAAAAAATGGCCTACCTTCCATTCGCGCACACGGACTTCATTTTCCCGATGATCGGCGAGGAACTTGGCCTGCGCTTCACGCTGCTCGTCGTGTTTTGCTATGTCGTCATCGTCGTCTGCGGCGCGATGATTTCGCTGCGCGCGCGGGATCGTTTTGGAATGCTGCTCGGCTTCGGCGTGGTGCTGCTCATCGCGCTCCAGGCGATGGTGAATATCGGAATGACCACCGCGCTTTTGCCAAACAAGGGAATGCCGCTGCCGTTCATCAGCTACGGCGGATCGAACCTCGTGCTCTGCCTGCTTTGCACGGGCATCCTGATCAACATCTATCGCCGCGGGTTGAGTGAGAAGGAATACAACCGCGGGTCCACAAAGCTCGAGGTGAAAACCCGCAAACGCCATGTGCGCATCTGACATGAACTTCGTCATCGCAGCCGGCGGAACCGGCGGACATTTGTTTCCAGGAATCGCCGTGGGCGAAGTGCTGCTCGCGCGCGGCCATGCCGTGATGCTGCTGATTTCAGAGAAGGAAATCGACGCGCTCGCGACGCAGGGACGCTCAGATTTTCGCATCGAGAAAGTGCGCGGCGTCGGGCTCGATGGGAAATCGCCGCTCGCGCTGCTGCGGTTCTGGTCGCAGTTCCGCGCGGGGTTGAATCAAGTGAAGGCGCTGTTCCGGCAGTTCATCCCGGCAGCGGTGCTCGGCATGGGCGGCTTCACTTCGACCGCGCCGATTCTCGCAGGCCGGTTGCGCAAGATTCCCACTTTTGTCCACGAATCGAACGCCATCCCCGGCAAGGCCAACAAACTGAACGCGCGGCTCGTTTCGCGCGTGCTGCTTGGCTTTGCGGAATGCGCGAAATATTTCGCACCGGGAAAATGCGATGTCACCGGCACGCCGATTCGCCGCACGCTGATGGAGCGCATTCCGAAAGCCGAGGCGCTCGCGACGTTTGGGCTTTCCCCCGACCGCCGCACGATGCTCGTGATGGGTGGCAGCCAGGGTGCGCGCGGGATCAATAACGCGGTCGTCGATGCGCTGCCGCGATTGCGCGAGGCGCCGCTCCAAATCATCCATCTCACTGGACGCGACGACGAGCAGACCGTGCGCGAAAAATACGCGCAGTCCGGCGTGCCCGCGTTCGTCGCACCTTTCTGGCACCGGATGGAAACCGCATACGCTGCTGCGGATTTTTGCATCGCCCGCAGCGGCGCGGCCAGCCTCACGGAACTCTCGCACTTCGCGCTGCCTTCGATCCTCATTCCGTATCCGTCCGCTGCGGAGGATCACCAGACTTTGAATGCGCGCATCTTCGAGCGTGCGGGTGCGGCGGTGCTGATGCCGCAAGGCGCGATCTCGGGGCAAACGCTGGCGCAGCAGATCATCCGCTTCACCGCCGAGCCTGCGTATCTTTCCGAAATGTCTGCCAAGTGCGCGGCGCTCGCGCCGAAGGATGCGGCGGAGCGCGTGGCGGATGTCGTGCTGAAAGTGTGCAACCCTCAACGCCCGACGTAATGGATACCGGCCAAATCCTTGCGGAGATCATCATTGGCGGTGAATTGAAGAT
This sequence comes from Chthoniobacteraceae bacterium, assembly GCA_031409335.1. Classification (GTDB taxonomy): domain Bacteria; phylum Verrucomicrobiota; class Verrucomicrobiia; order Chthoniobacterales; family Chthoniobacteraceae; genus JANLQB01. The sequence goes on along the minus strand of JANNWY010000195.1, from coordinate 6,377 downwards.
TCACCTGATCGGCGTCGCTGGCTCGGGAATGAGCGGCATCGCGGGTCTCTTGATGGCGCTCGGGCACCGCGTGAGCGGCTCGGACAAAGTGCGCACGGTCGAGATCGAGCGGCTGGAAAAATGCGGCCTGCAATTTCATCTCGGCCAGGATGCCGCGAATCTTTCCGAAGCGGACCTCGTCGTCTTTTCTTCCGCGATCCGGCCTGGAAATGTGGAGTACGACGAAGCCGTGCGGACGAAGCGCAACATGGTGCGTCGCGCCGAGGCGCTCGCGGCGATCATGCACGCGAAGAAAGGAATCGTGATCTGTGGGATGCACGGGAAGACGACGACTTCCTCGATGGCCGCGCATGTTTTGAAGGCGGGCAATTTGCATCCTTCGCATTATGTCGGCGCGGAGATTCCGATTTTGGGGACGAATGCGAACTGGGATTCGGCGGGCGAACATTTCGTCGTCGAGGGCGACGAGAGCGACGGCACGCTCGCGCTGTATCACCCGCGGCACGCGATCGTGCTGAACATCGAGGAGGAGCATCTCGACTACTACGACGACCTCGCCGCCATTGAGGTGGTCTTCAAACAACTGCTCAGTCAGACGAGCGGGAACGTCTTTTACTGCGCGGATGACGCGAACGCAGCGCGGCTCTGCGCGGTGCATCCCGGAGCGATTTCCTACGGCGAATCGCACCACGCCTTTTACCGCTTCGACGATGTCCACCCGAAGGATTTTCAGTCGCATTTCCGCGTGCTGCGCGGCGGCGAGCCGCTCGGCGCGATCACGTTGAATGTGCCGGGCCGCCACAACGTCAGCAACGCCGTCGGAGTCATCGCGCTCGCGACGGAACTCGGTGTGCCGTTCGCAAAAATCTCCGCGGCACTCGAGACGTTTCGCGGCGCGCGGCGGCGGTTTGAAATCAAGTATCGCAGCGAGCGTTACATGATCGTCGATGACTACGGGCATCACCCCAGCGAGGTGAAGGCGACGCTTGCGACTGCGCGGAATACGGGGCGCAAGCGCGTGCTTTGCATGTTTCAGCCGCATCGTTTTTCGCGAACGCTGAAACTGAAGGCGGAGTTCGGCCGCGCGTTTCACGACGCGGATGTGGCGATCATCGCGGACGTGTATCCGGCGAGCGAGACGCCGATTCCCGGAGTCAGTGGACAGACCATCGTGGATGAGATGATCCGCGAAGGACACGATGCCGTGAGCTTTCAACCGGATCGGAAAAAACTCGCGCAGGAAATCGGGCGGATGCTGGAGCCGGGCGATTGCGTCATCAGCCTCGGTGCGGGAAACATTCACGAAGCGGCGAGTCTGCTGGCGAAGGACGCGGCGCTGCTGGATGAATTGCAAACCGCGATGGGCGCGGGCGTGATCAAACTTTATGAACCGCTCGCAAAGCACACAACGATGCGGGTTGGCGGGCCGGCGCAGTTTTGGGCGGAGCCGGAAACGGAGGAAGGTTTTGCGAACCTGGTGAAGTTTGCGACTGGGCGCGGCGTGCCGCTTTTTGTGATCGGGCGCGGCTCGAATCTGCTGGTGCGCGACGGTGGCATTCGCGGTGTGGTCGCGCATTTGCGGCGCGGTGAATTTCAGAAGATCGAAGTGCGCGATGGACGAATCACCGCGGGCGTGGGCGTGAAGCAGAAGGAACTCGCGTATGCGGCGCGCGACGCGGGGATCGGCGGATTCGAGTGGTTCGAGGGAATCCCCGGAAGCGTTGGCGGTGCGCTGCGGATGAACGCGGGCGCGATGGGCGGCGAGACCTTCCGGCAGGTGGTGAGCGTGCGCTACATCGACGCGAACGGCGACTTTCACATGAAGACGCCCGCCGAGATGGATGTGCGCTACCGGCACTGCGGGACGCTGGAAAAAAATCACGCGGTGTCCGCGACTTTCAAAGGCGAACCCGGTACACCGGAGTCGATCGAGAAGCTGCTGGAAGAGTCGGTGCAAAAGCGCCGGACTTCACAACCGCGCGAATCCAGCGCGGGCTGCATTTTCAAAAACCCGGCAACCGTGCCCGCGGGAAAACTGGTCGATGAACTCGGCCTCAAAGGCGCGCGCATTGGCGGTGCGAAGGTCTCGGAGATTCACGGGAATTTTATCGTGAACGATGAGAAGGCGACGGCGGCGGACGTGCTGGCGCTGATCGAGCGCGTGAAAGCCGCTGCGCAGAAGGAGCGGGGGATCGCGCTGGAAACGGAAGTGCAAATCGTTGGGGAGGAGAAAGGAATCCATGAATAGGAAAAGGCGAACATCGAACATCGAACATCGAACATCGAACATCGAAGTAGGAGCGGCGTGCTCTTGGCCCGTTCGATGTTCGATGTTCGATGTTCGACGTTCGATGTTCAGCGCCGCAGGCACCTTCGCCGCAAGAATCCGCATCCCATGAGTCTCAACTTTACCAACATGAAAATCGCCGTCCTCATGGGCGGACCCGGCTCGGAGCGAAAGGTTTCGCTCGCGACCGGGGCTGGCGTGGCCCAAGCGCTGCGGAAGCTCGGCGCCGACGTGACGGAGGTCGATGTGATTGACGGGAATTTCGTTTTGCCTGCCGGAGTCGAACTCGCGTTCAACGCTCTTCACGGCACCTTCGGCGAAGACGGGCAGGTGCAGCGAATCCTCGAATCGCGCGGCGTGAAATACACGGGCGAAGGTGTCGCCGGGAGCGAACTCGCGATCGACAAAATCGCAAGCAAGCGGCGCTTCGTGGAGCGTGGCGTGCCAACGCCCGCGTTTGAGATTCTCGCGCCGGGCGCGCAGCCGACGCTGGCGCGGCCATTCGTCGTGAAGGCGCCGCGCGAGGGATCGAGCGTCGGGGTCTATATCGTGCGGACCGCGGGCGAGCTCGAGTCGGCGCTCGCGGAGGCGCGAAAATTTGCAGCGGAATTGCTCGTCGAACAATTCGTCGAAGGGCGCGAACTGACGGTCGGGATCGTGGGGGAAGTGGCGCTGCCGGTCATCGAGATCGTGGCGCGGAAGGACTTCTACAACTTTGAAAACAAATACCCGTTTTTGAATCCGAACGCGGCGGGAGCGGATCATTATTGTCCCGCGCAGATCGGCGACGCGGCGACGCAGCTCGTGCAACGCACCGCGCTCGCGGCGCATCGCGCGCTCGATCTCGAAGTCTATTCGCGCGTCGATTTCCTGCTGACGGAATCGGGCGAGCCAATGGTCCTCGAAATCAATACCATTCCCGGCATGACCTCGGCGAGTCTGCTGCCCGAGGCCGCGGCTGCGGCGGGGCAAAGCTATGAGCAGCTTTGCGCGCGCATCGTCGAACTTTCGCTCAACCGCCCCTCCGCCCGATGAAGTCCCAGCGTTCCATCAAAAACCACCGCGTTTCGAGACCGCAGCAGCGGCGGCATCAGCATTTGCTCGAAGTGAGCGTGCGCCGCGATTTCGCGCGGGCGAAACGGATTCGCTCCGTATTGCACTTTGCGTTCAAGACCGTGCTCATCGTCGGCCTCGTCCTCGGCGCGTATGTCGGGGGCAAGGAATGCCTGCGCCGTTTTCTGTGGGAAAATCCCGACTATTTTCTCGCCGAATTGCGGCTCCATACGGACGGGACGCTGACGCACGAGCAAGTGCGGACGACCTCGGAGATCGAACTCGGGCTGAATATTTTCACCATCGACCTGGCAAAAGCGCGGGAGAAATTGGATGCGCTGCCGCAAGTCGAGCGGGTGGAATTGCAGCGCTTCCTGCCGAATCGGATCGAGGTGACGATCATTGAACGACGCCCCATCGCATGGCTGGCGGAGAAGGCGGTGAAAGCCGAGGAGGAGCATCCTTCGGTGTCGGACAAATCGTTTCTGGTGGATTCGCGGGGAGTGGCGATGCGGATCAAAACGCGCTTGCCGGAATACCTTTTGCTGCCGGTCATCGTGGGAGTCTCGATGGAGAATGTCGTGCTCGGGAAAAAGGTGCGCAGCTATGAAATGCAGGCGGCGCTTGATCTCATTCAGGTCAACGCGGACAACACGCGCTTCCACCCGCGCGCGCTCGACATTTCAAAAGGCTATTGCGTCGTCGTCACCGATCAGGCGCGGCGGAAGATCACGTTCGGCGTCGAGCACGTGGAGCATCAAGTCGCCCGGCTCATGCACTATCTGGATTTCAGCGAAGCGAACGGGAAGCAGCTTCAGGCCGTGAATCTGCTCGTCGAGCGCAACACGCCCGTCGTCTTTGCCGAGCCGGAGCCCGAGGAGGCCGCGCCTGTGGTTTTACTCCCGGCAAAAAACAAGGACGCGAAAAACAAGTCGGGAACTTCGCCGAAAAAGACCGAACCGACCTCGACTCCCACAACCACTCCCGTCAGCACTCCACCAAAACCATCGACCCCGCCGCAGCGCTCGAACGGCCCCGCGGATTCAGTCAAAAAACCGTTCCGTCTCAATGGCTAAAGAAGACATCATCGTAGGATTAGAAATTGGCACATCCAAAGTGTGCGCTGTCGTTGGCGAAAGCCGTCGCGATGGCACCATCAAAATATTGGGCGTCGGACAGACGCCGTCACGCGGCGTGCGCAAAGGCGAAATCGTGGATTTCGACACTGCCGGAAAATGTGTCCGCGAAGCGCTCGCGGATGCCGAAGAGAAGAGCGATGTGCAGATCAACAGCGTGTATCTCGCGGTGTCCGGCGGCCACATCGAGAGCTTCAACAATCGCGGCTCCGTCAATATCCCCGAGGATCGCGACGAGATTTGCGACGACGATTACGAGGAAGTGCAGTCCGCGGCGCGCGAGGTCAGCATTCCGCCGTCGAACACCTTTTTGCATTCGATCCTCCAGCACTATTACGTGGACGGGCAGGACGGCGTGCTGAATCCGATTGGCATGATGGGGCGCAAACTCGAAGCGGATTTTCACATCATCCACGGCGTCGGCACGCGGATCAAAAACACGGTGCGCTGCGTGAAGGAACTCGATCTTGAAGTCGAGGACGTGGTCTTCGCGCCGCTCGCGTCCGCGCAGGTCGTGCTCGATTTGAATCAGAAAAGTCTCGGCGCGCTGGTGATCGACATGGGCGGCGGGACGACCGGATACGTCGTGTATGTGGATGGCGCGGTGAAGCAGAGCGGCTGCCTCGCGATCGGCGGCGATCACATCGCGAACGATCTCTCGCTCGGGCTGCGCGTGCCGATGGCGAAGGCCGTGAAAATCATGCACGAGGAAGGCAGCGTGACGCTCGGCAACTCGCTGCCCGGCGAGACCGTGGTGCTGCGCGACGAGACCGGCTTTGCCGGAAAAGAGATCGAGCGCGAGATGCTGAACACGATCATCAACTGCCGCGTGCGCGAGACTTTCGAGCTGATCAAACGCGAGATCGACACGATGCATTGCACGGAATTTCTCGGCGCGGGGCTGCTGCTCACGGGCGGTTGTTCGCAGATCCAGGGCGTGAGCCATCTCGCGGAGGAAGTCTTCGGAATGCCGGTCCACGTCACGCACGCGCAGACGGTGAGCGGTGTGACGTCCGCGTTTGAAAATCCGCAATTCTCCACCGCGATCGGCCTCATCAAATGGGCGCAGGCCATGCGCCCCGAGCCGCGCGGCGGCTGGTTCAGCCGGATCAGCCGCAGCTTCAACCGCTTTGGAATTTGGTAAACCGCACACCACCACATCACGCCATGATTGAAATCAACCGCCATCAGCAAACCACCAGCGACACCGACCTGCGCATCAAGATTCTCGGCCTCGGCGGCGCGGGCTCGAACGCGCTGGATCGCATCCTTCTCGATGGATTCGAGAACGCCGAACTCGTCGCGCTAAACACCGACGTGCAGGCGCTCACCAGCTCCGTCGCTTCCACCAAAGTGCAGCTCGGGCGCAATACCACGCGCGGCCTCGGCGCGGGCGGCGATCCTGAAGTCGGCTACGCCGCAGCGGAGGAAGGCGCGGATGAAATCAAGAGCGCGCTCGAAGGTGCGACGATGGTTTTCCTCGTCGCGGGACTCGGCGGCGGCACGGGCTCCGGCTCCGCGCCGCTGATCGCTTCATATGCGCGGGCGCAGAGCGCGATGGTCATCGCGTTCGTCACGATGCCGTTCACTTTCGAGGGAAAACGGCGGCGCGCGCAGGCGGAGGAGGCGCTGGCGTCGCTCCAGCAGTACGCGGATGTCGTGATCTGTTTTGAGAATGACAAGATGGGCGATGTCGTGTCGCCGCGCGCGGGAATCCAGGAGGCGTTTCTCGTGGCTGACCAGACGATCAGCCAGAGCGTGCGCGCGATCGCGCTGCTCGTGCAGACGCAGGGGCTGGTGCGTGTCGGGTTCGATGAATTGCAGACCGCGCTCCGTCGGCAGAATCCGCGCTGCCTTTTCGGATACGGCGAAGCCGAGGGCGACAACCGCGCGCACGCCGC
>JANNWY010000194.1:0-9602 GCA_031409335.1 Chthoniobacteraceae bacterium | reverse complement strand
CGGCAAGTGGTCGGTCGGCGGCTACCAGTGCGACATCCATCCCGCGCCGGCGAACAACGCGATGCTCTATGGCGAGAAGGCCGGCGGCATCCTCGGACAGAATGGCCAGAGCATCGTCATTGACCCTGCGGGCAAGCGCTGGCTGGTCGCGCAGCGCGAGCCGGTGAAGGTGGAGGTCGCCGAGTGGCACGAATACACGGTCATCGCGCAGGGGAACCGGCTCGTTCACAAGCTGGACGGTCAGGTCACGGTGGAACTCGTGGACCACGAGCTGGCTCGCCGTTCGCTCGCAGGCATCCTGGCGTTTCAAGTCCATCGTGGCCCGGCGATGCGCGTGCAAATCAAGGACGTGATGCTTAAAGAACTTCCAGCGGGCGGCGTAATCGCGTTCGCGGAGAAAGACCTTCCAGCGGGTGCGAAAGAGATTGGTCGGAAGAAAGCGGCGGACGCTCCGCAGCCAAAAGCCGATGCGGCGCCAGAAGCCGCGCCCGCCGCGACAGCGCCGGTGGATGCTCCGAAGCCGGCAGCGAGAAAGCGCCGCAACGCGCCTGCCGCCGCCCAGTCAGCACCCGCAGCGAACGCGCCCGCAGTTTCTTCCGCAACCGCCAAGCTCAAGGTCGCGCCGGGCTTCAAAGTGGAGACGGTTTACGACGTGCCGCTGAATCAACAAGGCTCGTGGGTCGCGCTGACGCTGGATGACAAAGGGCGTCTGCTCGCGAGTGACCAAGGGGACAAAGGGCTTTACCGCATCACGCTGCCGGGCGGCGTGGTCGAGAAAATGCCGGTGGATATATCCGGTGCGCAGGGGCTGGTGTGGCAATCGGGGGCGCTGTTTTTTGCAAAGAACGGCGCTGGGATTTTTCGTGTCACGGATACGGATGGCGATGATCGGCTGGACAAGGCGGAGTTGCCTTCCGCTCTCACGGAAAGCGGGGAGCATGGGAATCACGGGGTGATCGAGGCGGGCGATGGCGCGCACTTGATCACGATGGCGGGAAATCATACGCCGCTTCCGGCGAAGGAAAGTATCGTCGGGAAGCGCGTGCAGTCTTGGAAGGAAGATATGCTTTTGCCGCGTCAGTGGGACCCGAGAGGCCATGCCCGCGGGGTGCTTGCGCCGGGCGGATGGTTCACGCGTTTTGATCCGGTGAAAAAGACGCATGAGGTTTTCTGCATCGGCTTTCGCAATCAATACGATGCGGCCTTCAACGTGAATGGCGACCTATTCACCTACGACTCGGATATGGAATGGGACATGGGTCTGCCGTGGTATCGGCCTACGCGCATCTGCCACGTCGTGAGCGGTGGCGACTTCGGCTGGCGCAGTGGTTCGGGGAATTCGCCCGCTTATTATGAAGACAATTTGCCGCCTTTGGTGGACATCGGTCCCGGCTCGCCGACTGGCGTAGTGAGCGGGACGGGCGCGAAATTTCCGGCGAAGTATCAGCACGCGATTTATGCGCTGGATTGGACTTATGGCCGTATCCTCGCGATTCATTTGCAGACGGAGGGCGCGAGCTACAAAGGCGAATCGGAGTCGTTCGTTTCGGGTGCGCCACTGCCCGTGACCGATGCCGTCATCGCCCCGGATGGTGCGATGTATTTCACCATCGGCGGACGCGGCACGCAATCGGCGCTGATGCGGGTGACTTACACGGGCAGTGAATCCACGGAGCCCGCGGCCAAACCAGCGCTGCCGAAAGAGGCGCTGACGCGGCGCGAGCTGGAGACGTTCCACGGCGTGATAAATGCCGCTGCGGTGGATGCCGCCTGGCCGCATCTCGCAAGCGCGGATCGCTTTCTGCGAAATGCAGCGCGCGTGGCCATCGAGTCGCAGCCTGTGGCGACTTGGGCGGAGCGCGTCTTTGCGGAAAAGAACTCGCAGGCCGCCATTACGGCAGCGGTGGCGCTGGCGCGAAGCGGCACGCCGGAGTATCGCGGGCGATTGCTGAAGCACTTGCTGTCGCTCGATTTCGCATCGCTGCCGACGATGCAAAAACTCGGTGTGCTGCGCGCCATTTCGCTGACGTTCGATCGGCTCGGAAAACCAACCGAAGCGGAGCGCGCCGAGGTCACAGCCGCGCTCGACCCTTTGCTTCCCGGCGCTGATGCCACCGTGAACGCCGACGTGCTCCGGTTGCTCGTGTATTTGAATGCGCCGAGCGCCGTGCCGAAAGGAATGCAGCTCCTCGCGAGCACGACCGACGCCGCGCCGCAGAACTGGGACACCTTGAAGGAAGCGAACGCCCGCTACAGCGCGAACCTCCTGCGCATGTCCAAGAATCCGCCGCCCACGCAGCGCATCCGCTACGCGCACACGCTGCGCACGGCGAGCACGGGATGGACGCTGGAGTCGCGCCGCCAATACTTCGCCTTTCTGAACGAGGCGGGCAAAGGCTCCGGCGGCGCAAGCTATCCCGGCTTTCTCGCCAACATTCGAGACGAAGCGCTCGCGCTTTACACGGATGCGCAGCGGGTGGCGCTCAAGGATTTGACGGGCGATAATTTCAATCCCGTGCCGGATTTCCCCATCACGCCGCCGAAGGGGCCGGGGCGCGAATGGACATTGCCCGAGTCCGTCGCGGTCACTGACAAGCGGACGCTCAAGAAGGCCGACTGGCAGAATGGGCGGAGTCTTTTTCACGCCGTCGGCTGCGGCGCCTGCCATCGTTTCAATGGACTCGGCGGCGGCGTGGGGCCGGACCTCACGAGCGTGCCGAACAAATTCGACACGGCCTATCTGCTCGAATCCATCATCGAGCCGAGCAAGGTCATCTCCGACCAATACGGCTCCTCCGTGGTCACGCTCAACGATGGTCGCGTGCTCAACGGTCTCGTCGCGCACGAGGGTGAGAAGATGCTGAAGGTCTATGAGTCCGACCCGAAAGCGGAAGGCCACAGCGTGGCTCGCGCTGATGTTAAATCCATCACAGCGTCGCCCATTTCACAGATGCCTCCCGGCCTCATCAACAGCCTCAGTGCCGCCGAACTCAAGGGCCTCATGGGCTACATCATGTCGGGCGGGAAACAGCCTGGCGCACCGAAAAAGAAATAACCGAACCCACGATGAACAATGACTCTCAAGCAACATCAACAGACCCATTCATGCTATCGCCATGAGTAAGCGCATCCTCCTTCCACTGCTTCTGCTGACGTCCGCCTTTTGCACCACCAAGCCTTAGCCGCCGCCTTTTAAGTATGCCCAGCTTGAGCCAGCCGCAGGTTGCCGCCGAAAGGCTTTTGCTTTTCAACCCCGCCCGATAACCTCCCCGCCATGCCGCTCACGAAGGCACACGACTTTTCCGGCTACCGCCAATTCAACGCAAACCTGCGGCGAATGGCGGCTGAACCTTCGTGGAGTGCGGAGCGCTCGCAGGAGGTCACCGCATCGCTCGATGGCGTGGCGGGAAGGGAATTGCGGAAGCTGGTGGAACTGCGTGCGCGGCGAGCGTTCGGCGCGTTTTTCACCGGGTCCGAATTGGCGGAGAAGCTTTTGGGAACGCTGGGGCTGCGTTCCGACAAGCATTTCATCTATGACCCGACTGTTGGCGCGGGAGACTTGCTGCTCGCGGGCGCGAGACGCTTGCCTTGCGAAAGCTCCCTCGCTGCCACGCTCACCGCGTGGGGTCGGTGCCTCGCCGGCACCGACCTGCACCCGGAGTTTGTCGAGGCGGCGCAACTTCGCATCGCCCTGCTCGCGCGGCAGCGGCACGGCGGGCGGGACACGCTGCCCGCTGGCTGGCGCAAACTTCTTCCGCACATCAAACGCGGCGACGGGCTCAAGCAAAAAGCTCTCTTCGCCCGCGCCACGCATCTGCTGATGAATCCACCCTACTGTCTGACCGCGCCCGATGCGGAATGCACTTGGTCGGGCGGACGCATTTCGAAAGCGGCGCTTTTCGTGATGCGTGCGCTGGAGATGGTTCCGGCCAACGCCCGGCTGTTCGCCATTCTTCCTGACGTGTTGCGCGCCGGTTCATTCCAGCATCACTGGCGCGAGCGGGTGAGCGATTTGGCGACCGTCGAATCCGTCGAACGTCACGGCATTTTCGACGACTCGGCAGACGTGGACGTTTTCCTGCTCGAACTCAGCCGTCGTGCTACCGCCGAGACGCAAACGAAACGATGGCCTGCTGCGGTAGCGCCCGCAGGCACTTCAGTCGCGGACTACTTCGATGTCCACGTCGGGCGCGTCGTGCCGCATCGCGACGCCGAGGAAGGCCCGCTCCGCCGATACATTCACCCGCGCAACATCCCGGTTTGGCAGGAAGTCACCCGCATCATCGGCAAACGCCGCCACCAGCTCACCTACCAGCCGCCGTTCGTCGTGCTGCGCCGCACCTCGCGCCCCGGTCACCCGTATCGCGCCGCCGCGACCGTCATCCTCGGCAAAGCCCCCGTCGCCGTGGAAAACCACCTCATTGTCTGCGAGCCGCGCGACCAGTCCGCCGACACCTGCCGCGCGCTCATGGCCCAACTCCACACCCAGCGCGTGAACGATTTCCTCGACCAGCGCATCCGTTGCCGCCACCTCACCGTCGGTGCCGTGGCGGCGATTCCATTCAACCTCTGACCATGCCCAAAGCATCGCCATCGCCGCAGCCCCGCACGGAGCGACTTCGCTTCTCTACAGCAGTGCTGCGTTTGCTTGGCGAGGAACTGAATCCGTCGCCCGACCAAGGCATTCTCGAACTCATCAAAAACTCCTACGACGCCGATGCCAAGCGATGCACCGTTGAGTTGAAGGGCGTGCATATCAAAGGCGGCTCGATTGTCCTCAAGGACGACGGTATCGGCATGACGGCGGACGAAATCCGTAACGGCTGGCTCATTGTGGGCGACTCGATGAAAAGCCGCCGAGAAAAGAGCCCGTCGGGCCGACTCTTAGTCGGGAGCAAAGGTCTCGGACGGCTTGGTGCGTTGCGGCTCGGAAGAAAAGTTGAACTGACGACGCGCCCCAAGTCCGAACCGGGCGTTCAGTATCGGATGGAGATTGATTGGGATGCGTTTGAGCACGCTCGGGTCGTGGAGGATGTGGAACTTACCGTCACACGCGAAGCTACGCCGCTCGACAGCCACGGAACTGAAATCACCATCTCGCAACTGCCTTCGCCGTGGACGAAAAGCGACATCAAGCGTTTGGCGCGCGCGATTCTGCTGCTACGCGACCCATTCGCGGATGAGCAGCAATTCCACGCGACGCTAAAGGCAGAGGAATTCGAGGAACTCGAAGCCCTCGCGCACGAAGGCTATTTTCGAGAGTGTGAATTTCACCTCAAGGCAACGCTGGACGATGAAGGCCGGGCTTCCGCGGAAGTCCGCACGGCTGGCGGCAAGAAGCTCTTTTCTGCGCAGCACGCCGACATATCCACAGACAAAGAGAATCCGGTTTATGAGACACCTGCTCTATCATTTGAAATGTGGGAGTTCAAACTGTCGGGCGAGTGGTTCGCTTCGCAGATGAAGCAGGCGGCTCTCGGCGCTGTGAAGAAGTGGTTGGAACAATTCGGCGGAGTGCGGCTCTACCATCGTGGAGTTCGTGTGTGGCCCTATGGTGAGCAAAAAAACGACTGGCTGGACATGAACCTTCGCCGGGCTCAGCACCAAGAGTTGCGTCCGAGCACCAACAACTCGCTTGGATGTGTCCGCATTGAAGACTCGAGAGGCGTATTCCAACTCAAGACCGACCGCTTGGGAATTATTGAGGGCCGTCCATTCGATGAGTTGCGACGTTTTACAGACGAAGTGCTGGACTGGATGGCCCGCGAGCGGCGCAGGGATCGGGACAAAAGAAAGAAGGCCGCCGAGGAGGTTGTCCGCAAAGAGAAGAAGGATGCCGAGAAGCGCGTGGACGAAGCCATTATGCAGCTTCCGCCAGAGCAGCGGCGAGACGTGCAAAAGGCCGTCGCCAAACTGCAATCTGTCCACGCCGCTGAGGTCGAACTAAAGAATGATACGGCCCAACTCTACTTCACCCTTGGGACTGTTGGCACTACCGCAGCCGCTTTCGCCCACCAGACCAAGTCGCCAATCGAGATGATTCGAACCGATGCCAAGACCCTGCAGAGTTACTTGCAGGACCCGCAGGAATTCGCGCTATTCCGGGAGGAGAGCAGCGTGGCGGCGGGACGTATCTTGCTTCAAGCGGATGCGATTTATTCCTTCTCGAGTGTCACGCTTCACCTGCTCGAACACGAAAAGCGGCAACCTAGGAACCATTCGGTGCATGAATTGATTGATGAGACTGTAAAGTTGCTCGGCCCGTATTTCGATGTTCGGGAAACAGTGGTGGAGCGCGACTACGCAGATGAAACGCCGGTAGTTTGGTGCAGACGGGCAGCCATCGAGGCTATCCTTACCAATCTGGTCATCAATTCTCTTCAGGCGTTCGAGGAACGGGCTAAAGCGGGCATCGCTGGGGAGCCGCGCAAGATTCACATCCAGACTAGAATTTCAGGGGGAGTGGTCGCCATCAAAGTGCAGGACAACGGTCCGGGCATCACCAAGCTGGCCCTCGACGAAATTTGGGTTGGCGGGAAGACCAGCACTGAAAAGGGCACCGGACTTGGGCTGACCATTGTGAAGAATGTTGTGGAGGAACTCCGCGGTAGCGTCCAAGCAGAGGCTCATGGTGACCTCGGCGGCGCGGCTTTTACCATCAACCTTCCAATCAAGTAGTTTTATGGCAGCATCAACTTTAGCAAATCGACGCGTCGCGGTTCTCGAAGACAGCGACCAAAGACGTGAACAATTGTGCGGCTTGGTAAAGCTATGCCGTGGCATTCCAGTTCCCTCTGTCGGACGAGCGCCGGATTTGAACGCCCTACCGGATTACTTGGCTGAGGAACGGATCGATCTTTTAGTGTCGGACCATCGGCTTTATGAGCGTCGAGACTATGCCACTTACTGCGGAGCGCAGGCCGTAGCTGAAAGCTATCGGCATGGGGTGGGTGGAATCGTTCTCACCGCTTACGAGCGGAATGACGCGGACAATTCCCTCCGTCGCAGCCGACGCTGGATTCCAGTTCTTCTCCACTCCACCGAACTCACGCATGAAAGCCTTCAGGCCGCCTTACTGATGGCCGACAAAGAAGTTCGTGAGCATCAGGTTCCCATCGAGCGAACACCGCACCGCACCATCATGACCGTGAAGCGCATCGAGCAGCGTGGAGACTCCAAGGTCGTGAAAGTCATGATGAGCCAGTGGGACGGCACGCAGGAAGTCGGCTTCCCAATTGATTTGGTGCCGAAGAAATTTCAGGCGGCGGTGAAGCCCGGCAACTTGCTCATTGCCGAAGTGAACATCGAAGCTGCCCGCCAAGAAGACCTGTTCTTCGACAAGTTTGAACTGCCCGACGCCGATGTCCTCAAGAAAGCAAAAAGCCTATTTGATCGTCCTTGATGTCGGGCACGGCAGCGCCGCAGTGCTGCACGACGAAGGCGGCACGGTCGTTTTCGACACCGGCAAAGGCGCGCACGTTGCGCGTCACTTGGATGCTGCCGGCGTGAAGCGCGTGCAGGCGATGCTCCTCTCGCACGCCGATGCCGACCATATCGGCGGCGCTGCGACATTGCTGATGAACAAGAGCCTGCGCATCATGGAAGTATTGCTGAATCCCGACTCGTCCAAGGATTCTGACGTGTTCAAGCAACTGTGCTACGCGCTTGCCGAGGCCAACCAGCGCGCGGGCACACGAATCAATCTACAGCTTACGACCAGCACGCAGATAAAGCGCAGTGGAGCCACCATCGAGATTCTGCATCCGCCAGACGTGAAAGCTCTTTCTGGTGTCGGTGGGAAATCGGTATCCGGGAAGCGGCATACTTCCAACTCCATGAGTGCCGCCATCCGTGTGTCGCGAGGCACAAAATCATCCGTGCTGCTCGCAGCCGACATCGAGTTCGATTGCCTCGATGAGTGGAGAACGCGGGCTGTTCAGCCAACAGCCTGCGTGCTCCTTTTTCCCCACCACGGCGGACTGCCCGGCACGTGCAATGAGACGGAAGCAGCACTGTTCGGTTTTGAAATCACGCGCATGGTCGCCCCGGAGGTCGTGATATTCTCCAACCATCGGAAGAAATTCGGCAACCCGCGCGAGGAAGTGCTGGCTGGCATCAGAAAGGCGAGTCCGAATGCGCGCTTCGCCTGCACTCAACTGCCTGACCACTTTCACTCATCTGTTGCCGGACAGGAATGTTGGTCGCTGCACAGACGAACTAATGGAAGTGGCGTCCTTGAAGGTTCGCTTCGAGTGGAGTTTTTGAAGAACTCGGTTCGCTGCTGCTTCGAGGCCAATTCCTGAGAACGCCCATGAAGCATCTGTTCGCTGCTTTGCTCTGCCTGCTCCCGCTCGCCGCTGTGGCGAAGGACTTCGGCGACACTTGGGGCACGGGGGAGCGCGAGACCATTCCGCGCAGAACACAGAAATAACGACTCATCATGAAACATTGCCTCCTCCACGGCTTCCCTGGCTTTTTATTCACCTTCGCCACGCCCTGCGCGCAGACCGGGGCAGACGGCTTTCGCCCGTTGTTCAACGGCAAAGACCTCATGGGCTACATCATGTCGGGCGGGAAACAGCCGGGCGCACCGAAAAAGAAGTAACCGAACCCACACCATGAAGACATTCGTTCACGCTGTTTGCGGCATCCTTCTGCTCGTCACGCCCCTCCGTGCGGCGGAGGCAGGCCAGCCACGCCCGCTCAATGTCCTCGTGCTTTTCGCCGACGACTGGCGGCACGACACGCTCGGGGTCGCGGGCAATCCCGTGGTGAAGACGCCCAACCTCGACCGGCTCGCGGGCGAAGGAGTGCGCTTTACGCGCAACTGCGTCACGACCTCCATCTGCGGCGTGAGCCGGGCGACGCTGTTCACCGGGCAGTGGATGTCGCGACATGGCAATCCGGCGATGCAGCAATTCGACACGCCGTGGGCCAAGACATATCCGGGCCTGCTGCGGGCCAAGGGCTATTTCACAGGCCACGTCGGCAAATGGCACAACGGAAAATTCCCCGCGAAGGAGTTCGACTTCGGTCGCTCCTACCACGGCTCGCACTGGATGAAGGAGCCGGACGGCACTAAGATTCACGTCACGCAGAAGAACGAAAGCGACGCGCTGGAATTCCTTCGCACGCGCCCGGCAGACAAGCCGTTCTGCCTTACGCTCGCATTCATCGCCACACACGCGGAGGATGGCAATCCGCTGCAATATCTGCCGCAGCCGCAGAGCATGGACTTCTACAAAGACGTGACCATTCCCGTGCCGCCGAATGCGACCGAGGAGTCGTGGAAACGGATGCCGCCCTTCTTTGACAAGAACAACACTGGCCGCCATCGCTGGGGCTGGCGCTTCGACACGGCGGAGAAATACCAGACGATGATGAAGAACTACTACCGGCTCGCCACCGAGGTGGACGCGGTGTGCGGACGCGTGCTGGAGGAGTTGAAGAAGCAGGGGCTACTCGACAACACGCTGGTCATCTTCACCACGGACAATGGCTACTTCCACGGGGAGCACGGCCTCGCGGACAAGTGGTATCCGCACGAGGAAAGCATCCGCGTGCCGCTCATCATCCGCGACCCGCGCATGGCGGCGGGAAAG
>JANNWY010000193.1:0-110407 GCA_031409335.1 Chthoniobacteraceae bacterium | reverse complement strand
CGCTCGCGGACTCGCTTCACCACCGGCTATTTTCCGCGGTGCCTCCGGCACCGGCCTTGACCGCGTGCTTTGTAGCCTATGCAAGCGTCTCATCAGTAACTGTCGAGATGCGATCGGGGATCGAATGAGGCTTTGACACGCCACCCGGCTGCCGACATTATTTTAACTGCCATGAAGGTGTTAAACAACCTGCGCTCAGGCTCGGCCCCATCATGTTTTTGGCGTCGCTGCTGGTTCTCGGCGCGATGGCAGGTTTGCAGCAGCGTCGGCAGCCGGGTGCAACGCGAGAAGCAGCGTCGGCAATTTCCGCCGAAAGGCCGCGCAACCGTGTCCTGATGGAAAGTGAGCTTTTGTCGTTCGCGAAGGCCGCCGCGGGCCACGAGAAAAGTTTGACCGTCGCGTCGGACGAAAGGGCAAACGGCGAGCGGTCATCTTTCGATGGAGAGCGGTTTTTCATGCGTTCGCCGCGGACGGGCGTCGACATCTGCCGAAGCCCACAACCTACGTCAGATGCGGAGCTATCAGCAGCGTGTGACCCGCCAGCTCAAATCGAGAAACCCCATCCTGCCGCTCTCGCTCGCTCCGACTCTCGAGGAGACGAGATTCGAGGATTCGAGCGCGAAGTAAATCGAGCCGATGCTTCGTCTCGCGAGTGAATCTCGGTTCGCCAGAATCGGTCTCCGGCTTTCAGGCGCGATCGGAAATTTGTGCCCGCCAATGTCTCGACAACCCGCCGCCTTCCCGGTAGCCAGCACCTTCTTCAAAACCGCCACACCTCATGCACACACCACTCCGCCACATCATTCCCGTTGCCACTTTGCTCTTCACCGCCGCCGCGCCGCTGTCCGCACAGACGGTGCAACTCAAGCCGCAGTGGCCGGTGGGGAAAAAGTTTACTCAGACCATGCAGATGGATCAGTCGTCCACGATGACGTTTGGCGATCAGAAGATGGAGCAGAAGGTGGCAATGACGATGGATTCCACGCTGGCCGTGAAGGCGCATGAAAATGGGAAACACAAGCGCGTGACGATGAAGTACGACCGGGTGGCGATGGATATGAACATGGCTGGGCAGGCGATGAAGTATGATTCCGCCAAGCCAGGCGATGCCGCGTCGGACCCGCTCGGATTGGGGAAATCGCTGGGCATCTTTGTCGGGAAGGAGATCAAGCTGGTGCTGGATGAAAAAGACGAGCTCCTCGACGTGGAGAATCTGGAGGCGATGATGAAGGAGATGGCCGCGGGGAATCCGATGGCTGCGTCGTTGGGAGCGATGTTTAGCAAGGACGCGATGAAAAATATGATGCGTCAAAGCTCCCTGTATGCGACGCCCGGCAAACCGGTGAAGGCGGGAGATTCGTGGCCTTTCGTTTTCGGCGTGGCGATGCCGCCCGTCGGCAGAATCTCGATGGACGGCAAATACACGATGAAGGGGCAGGCGGATCGCGGTGGCGCGAAGTGCGTGGAACTGGCGATTGCCGCGAAACTCGCGATCGATACGACTGCGCCAGCCGACCCGTCGGCCGGGGCGAGTTTGCAGGCGCTGGGCTTGAGTGCGACCGAGGGGACGATGGCGGGAACGCTGTGGTTCGATCCCGCGCTCGGGCTTTGCCGGGATGCCGAGTTCACGCAGAAGATGGAGTTGAAGATGAAGAATCCGCAGAAACCGGACGAGGAAATGTCGATCCCAATGAAGCAGGTGATCAAGCAGACGATCACGAAGGTGGAGAATTTATAGGCTCCGAAAAGCGCGCCCGGTGGCGGCGGGTGCTGGTTTTTTCTAATGCAGTGACGCTTCGCCGGATTGGTCGATGCGCATGAATCGTGGAAAATTCACGTGAACGAATTTCTTCGACATCTGTCCGATGCGCACTGTTTCCTCAAAAGCTCCGTCGCGATTTTTTCAACCAAATTCCAATGATCAAAGTTCGTAACCTCAAAAAGACATTCGGCTCGAAAGTGGCCGTCAACGGTGTGTCCTTCACCGTGGAAAAGGGCGAAGTGCTCGGTTTTCTCGGGCCAAACGGCGCGGGAAAATCGACGACGATGCGGATGATTACCGGCTTCATTCCGCCGACCGGCGGGGAAGTTTCCATCGGCGGCTTCGACATCGTGAACAAGCCGATCGAGGCGAAGCGGCTGATCGGTTATCTGCCTGAGAATGCACCGTCGTATGCGGACATGTCGGTCGCAGGTTTTCTCGGCTTCACCGCGGAATTGCGCGGGCTGAGCGGCGGCGATTTGAAACGGGCCGTGGATCGCGCGATCGAGATGTGTTTCCTGGAGCCGGTGCGGCATCAGAGCATCGAAACGCTCTCGAAAGGCTACAGGCATCGGACGTGTTTCGCGCAGTCGATCATTCACGATCCCGAGGTGCTGATTTTGGATGAACCGACGGACGGTCTCGATCCGAATCAGAAGCATGAAGTGCGGACGCTGATCCGGCGGATGGGTGAAAAGAAGGCGATCATTTTTTCGACGCACATTTTGGAGGAAGTCGAGGCAGCGTGCTCGCGGGCGATCATCATCGACCGTGGCACGATCGTCGCGAATGGGACGCCGCAGGAACTCAAGCGCCGCTCGGAAAACGCGGGCGCGGTGACGATGAGCCTGGCGGAAGGCGTGGCGGCGAGCGTCACGGCGAAGGTGAATCAGATTTCGGGCGTCGCCCGCTCGGTGGTCATCAGCGAATCGCCACTGACCGTCCGCGCTTTTCCCGGAAAAAATGGCGACAGCGCGGATATGGCGCTGGCGCTCGGCGAAATCGCCGCGCGCGAAAAATGGCGGATCCGCGAGCTGCACACGGAAGAAGGGCGGCTGGATGAGGTCTTCCGAAACATCACGCTGCCGGATACCGACGTGGCGTCGAAAGGAGAGCGCGTATGAGCGGAAGTTTCTCAAACATCAAAACGATCGCGAAGCGGGAGATCGCGGGGTATTTCTCCTCGCCGGTGGCGTTCGTGTTCATCGTGATTTTCCTGCTGCTCTCGGGATTTTTCACCTTCATGGTCGCCGGCTTTTTCCAGCGCGGTGAGGCGAATCTCATGCCCTTTTTTACATGGCATCCGTGGTTGTATCTGTTCCTTGTGCCTGCCGTCGGGATGCGCATGTGGTCGGAAGAGCGGCGCCTCGGCACGATCGAGCTGCTGCTGACGATGCCGGTGACGACGTGGCAGGCGATCGTCGGAAAATTCCTCGCCTCGTGGGCCGTGATCGCGCTGGCGCTGGCGCTGACTTTCCCGGTCGTGTGGACCGTGAATTATCTCGGCAGCCCCGACAACGGCGTGGTGCTCGCAGGCTACATCGGGAGTTTGCTGATGGCCGGGGCTTACCTGTCGATCAGCGCGATGACTTCCGCGATGACGCGCAATCAAGTCGTCAGCTTCATCCTCGCGGTGGTGCTCTCGCTGTTCCTCATCCTCTGCGGATGGCCGCCCGTCACGGACTTGCTCGTGCAGTGGGCCAAGCCGTGGCTCGTCGATGGCGTCGCCGCGTTCAGCGTGATGACGCATTTCGAGAGCATCCAAAAGGGCGTGCTCGATTCGCGCGACATCCTCTATTTCCTGTCGGTCATCGTGTTCTCGCTGTTCACGACCGGCGTCATCATCCGCGCCCATCGCGCGGGCTAAAACTCCGATGTCTCAATCCTAATCCTGCTCTCGATCCTGCTCTTGATCTTGATCTTCCACCCATCGCCGGAAAATCAAGATCAGGAGCAGGAGCAAGACCAAGAGGCGGAGGAGCAACCCACTTCCCTTACTACCCAATGAAAAGAGGCCTCGAAACCTATCTCTATTCGACGATCGGCATCGCCGTGATGCTCGCCATCGTCGTCGCCATCAACATCATCGCCGCGCGTGGCAAGCAGCGCATCGACCTCACCGCGGAGCGCGCCTACACGCTGTCGCCGGGCACGAAGGCGATTTTGACCAAGCTCGATACGCCCGTGCAAATCCGCTTTTACGCCTCGCGCGGCGAGAACGACATGCCGGTGATGTTGAAGACGTACGCACAACGCGTGGAAGATTTGCTCGGCGAATTCCGCCAGGCTTCCAAAGGCCAGATCAGCGTTCAAAAACTCGATCCGCAGCCGGATTCCGATGCGGAAGATTCCGCGAAGCTGGATGGCATCGAAGGTCAGATGATGCAGACCGGCGAGCAGATTTACCTCGGCGTCAGCGTGAGCATGCTGGATCAAAAAGAAGCGATCCCCTTCCTCGCGCCGAACCGCGAGCGCCTGCTGGAATATGACATCGCGCGTGCCGTCTCGCGCGTCGCGACGCCCGCGAAGCCGGTGGTCGGCGTGATGAGCTCGCTGCCCGTGAGCGGGAGCCAGATGAATCCGATGATGATGCGCATGGGCCAGCAGGGACAGCAGCCGTGGGTGCTGATGTCGGAGATGCAGCGCGACTTTACGGTGAAGACCGTGGAGATGACGGTGGACGCGATCCCGGACGATGTGAAGGTGCTGTTGCTCATTCACCCGAAGATGCTCTCCGATGCGGCGCAGTTCGCGATCGATCAATTCGTCCTGCGCGGTGGAAAGCTGATCGCGTTTCTCGATCCGCTGAGTGTGCTGGACCGGCAATCGCAAATGGGTGGGATGGGTGCGCCGCCGAGCAGTTCCTCGCTCGACAAACTGCTCAAGGCTTGGGGACTCACTTTCGATTCGACGAAGGTCGTCGCCGATCTCAATTTCGTCGGTCGCACCCGGCAGGGGCCCGCGCCCGCCGTCCTTCAGCTCACGGAGAAAGCGGTGAGCAAGGACGATGTGCTCACTGGCGATACGGACAGCCTGCTGATGGTTTTCGCGGGCGCCTTTGCCGGCACTCCGGCAGCGGGGCTCACGCAAACTGTGCTGATCCATTCCTCCACGAATTCGCAGCTCGTCGATCCGATGACAGCGCAAATGGGTGGCGATCAAATCTCCAAATCCTTCGCCGCGTCGGGCACCGAGTATCCCCTCGCCGTGCGGCTTGCGGGTAAATTTAAGACGGCGTTTCCCGAAGGAAAACCAAAGGCTCCCGACGCCAAACCCGCCGACGGCCAGCCCGAGGTGCCGAAGCCCGAGGAAAAGACCGATGCAAGTTTGAAGGAATCCGCGCAGGACGGCGCCGTGATCCTGATTGGCGACACGGACATGATTCAGGATCAGGTCGCGGTGACGGAAGCGATGAACCCGTTTGGCGGACAGCGCATGGTGATGCCGCAGAATGGCAACCTCGCTTTCGCGCAGGGCGCGGTCGAGCAGCTCACGGGCGACAGCAATCTCATCACCGTCCGCAGCCGGGCTTCGCGGGAGCGGCCCTTCACGGTCGTAAAAGAGATGCAGGCCAAAGCCGAGGCGAACTACCGCACGACGATCAAGGACCTCGAAACGAGCCTCGCCGACGCGCAGAAAAACTTGAACGAACTCGCGCGATCGAAAGCGCCCGAAGCCGGTCAGCGTTTCATCCTCTCTCCCGAGCAGCAGGCCGCGATCACGACTTTCCGCAAGAAGGAAACCGACGTGAAACAGCAGCTCAAAACGGAGCGCAAGAAACTGCGCGCCGACATCGACTCCCTCGAAAACCGCATCAAATGGGCAAACATCGCGGGGATGCCCGTGGTCGTCGCGATCGGCGGCGTCGTGCTCGCCATGTCGCGCCGCAAACGCGAGGCCGCCCGTTAATTTTTTTTCCAAAAACCATGAAAGGCAAACATCTCGCCCTCATCCTCCTGCTCGCGCTGCTCATCGGCGGCGCGTGGTATTCACTCCAACAAGGCGACGCCGCGGCGAGCCGGCAAACCGATGGCGCGGGGACGAAGGTGCTCGACTTCGAGATCAACAACGTCGCCCGCGTGACCGTGAAGGCCACCGGCGCGGAGTTGAATCTCGTGAAAAAAGGCGATGACTGGACGGTGCAGGAACGCGCGGATTACGCGGCTTCATATGAGCAGGTCAGCGATTTGATCCGCAAACTCTGGGAGCTGAAAACCGTGCAGGATGTGAAGGTCGGGCCGTCGCAATTCCCGCAGCTCGAACTCATCGAACCGGGGAAGGAAGAAGCGGCTGGAACCCTCGCGGAGTTGAAGGACAAGGACGGGAAAACGCTCTCGGCGCTGCTGCTCGGAAAAAAGTATTTGAAGAAGAGCGACGGGATGGCAATGGGGATGCCGGGTGAAATGTCGGGCTTTCCTGCGGGCCGCTACGTCGCGCCACTCGGCTCCACGAAAGTCTCGCTGGTTTCAGAAACGCTCGATGATGTGGACGCGAAACCGGAGAAGTGGCTGAAGCGCGACTTTTTCAAAATCGAACTGCCAAAGACGATCAAACTCGAAGGGACCACCGAGCCGATGCATTGGACGCTCGCGCGCGAAACCGCGGCCGGCGATTGGAAACTTTCCGACGCGAAACCGGACGAACAACCGCTGGATGCGACGAAGGTTTCCTCGTTCGCGAATCTGCTTTCGGGCGCTTCCTTCGCGGATGTGCTCGCGCCTGATGCGAAGCCCGAGGACACCGGCCTCGACAAGCCGACGGTCGTGACTTTCACGACGTTCGACAAATTTGCGTACGTGTTGAAAATCGGGAAACCCAATGGTGAAAACGTGCCGGTGACAGTCGCCGTATCCGCCGAACTCGCGAAGACCCGTGAGCCTGGCAAAGACGAGAAGCCCGAGGACAAGGAGAAGCTCGACAAGGAATTCGCCACCACCCTCGCGCGTCTCGAAGACAAGCTCGCGACGGAAAAGAAGTTCGAGCAGCGCCCGTATCTCATTGCGAAAACGACGCTCGATTCCTTGCTGAAAGATCGCGCCGCGCTCCTCGCCGAAAAGAAACCGGAGACCCCGCCGCCCACCCCGGACGCAGCCGCGACTCCGCCACCCGGCTTGCCCGCGCCAAGTCCGCTGCCGCCCAAGCGCGAGCCCATCACCGTCACCACGCCGCCCGTCAGCGCTCCGCCACTCCCGCCGGGAATCGTGCCGCCGCTGCCACCCGGCACGAAACCATCGCCAGCGGAGCCCGGCCAGCCCGCGCCAGAAAAACCGCCCGTTCCGAAAGCGCCGGAAGCTGCGCCAGCGCCGGCAAAACCTGCGCCCGAACCTGCGGCTCCGAAGCCTGCGGAAAGCGCGGAAAAGTAAGTCCGCATCGCAATCGCAGGGCGGCTCACGTCCGCGTTTAGACGGCGGGGAAATGCGGAAAGCGCGAGGCGGAATTCCGGCTTGGCCATTTGCGATGGAACGGGCATTCACTCCCCTGTCCTGCGGTATGAACCATTTCATTTTCCCAAAAGCCCAACGGTCGCGACTCCGCGCCGTCTGTTGAGCCCGCCGTTCCCGCCAGCGTGGGCTTCCCATTTCCAAATCGAGCGCGCTGGATTTCACGCAAGCCGCGCTGGATTTTTCACGCGATTGTTTCGCTGATTTGCGCCGGGTGCGCGTTCGGCACGGATCGTCCGTTGTTCGACACGTCGTTGCGGCCGGACTTGCTGACGCCGGAGGAGAAACGCTGGCTGGAGGCTCATCCGGTGATCCGTGTCGCTGGCTCGTCGAGTTATCCGCCGGTCGAGTTCTTCGATGAGCCTGGAGTGTTTTGGGGAATCGCTTCGGAGTATTTCCACCTGATCGAAATGCGGCTGGGTTACCGGTTCAAATTCATCCAGCTCTCGCAGGAAGCGTGGCAGTCGCTCGATCCGCAGGTTCGCGGAGCCGATGTGATCACCGCCTCGGCCGAGACGCAGAACCGCGCGCAATTCTGGAGTTACACGCAACCGTATTTGGTTTTTCCCACTTACATCCTCACGCGCCGAGGCGCGGATGATGGCTTGACGCTGACGCATTTTGCGAAGGCGCGCGTCGCGGTAGTGCAGGGCTGGGCCGCGGAGGAATATTTGCGGACGCAATTCCCCGAAGTCATCGTGGATGCCGTGCCCGACACCGCGACGGGGTTGCACAAAGTGTCGTTTGGATTGGTAGATGCGTTTGTGTCGGAATTGCCGGTCGCCACTGCCACGATGGAAACGGAAGGCATCGCGAATCTGAAAATCGCGGGCAAAGCGGGCTACTCTTACGTGCTCGGGATTTCCGTGCGCAAAGACTGGCCGGAGCTGAGAGCGATCTTGGAAAAAGCGCTCGCGACCGTCACCCCGGCGGAGCGGCAGGGAATCTACCAGCGCTGGGTAAAAATCCAGCCACCGCCGCCAAACGAACGGCTGAAACATTTGGCGCTGTGGAGCGGAGCGGGACTGCTGGCGATCCTCGCGTCAGTGGTCGCGTGGAATCGCACGCTCTCCTCGCGAGTCCGTGCCCGGACCGCGGAAGTGCGCGCGGAACTCGCCCGCCGCATCGAGGCGGACGAGGCGCTGCGACTTTCTGATGAGAAATTTGAGCGCGCATTTCGCAACAGTCCCGACGCCATCATCCTCACTTCCCTGCCCGGCGGGCGGATTGTGGAGATCAATGAAGGCGTGTGTCGGCTGACCGGTTTTGCGCGCGAGGAAATCATCGGACGCACGACCGAGGAGCTGAATTTCTGGTGCAGCCCCGCGGTGCGCGAGCAATACCTGGCGATCTTGCAAGAGCGCGGAAGGGTGGCCGATCTGGAAGCAGAGTTTCACATGAAGGACGGACAGACGCGGCTCGGTCTGGTGTCCGGCGAAGTCATCGCGCTGCACGAGGGCCCGCACGTGATGGCGACCGTGCGCGACATCACCGAGCGCAAACGCGCCGAGACCGAGCGGCAGCGGTTGAACGCGCAATTGCTCCAATCCGAAGATGAAGAGCGCCGCCGCATCGCCCGCGAATTGCACGACACCACCGCGCAGCATCTGGCCGTCATCCAGATGAATCTGACCCGGCTGCGCCAAGCCGCGCTCGCGGATGCGGATGCGCAACTGCTCGCCGAATCGCTTTCGCTGACCGCGCAATCCGTGCAGGATATCCGCACGCTCAGCTACCTGCTGCATCCGCCTTTGCTCGATGAATTGGGACTGGCCGGCGCGCTCGGGGACTACGCGGCGGGCTTCGCCAAACGCAGCGGCATCCGCGTGGAAGTGGACACCGCGGGCTACTCGGGGCATCTGCCGCGGGAGCAGGAGATGGCGCTTTTCCGCGTCGCGCAGGAGAGCCTCACGAACGTGCGCCGCCACTCCGGCAGCGCCACCGTCCTGATCCGGCTCGAGCGTGACGCCGGGGAAGTGCGGCTGGAAGTGCAGGACAGCGGACGCGGCCTGCCGCCAGGCGCGCAGCACGGCGTCGGGCTGCGCGGGATGAGGGAGCGCCTTTCGCGGATCGGGGGAGAATTGAACATCGAGTCCGATGCCGAGGGAACCACCGTGCTGGCGGCAGTGCCGGTGGGGGGAATTCCAACGATTGAGAATTGATTCTTTCGGAATCTCCGTTTTCAATCGGCGCGGGTTCAAAACGAGCGCATGAAAACAATTCGCATCCTGATTGCGGACGATCACGGCATGATCCGGCAGGGTCTGCGCGCGGCGATCGCGGCGCGGCGCGAGTGGGAGGTTTGCGGCGAGGCGGAAAATGGGCGCGTCGCAGTCGAGCTGGCGAAGGAATTGCGACCGGACATCGTGATCCTCGATCTCACGATGCCCGAGCTGAACGGCCTGGATGCGACGCGAAAAATCCTCGCCGCGCTGCCGCGCACGCAAGTCCTCATCCAGACGATGCACGACTCCGAGGCGCTCGCGCAGGAGGTGCTTGCCGCCGGAGCGCGCGGGTATTTGCTGAAAAACGACGCGCCCGAATTGCTGCCGCAAGCCATCGAAGCCCTCGCGGCGGGCCGCACTTTTTTCACGCCGAAAGTCTCCGAGCTGGTCATGCGCACGCTCAACGATCCCTCCGCCGTCCCCGCCGCCGCGCCGCGCAGCCGGCTCACTCCGCGCGAGCGCGAACTCGTGCAGCTTCTCGCCGAAGGCAAATCGAACAAGGAAGCCGCCGACACACTCGGCATCACGCTCAACACCGTGGAGACGCATCGCAAGAACGTGATGAGCAAGCTGCAGCTGCGCTCCGCGAGCGATCTCGTGCGGTACGCGATCCGCAACAATCTCGCGCAGCCATAGTGGGAAGCGGGAAGGCGGCAGTCTTTGAAAGTTGGAAGTTGAACGTTGGACGTTGGACGTTGAGCCCCGCGCAGCGGCGGTGCCCCCGGCGCTCAACTTTCAACGTTCAACTTCCAACTTTCAAAGACCGGCCCGCACCTGTCGTTCCTCCACCACAATTCATCACCCCCGTTTCACCGTAGCCGTTACACGTTACCGGCCCATACCCACTTACCGGAATAGCGCGTCCGGCGCGGGCTCGCCAAATTTGTGCTGATGAAACGACCCACTTTCGGCGACCCCGCGCGCCGCCGCGTATCCGACGCGATCTCGACTGGAAATTCCCCCGTCAACGACCCCGATCGCCTCGC
Organism: Chthoniobacteraceae bacterium; assembly: GCA_031409335.1. Lineage (GTDB taxonomy): Bacteria > Verrucomicrobiota > Verrucomicrobiia > Chthoniobacterales > Chthoniobacteraceae > JANLQB01. The sequence goes on along the minus strand of JANNWY010000193.1, from coordinate 99,993 downwards.
CGCCCTCCAGCGCACTGGTCTGCTCGACTCGCCCACCGTGCGCTCCTTCGATCGCCTCACGCGCCTGGCCTCGCTGCTGCTCCGCACGCCGGCCGCGTACGTCTCGCTGGTGGACGCTGATCGCCAGGTTTTCAAAAGCCAGCTTGGCCTGCCCGAGCCCTGGGCTACGCGCCGCGAGACGCCGCTCTTGAATTCCTTCTGCCGCCACGTCGTCGAGGATGGCCGGCCCCTCATCATCAACGACACGAGCACGCACGCCCTGGTCCGCGACAATCCCGCCATCGCGGAACTGCGCATCGCCGCCTACGTCGGCATCCCGCTCCAGACCGCCGAAGGCCACGTGCTCGGCAGTTTTTGCGTGATCGACCGCCAGCCGCGGATTTGGACGCCGGGCGAAATCGGCGTGCTCTCCGATCTCGCCGCGTCCGTGATGACGGAGATCACGCTTCAGACAAAAATGCTCGAGCATCAGACGCTGCTCGATCGCTTCGCGCACTGGTGCGAGCGGCTGCCCATCGCCTGTTTCACGTGCGGCCCCGACATGCGCATCATCGAGTGGAATCCCGAGGCATTTCGAATCTTCGGTCACGCCGCCCACACCGTGGTGGGCCGCACCCCGCACGAATTGCTCTTCCCGGATGAGCAGCGCGCCGAGGCGGAGAAGCTGTTCATCGCCGCCGCAAATTGCGCGACTTTGCAACGCGAGGGCGTCGCATCCATCGCCGGCGACGGGCGCACCGTGCTCACCGACTGGACCTTCACTCCACTGGTGTTGCCCGGTGGTGAACCGGGCGGCTTTACGGCGATGGTGCAGGATGTGACCGCGCGTCATCGTGCGGAAAAGGAACTCGTCGCGCTGGACTCCGATCGCATCCAAATGCAGCAACTCGAAACTCCCGGGACGCTCTCTGGCGGCATGGCCCGCGAGTTTGGCAGCATCCTCGGACCGATCCGCGGCAATGCCGACCTCGTCCATGATCGACCGGCCGAACGCGGCGTGCTGGCGCTGCGGCCCATCATCGAGGAAACCGCGCGACTACTTCGCGCCACGCTCCCGCCCAACTTGAACGTCGTCGCGATCAGCACTGCGGACGTGCCAAATGTGCTGGCTGACAAGGCCCAGGTCGAGCAGGCCATCCTCAATCTCGTGACCAGCGCGTGGCAGTCGCTGCAAGGGCAGCCGGGCAGCATCACCATCGCGCTCGATGCCGTGACGGATGCCCCCGGCGCCCCCGCCGGAACGTGCGCGCGCATCGTCGTCCGCGACGCCGGCAAGGGCGCGGACGCAGCGACGCTGGCGCGCATCTTCGAGCCGCCCTTCACCACGGAGCCCGGCAGTGCAGGCACTGGCGCCAGTCTCTCGCTGGTGCATCGCATCATGCAGAACCATGAGGGAGCCATTCACGCCAGCCGCCAGCCCGGCGAGGGTGCCGCAATCACGCTCTACTTTCCGGCCACCGCAAAAGGTGCCGGGTTCGCGGTGCTTCAGGAGGCGACGCTGGCATGAGCCGGAAGTGATTCCCGACGGCAACCTTGCCACTTTCTGTATTGGCCATTGGCGCGGTGTTCGTCTTTAGTCCCCGCCAATTTCCCACTATGAGCAACACCCGAAACGGCCTCCTCGCCGGCGGCAACTGGATCGTCGATGCCGTCAAAATTATCGACACCTGGCCGCAGCAGGATGCCCTCGCCAACATTTTCTCCACCGCGAAAGGCACCGGCGGCTCGCCATTCAACGTGCTCGTCGATCTCGCCATCCTCGGCGTCCCGTTCGCGCTGGAAGCCGTCGGACTCGTCGGCGATGACGACAACGGGCGCTGGATCGTCAATGAATGTCGGCAACGCAATATTTCAACCGCGGCGCTCCAATTTACCAAAGACGCGCCGACGAGTTACACCGATGTGATGACCGTCCGGGCGAGCGGACGGCGGACCTTTTTCCACGCGCGCGGATCGAATGCGCTGCTCGATTCGCCGCATTTCGACTTTGGAAAAACGAACGCGAAAATCTTCCATCTCGGCTACCTGCTGCTGCTCGACAAACTCGACGAACCGAGCGCCACCCACGGCACCGTGGCCGCCGAAGTCCTCGCCCGCGCGACGGACGCCGGGCTGAAGACTTCGATCGACTGTGTGAGCGAGGACAGCGACCGGTTTGCCCGCATCGTGACACCCGCGCTGAAGCACGTGGACACCTGCATCATGAATGAATTCGAGGCTGGCCGCGTGACGGGGCGGAAAGTGCGCAACGGCGAGGCGCTGGACCGGACCGCTCTCCGCGAAGCGATGGGCGCGCTTTTGGAAGCCGGTGTGCGTGAGCGCGTTGTCGTTCATTTTCCGGAAGGCGCGTGCGCACTGGAGCGCGATGGAACCTGGCGCGAACACGGCAGCGTCCGCCTGCCAGCCGGTTACATCAAGGGCGCGGCGGGCGCGGGCGATGCCTTCACCGCCGGCGTGCTTTACGGCTGGCACGAGCAGCGCCCGCTCGACGAAGCACTCCGCATCGGCGTCTGCGCGGCGGCGGCAAATCTGAGCGACGAAACCTGCACCGGCGGCCTGAAGCCGCTCGCGGAATGCCTCGCGCTCGGTGAACGCTGCGGGTTTCGCTGAAAGCTATTCGCCGGCCGGCCTCACGATCGCGGTGATCGCGGGCTGCGCGGCGAAGTACTTGGCGGAAACCCTGGCGACTTCTTCGAGCGTGATGGCTTCGGTTTGCGCGCGGCATTTTCGGTAGTTGGCGAAGCCGAGGCCGTAGAGTTCGTCGAGCGCGCAGGAGAAGGCGAAGGCGTCGTTGCTCTGATTGCGGATGTCCACCTGGCCGATGAGTTTTTCCTTCGCGCGGGCGAGTTCTTCGGCGGTGAGGCCGTGCCCGGCGAGCTTGCGAATTTCTTCGGTGAGCGCGGCTTTCACGGCATCGACTTTCGCGGGATCGGTGCCGCAGTAGAAAACGAACGGCCCCGGCGCGAGGCCCGGCCCCTGGCTGCTGCCGACGAAATACGCGAGGCCCATTTGTTCGCGGATGCGGAGGAAAAGTCGGGAGCCGAGATCGTTGCATGCTTCGTCGATGAGTTCGAGCGCGGCGCGATCTTCGTGGAAAATATCGGTCGCGCGATAGCCGATCATCAGCACGGCCTGCGCTTTGTCTTTGATCGTCTCGACTTCTTTTGCAGCGGCAAGGGCGGCGGGTTGCGGCGGATGCACGAGCGCCTCCTCGCCGACCGGCATCGGCGCGAGCGCTTCCGCGATGAGGCGGCGGACTTCATCGGCGCGGACATTTCCGAAGACGGCGATGACGCCATTTTTTGCGACGAAGTGCCGGTCGCGAAAGCCCGCGAGGTCATCGCGCGTGAGCCGCGCCACGGACTCAGGCGTGCCGAGCGGGCGGAGGGAATACGGATGATTTTCGAAAAGATGCGCGCGTAAGAGGTGCCGGGCGACCACGGTCATTTCGTCCTCCTCGGCCTTGATCCCGGCGAGCTGCGCCTCCTTTTCGCGGGCGATGGCTTTTTCGGGGAGCGATGCATTGAGCAGCACGTCGGCGAGCACATCCACGCCGAGCGCGAGATCGGGCTGCATCACTTTGACGAAGACGTTGACGCTGTTATTGCCCGCATCGGTCCCGATGCTGCCACCAGCCGCTTCGATTTCATCGGCGAGTTCTTCCGCAGTCCGTTTCGCGGTGCCTTTTAGCAGGACGCGCGAGAGCAGTTTGGTGATGCCATTATTCTCCGCCGTCTCCGCGAGCAAGCCGGCTTTGAAGGATGCGGCGATCGAAACCAGCGGCAGCCGCGCGTCTTCCCGCACGAGGAGGCGCAACCCGTTTGGCAGGACGAATTTTTGGATTTCACCGCTGGCCGATGACGCGGTCGCGGCAGCCGTTTTTGCGAGGCTTCCGATCGGGTTGAGCGAGACGGAGCTGAGATTGCGATCGACGAGATGCGTGGCGATCACGCGGCGCAAATCGTCCGCGGTGACGTGCTGGAGCGCGGCAAGGTAGTCGCGGGAAAAGTCGAGATTGCGCGTGAGCAGCCAGTTCGACCCGAGATCGGAAGCGCGCCCGCGCATCGTCGTGAGCGCGCCGAGCTGGTGGCTGAGTGAAAGTTTGCGCGCCTTGTCGAGTTCACCGTGCGTCACCCCGAAATCGCGGATTTCATGCAGCATCCGCATCACCTCGGCCTCGACCTCCACGCGCCGGCCCGGATCGAAGATCGCATCCACGCCAAACAGTCCGGCCTGCCCCTGCGCGTAGCACCACGCGTCGATGGAATGCACCAGCGCCGATTCGTCGCGCAGCTTTTTGTAAAGGCGCGAGCTGCGTCCGCCGCCGAGCACGATCGAGAGCACATCGAGCGCCGGGATGTCGGGGTGGGTGAGCGGCGGGACGTGCCAGGCGAGATGCAGCCGCGTGAGTTCCGTCTCGAATTCCGCGTGCGAATCGCGCCGCCCGAGTTGCTGCGGCTCGGCGGGAATGAACACCGACGGCAGCGCGGCGCGCGGATGCGGCGCGAACAACTCCGTAAGTTGCGCGCGCACCTTCTCCGCATCCACATCGCCGACCACCACGACGAACATGTTGTTCGGGACGTAGCGCCGTTTGTAATACGCCATCACCTCGTCCCGATGCAGCGTGTTGAACACATCGAGATGCCCGATCACCGGATGCTGATACGGATGCTCGCGGAACGCCGTGGCGAAAAGCGCGTGACCGCTCACGCGATCGGGATCGTCGTAACACATCGCAAATTCGCGCCGGATGACCTCCTGCTCCTTCGCGTATTCGTCCGGCGGCAGCGTCGAATTCAGCACCGCATCCGCCAGCAACTCGATCGCCGTCGCCGCGCCTTTTGACGGGATGTCGATCCAGTAAACCGTGCGATCGAACGACGTATAGGCATTCAAATAGCCGCCCGCATCCTGCACGCTCCGCGCAAACTCGCTCGCCCCGCGCGTCGTCGTGCCTTTGAAAAGCATGTGCTCCAGCAAATGCGAGATGCCCGCGCCGAGATGCGCGCCTTCGTGAATGCCGCCCGTCTGCACCCAAAACTGCACGCTCGCCACCGGCGCGCTGCGATCCTCCTGCACGATGATCCCGAGCCCGTTCGGCAGCGTGGTGGTGACGGCGTTCGTCGTGGGAAACTGAATGACAGCCGACGAATCGGCGGAGGGTGCGTGAAACATGGGATCGAGCATACGCAAACTCCTCGCCCGCCAACCACTCAACTCAAGCAATTTCAAATAGCAAAGCCTCGCAGCCAATGCGGCGGGTCGAAGCGTCCGTTTGCCAGCGATTTTAGCGATGCTCCAGACCCAGCGCGGGAAGCGCGCGCATGAAAAGGTGAGCCAGGGTCGCACCTGCTTTTTGGCCCATCGCGAGGACTTCCTGGTGATCCAGCGTCGCCTGCATCCCGGCGGCCCAGTTTGTGAGGCACGAAAATGCCGCGACTTCCATCCCGAGCGCGCGCGCCTGAATAGCCTCCAGCACGGTGGACATGCCCACCGCATCCGCGCCGATCGCGCGTAGCATGCGGATCTCCGCGGGCGTCTCATACTGCGGGCCGAGCAGACTCGCATACACGCCCACATGCAGCGGCATCCCCTGCTCTGCCGCGACGGCGGCAAAATGCGCGCGCCACTTTGCCGAATACACCTCGCTCATATCGACAAAGTGTGGCCCGCCAAGCAGCGGCGTCGTGCCCGTGAGATTCAGATGATCGTTCAGCATCATCCACGTCCCCGGCGTGAACTCGCGATTCAGCGTCCCCGCCGCATTCGTTAAAATCAGCCGTCGCGCACCGACCGCCGCGATGAAGCGCACAAACGCCGTGACCTCGCGCGCGGTCCGGCCTTCATACAAATGCACGCGCCCCTGCGCAATCAGCACGCGCTTTCCACCCACGCGCCCGAGCACGAAGCGCCCGGCGTGACCCGGCACACGCGACTCCGGCAGACCCGGCACTTCGTGAAAAGGCACGCTCGCCTCCGTCTCGATCGCGTCCACAAATGGCCCGAGCCCCGAGCCGAGGACGATGCCGCATTCGGGTTGAAAGTTCCGCAACACCGCTGGAATTTCTGCAAATTCGTCGCTCATAATTTCGTCAAGTTTTTCAGCAATCGGTAAAGCGTCTCCAGGCGCGCCATGCTCGCGCCAGCCGCGATTCCCTGCCGCCACGGTTCGCCCCAGATCGCCTCGACTTCCACCGGACGCCGCGCCTGCCAATCCAGCATGCTCGAAGGTTTGTAAGCGCCCATGCTGTAGCTGCGCTCGATTTGCCAGTCGGCAAATTCGTCGGGGATTTCGTGGCCCAGTCGCCGCGCCGCGTCGAGCGCTTCATCCATCAGCCGCCGCGCAAGCAAGCGCAGATCATCATCCGCGAGCACATCCGCGACCGTCGCACCGCCAGCCGTGATCGCGAGGCCGTTGAACGGGATGTTCCAAAGCAGCTTCCGCCAGCGTTCGGTCACGAGATTTTCCACCGCCGTGGCCTCGATCCCCGCCTCGCGAAACGCAGACGCAATGGCCTCCGTCCGCGCAGTCGCCGGGTGCCGGTATTCCCCGACCGAAAACGTGCCATGATCGTAGTGCTCGATCACGCCGGGCGCGGTGCGATTCAGGCAGACAAAACAAAGCGCGCCCATCGTGCGTTCCGCGCCCCAGCGTTCGGAAATGAACTCCTCGTTGCCCAAACCATTTTGCAAAGTGAGCACCACCGTTTCCGGCCCGAGCAGTGGCGGCAGCAAATCTTCAAGCGCCGCATTCGCTGTCGCCTTTAGCGCGACGATCACCAAGGCGCACGGCCCGATTTCCGGCGTCGTCGCAAAAGCGTTTACGTTGGGGATCTTCACCGTCTCCCCGCGCGTCTCGATCGTGAGTCCGTTCGCCTTCACCGCTGCCAAATCCGCGCGCATCAGGAAATGCACATCGCGCCCCGCGCGCGCGAGCAGGCCGCCGTAGTAGCAGCCGACTGCACCGGAGCCGATCACCGCGATCTTTCCCAAACTCGGATCAAACATGCCGACTATTCGGGGCGGGAGCAGCGCGACTCGCAATCAAAAAATCACGCCGACCTGAAGTCATGCCACATGCCGCTTGAGAAAAGTTCATTCATCCGATTTCCCAGCTCGGGAGCACGAGCGCGTGCTCGCTATCTCCAACGGCCCGCGGCAGGGACGCCGCAGGCTCTGGACTGCGGTGATTCCTTCACCGCTTTGGCGAGGTGTCGCGCTGCAATGTAAAGCCGCGCGTTTTCTCCAGAGCGGTGAAGGAATCACCGCAGTCCCAGAGCCTTCGGCTTTCCTTTTCGGGGGTTGAAAGACCGTTGCTTCGATCAGGATTGCCGTTGCGGGCGGCGACGGCCGAGCAGGCCGAGCACGCCAAGCATTAGCAGACTGATCGCGCCGGGTTCCGGCACGGCCTGCACGCCGCCGTCGGCGGGTGCGCCCGCGAAGCCCTGCTCCACGATCAGCAAGCCGCCCTCCTCTGGGACAAACGCCGGGGAGGGATGCGCTCCGGCGCCGAGCGTGGCGATGCCGCCGCCAGTGATGTTCAGGGCGGCGAGAGTCTGGCTGACGGAGAAGTAGGCGGTGTCGGCGACGTTGACGGTGGAGTTGGTGGCGTTGGCGTTGAGGATGAGGACGCCGTTGTTGTCGTTGATCGTGGCGTTGGCAAGGGTGCTGTCGAGGACCAGGCAGCCGTCGTTGACGTTAGCCACGAGGAAATTCAGCGGCCCGTTCAGGGTGGTGATTCCGGTGCCTTCCTGATTCACGGTGCCGGGGCCGGTGATGGCATTCGCGACGGTGAGCGCATCGCTGCGGTCGAAGGCGAGCGTGCCATGGACGGTGACGTTGCCCGTGCCGAGCGTGCCAGTGGTGCCGCCGTCGCCGACTTGCAGGATGCCGTCGTTGATCGTGGTGGTGCCGGTGTAGGTGTTGCTGCCGCTCAGTTTGACGAGACCCGTCCCGTTGGAAATCACCGGGCCGCCGCCGCTGATGTTCGCGGGGATGAGCGCGGTGCCGTCGCGATTAAAGATGAGGCTGGCGGTGCTGGCGTTCACGAGCGCGACATTGCCGCTGATCGTGCCAGTGGTGCCGCCGTTGCCGACCTGGAGGGCGCCAGCGAAAATGCTCGTGCCACCGGTGTGGAGGAGGTCACCGGCAAAAATGGCGATGCCGTTGCCGACCTTGCCCAGGGCGACGGTGCCCAAGCCGTTTTGCACATTTCCGTAGAAGCCGGCGGTGAAGAGATTGCTGATATTGGCGGTGCCGACGAAGAGCGTGCTCGTCGTGGCCGCCACGCTATTGGTCACGGTGCCGCTGAAGCCATCGAGACGACCGAGGCCTTCACTGAAACCACCCAGATCCAGCGTGCCTCCGTTCATCACGACCGACGAACTCGCGCCGTTCGCGCCGTCGAAGATTTGGTCGCGGAAATTGGCGGGGAGGACCACGCCGGTGCCGTAGTTCGGCAAAGCGCCGGTGTATGTGCCGCCAATGAGCGCGGTGCCGCCGGTGTTGAGGGTGAGGTCCACGGCGTTCGCGTGAACGCCGATCGCGCTTACTTTACCAAGCACCGCAGTGCCGGCGGTAACGAGGATGCGCCCGGTGGCATTGTCGGCGGTGCCGCCGAAGGTCATTGTGCTGCCGGCGACTTCGATGGTCATGCCTCCGTTCAGTCCGCCATCAAAGGTTCCGTTGTAGGTGCCGCCATTGAGCACGCGGAGCGACTGTCCACCGCCCGCCGCGGACTGGACCCTTGAGTTGGTCGCGGTGCTGTTGAGCGTGCTGATGGTCTCGCTGTCGCCGTTGAGGGTGAAGAACGAAGTGGCATTGAGCGTGACGCCCACGGTGTCCGGGATTTGATCGAGCGGCGCGGCGAAGGCTCCGGTGCCGACTTGCAGCGTGGAGTTCACGGCGACGACGACGGTGCCGGTGAAGGTGTTCGTGTTCTCCCAAGTCGTGCGATTCAGGTTGCCGGTATTCGTGCCGGCGGTGGCGCCGCTGATGGTGACCGTGCCGGGATTGCCGCTGATGACTCCGATGTAGCTGGTGCGATCCGGGTTGTTCGACTGGAACGTGGTCGCGCGGTTGAGCGTGACCGTGCCGGCAAACATTGCGGGATTTGCACTCGCCACCGGGCCGGAGTTCGAGCCGATCGACGCGGTGCCGGTGCCGTTGTTGGTGACGGTGATCGGGTTTGCGAAATCCGCGCCGCCATCCGAGAGGAACGCGACGTTGGCTACGCCGGTGTTGGAGTCGCCGAGGACGATGTTGCCCGAGCCCGCGCCGCTTGCGGTATCGACATTCGCCAGCGCCAGCGTCGAGCCGCCGCCGAGGCCAAAGACGCCGGTGGTTGGGTTCGCGGGCGCGAAGCCCCGGTCGGAGCGGACGATGCCCGCGGAGACCAGCAGACCGCCGCTGTAGGAGTTCGCGGCATTGAGCTGGACGGTGCCGCCGCCGAACTGGACGACCTGGCCGTTTCCGCTGATCACGTTGTCCACGAGGATGGTATTGGTGCGGGCGAAGGCGAGGATGGCATCGTTGAAGACCGCGCCGGTGCCGAGCGTGCCAGTAGTGCCAACCGCGCCGACGGCGAGGATGCCCTGGTTCACATGCGTTTCGCCGCTGTAGGTGTTCGCTCCGGTGAGGGCGAGGATGCCGGGGCCGGCTTTGGTGAGGCCGGTGGCAAATGCGCCGTTGTTCGCGATGACGGAGCTGATCTGCGTTGGGCTCGCGAGTCCACCCGTGGTGTGCTGATGGACGACGATTTCGCTGCCCGCAGAGGCTGCGCCGATGAGCGTGCCGCCCGTGATCGCGCTTCCTGCGGCCATCGCCGGGGTGATGAGGATGCCGCCCTGCTCGACAACCAGCGACCCGCCAAGCGTCAGCGCGGGAAAGCCGGGATTATTCAAGCGAATGGTGCTCGTGCTGCTGGCAGCGGGAACGGCTGCGCCCAGCGCTGTCACCACATCGGTGTGATTGCCGGAGGCGTAGGCGTCGGCGATGTAGGCCGCGAAGGGGACGACGGTGCCGCTTCCCGTCGCCCAATTCGTGCCGTTGACGGTGGCATACGCGGCCGTGGCCGTGCCGAGGATGGCGTTCACATTGGCGACTGACGTATTGATCGCCGTCGCTCCGCTGGTCGCGAAGTTCACGCTGCCGCCTGCCAAGCGTGTGAATGTGGCGGGCAGGTTGAGCGTCGTGAGTCCGGCGGTGCCGTTCACCGTTACGTCGCCGCCCGCGATGTGGAATTCCGCGACGGTCTGCGCTGAAGTGCCACCCGGCCCGCCGGTGAATCTCGCGGAGCCGCCATTTAAGACGAGCCGGCCCGCGGCGGGGAGGACGTTGTTGCTGGCGGTCAGGTTCACATCGAGAAGACCCGCGTTCACCGTGGTCGGGCCGGTGTAGCCGAGCGGCGCATTTACCGTCGTCGTGCCGGTGCCCTGCTGGATGAGTCCGCCGCCGCCGCTGAGCGCGTTGGTGACGGTGAAGGCATTCGAGCGATTCACCGCGAGCGCGCCGAGCGAGGCGATGCTCACCGGACTGCTGCTGAGCGCGCCAGTGGTGCCGCCGTTGCCGATGCTGAGGATGCCGTTGCTGATGGTCGTGGTGCCCGAATAGGTGTTGCTGCCGCCGATGATCGCGATCGTGCCGGTGCCGGTCTTCGCGAGCGCGACCGTGCCCGCGCCGTCGGCGATGGTGGCGCCGACTCCGCCGCCGTTGCGGCTGGAGCCATTGCCCACGCCTCCGAGCAGGGCGAGATTGCCGCCGAGGGTGAGCGTGCTGGCCGTGCCCGCGGCGCTGTTGGAGATCGTGCCGCTGCCTTCCACGCGATAGACCGCTTCATCCCGTCCGTTCATGTCGAAAACGCCGCCGTTCATCTGCACGGTGGTCCAGATGCCATTCGTCGCGCCGTCGAAAATCTGATCGTCGCCGGAGCCGCCGAGACGCAGCGTGCCGCCGCTGCCGATAGTGGCGAGCAGCGCCGTGGCGTGGACGGCCGTTGTGCTTTTCTTCGCGAGTTCGATCACACCACTTTCCACCCGGACGCGGGTGCTGGAATTGTCGTTCGGCCCGGCGAGGGAGACGGTGCTGCCGGTGAGTTGCACGATTTCGGTGTTCCCGTTCGCGTTGCTCGAATTGATGGTATTCGGAATCGTGTAGCTGTCAGTGCGGTTGAGATGGACGGCGGCATTGTTCGCCATGGTGACTGTGTTTGGTCCGAGACCCCCTGCCCCATTGCCAAACATGCCGGTGGTGCCGCCATTGCCGAGGATGAGGATGCCGTCATTCACCGCAGTCGTGCCGCTGTAAGTGTGATTGGCCGTGATCGCCCAGCGACCGATGCCGTCCTTCAGGAGCTGCCCGAAGCCGTGATCCGCCGGATCGCCGAGATTTGGCGAGAAGACGTTCAGCGGCAGCACGCCGCCGACGACTGTGGCACCGGTGCTGAGCGTGCTGGCGCGCAGGGTGAGCTGGCGGAAGCTGCCGGGTCCGAATTCGATGTTGCCAGTGCTCGTGAAGTTGATCGCGCCATAGCCAGAGCCGTCGATGATCGCGCCGGGTGTCGTGTTGACATTGGCGTTGATATTGAAGCCGCCCGCGAGCGTGAAGAGGCGGTCGGTGCTGTCGCCGTTGCCGACGTAGCGCAGGATCGGGTTGATGTTGAAGACGATGTTAGACGCGGCGCTGGACGACATCCCGATGCTCGAAGGCAGCCCGCCGTTCGCCAGTTTGCTGACGAGGATTTGGATCTGCCCCGTCTGGTCGCGGAAGCCGAATTCATTGATTCCGCTGAAGGTGCTCGCGGGATTGGTCAGCCAGGTGTTGTTGTTTCCCGTGTGCTGCAAGGTGCCGGTGCCCTGAATGATTCCGGCAATGGCACCCTGTCCGTTTTGGTTGTGAATCCGGGTCACGTCCGAGATGGTGATTTTGCCGGACAGGTTCGAGTTTGCTCCCACGCGGATGGCACCCAAGTAGCCCGCGTTTTCACCCGCGCCGCGTCCGGTGAGAGTGATGTTGTTATGGATAAAACTGGCCTGGGACGCGGCTCCCGTCAGGTTGAATGTGCCGAGCTGGCCGCCGTCATTGATCGTCACGCTGCCGGTGCCGAGCGCGAGCGTTCCGTTCGGGACGACGCGTCCGGAATTGATGATCGTGCCGCCGGAATAGAGGTTGTTCAGCATGTTGCCGCCGTTGTCCGTGCCCCATTGCGTGGCACCGCCAGGGCCGTTCTTTTGCACGGTCATCAGCCGGAATCCCGCGCCCACTGGCGTATCCACCATCTGCGCGCGGATGTGCAGCGCGCCGCGGGCGTCGATCGCCTCGGGGGCGTTGATGACGAGCCGGCCATCCGCCGCGCCAGTCGTGAGCCGGCCCGTGCCGAGGGAGGGAGTATTGATGGAATGGTCGTTGCCGCGCATGACGATGCCGCCGCTGGCGACGGTAAGCAGGGCACCGCTGGGGATGATGAGATCGCGCGAAGTGATGAGTGTGTTGGTGGTGGCGCTTCCAGCCAGCGTGGTGCCGGCAACGGCGTCGTAGAAGGAATCGTCCGCCACCGTGGGTGCGGTCGGATTTGTCGCGGTCGTGGCGAGGACGCCGACGGCGCTGCCATTCCACGTGGCAAAGCCAGTCGTGGCGGGCGTGGCACCGGCGGTCCAGTTGACGCCGAGGCGATTGCCCGCGCCGACCACGATGGGAGAGCCGTTCACCGTGATGGTCGGCACGGTGATGGTGCCGGTCGTCCCAAATTGCACTCCACTCGCGGTCGGCGCAGCGATGCTGCCGAGCGAAAGCGTGGTGCCCGCCGCACTGTTGAAGACGCGGCCATGCGCGCCGACGACGATTGTTCCGGCGCTGTTGTTGCCCACCGCGTTGTTCAGCGTGCCGCCATCGAGTCTCACCTCCTTGGTGAGCACGGGCGCGGTGCCGTTGTTGTTCAGATTGAGCTGGCCGAAATTCTGGATGCGCACCTGGCCCGCGCCGTCCATGATGAAGCCGCTCTGGAGCGTGACATTGCCATTGTAAATGCGGAGCGATCCCGCGCCGGTGCCGGTCGCCGAGTTAAAGTTATTGGCGAGGATGAGGAGACCGGAGGAACCGAGCTTTTCCAAGGTCTTTCCACCGAGGACGAGCGGGGCCACGGAGACATCGAGATTGTCGATGGTAATTTGGTTCGCCGCCGTCGTGCCGCGGTTGTCGAAAAAGCTGTGCTCAGACAGGGTGACGCCACCGCGCCAGAATTGGCCGTTCGCCGCCCCACCACCGGTCGAGGCGAGCGTGCCGCCACTCAAGAGGACGGCTTTCGTGTTCGTGATCGCATCACCAAACGTCGCCAATTCACCGACCGGTAGCACGCGGATCACGCTGTTCGTGATGCTGGGATCGGACGCCATGTTGTCCGACAGTTGCACGCCAAAGCGACCATGTCGGACCACGACACTGTTCAGGACCGCGCCGCCATTGGGTGCCCACCACTTTTCACCCGTGCCCACCAAAGTAAGGTCGAAAGTGCCGGCATTGAAGTTCATGCCGCCGGTTGCGACGGGTCCGTTGAGGTCATAGCGGACGGGACTCCCGATCGTGGCGTTGGCGGTGAGGTTGACCGTGCCATAGAGCGGCGTGTTGGTTTGCGCGGCACCGCCATTCCAGATCGCCGCCGCGCCGGGCATGCCCGTGCCCGCGATGTTCAGGGTCGGCCGTCCGCCCGTGCTCGCACCATTCTGCCCATTCGGATCAAAGGTCGCGCCGGGGTTCACAAAGATCGTTTTCCCGCCCAGTGTGGCGTTCGTAGCCGGACGCAGGACGCCTTCTTCAATCGTGATGTTGCCGAAGAAACTCTGCACTACATTGGCCGCGCCGAGAGTCAGGATGCCGGGACCCTTCTTAATCAGCCCGCTCGCCCCGCTGATCGAAGTGCTCAGGTTGAGCACGGCAAGCGGCTCCGCCACGCGGACCGAATTATTGGCCCCCGTGGCCAAGCTGTCGTTGAGAATGATCGTCCGGTTCGAGGTGAAGGTGCCGCCCGAATATTCCAGAGTGGAGCCCTGATCGAGGTTGATCGTTCCCGTGCCAAAGGATCCCGCGACGCCATTGTTCGAGAGCAGACCGCCACTGATCGTGCCGCCGTCGGAGACATTTACGGCACCGCTGAAATCGTGGTTGTCGTTGGTCATTGTCAGCCTGGCCGTTCCCTGCTTGGCGAGTTCCGCCGGCCCCGTGATGCGGCCTTTTCCACTGAAAACGTAGTCCTGGGTGGAATTGTTCACCGTGACAATGCCCGGTGTCACCGTGGACTTGATGTTCACGGCAGGGCTGTTCGAACCGAGGTCGTTGAATGTGACGGCATCGGTGTCGTAAAACTTGTCGGGGCCTGGGCTGCTCCAGTTGCTGGTGGTGTTGATGTCCCAGGCGTTGCCAGCGCCGCCGCCAGTCCACGTCAGCGCAGCGGCGGAACCAGCCACATTCAGGAGCACCGAGCCGACCACGGATGTCGTGTCGATGGTGAAAGTCTGGCGAAAATTTCCGGCGTTCGCGATGGCGAAATTCGCCGGGGTCGCGGTGAGGCTGCCCGTGGCGGTGACCAGCGTGTACTGTGGCGAGAAGAACCCGGAATTGTTCGCCGGACGAAGATTGATCGCATTGACCCCGGTTGCCGAAAAGGCACCGCCGACATTGATCGTGTCGCCTCCGGAGGCGTCCAGATCCATGTTCAAGGTGGTGTTGTCGATCGACAGGTCGTTTGCAAACGTCGCGATCCGCGACGCGAAATTCGCACCGACCGTGATCGTGGACCCGGTCCCGGCGCTGAAATTGCCGATCACATCATTCGCAGCGGCACTGCTGCCCACCACTAGCGAGCCGCCCGCTCCGAGCGCATGGCCGCCCGCCGCCAAGGCATCGAAAGAACCCGCGTCGCCGATGGAAATGTTGCGCGTCTGAAGCGCCGCAGCGGCACCAAGCCGCACCTGCCCGCCCGAGTTCGCGATCGTGAGCGGCCCGCTCCAGGATTGGACGCCTTCGAGCACGAGCGTGCCGGCTGCCGTCTTGTTCAGGCCGAGGTTGCCGCCGACTTGGGTAATATTGCCCGTGAGCGTGAGGACCGTGGCGGCGGCGTTGACGACGACATTGGTCGTGTTGGCGAGCACGATGTTGCTGTTGACGGTCGAGGTTGCCGACCCGCTGCCGAGTTCGTTGATGCTGCCACCGGCGAGCACGAGCTGGCGGGTAAACTGCCCGGCGGTGTTCGTCCAGAGTCCGAGCGTGGCGCCCGAATTGACCGTGATCGTGCGCGTGCCCTGCACGAGCGCAGTTGTCTCAACGGAAAAGGTGCCCACGCTCACATCAATGTTGCCATCGGTAATCGTGCCACCGACGACGCTGATCTGATTCGCGCCTATTTTCGAGAGGCGGAAACCGGCGAGATCCAGCAACGGCGCATTGTTGCGCAGGTCGAAGCGGCCGCTCCCACCGATGGCCGCGTCGGCGGTGAGCACCACCGTGCTTAACGCGTTGAGCTGGCCGCCACCGTTGTTCACGAGCGCCGCACCCGCGATGGTCGCGTTGCCGAAACCGGCAATGCGGATGATTTCGAGATTGCCGGTGTTTTGCGCGTTGATATTCAGCGCGCCGCCCGCCTGCACGATGGTTTCGTTGCCCGCAAGGCCCGCGCCCAGCGAAGTCGTCGATGCCGACGCATCGCCCGCCGCACCCAGCGTCGCCGCGCCCGCGCCGAGTTGCAGCGTCGCGCCGTTGGAAATGGTCAAAGGTCCGGTGAAATCACTGGCATTGGAGCCAAGTGAAACAATGCCGAGACTCGTCGTGGGCAGGATGATGCCGTTCGTGCCCGAGAGCGGGACGTTCACCAGCGCCGTCCGCCCGGCATTCGTCATCGAGATCGAGGAATTGCCGCCCGTGGACAGCGTCAGGACGTTGGCCCCGGCGATCGTGTAGTTGTTGCTCGCGTCGGTGAACAACAGATTGCCGATGGTGCGAGCCGTATCGAGCGTCACGATGCGGTCGGCATTGATGTCGAAAGTGAAGTTCGCCGTGAATGTGGCACCGTCGGCAACGATGCCGCCCGCCCAGTTAGTGGTGGTGCTCCAATTGCCGGCGTTATTCACACCCCATGTGCTGGTAGCCGCATCAGCCTCATGCGGAACGCTGAACGTGGCCAGCGCGGCAGCAATGCTTGTGGTCAGAATTTTGCGGATGTTGTGCGTGGGTTTCATAAGTGGAGTGGGGTTGCTGGAGGTGCGGGAGTGAAAATTGCCTGCGCCCGGTGGAAAATCGGGCCGTGTGAACCGTCGAGTGGCGGTACACTGTACTTCCACGGGTGGATGGAAAGCGACATGCAGGGGGAAGGAGAATGGATTCCTAACGAGTTAGCGAAATTAGAATTCCAGTCATTGAAGTCAATTGGAATCTCCCCAGCTAGCCTCCCTTTCGTCATTTTGCGGCGGATCGGAAGAAGTGTGGCGATGGCGGCTTCGGCATTGCGCCCGCTGCGCCGCATCCGGTAACGTCCCCACATGAAACGATTCCTTTCCCCGCTGATCGCCTTTGCGTTCATCCTCCCCACCCTCGCCGCCGACTCGAAAGACGGCTGGGTTTCACTGTTCGACGGAAAATCCCTCGATGGCTGGAAGGCCAATGAGAAGCCCGAGACTTTCTCGGTGAAGGATGGCGAGATCGTGGTGCGCGGGGATCGCGCGCATCTTTTTTACGTGGGGCCGGTGGCAAATCACGACTTCAAGAATTTTGAATTCAAGGCGGACATCATGGCAAAGAAGTCGGCGAATTCCGGGGTGTATTTTCACACCGCGTTTCAACCGGATGGCTGGCCGGCGAAGGGCTACGAAGTGCAGGTGAACAACACCCACGGCGATGCAAAAAAGGGCGCGGGCCTTTACGGGATCAAGGACAATTTCACGGCCCCGGCGAAGGACGACGAGTGGTACACGATGACGATCAAAGTCGAAGGCAAGCGTGTGATCACGATGGTGAATGACAAGGTGATCATCGATTACACCGAGGAGGAAAACGCGAAGCGCGAAGGGCAGTTCAAGACGCGGCTGATTTCCAGCGGCACGTTCGCCATTCAAGGCCACGATCCGGGGAGCGAAGTGCATTTCAAGAATATCATGGTGAAGGTGCTGCCGTGAGGCAGTCCTGACGGACGACCGGTTTCCACAATGCACGTCACCATCCTCGGCTCGGGTAGCGCGGGAAATTGCGCGCTGGTCGAGACGGGGAAGACGCGGCTGCTGATCGATGGCGGCTTGAGCGCGCGGCAGATGGTCGCGCGGCTCGCGCTGTGCGGGGTGAATCCGATCGAGATCGACGGCATCCTGCTCACCCACGAGCACGGCGATCACACCGGCGGGCTGAAGGTGTGGTGCAGGCAATTCGCAACGCCGATCTACGCAAACTCGCTGACCGCCGAGGTGCTGCGCCGCGACTCCGCGCCATTGCTGAAAGACTGGCGCGTGTTCCAAACCGGGAGCGAATTCACGATCAAGGACATCACCGTGCAGACCTTCACGGTGCCGCACGATGCGGTCGATCCGGTGGGATTCGTTTTGCACTGCGGAAATCACGCGCTCGGAATGCTGACCGACTTGGGCTTTGCCACGAAGCTCGTCTATGAGCGCGTGCGCGCCGCGCAGACGCTGGTGATCGAGGCGAACCACTGCGAAAAGCTGCTGCAAAACTGCACGAAACGGCCGTGGTCGGTGAAACAGCGGATCACCTCGCGGCACGGCCATCTCTCGAATACGGCGGCGGCGGACGTGATCGCGGAACTGCTGAACGCGAACCTGCGGCGCGCGGTGCTCGGGCATTTGAGCCGCGACTGCAACAGCCCGGAACTCGCCGTGGGCGTGGTGCGCGAGCGGGCGGGAGCGGCAGCGCTGGAAGTTTTTTGCGCGACTCAGCGCGAGATCAGCCCGCGGTTTGCGGTGGGCGAAGTGGTCTGATCGAATCCTGCTCTTGATCCTGATCATCCGACGGTCGCATTGAGATCAAGATCAAGATCAAGATCAAGATCAAGAGCAGGAGCAGGAGCAGGAGCAGGATGACTGGCGTAGCGCATTCGCGCTTGGTCATTTCGAGGCGATCGGGCATTAGCTAACGCCCGTCCGATTCATGATCTCGCTGACCATCGAAAAACTCACCAAACGCTTCGGCGAAACCGTGGCGCTCAATGCGATCGACCTGCGCATCGAGCCGGGCGAAATCTTTTTCCTGCTCGGCCCGAGCGGCTGCGGAAAGACGACGCTGCTGCGCTCGATCGCGGGTTTTTACATTCCCGAAAGCGGGCGCATCCTTTTCGGCGAGGACGATGTGACGCGCCTCCCGCCGCACGAACGCAACACTGGCATGATGTTCCAAAGCTACGCGCTGTGGCCGCACATGACGGTGGGGAAAAATGTGGCGTTCGGCTTGGAAGAGCGGCGCGTCGCGGCAGTCGAAATCACGAAGCGCGTGGGGCAGGCGCTGGATTCGGTGAAGATGGGTGCGTATGCGGAGCGAAAGATCAACCAGCTTTCCGGCGGTCAGCAGCAGCGGGTGGCGCTGGCGCGGGCGCTAGTGATTCGGCCGCGCTGTCTGCTGCTCGATGAGCCGCTTTCCAATCTGGATACGAAATTGCGCCTCGAAATGCGGACGGAGATTCGACGCGTCTGCAAGGAGTCGGGGCTGACGGCCATTTACGTGACGCATGATCAGAAAGAGGCGCTGTCGATCGCGGACCGGCTGGCGATCATGGAAGGCGGCCACATCCGGCAGGTCGGAAAACCGGCGGAGGTGTATCGCGCGCCGCACACGAAATTCGTCGCGGATTTCATGGGCGAGACGAATTTTCTCGAAGGCCGCGTGGTGTCCGTGAACGGCGGGCGGGTGATGGTGGAGACGCCGCTGCGCGCTTTCGAGGCAGTGATCGGCGGCGAAGGCTGGAAGCCAACTGCGGGTGACGCGGCGATGCTTTCGATCCGCCCTGAGAGCTGGAAACTCGGCGTGGATGCAGCTGCGGTGAACGTGGTTTCCGGGAGGCTGCAGGAGCGCGTGTATCTTGGCGAGATGGCGCAATACCGCTTCGTGAACGGCGCGCATTCGCTGAAAATCTATGAGCTGAATCCGCGCTTCGTGGATTCGAGCGCGGATCGGGAACTCCGCGCAGCAGTGGAGCCGGAGGATGTCGTGGCATTGCCGGGATGAAGGCGGCGCAAAGAATCCGGGGAGCGCGCTCGTCCCGAGTGCTGGTCGCGGCGTCCCGCCTCGACGGACTTTCCC
The DNA here is from genome assembly GCA_031409335.1 of Chthoniobacteraceae bacterium. Classification (GTDB taxonomy): domain Bacteria; phylum Verrucomicrobiota; class Verrucomicrobiia; order Chthoniobacterales; family Chthoniobacteraceae; genus JANLQB01. The sequence goes on along the minus strand of JANNWY010000193.1, from coordinate 80,706 downwards.
GCGCGCTCTTAGGGAATGAGATCCGCAAATTGGATTCGGATGGTTTTCAAAGTTCGTTTCGGCGGGACGCCGAATCCAGCACTCGGAACGAGTGCGCTCCCCGGAGTTTCGACTTCCACGCGTCATGAAAAACGCCGCGCTCATCTTTGCCCTGCTTGTCGTTCTGCTCGGACCGATCGCCCTGCGGCCCAAGCGTGATGCGGCTCCGAAGGCTGGTGAGCGCGCGCTGATTTTGATCACGCCGCACAATGAAGCGATCCGCGCAGAATTTGGGCGCGCGTTTTCCGCCCACTACGAAAAGAAGTTCGGGCGGCGCGTTCACATGGATTTTCGCACGCCGGGCGGGACGAGCGAGATCGGGCGATACGTGGCCGGGGAATACGTCGGCGCGTTTCAAAACTACTGGACGCGCACGCTCGGCAGGCCATGGAGCGCGGCGGTCGAGCGGAATTTCGCGAACCCAAAAGCGCCCGTGGACGACCCGCTCGCACAGGAGGCGCGCAACGCGTTTTTGGCATCGAACGTTTCCTGCAAGATGGATTTGTTTTTCGGCGGCGGCGCGTTCGATTTCCAATCGCAAGCCGCGGCGGGTTACCTCGTCGATTGCGGTTTCGTCGCGGCGCATCCCGAGATTTTCAATGAGCAGACCGTCCCGCAGACATTGAGCGGCGAGCCATTTTACGATCCGCAGGGGCGCTGGCTGGGGAATGTCGTGTCGTCCTTCGGCATCGTTTACAACACCGACTCACTCGCGCGCCTCGGCATCGCGCAGCCGCCGACGCGATGGGACGACCTCGGCGAGCCCGCCTACTTCCACGAGATCGCGCTGGCGAATCCGACGCAGAGCAGTTCGGTGAACAAATCCTTCGAGATGCTGATCCAGCAGCAGATGCAGGCGGAGGTCGAAGGTCGAAAGTCGAAGGTCGAAGGCGGGAAACTTTCACCTGACGAGGAAATGCAGGCGGTGCGCGCGGGCTGGGCGCAGGCGATGCGGCTGCTGATGCGGATCGGCGCGAACTCGCGCTACTTCACCAATGCCTCGACGAAAATCTCGATCGACGTCGCCGCGGGCGAGGCGGCGGCGGGGATGACGATTGATTTTTACGGGCGTTTCCAGAGCGAGGATGTGGTGAAGCCGGACGGCTCATCGCATGTGCAATACGTTAACGCGGCGGGCGGAACCTCGGTCGGCGTCGATCCGATCGGGCTTTTCCGCGGCGCGCCAAACGCGGATGTGGCGAAGGAGTTCATCGCATTTGTGATGTCGCCGGAGGGGCAGAAACTTTGGAATTGGAAAATCGGCACCCCCGGCGGGCCGCAACGATACGCGCTGCGCCGGCTGCCGATTTTGCCGCAGCTTTTCGCGCCGGAATTCAAGCAGTTGCGGAGCGATCCCGAGGTGAATCCCTATGAACTCGCGAAGACTTTCACCTACCACGAAAAGTGGAGCGCACCGCTGTTTCGCAGCATCGCCTTCATCTTCCGCGTGATGTGCATCGACACCCACGATGAGCTGAAGGAAGCGTGGGGCGCGCTGATCGCGGCGGGGTTTCCGCCGGAGGCGATGGCAGCGTTCGCGCAGGTGAGCGCGGTCGATTACGACGCCGCAAGCGGGCGGATCAAGCAGGCGCTCGGCCCGGAAAAGAGGATCAAGGAAGTGCAACTCGCGAAGGAGCTGGCGGATGGTTTCCGGGCGCAGTATCGGCGCACAGCAGAGCTGGCCCGGGCGGGACGGTAAGCGCCCGGCACCTGGACGCGAGCCACGAAGCCACTGCAACCTTTTGTTGCATATGCGACAAAAGGTTGTGATGGAAAAGTCACCAATTTCATCCTCGATTTGGCGAAGAGAACCGCGGAGGACGCGGAGATTGCGAGCCTTGAGCCACTCACCGATTGGGTGAACGAAGCTCTCCCGGCAATACCGAACGCAAGCTCTTCCTCATCCGCGTTTTCCGCGTCCTCCGTCGCCTCCGCGGCAATCTCCATCGCCGCTTTTGGATCGATTTGTGTTCCTCCTCCCATCTTCGTATCCGCTTGCGCCCGATCGCATGGGGGCGCGGATCGCGTGCCGCGAACTGCGATTCGTGAACTTTCCGATGCAAACCAAGGCACGCATTTAGCTCTATGCGGATTGAGAATCTGCCCATGAGCCAAATCAATCCGCCAACTCCTGAAGAACGGGAGCAAATCATGCAAACCATTGAGATGTTTGGCGTGATCGTCCAGGCATCCCCCCAGGACGCGCAATCACTCGAGATTCTGAAAGATGCATTCGTGAGAATCGGCCAGGTGCCCGAGGCAGTGGATGCGGCGCGTAAACTAGGCGAAATCTTTACTCAGGCGGAGCAGTATCCCCGCGCGGCAAAGGAGTACGAATACATCCTCGAACACGACCCGGCCAATGTGGAGGCGATGGAGGCGTTCGGCGATCTGGAGGAAAAGCTACGGATCGCCAGGGAGAACGGGACGATCGCGGAGACGGAACTGCCTGTGACCACGACTCGGAACAGCCAGATCATCGCCACCGGCAGCACGATGAAAGCCCCGTCGAGGAGCGCGGCTGCGATCGATGCGGCGACGAGATTGCTCGTGGACGATGGCAACGAGCTGCTCATGAAATTTCTGCTCATTCACCGGATCGCGCCACAGGACATCGTGAAGGCGTCGCACGAGCGTGTGTCGAAAAAGAACAAGGATCTCGCGGCAAACACGATGGCGCATTCGCTGCTCGATGAGGTGGCGCGCCGGGCGGGTCTGGATTTGGAAACCACGCTCTGCACCATCGTGGATCGCTCGAAACTGGCCTACATTCCCCTCGAATACTACGAGGTGGACCGCCAGGTGGTGAAGATGCTGCCGGATTCACTCACGCTCGGGCGCTTGATCGTGCCATTCGATGTCATGGGCCGGACGCTGATGGTCGCGATGGCGAATCCCTTCGATGCCGATGGCAAGGAGGCCGTCCAGAAGCTGCTCGATTTTAACATCCAATGGCATCTCGCCTCGCCGATCGCGGTTACCAAGGTGCTGAGCGAAATCTATCGCGTCGCGCCGCCGGGCATCATCGGCGGCGGTCCGGAACCCTCGGAATTCAAGCTCACAGCAGCTTCCGCATAGTTCGATTTTATGGCCGTCAAAGCTCTCGGTGAACGTATCGCGGATGTCCTGATCGAAGATGGACTGCTGCTCCCCAATCAATTTGAGGAAGCCACGGAATTGCAGAAAAAGCAGGGCGGCAGACTGCTGAAAATCCTGACCGACAAAAACTACGTCACCGAGCAGGACATGGTGATCGCGACCGGGCGCTGCCTGGATACGCCGCCGATCAATTTGTCGAAAGTCCGCGTGCCGGAAGAGCTGCAGGAACTCGTGCCAAAGGACATGGCGCGCACACACAAACTGGCGCCGGTGTGCAAGCTCGGGAACAAGCTGTTCGTGGCGATGGCCGATCCGCTAAACGTGCTGGCACTCGATGACCTGCGTCAGCGGACGAAGCTCGAAATCGTGCCGATGATCACGACTGAGCGGAGCATCACCGAGGCGCTCAGTGGCGTCGGCACTTCGGGAACTTCGATGGAGCAAGTGCTGAAGGACGCGCAGGCCCAGGCCGACAGCGTCGAGGAAGTGAAGTTGAAGCGTGAGGACATCGACCTCGACAAGCTCGCCGTCGAATCCGAGGACGCGCCCGTGGTGAAAATCGTGAACCTGATCCTCGTGCAGGCGCTCAAGGAAAAGGCATCGGACATTCACATCGAGCCCTTCGAAAAAACCGTGAAGCTGCGCTACCGCGTGGATGGCAATCTGATCGAGGCCAGCTCGCCGCCCAAGGCGCTCCAGCTCGCGATGGCATCGCGCATCAAAATTCTTTCGGGCCTCGACATCGCCGAGCGTCGTCTGCCGCAGGATGGCCGGTTCCGCATTCGCGTTTCGGGAAAAGAAGTCGATCTCCGCATCTCGCTGCTGCCCACCGTTTACGGCGAAAAGATCGTCATCCGTATTCTCGACAAAGGCGCGCTCTCGGGCTCAGTCGATACGCTCGGCATGGACGACTACACGGTGAACGTTTTCAAAAAAGCGGTCGCCGCGCCGCACGGGATGATCCTCGTCACCGGCCCGACCGGCTCGGGAAAAACGACCACACTTTACTCCGTGCTCCAGGAGTTGAATTCGCCGAACTACAACATCGTCACCGTCGAAGACCCGATCGAGTACCAGCTTCCCGGCGTGAATCAGGTCGCGGTGAAAGCGGACATCGGACTCAGCTTCGCCGACGCGCTCCGCTCGATCCTGCGCCAGGACCCGGACATCGTGATGATCGGTGAAATTCGCGACAACGAAACCGCCGACATCGCCGTGAAAGCCGCGCTCACCGGCCACCAAGTGCTCTCCACTTTGCACACGAACGACGCCGCCGGCGCGATCGCGCGACTCGACGACATGGGCATCGAGCCGTTCCTCATCGCCTCCTCGACCATCCTCACCTGCGCCCAGCGTCTCGTGCGGCGCGTCTGCCAGAACTGCAAGGAGGAGTTCGTGCCGGACCCGGAACTCTTCACCAAGCTCGGCATCGAGGAAATGATCGGCACCACCTTCTACCACGGCGCGGGCTGCGACCGCTGCAAACGCCGCGGTTATTCGGGCCGCGCGGCAATCATCGAAGTGCTCCCTATTTCCGAGCCCGTGCGGCGTCTCATCATCAAACGGGCGAGCGCCGCCGTGATTAAAAATCAGGCAATCAGCGAGGGCATGAAAACCCTGCGCGTCGTCGGAATTGACAAAGCAAAACAGGGCATCACGACGCTCGAGGAAGTTCTCCAGGTGACTGCGGAGGATCACTAACGCCGCTCCGGGCGTGGAGCGCCGAATATCAACGTCGGCTTCGGGCAAGTGCGCTCATTGGTGCATGGGCGATGTGCCTGCCACATGGCAGCGTCAATCGCCCGCCCGGCTCGCGAGCACCTCCGCGAGGTGGAGCGTCTTCATTCGTTTTCCCTGACGGTCGAGCAGACCCTGGATTTGCATCAGGCAGCTCGAATCATTCGAGATGATGAAGTCCGCGCCGGTCTCCACGGCGGACGCACACTTTACCTCGCCCATGGCGGTGGAGATGGCGGGGAATTTCGCGGCGAAAGTGCCGCCAAAGCCGCAGCAGCTTTCCGCCTCCTTCATCTCGACCATTTCGAGCCCGACCACTTTCTCCAGCAGCTTGCGTGGCTGCGATTTCACGCCGAGTTCGCGCATCCCATGACAGCCATCGTGAAAGGTGGCCTTCCCAGGAAACCGCGCGCCGAGGTCGGTGACGCCGAGTTGATCGACCAGGAATTCGGAAAACTCAAAGCAGCGCGAAGCCAGCCGCTTCGCAGACGCCTCACGCGGGGTTCCGTTAAACAGGTCGCCGTAAAAAACCTTCAGCATCGCCCCACACGAGCCGGATGCGCTCACGACCACATCCGCGTCTGAGAGCAAATCGAGCGTCCGCTCCGCGACCGGTCGCGCTTCTTCCCAATATCCCGAATTGAACGCCGGCTGTCCGCAGCACGTGATCTCCGGTTTGTATTCCACCTCGTGCCCGAGTTGCTCGAAGATTTTCACCATGCCAATGCCCGCTTTCGGAAAGCAGAGGTCCACAAAACACGGGATGAAGAGAGTAATTTTCAAGGTTCGCGGAATTTTTAGAAGCGGTGACATAGGCGAAAAGCCAGAGGCCGGCAACAAACGCGTGAGCCGAGTGCGGTTCGCGGCGGAACGATGCATGATGCGTCGAGCGCCATCTTCCACTTCCCGTCCTCACGCCAACTCGTTTTTCGTAAGGAATCGCGCGGCCGTAACATCCGCAAAAGACATTCGCATCGCGACATCTTGCAAACCCGCCCGACCACATCTCATTGGGACTGAGCGTCTGCCAATGCGGATGAAACGCGACCGGTCGGATTTCCGGTGGCACATCAGTCAGGCTGACCTATCCACCCAGACCAGGCCCTAGCAGCCTGTTGAAAAACATCCGGGTGGGCTCCTGATCCTGCTCTTGCTCCTGATCGCGATCCCGAGGGTTGATGACTCCGTGGCACAGAGGATCAAGAGCAAGAGCAAGAGCAGGAGTCCGGAATGGGAATCCGCGACTTCTTCAACAGGCAGCTAGAACCTGTTTGCAAACTCTGTCCTTCCCAAGCCTGAAAGGCTGAAACAACACAGCCTAGGGCAACGCCCTGGGTAACAGTAACCAGAACATCTCAGCCCTGAAAGGGCGGCGCATCCAACAGGCACCTGGGTGTCCCGCCCATTCAGGGCTGCCTTGCTTCCGGCGATCTCGCACAGGAGATCGCCCCGGCACGAGAGCGTGTGAAATCGCCTTTCCGGATGCGTTCTCAGTGCGGGGACACGCCAATCGATGGCGTCCCACTGACTTTGGGCGATTGCCCGTTCTTCCTCGCAGGTGATGAGTTTTTCCAAGGCTGCGATTCGGGGATTGACTGGCTTCATGGCGACCGCTTTTGGAGGTGGATTGGCTAATCGCAAGCACTAACTCAAGACTCGAAACTGTCGCGAGATCAATCTGTTGCGTGTCGCGGCATGATTTTCTTGCCAGCATGAAGTTCATACCTACTCTCCCCCGTCCAATCTTTTCCAGTCTCCAATGAAACCCGCCCTATTTGCCGCACTCTTCCTGACGCTAGCACTGTCCGGCTGCGTGACTCCGCCGCCGCCAAAGCCAGTTGTGGTCAAGAAAGCGCTCCCAATCAAGAAGCAGAGCTTTTGGAAAGGGGACAACGTTCCGGGCGAACCAAAAATCGTGATCGATCTGAGCCGGCAACGGGTGTATTTCTTTCGCGATGGCACCTTGGTTGGCGAGTCGGTTACATCCACGGGGAAGAAGGGATTTGAGACGCCGCCGGGTGATTACAAGGTGATCCAGAAAGACAAGGATCACGCCTCGAATCTGTATGGGCAGTTTGTCGGCGACGGCGGGGATGTGGTGCGCAGCAATGTGGACGTTACCAAAGATCGCGCGCCGGCCGGGGCGAAATTCAAGGGGGCAAAGATGCCATACTTTTTGCGGTTCCACGCTGGGTATGGATTGCACGCCGGCCGGGTTCCCGGTCATCGCGCTTCGCATGGTTGCGTGCGTCTGCCGCGCGAAATGGCGATGCACTTTTTCGCCAATGCGGAGATTGGCACGCCAGTCGTTCTTCAGTATTAAGCGATGGCGAGTCAAGGCTTGCCGTCGGGGCAAAGCACGCCATAGTAGCGGTTCGTTCGGGCAGTTAGCTCAGTGGTAGAGCGGCAGTTTTACACACTGTTGGTCGGGGGTTCGAATCCCTCACTGCCTACCAGTTTCTTCAAGCCAGCCGCAAATCGCGGGTGAGCAGGCCTGGGTGGAGGCTTTTGCATGGGCGAAGGCTGGGGCGGCTCGCGGTCTTTGCAGAGGTGGCGGTAAAGATCCGGCGACCCGTTTCGAGTTGGAAGAATGCGGTCGCCTCATCGCTTTTGATGGACAACACCAGCGGAATTTGCGGAGGCATTCCCGGATGAAGAGAAGGGTGGAGCGCGGTACGACGATAGCGCAGGCCGGCTCCAAATTGATTGCCGGGGAAACGGTCGAGGGTCAGTCGCCGACCTTGGACGCGGATTTCGTACGAGTGGGCGAAGTCCCGATTCGCGACAAACTCCAGTCGTTCGATCGAAGTATCCACGAATCGACTCGTGGTTCCGCCTTCAAGCGGTGTTTCACACAAAAGCGGCCAGTCTTCGAGTGCCTTGCGGATCGTGAGGGTGGCCGGACCATTTGAAAAGTGAAGCAGGGTGGGAAAGCGCCAGGCTGCGATGGCGCGAAAGACATCGACAGGCATGGCAAAGCCACCCTTTCGCAAATCCCGGAGCACGATCTCAAAATCCGCCCACAGGCAGGTCGGCAGGAAGTAGTAGTCATGCAGCTTTTCGCCGTGGTCGATCAGTGGCTTCGAGAAGGGATGATCGAGCAGCCATGAGGCCAGCGCGCGCCAGAGCAGGCAGATCGCCGACATCCAACTGGCGTGCGGAAACGTTTCGATGGCTCGAAACTCCAGCAATCCGCGACAGCCGCCCTCGAAACTGACATTCCAAAACTTATCGAAACTGGCTTCGCTGCGATGGGTATTGCCGCTGCCATCGGTGTGCAGATGGCGGATGGTTTCACTTAGCAGGAAACGGTGATCGCCTTCGGGTAGCGTCTCGAGAAACTGGTAGGCCATCTCCAGATCATAGAGCGACCGACTTGATTCATCGGGCCGCGGCGCTTGGGACGATGCGCCAACGTATTGACCGGTGAAAAGGTAGGCAAGCGGAGGGTGGTGCTGCCAGTAGCGAAGGATCGACGTGACCCATCGCGGATGGGTAAAGAGTGGATTGGTATCCAGCGTCGGGCCTCCGAACAGGACGTGATTGCCTCCGCCACTTCCCAGCGATTGACCGTCCGGGGTTTCTTTGAACGAACGCAGGCCAACTGGAACGCATGCCTTCTCAAGTCTGTGCAGCCACCCATCGTAGTCCACCCAGGCAAGGCAGGGTGGAAGGTTTACTTCAATCACGCCGGGGTCCGCGGCGATGCCGAGTTTGCACCAGCGATCCGAGTCATCACTGGGGATATAGCCGGAAAAAATAGCCGGACCGATGCCCGCTTTGCGAAGGGCGGACACGATCTTTTCGAGCAGGGTGAGAAAGGCTGGCTGCAAGAGCGGCGGCAGGAAAACGTGAAATTGGTCGTCGCGGACTTCGATGGTGAGCGCGCGTTTGCCGACATCGTTTGGCAGGAGATCCAGCGGCAGCCGGAGACCAGCCGGGCCTTCGGTTCGCAGTAGTTCGATCCGCCTTCCCAGCTTCCAGTGATCGCTGCGGAAATGCTTGCCGTCGTGATCCAATGGCAGCACCCATGCGGAGTGGCGCGGGATGAGTGGATCGGCGGCGCGCAGCCAGTTTGCCTTTTGTTTAAGGCTTTTCAGCAGGGTCGATTTGAACGCTTCGATGTCTCCTGGGTTGGGCAGTTTCGCAGGCAATGCCTTTGCCAGTGCGGGGACCAAGGGCTTTCCATCCGTGTTCCAGACCAGGTTCAGCGCCCACCGTGGGTTGCCTTCACCAGGGTAGTATTTTCCTGGGGAAAAAAAGGTGACGGCTCCGGGCAGGGACTGCGCGATCAAGGCATCGGCGAGCGCGTATGCGTAGCGGAGTTTGGTGGGCCCGAGCGCGGTGATGTTCCATTCCTGGCCGTCGGGATTGATGGGAACATAGGTGGGTTCGCCGCCAAGAGTGAGCTGGACCTTCGACGCAGCCAGCGATGCCTCGATTTTCGCTGCGACCGCGGCGAGCGGTGTTGCTTTAGTCATGCGGCAGGATGCTGAGGGTGGCGCTCATCGTTTGAGTCGGAGGCTGGGTCGGGTGGAAGTAGTTGCCGAGCATCGGTGAAATGTCCGCGGTTGTGAGGCCGACGGCTGCGGTGAGGTGATGGTGATCGCAGAAGGTGCCGTTGGTCGGATCGAGCCCGATCCAGCCTGCGCCGGGGAGATAAGTCTCAACCCAGGCGTGCAGCGCACTCTCGGCGATTCTTTCGCCGTCGCCGAATTCGCAGAGGTAGCCGCTCGCCAATCGCGCCGCGAGACCCATGCCGCGCAGTGTTTCCACGAGCAGCACCGCGAAATCCCGACAGGCACCGCTGCCGCGCTGGAGCGTTTCCGCGGGTGAAAACGCCTCGCCTTCATCGCGCCGTTCGTAGCCGAGGTTTTCGTGAATCGCCGAGTTCAGCGCGACGAGTGTCTCGGCCGTGGGCTGGGGCGTCGCCGGCACCTTCCAGAATGGCAATGCGAGCGCGGCCTTCGTTTGCAGGTAGGGTGCCAGCACGCGCGATTCGGCTGGCTGGTAAACGAGCGGGAGTGCGAGGGCGTGCCGGTCGAGCAGAAAGCCGAAGGCACTTTTCGACTGCACTTCGAGTTCGATGTCCAGGCTCGCAGTGAGGAGCGACGATGGCGCGGGATAAAAGCAGGAGGCGATTTCGTTGTCGAAAAGATCGCGGCGGAAGTTCACCGAGGCGTCGAGATTGGTCCGAAATTCCGCGCTGTGGACGCGGACGTTGTGATCGACTTTCGGAAACAGCCGGAAGAGATGCGGGGAAAACGTGACGCTGTCCGAGTAGCTGTATTCCGCCTGGTAGAGGATCCGGATTTTCATGCGCGCAGTTTCCCTCCCCGGCGCTTCATGGTCACGCGGACTTTCATCTCCTGGCCGCCGCTGCCTTTGAAGGTGCCGCGCAGCGGCGTCGCATCGCGGTAGTCGCGCCCGAATGACACTGCGACGTAACGTTCGTTGACCCATTGTCTATTGGTCGGATCGATCGCCACCCACGACATTCCCGGCACCAGCGCCTCGATCCACGCATGGGTCGCGACCGCGCCGGTGAGACGGCCAATCGAGCCATCGGGATTCCGCGGCGGATCAGTCTCGATATAGCCGCAAACGTAGCGCGCAGGCAGGCCAGCGGCGCGGAGGATGCTCAGGGCGATGTGTGCAAAATCCTGGCAGACGCCTTCCTTTTTTTTCCAGATCGTCGCGAGCGATGTCGTGTTTTCGGTCGAGCCCGACTGGTATTTGAAATCACCGTGAATCGCATCGCTCAACGCCACCAGCCCTTCGCCGATTGGCAGCCCCGGGCGCAGATATTTCCTGGCCCACTGCACACTTTCGCGGGTGATCTCGATCACGGGTGTCGGTTGCGTGAACTGAAAAATATCCGCGAGCGCCGAGTGCATGATCTGGCGCGCTTCCTGAATGCTCAGCGCCATGCTTTCCGCAGGCCGCTCGGGCGGACTGGTCTCGACGCACAACTCATTTCGCACCGTCAGGCGATCGTGGCGAAACGGCAGCGAAAAGAAATCCACGCGATTTCCGTAGTGATCGTCATAGCTCGAAGTGGCGACTTCGGGATCGAGCATGATCTTGTGACTGATCACCCGCTGGCTCGGCAAATTTGGCGGCGTCAAACGCGCCTCGCCGTACGCCTCGGCGGCGGGATGTCCGTATTTGTAGTTGGTGACGTGTGTGATCTCGAACTCCATCTGGCCCTGGTTCGGGAGCGGTTATATGGACGAGGACGCGCGCGGCACCAAGCGTCAATTGTCCACTCCGCGGGAATTTGTGGGCTGAGTGGAAATGGAGTTGTCATGCGCGGAGCTGCCCGGCAATCTCGCACCATCATGAAGCTGCTCCGAAAAAACCAGCATGGCATTTCCTCGCGCGGATTTTCCGACATGCCGCGCACCCGACTCCTGAATATTTGACTCATGCGCAAACACTGGCTGCCCGCTCTACTTTTTGTCTGGTTCGCTGTCGCCATCCCCGCTGCACTCCGCAGCCAGGATACTCCGAAGCCCGCCGCTGGCGCGAAGCCCCTGGTGCTGCCACCCGAGCTGCCGACGGTGCCTGGCTCGGAGACTGGCATCAAACAAGTCGCGCCACCGCCAGCGATGCCATTGCCCGCGACGGGGCTCGGGCCGCAGATGTCGGTGCCGCAGATGACGGAGGCGCTCGACATCTTTCCCGAGGCGCTCAATGGCATCGGGCCGAGCGTTTCGGTGCCGCCATTTCCCCGCCCAAATGTGAAGCTGCCACCGCGCAACTGGATCGACCAGACGCCCGAGGATGCGCAGCGCAAGAGCATCGGTTGCATGGATTGCCACAAGACGACGGACGCGCACACGATGCACGAATCGCCAAACGTCGTGCTCGGCTGCACGGATTGCCACGGCGGAAATCCCGCGCGCGGCCTCGGCATCAGCGACGCGCATGTGCTGCCGCAGAATCCGGAGCTGTGGGAAACTTCGGCGAATCCGCATAACTCGACGGTGCTGCTCAATCACGAGTCGGCAGAGTTCATCCGGTTTGTGAATCCGGGCGACCTGCGCGTGGCGGATGTGGCGTGCGGGCTTTGCCACGGCGACATCGTGAAGCGCGTGCGCAGCTCGATGATGAATCACGGCGCGATGCTGTGGAATGCCGCCGCCTATAACAACGGCGCGATCAATTTGAAGGACCCGATCATCGGCCAGGCCTATGGGCTCGATGGTTTGCCGTTGAAGTTGGAAAATCCGTTCGTGCCGACGAAAGCGGAGACGAAGGAGTTTGGAATCCTGCCTTACATCATCCCAATCCCGCGCTTCAACCGCAGCCAGCCGGGCAATCTTTTCCGCATCTTTGAAAAGGGCGGAATGCTGCCGCTTTCACTCGGCATCTCGACGCTCGACGAGCCGCCGGGCAAGCCGGAGCGCCGCCTTTCCGATCGCGGCCTCGGCACATCGAACCGCACCGATCCGGTGGTGCTCGGCGCGCAAAAGACGCGGCTGCACGATCCGCTGCTCGGCTTCATGGGCTCGAACGACCGGCCCGGCGACTACCGCTCGAGCGGCTGCACGGCATGTCACGTGGTGTATGCGAATGATCGTTCGCCGACCAACTCGGGCTGGTGGAGCAAGTATGGGCACCAGGGTCTGAGCTTCTCGAAAGATCCCACCATTCCGAAGGATGAGCGCGGCCATCCGGTCATGCATAAATTCACCCGCTCCATCCCGTCTTCGCAGTGCATGAACTGCCACATGCATCAGGGAAATCTCTTCGTGAATCCGTATCTCGGTTACACATGGTGGGATCAGGAGACGGACGCGGAGCACATGTATCCGAAGGAACAAAAAGACCCGACCGACGCGGATTTGATCAAGGCAACCGTGGCAAATCCCGAGGCTGCGGCGGCGCGCGGGAAGTGGGGCGATCTCGACTTTCTGGAGAAGGTGGCGGAGTTGAATCCGAAGCTGAAGCACACCCAATTTGCCGACTACCACGGCCACGGCTGGGTCTTCAAAGCGGTCTTCAAGAAGGACAAAAAAGGCAACCTGCTCGACCTCGACGACAAGGTGGTCGCGCATGGTGATTTCAAAAACGCGGTCCATCTCAACGACATTCACATCAAACGCGGAATGCAGTGCGGCGACTGCCATTTCGAGGTGGATGTCCACGGCAATGGGCTGCTCTACGGCGAGCCGCGGAATGCGACGACGATCGGGTGCATCGATTGCCACGGCACGGTGAACGCACGGCCAACGCTGATGACGAGTGGCGTTTCGGGCCACTACGATCCTTCGTCGCCGACGAAGACGAGGCCGGTGAATCTCGCGGAAGGCGTGACGCCGTGGGGTCCGCGCTTCGAGTGGCAGGACATCCTCGATCCCGAAGGGAAACCGGCGAAGAACGAGAAAGGAATCCCAAAGCGCAAGCTCACCCAGCACTCGGTGATGTCGCCGGACATCCACTGGCAGGTGCCGCAAGTCGTGGACATTATTGATCCCTATTCGCCGAGCTACAATGCGAAGGCGCGCTACGCAAAGACGCTGCAACGCGACGGAACTGAGTGGGGCGAAGTGCCGATGTCGCCCGAGGAGTGCAAAGCGCAGCTCGCGCACAGCAACGAAAACATGGACTGCCAGATCTGCCACAGCTCGTGGGCGACGAGTTGCTTCGGCTGCCATCTGCCAATGAAGGCCAATTCGCGTGTGGCGCAGAACAAATACGAAGGCGTGATCGACCGAAATTTCATCACCTACAATCCGCAGGTGGTGCGCGACGATGTCTTCATGCTCGGCATCGATGGCTCGGTGAAAAAGAACCGCATGGCGGTGATTCGTTCATCCAGCGCCGTCGTGGTCGGCTCGCAAAATGCGAATCGCGAGTGGGTCTATTCGCAGCAGCAAACGGTGAGTGGCGAAGGCTACGCGGGGCAGGCTTTCAATCCGCACTTTCCCCACACGACGAGTGGCAAGGGGACGACGAAAGGCTGCACCGACTGCCACCTCTCCAAATCGAACGACAACAATGCGTGGATGACGCAACTGCTCGGCTTCGGCACGGGGACGGTGAATTTCTTCGGGCGCTACACGTGGATCGGCGGCGAGCACGCGCTGTATGGCGTGCAATGGACCGAGCCGGAAGAACCGCAGTCGCCGATCGGCAGCTCCTTTCACAAGGTCGCGTATCCGCGGAACTGGGAGGCGCATCTCGATCGCGGCCGCGAATTGAAACCGACCGAGCAGGATGGGCTGGAGCGCATCGCATTTCATCATCACGCAAAGGAGATCAACGACATCACGCTGCGCAGCGAATACGTCTATACCGCGAATGGAAAGGCGGGCCTGGAGGTCTTCGACGTGGCCAACATCGACCAGAAGGGATTCTCGGAACGGTTCCTCAGCGCGCCAGTTTCACCACTCGGGCAGCGGACTTATGTGCGCACGAAATTTGCGACATCCGCCGCGCTGCCGAGCACGCTGCTGAACGATCCGATGCGCGTGCGGCTGCCGGTGAATGAAGAGCAGCCGATTCATCCGCTGTATGGATATGTGTTCGTGACCGATCGCGAGGAGGGGCTCGTGGTCGTGAATGTCGCGTGCCTTTTCAATGGCAACCCGGAGGACAATTTCCTGCGTCGCGCAAAACTCCCGGAGGGCGATGCGTTCAATCCAGACGGTGTGCTCGACGGTGCCGAGTATGGACTGGTCGCCGGACACCGGCTCTACGTTTGCACCAAGCGCGGGCTGGCGGTGATCGATATCGACAAGCCAGAGCAACCGCGGCTCGTGGGTGAACTCGCGACCGGCTTCCTGAAAAATCCGAAGGCGCTGGCGATCCAGTTCCGCTACGCATTCGTCACGGATGATGAAGGGCTGAAAGTCATCGACATCAGCGAGCCGACGCGGCCACGCGCGATGCCCGGCGCGACGGTCCGGCTTGGCGATGCACGCAAACTTTACGTCGCCCGCACCTATGCCTACGTCGCCAACGGCGCGGAAGGGCTCGCGATCATCGACATCGAAAATCCCGAGCGTCCGCGGCTCGACCAAATGTACAACGCCGACGGAAAGCTCAACGACACGCGCGCCGTGCAGATCGGTTCCGTGGCCGCTTCGATGTATGCACACGTGGCCGATGGGAAAAACGGGCTGCGCATTTTGCAACTGATCTCGCCCGACACTGTAGATGGCGCCGCTGGCTTCAGCCCGCGCCCCGAGCCGCGCCTGATCGCCACGTATCACACCCACAGTCCGATGCTCGCAGTCTCGCGCGGGCTCGATCGCGATCGCGTCGTGGATGAGACGGGGAATCAGACCGTGGTATTCGGACGCCGTGGCTCACGCCCTTTCAAGGTCAGCGAGATGCAGCCCTTCCTGCGTCACAAAGATGGCGATATGTATCGCGTCGAGGATGTGGTGAATAAGGCGGTCGTCGAGGAGAAGGAAATCGCCGGCAAGAAGCAGAAGTTTTCGCGCCTCGGAGTCTTCACGAAAGGCGGGCGCGAACTCGTGGACCCGAATCCACCACCGCCGCCGCCGCCGCCGACAGCGCCCGCGACGCCAATCATTCCGGGCTTTGATCCGCTCGTCCTGCCGCCGGAGTTGCGCTCGGCTCCCGCACCTGGCGGCACGAAACCGGCTATCCCGGAGGAACCGAAAAAATCACCAGACGCAGTTGAAAATGCAGATGCTGATAAACCGCAAAACTAACCACCAACCCGCAAACACCCATGGCTGATAAAACGAAAAAAGTACCGCAAAACGTCCCAGGAGCTTGGTACGTCGATGATGAACTCTGCACCCCGTGCCGCACCTGTCTTGAGGTCGCCGGAGCCGACGCATTCCTGAAATACAACGACGACGAAACGAAGGTGTATTTCCACAAGCAACCGGAAGGCGCTGAACTTGCCGTTGCCGAGGAAACCATCGCCGTTTGCCCACAAGCCGCGATCGCCAACGACGGCGAATAGGCAGCCGCTTTTCCAAGACCAAACTTCGCGCGACGCGAACACGGGCTCCGTGTTCGCGTCGTTGCATTTCACGAAATCACTTCTCCGCCGCCAGCGCGTTTTTCACCGCGATTTCCCACTTCGGCCAATCCACGCCGAAGTCCTCGCCGATGAGCAGATCGAGATTTTCGCGCGCGAATTTTGCGTATGGATGATTCGGAACGCGCGCGACTAGCAACAGCGCCGGAAGCGCGATCGCATCGGGTCGCCGCATCACATCGTCGAACAGCACACTCTCGACGAGTCCATGCGTCTGCGGATTCGCGATCAGCGGCAGCGCGACCGCGTCGTAGTCCGCATCGGGCAGACGCTTCACTGCTTCCTCGGTGGCGGTGGTCATCGCCGGTTCCGGCAGGGTCGCGACCATCGCAAACAATCGCCGCGCCTTCTCAGCGTCGCTCACGCCTTGTGCGTTCGTGACGCTTTCGATCGTCGCTTCCCACGCGAGTTTGCCGCGCGAAAGTTCCAGCGTTGGGCCAGACGCGGGCTCCTCTTTTTCAACGACGGTCACCGACATTTCAGTGGCTGCGGGAACTCGGATCGCGTCCCGCAATTGCTCCTCGATCGGAGGGCCGCTGTCAGAAATCGGCGGTTCAACGGGTCCGTTGAAATCGTTCCGGATCAAGTATGTCGCGAGCCCAATCACCAGCACGGCAAGCAGGAAGAACGGAAGGCGAAACTTCATTTCGGGAACGTACGAGGCGGAGCCGCCGGAGGCAAACTTCACGGCGGACCGGACGTCGTCACTTTGTAAAAACGCTGCGGTGAAATCGCCGCGGAAGGGTCTGGGATTTCGATGATCTGATTCGCCGCAGGCGGGGGAATCGTCGCGAGAATCTGCCAGTCGCCCGCGGTGAATGCCGCGCGGTGAAGCACGGTGTAGCCCCGGCCTTTTCGCGCCAGGAAACGAACCACGAATTGACCGGCGGCATTTCGCGCCACCGCCGCTGCAAACTGGCTCGCACCGTCGCGTGGTTCCGTGCCGGCAAGATACTCGGAAAAGTTGGTTTGGCCGTCCGCGTCGGCATCCGCCGCATCTCCCGCGATGCCGGGATCATTCGCCTGAATGCCAAATTTTTCAAAACGCCACGCATCGACCGGACGGTCTGCAAGGGACAGCGTGATACTGCGAACGACCTTCGGCAGCCGGTAGGCGCTGTCTTCCTCCAGCGTGACGGAAATGGTCTCGGAGCCTTCCGCGATCGTGTCGGTAAATGCGGCGAGGAACAAATCGAGCGTCTGCTGGCCGGCGGGAATCACCGCTGGCAGCAGCGGCGCGCCGTAGTCGCTGCCCGCCGTCGCCGAGCCCGCGAGCGAAAGCTGCACCGCGATGGCGCGATCCATTTCGCGATCGCGAAAAAGGCGGACCTGCGCCGGGCCGCCGATGCCTTCCCGCAGCGATGGCTGTGGCGCGGAGAGCGTCACCAGCGGCGCCTTTGACAGCGTGAAGTAGTCCCGAATCACGCCTTGATGATTGATAAACTTCGCGTCGAGACGGTCGCCATTCACATCAAAAATCAACGAACCAAGTTCGCCCAACGACAGAAACATCACCGGATGATCGAGCGAGCCGCCGCCTGGCTGCCCCGCGGAACCGGCGACGCAATACACCGTGCCATTGTGCGGTCCGGGATCCTTGCCATACGCGCCGCCGGGCTCGTCCGCGCGTCCGCTGCCAGCGTCCTTGATGGATGCCGGATTGAGGTTCCACGAGTAGCCGTAGTGTCCGTCTAGGAGATGGGAACGTTCATACACATGGCTGTGCCCGCACAGCACGAGATCGACGCCGTATTCCTCCAGAATCGGCAGCGCATTTTCCCGCATCTCGATCAGTTCGATTTCGAAATCGGAGTCGTGGGTTCCTTTCGAATAAGGCGGATGATGCCAGAACGCGACGATCCACTGCTGGGACGTGGACGCCAGATCCGCCTCCAGCCACGAGAGCATCGCGGAGGGCGCGGTGCGTGCGGATTCCATCGAGTCGAGACACACGAAGTGGATATTCGCGTAGTCGAAGGAGTAATAATACTCGGTGCCCGAAGCCACGCCGCCTGCTTCACCATCCGTCGGAAAGGTGAACATCGAGAAATAGGGAATGCCCGCGCTGTAAGTTTCATGGTTGCCCAAAGTGGACCAGAGGATGGAGCTGCGCAGCGTCGAGCGATAGGTGTCGAAGACCGCGTTTTGATATTCATCATCGGCACCGATTCCGTAGGCATTGTCGCCCAGCATCAACCACACATCCGGCGGCTGGTATTGCGGCGAATGGAGGTAGCCATCGCGGGCAGCCTCGGCCCGTCCAGTCCCCGACCGCCCCGTGCCGCAATCGCCCAGCACCCATACGCGCACTGGCTTCACTGTCGCCACGGCGGGCGGCGTGCGGAATTGCCACTGCGCGCCGGGCCCCTCGATCAGCTCCGCGCCATCGTCGATCGCATAAAAATAGCGCGTGTCGGGCTGAAGCCCGGTGAGTCGCACCTCGTGTTCGATGGTCGGCGTGGTGTCCGATGCGGAGAGATTGAGATCAGCGGTGAGAACCCCGGCGCGGACTCGAGTGGACGTCGGCACATCGGTCCGCCAGCGCACGGTCACGGCAGTCGGCGTGCCATTTTGAAGGTAAGGTCCGCGCACCACGAACGCGGGCGTCACGTTGCGGCTGGCGATCAGTTCCATGTCAAAATCGAGATCGAAATCGAAACTCGAGGAAGCGTGCAATTCGACCGCGATCGTGTTCGTGCCAGCGGCAAGCGCCGCGCCAGCGATCGGCACCGTGCGCAACGAACCTTCTTGCGGAAACAAAGGCTCGGCGCTCGCTGGCGTTGCGGCCGAGACCGCCCCCGCCGGCATCCCGACGCGCCCCGCTTCCACGCCATTGAGATAAATCACCGCGCCTGCATCGCAGACCATCCGCGCGAGCAGCGCCGTATATTCCGACGGACTCGATGGCAGCGTGAATTGACGGCGAAAATACACGGTCATTCGCGGTGCCACGATCGGCGGCGGCAGTCTGGTCGCGTGATCGGCGTGACCGATTCCGATTTTCGCGATCCCATTCGTCCACCCCGAATCATCGAATCCCGACACCGCCCAATTCGCCGCCGCCGCCTCGCCCGTCGCGAAAAAACGCCAGTCCGCCCCGAGCGGCACCAGCATCACATTTGACGCGCGCGCCGCAGCGAAACCGACCACGATGAAAACGAAGATAAACTTTTTCAAAACAACAAAAACGGAACAGGCGGAATCCGGATGGAAGCGGGGAGACGCAAACGCATTTCCACGATTAAATCGCACTTTCAGCCAACGCAACCTGCAACGCACTCTCCGTTCGGATCGCCACAAAATTCGATCGCGGCAAAATTCGGAGCAGCGTCAAAAACTCCCCTTGCCAGCCGCCTCCGCGTTGCCTATTCGTTCCGCTCGTTAAAACGCGCGGTTAGCTCAGTGGTAGAGCATTACCTTGACACGGTAGGGGTCACAGGTTCGAACCCTGTACCGCGCACCATCTCAATTACTCTGGAAACCGCATAAATACAGGGGGCGCGGGCGATTGGAGGTAAAAAACGCTGTGACTCATGCTGACGGGTAAATCCTCATTTTTGCGCGTTTTTCGTTGAAAAAATGGCAACAGATGGCAACGGTCGCCACATGAGAACCCAATTCAAGATTCGCTCATACGCCGATTCCAACCGGCCCTTGCTCAAGTTCGTCGTCAATTTCAAGGATGACGGGAAACGAGCCCGGCGGTTTTTCGGAACGAAAAAGGAGGCAGAGACGTTCGCTCAACAAAAGACGATTGAGACGATCAATCAGGGAACGGAGGGCGCGGAATTTCCAACCGAGTTGCGCGTTCTGGCAAAAAAGGCCGATGCGATCGTGGCACCGTTTGGCAAAACGATTTTGGATGCGGCGGAGTTTTTCGCGGCGCACTTGCGACGGGTGACGGGAAGCCGCTCGTTTTCCGACGTTGCGGCGGAAGTGCTGGCGACTCGCAAGGCCGATGGTGCGAGCGCGGACTATCTGCGGGACATCCGGCTAAAGTTCGATGCGTTCGCGCGGACGTTTGGCGAGCGCATGGTGGCGGACATCACAGCGAAAGAAGTTCATGACTGGCTTCGCGGGCTCTCCGTTGGAGCGGTTTCCCGCTACACGACGCGCAGCCGTCTCGGAACGCTTTTCAGCTTTGCCCGGCGACAGGGTTACGCCGAGCGCAATCCGATTGAGGACGTGGAGCGGGCAAAGGAGCGATCCGGCGAGATTGGGATTCTGACGGTCGCGCAGACGGCGCGGCTTCTCGAATCGGCGAGCGCGGAAACTCTGCCGTATTGGTCCATCGGTGCATTTGCCGGCCTACGATCCGCAGAACTCGAAAGGCTCGATTGGGCGGAAGTCGATTTGGAAGCGGGCTTGATCGAAGTGAAGGCCGCGAAGGCGAAGACGGGAAGCCGCCGACTGATTCCAATTTCCGACAACCTGCGGGAATGGCTGATGGCACACGCGAAGGCATCCGGCCCCGTTCTCCCGATTGGAGCGCGGAAGAAACTTGAGGCGGACAGGGACCGGGCCGGGATGCGCGAGAACTGGCCACAGAACGCGCTGCGTCACAGTTTTGGATCATATCGCCTGCCCGTCATTGGAGACACGGCACGGCTCGCTTTGGAGATGGGCAACAGCCCTTCGATTGTCTTCCGTCATTATCGCGAACTTGTTCGCCCGAAAGACGCGGCAGCTTTTTGGAAGATCGCGCCAGCGCGGGACGGAAAGGTTGTCTCGATTTCCCGCGCCGCGTGACTCGGTAAATAGCGATGCCAGGACAAATGTTAAGGTCCATTAACAAGTTGATGCACGGTTTCGATTTCGACCGAAACGACGGCGATCTTTCCGGCTCCTACGTCGTGGAAAAGCTAGATGGCTGGCGCGTTCGGTGGACTGGCACGCGGCTTTTCCTGCGATCTGGCAAGGCCGTGAATGCCCCTGATTGGTTCACCGAGGGGCTTCCCCGCCGAATTCTCGATTGCGAGCTGTGGGCGGGCCGTGGCGCGCGGGATGAAGTCTCCCGTGCGGTCGCGAGCAAGGCCGGAAACTGGCGTTCACTGCGTTTGATGATCTTTGATGCGCCGACTGTGGCGGGAGATTTCGCGTTGCGACATGCGGCAATGATGCGGCTTGATCTAGGCGAATTCGCGGAAGTGGTGCCGATGGAAGTTTTGCCGTCGATGGATTCACTCCCGCAGATGTTGGAGCGTGTTGTGTCGAAAGGAGGCGAGGGCTTGATGATCCATCGGCGGGGCCGCTCATACCGGGCGGGACGTGTGGACGGACTTTTGAAGTTCAAGCCGCAGCATCTCGCCGAGTTCGATTTGATTGCGCGTCAGCACGCCCTGTGGTCTGTTCCCGTGTGATGAAAACCACCGTTGCGAAACTATCCCCCAAAAAGCTCGCGCGAAAGAAACCCGCTCTTCCGGTGCGGATGCTTCGTGGAGCGGGCGCGACTCATTCACCGCTGCGGTATGACGCGGAGGACATCGAGGAAGCGAACCGCATCGGTGAGGCGGTATGCCGCCAGCACGCTCGGTGAGGCAATGGGAAATCTATGACTACCCTTTCGAGAAGGAAGGAAGTCACCCCGTTCTGATTCTCTCGAATCCCGCCCGCGCTGAGAATGCGGACTTTGCGGAAGTGAACGGGCTTTTCTGCCGCTCGGTGCGCCCGAATTTCCAACCGAAGGCGATCCATTTCGTGTTGGATAAAGCAGACGGTTTGGACAACGCAACGGCGGTTCGGTGCGATCATCTCTACGTGATTCGCCGGGAGTTCATCGGTGCCCGGCGCGGAGTGGTTTCGACGGCGCGAAGGCTGCCGCTGTTTCGCAAGGTGATGGAATGTTTCCAATGCCCGCCAAGGTGAAGGCTGGCATGGCTCCAATACGGGCGAACTGAGATGATCGCTTTGCGCGAGGATGCCCGCCACGGCCCTTGATTGCTACCGGGGCGCACCCATCCCCTTGGATTTGCCTTTCGTGAGCCGTGGCGGTGCGCTGCGCTTAACGGCGCTGGCAATGGATGGCTCGGAATCCCACTGAATCGGCGTTTTGAAGATTTCGCGGATGACTTCCGCGAACATCTTTAGGAGCAGGCGCTCGCAGCGGCGGTCGTCTTTCGGGCTCATTTCTTTCGGCGTGGCTTACTCTTTGGCTTAGTGGGAGGCATGGAGGCGGGCGGATTCACAAAGCCATCTACCCCATCCCCGGCGGCGGATAGCTCGTGGAATAGGTCCTTCATGGTGTGCTCATCCAGAACTTTACCGCGCCGGGATTTTAATATGTGGGCGACTGTATCCAAGACGCGGGAATTGATTCTCTGCACTACACTGAGCGGAATTCGCTCTTTCCTAAGCGACTGCTCCTGCAACTCAAGGACGCGCTTTTTAGCCTCGTTCAAACTGCGTCTGCTTTCCTGCTCGGTGGCAAGTAGCTGGCCGTGAGCGTTAAGCCTGAGAGTTAGGACGCGGGTTGCATCGTATAGGTGCGCACCCTTCGCGCCCTCGGTAAATGGCAGGTCCGACAGCGAGCGTTTTACGTGTTCGCGGCTGTGTCCGGTGAGGCTGGAAAGCTGGTTTATGGATAGGAGGCTCATGGAAAAGACGTGCTGTTGCCACTATGGAAAGTGTGATAACCGGCGACAGAGGGCACCCGAGGAACCTGCTAATGCCCTCACCTTTGGGAAGGACCCGCTCCCTAATCCGCGAGGAAGGGGAGCCCGCTGGTAAACCCCACCGCCAGCGGTCGGTGCAAGCTCGCGATGAAACGGCGCGAGCAAAGCCTAGGACAAGCTACAGGCCGGTGACTTCACAGAACCCGGTTGCGTTGTAGATGGCAAGGGCTAGGCGCTCAGTGGCGCGAATGGTAATCAAGCCCTTGAGGAAGTCGTTCTCGTTGCTGTTACTCGCTTCCACGCTCAACCCCTGCCTGCGGAATACGGACCCGGCATCGCGGCTGACTACCAGCACCGAAGTTGTAGCCATTGATTTGGACACGGAGACAGGCAGGCCCCAAAGTGTAGGAATGCGAAGAATGATCCCGAACTCGTTTGGCATTAACACCTGTCCAACGATATATCGGCCCGTCGTGTCCTTGATTAAAGAAAGCGTTGTCCACTGCGTTGGATGAATGACAAGGCCGGTTGCGCGGTAATCGGAATTGCTATCAATAGCGCCAATCCCAAGCCTGATGGTATCAAGCGCGGACTCTGCTCCTTTGTGAACCGTCTGGATGCCAGCGGTTGTGAGAATCCCCTTGATATTGGTTCCCATGCCATCACCTGACAACAGTTGGAGGTCGCTAGCCTTGTTCACAGCAAACCCTAAGCGGTTTCCGATTTGATCCGCGCAGGCCGGGCTGTCGGCCAACAGCTCATCGCTTATCTTGGTCCACGCGCTGACCTTCTTTACCGGGGCCGTGTCTGGCGAGATAGAGAACGTCTGCTCAGTGGCTAGTGATGCTTCGCCCGCTGTGGTCGCTTCACTTGTGAAGCTGTCCTCCCTCGCAAACGACACAGCCCCGCCGCTAGTCACTCCCGGCATGAGCAAGTCGGCGACTGTCAGTGTTTCAAACGCCATCCCTTGAATGCCGGGCATTTGTTCAGTGACAACGCCAGCGTTTGTCGTGGTAGTTGTGGAGCGCTGGCGGAGTTCGTTGAACGCACGGACGTTTTTCAAATCGAACGCGACCGCCCGCTTCCCGCCTTTGCTAAACTGGAGCATATCGGGATGCCGCGCGATTTGCTCGCCGATTGAACGCCGACTGCCGTTCCGGGCTTCAAAGAAGTCCCTTGATCCGTAAGTATCGCAGTCGATCGCCACGCTGGAGGTCTTGAAGCTATCCCGACAACGCACGATAAACTCGCCGAAGGTTTGCTGGTTAAGAATTGCCTCGTCTATAAATCCCGACGCTTGCTCCCGCCACTGGGGATTCGAGATTCCGGCGACCGTTTGGCGCATCTTATTTTGATGCTCAAGAAGCTGTTCGTGACTCATTCTCTCTCGGGTTTGTGTTGTAGGTGCTGGCATATAGTTGGTATCTATTTGGTTTTGGTTTTGGTTATCTTGAATTGAAATTTCGATGAACTCGGCGGGATTGTGGCTTCTGCCTACTCCGACCGAGCTATCCGCGGGAACGGTTACAAGGCTGTGCTCATGCGGCTCCCACTTGAACCGATAGATTGGGTGTCCATCCTTCCTTCCGATTTGCTTTCCCTCGTCCAAGATCGTGTAGCCAATGGAGGTGTCCACGAGGCTCCCAGCCTCCATGTCCGCCTTCTTTCCCTGTGCGAAGGCACTGCGATTCCAGACGTGGGCCGTGACAGTTATTTTGTGGCCGTCACATTGAAAACCCTTCGCGCGTCCTAGATGTTGGTCCCTGTTATGATTAAACAGGAGTGGCAAGCCAGTGCGAAGGCGGGTATCGGCGAATCCGCCGGGGCTATGGTCTAAAACTTCCCAATATCTTTCGCCGGTCCAGTCATCGCGAAGGCAGGGGGCATCACTGGAAATGCTCATGGAGAGCTTCCCCTTTTTGCTCTCGATCGTCGCCGAGCGGTAGAGGGTTGCTGGTATCTTTAGGGTGCGAATAGGCATGAATTTACTCAGTAGGAGCTTGATTTGCGGGAGCAAGAAAGGGTGCCCGGTAGTCCGCTACCGGGATGAGAGAGCCGCCGCACTTTTCTGCCTCTTTGGCGCGGCTGGCAGCGCGAATGCGCAACGAGCGTGAGGCTTGCCGAACTTTCAAACCAACGGCACCCATAAGGCACGGAAGGTTCGTCTGTCTGAATGCGAGTAAATGGCAGAGCTTTTAACTTGTCAAGTTAGTATTGCTTCCATTCCCCGCCCTCAGAATCTTCCTTTGGTGGTAAGTCTCGCGTAAGTGCTTCGGTCAAGCTATCGGCGGTGTCGCCCCAATACTTTTCGAGGAGTTCCAGCTTTTCCGACTTCGCTTTAGTTCTGGCATTCCAGTTGCAAAGGTAAGCCGTGTTCCCCTTTGCCTCTAAGCGAAGAGCGGCCATCGCATCGCGATCTTGCGCGGTGGCAGCGGCTTTGATGCGTGGTCCGAATGCTTCGTATTCAGCATAGAAGAAGCGGACGACGGCATTACCTACCGCCCGCGCTTGGTCTTCGGTTAAGTGTTCGGGACCGACGATTTGATCGAGTCTGCTTTTTTTCATGGTAGTGGGTGATGAGTTCGTGAGTGAATGGAATTTCTCCCGCCGGGAGAATAACCGTAACGGCAGGAGCGGCTTACATATATGTCAGTATCTTCTTTGAACTAAGTGACTGGCTGCTAGGCCATTGGTGGCTTTTAGCCTCGCAATCATCGCGTCTGACAGTGGATGCCTCCCGGCGTAGGATCGAAGGCCGATGAGCAAAGTGGAGATTTGAGAGCGCGTGACGCACAGCCTTCCGCGTGAGTCAGTCGCGTTCAGGATGGCTTCCGTTTGCTCAAGTCGCTGGCGTAACGTGACGCCTTCGTGGGTGGGCTCATCCAATAACTCAGCAAGCTGCTTTTTAGTGGGTCGGGGCATGGCTCTTTTCATTACCGCCCCTTTCTGGCGTCCGCTGCGCTTGGCAGTGGCTTGGGGCGGGCTTTTGATCGTCCTGCGCCGTTGCGGTATTTACCCTCAATGCTTTTATCCACGGAATCGGGTTTAAGAAACCAGTCCGCGCTTGCAACCCATCCATTTTCGCCCTCCCCTCGCATGAACGGACTTTGCGGGATTTGTTTCACGGCTGTTCGCCAATTCTCACGCCAGAACCTATCTGCCATCCTCGCCTTGAGTTTAGTTCCCATATCTTCGGTCATTTCTTGGATTTTGGCGAACGGCTCTGGGAGTGCGTTCCATGATTGCACGAAGTCGTTTTCCGAGCTGGGGCTTTCGGGATCGGAGAAAAGGTCGATCGCTGCTGCTGCTGCTTTTTCTTCTGTATCTTCTTCTGCTATGTGCCGGTTTTTTGGGACTTCATGTGACATGTCCGGGACATTGTGGGACATCCCGGACTTTCCGTTTCTGGCTAGCTTCGCCCTGTAGCGAGCTTTGCGATTCGCTTCCGCCTCTCTGGATTCCTCCTTGCTGGCCATCTCGCGGTATTTCTTGTGATTCAGCAGTTGCCAACCGCCGTCAATTACCTCGATCCTTCGACCCTCATCGTCTTTCGTTCTTGAGTGTGGGTCCGGCGATAGGAATTTATTCAGTGCGGCCTCGCACGCTTGCATTGATACCCCGGCTATCCGTGCCAGTCCCGGGACGCTCGCCATTACCTCCCCATCCTTACTGGCGCTGGCGAGCATTGTGATCCACACGATTCGCGTCGTGTCATCTTCCGTCCAGATGGTTGACGTGATGATGGATGCGAAAAGTTTTGTGTAATTCATGACTTAAAAATCCGTGATAGATGCGAAGCGGCTTTCTGTTCTGCGGTTACTTCACTTCACTGGCTAAACGCCAAATGGAGATTCCCCGGCCTTTGGTTGACTCGACGCAGAGGTAACGCACGCCCTTCATGCCTTCCAATGCCCTGCGTAGGGCGTCCCGCTCATTTGGGCGGTAAGGGACGGTTACTGGCACGTATCCGCGCTCGTGGGCAATCTTTGGGATGACGGGTTTAATTATGGCGCGCATTACTGGACGGCCTTTACCTCGAACCTTGCGAGTTCGGCGCAGACCTTTTCCGCATCGAAGAGCAGGGTGCGGTGCCCGGCTTTTATCCCGCTGATTTTGCGCTGCTGATAGAGGGAACGAATAGTGCGTTTCGCTATGCCGGTCTTCTCGGATAGCTGCTCGATGTTGCTGTATTGTTTAGTTGGCATGACGACTAATGGGCGCGCATTGTAAGTAATCACAACGAGAATGTTATTGTGGTGACTAACTAAACTTGTATTATACAAGTCATGCCTGTGACCAATCCCCATCTAAAGCTAGCCTTCAAAGCCTTGCGTAAGGCCACGGGACTAACGCAGCAAGGGTTCGCCGCTCTGGTTGGATGCTCATGTCCTACAGTCCAAAGCATCGAAAGCAGAGGGTATCTGTCACTGATGTCGGCAGAGCTGGCAAACCGCATCGCGGCATTTACTGGCGTTGACCCGGCCTCACTACTCAAGCCCGATGGCGTGCCAGTTGCACTTAATGGCGAGCCCTACACGTCGGAGACGTGGGAGGCGTGGCAGGCGATGGAATACAGCGATGGGGAATTCGAGCACATCGAGAAACGCGCCTCCGATGCGATCATCTTCATGCTCAGGGCGTCCCGAGAGAATAGCTCAGAAACGAAAAAGACTCCTGCGAAGCTGAGGGCGTTCGTGTGCGTCCTCTCGCAATGGATCGAGGAGATGCGCGCCGAGTTCGGGATTGAGGAGACGACGGCGGCGCTACTGCGCAATGCCACGGCACAAACTAAAACGTCCGACGTTGTGATGGGAGCGCTGCGGGCCGGGATGCGCGGCAATGCGGCGTTTGCGGCGAAAGACAATCCCGCATGGAGCGACGATGAATCGGCCACGGCCACGCAATTGCATTATCGGCTTTGGAATCCCCTTTGCGGTGTCATCACGCTCAAGCAGGGCGAGGAACAAGCGCGCGGGTTCGCCACATCGGCGGTTGTGTGGAGGCGCGAGCTGACAGTGGACGTTGCCGGGACTCGCTTTCACATCCCGATTGAGAACGAGGGCCGTGTTTCCGCGATCGTCGGCGCGAAGGCCGTATCGGCAGAATCGAAGCCGCCAATTCGCTCCCGGAAGCGGAAGTGGGCGCGGGAAAAACGGCAACGAAACGGCAACGAAGACGCGGCTACAGTGTAACCCCTCACCTTGACACGGTAGGGGTCACAGGTTCGAACCCTGTACCGCGCACCATCCCTAGTCTTTGGGAATCGGTTCTCCGCGATAGTCGAATTCCGCCGACTACGAACGGCTGCAATTTTCCTTCCGCAACGCGATATCCGCCGCATCGGTTGTCGCGATCCCGCGGCAGTCTGGGTGGATGACTATGGCCAGTGAGATGCTTTACCTCCTAAAACAGCGGACCGAGTGGACGCGCGAGACGGAGCCGCGCTAAGCGCCCTTGGACTGCGGCAATTCCTTTGCCGCTTTCGGGATAACGTCCGCGCAACGGAAAAAAGGCGGCGAAGGAATCGCCGCAGTCCGAGAGCGCTTAGCGCGAAAGCACCTTTGAACGCCCATTGACCCAGCTTGGTCTTTGCTGAAATCTTTTACACCGATGTTTCTCCGCCTGCTCCTGCTGCTTCTGCTCTGCTCCGGTCTTGCCACCGGCCCGGTCTGCTGCGCGCCCGCTTGCGGGGAAACGGAGTGCGGCCACTGCTGCGCCGATCCCTCCGCGGATTGCTGCGCGAAAGGAAACGCCCCAACCGATGAAACACCGCCAGCAGCGACCGGCTCGGTGGACTTGAAACAAGCCGTCGTCCCCGTCCTCGTCTGCCTCGGTGCGCAGCCGAAATTCGTCGTTCCGCCAGCGTCCACGCAGCAGCGCACGCGCGCGCGTCTGCCCGTCCAGCCTCGCCTGGACGTGACCTGCATCCGGCTCATTTGAGAGGGGCTTGACGCCCGTGGTGTGCCCGCGTCCGGGCACACAAACATGCCGCGCTCCATCGGAACGCGGCTCCACTTCAACTCTCCAATGCCATGTCTTTTCCAAACTCCATCCGCACCATTCTCCTCGTCGCCGCCGCCGCCACCGCCGGCTGGATCGCCGCGCGCACACTGCCCGCAAAGCCTGATTCCACGCCCTCTGCCGAGCGGCGTGTCCTATTTTACCAAAGCCCGATGCACCCGTGGATAAAATCCGACAAACCGGGCGACTGCACCATCTGCGGCATGAAACTCGTGCCGGTGTACGAAGGTGCGGCGGCGGAGCCCGCTGCCGGAAATCTCGTCACGCTCAGCGCGCAAAGCATCAACGTGCTCCACGTCGCGACCGCGCCCGTGAAGCGCGAGCCGTTGCGCCGTTCGCTGCACGTCGCTGGACAGATCGACGACGACGATTCCGCGCATCGCCGACTGTCTGCCACGGTCGAGGGCCGCATCGAAAAACTGTTCGTGCCTTCCGTCGGCGCGGAAGTGACCGAGGGCCAGCCGCTCGTCTCCTTTTTCAGCCGCGAACTGATCGTCGCCCGCGGGGAATACCTGCTCGCGCTGAAGCAGCCGCCCTCACCCGAACGCGAAGCCGGCCTCGCTGGCAGCCGCCAAAAACTGCGCCGCATGGGCCTCACGCTCGCGCAGATCGAGAAGCTCCCCGAGCAAACCGGCGACAACATCGAATTGCTCGCGCCCAAGTCGGGCACCGTCGTCGAGCGCAAGGTCTATGAAGGCCAGTATGTGAAGGAGGGCGACGTGCTCTTCGAGATCGCGGACTTCGCGAAAATGTGGTTCGTCGGTGACGTGTACGAGCGCGATCTCGCGTGGATCAAGATCGGCCAGACGGTCGAGATTTCGACGCCCACCGTGCCAGGAAAAACCTACACCGCGCCGATCGAATTCATCGATCCGAACGTGATGATGGACACGCGCACCGCGCGCATCCGCGTGGTCATCGACAACCCGCACGTCGGCGACCCCGCGAGGCATCGTCACGAGCTGCTGCATCGCGTTTACGCCAACGGCGTGATCCGCGTCGAAACGCCGGAAACGCTGACCGTGCCACGATCCGCGGTCCTCGCTACCGGCGCGAATCCGCTAGTGTATGTGGTGAAAGCGGAGGGTGTGTACGAACCGCGCGAAGTGAAGCTCGGGCGTGTGGGTGACGACTTTTACGAGGTCGCGAGCGGCTTGGCGGAAGGCGAGAACGTCGTGACCAATGGCAACCTGCTGATCGATGCGCAGGCGCAGCTCAATCGGGGTGGGGAATCCGTGGCGCCCGCGCGGACAATGACATCCGATCTCACCGACACGCAGCGCGAAGCCGTGCGGGAATTTTTCGTTTTCGCCGACGCGCTGGCGCAACGGCTCGCCGCGGATGACCTCGCCGGTTTCAATCAACTCGCGAAGACTGCGGCGGAGAATCGCGCGCGGCTCACCGCCGTTTTCGGCGACGAAGTGCCGGCAGTCGCGAGCACTCTCGACCTGCGGGAAGCGCCCGACCTGCCGATGGCGCGCAAGGCATTCCAGCCGCTCGGCGATGCGCTGGTCCCGTGGGTCGCGCAGTTGCGCGCGCGCGATCCGGCATTCGCCACGGTGAAAATCTACCGCTGCCCGATGACCGCCGACTCCTTCCCCGGCGCGCCCGCCAAAGCCGCATGGATGCAACTCTCCGCGCCCATCCGCAATCCGTACTTTGGCCGCGAAATGCTCGAATGCGGCGGCGAGGTGAAGCCATGATCCCGCGCCTCATCGAGTGGTCGCTGCGAAACCGTTTCCTCGTCGCGTGCGCCACGCTCTTCATCATTGCGCTCGGCATCTTCGAGCTGCGCCGCACGCCGATCGACGCCATCCCCGACCTCAGCGAAAACCAAGTCATCGTCTTCGCCGACTGGGCGGGGCGCAGTCCGCAGGAGGTCGAGGATCAGATCACGTATCCGCTTTCCGTAAATCTCCAGGGCCTCGCCGGAGTGAAAACGGTGCGCGCGAATTCGATGTTTGGCTTCTCGCTGCTCACGATTATTTTCGACGACAAGATCGACAACTACTTCGCCCGCACGCGCGTGCTCGAGCGACTGAATTATCTCGGCGACATCCTGCCCGCCGGCGTCACCGCGAAGCTCGGCCCGGACGCGACCGGGCTCGGATGGGTCTTCCAGTATTACCTCGATGTGGATGATGCGAAGCAGGGCCACGACCTCGGCGAACTGCGCGCGGTGCAGGATTGGTTTGTGCGTTATCAACTGAATGCGGTGCCCGGCGTCGCGGAGGTCGCGAGTGTCGGGGGGTTCGTGCGGCAGTATCAGATTGAGGTCTCTTCGATGAAAATGCGCGCGGCCAAAGTGTCGCTGCAGGAAGTGATGGAAGCCGTGGGTCAGAGCAACCTCAACGTCGGCGGCAAGGTGATCGAGGAAAACGGCATGGAATTCGTGGTGCGCGGGATCGGCCTCATTCAGTCCACCGCCGATCTCGAAAAGACCGTGCTCGCCGAGCGCGAAGGCACGCCGATTTACCTGCGCGATGTCGCCACCGTGCAGATCGGCGGCGACTTCCGCCGCGGCGCGCTGGATGTGAACGGGCGCGAAGTCGTCGGTGGCATCGTGGTGATGCGCACCGGTGAAAACGCGCGCGAAGTGATCGCTCGCATTAAGGAAAAAATCGCGCAAATCGCGCCGAGCCTGCCGCCGGGTGTCACGATCAAATCGTTCTACGACCGCAGCGAATTGATCGACCGCACCATTGCCACGCTCAAGCACGCGCTTACCGAGGAGATCATCCTCGTCACGCTCGCGCACATCGTTTTCCTGTTCCATTTCCGCAGCATCCTCATCGTCACGTTTCCGCTGCCGGTCTCGATTCTCATCTCGTTCATCCTCATGCGGCAGTTCGGCATCACGTCGAACATCATGTCGCTGAGCGGCATCGCGATCGCCATTGGCGTGCTCGTCGATGCCGCGATCGTGATGACGGAAAATGTGATCCGGCATTGCGAGGAGGCGGAGGGGAAAAAGGGCGCGGCGCTGACCCGTGGTGAAACATTCGATGTGGTCCTCGCCGCATCGAAGCAAGTCGGCCGCCCGATCTTCTTCGCGATGGCGATCATCATTCTCGCGTTCGTGCCAGTGTTCGCGCTCACCGGCCAGGAAGGGAAACTGTTTCATCCCCTCGCCTTCACGAAGACCTTCGCGATGATCGGCTCCACGCTGCTCGCGGTCACCATCGTCCCCGTGCTCTGCGTGCTGCTGGTCAAAGGCCCGTTCCATTCCGAGGAAAAAAACTGGGTCATGCGCGGGCTGCTCGCGATTTACAATCCCACGCTCGACTGGGCGCTCACGCATCGCAAATCCGTCCTCGCCTGCGCCGCGCTCATGCTCGTCGGCGCGCTCGCGCTCATCCCACGCATGGGCCGGGAATTCATGCCGCCGCTCAACGAAGGCTCGCTGCTTTTTATGCCCGTGCTGCTGCCGAGCACCAGCCTCACCGAGGTGAAACGCATCATGTCGTGGCAGGACACCGCCATTTCCCAAACGCCGGAAGTGCTCTCCGCAGCGGGCAAACTCGGACGCGCGGAATCGCCCACCGATCCCGCGCCGGTCGAGATGATCGAGACGACGATCATGCTCAAACCGGAGCACGAATGGCGCGCGGGCATGACGAAGGGCGCGCTCATCGCCGAGCTGACGCAAAAGCTCACGCAAGTCCCCGGCTACGTGCCCGGCTTTCTCCAGCCGATCGAAAATCGCATCCTCATGCTCTCGACCGGGATCCGCGCACAGGTCGGCATCAAGGTGCTCGGTGCGAATCTCGATGCGTTGCAGGCGAAGGCGTTCGAGATCGAAAAAATCGTGCGCGAAATCCCCGGCGCGGTCGGCGTCGCGCCTTCACGGGTGCAGGGAAAGCCGTATCTCGAAATCGCGGTGAACCGCGAATCCGCCGCGCGCTACGGCCTGCGCGCGCAGCAGATTCTCGATGTGGTAGAAGCGGGACTCGGCGGAAAAAATGTGACGACGACCATTGAGGGACGGCAGCGTTTTCCCATCCAAGTCCGGGTCGCGCGCGACGAGCGCGACGACATCGAACGCCTCGGTGACGTGCTCGTGGCGACGCCCGCGGGGAAACAAATCCCGCTCGGCCAGCTTGCCTCGATTTCGCGCAACACCGGCCCGAGCGAAATCGCCAGCGAGAACGGGCGGCTGCGGGTCTTCGTGCAGGCGAACGTGCAGGGCCGCGACCTCGGCGGCTTTGTGGATGAAGCGCGCCAGCGAATCGCGCGCGACGTCAAACTTCCCGACGGCATGACGATCGAATGGAGCGGCCAGTACGAAAACCAAATCCGCGCCAAGCGCACGCTGCAACTCATCGTGCCTGCCGTGCTCGCGATCATTTTCCTGCTGCTCTACCTCGTCTATGGCAGCGTGAAGGAAGCCGCGCACGTCATCCTCGCCGTGCCCTTCGCGCTGACCGGCGGCGTGTTCTTGCAATACCTGCTCGGCTACAATTTCAGCGTCGCCGTGTGGTTCGGCTACATCGCGCTCTTCGGCACGGCGATTCAGACGGGAGTGGTAATGGTCGTGTATCTCGAGGAAGCCCTCGCGCGCAAACGCAGCGAGCGCGGCGAAAATTTTTCGCGCGCCGATTTACTCGACGCGATCAAGGAAGGCGCACGTCTTCGCCTTCGCCCAAAAGTAATGACCGTGGCGACGATCGTCGCCAGCCTGCTCCCGATCATGTGGAGCACACGCGTCGGCTCGGAGGTGATGAAGCCGCTCGCCGCGCCCGTGATCGGCGGGATGGTTTCAAGTCTCCTTCATATTCTCATTGTGACGCCGGTCATTTTCGCATGGCTGCGCGAACGGGAACTCCGGGAAGCGCGCTCGTCCCGCCTCGACGGACTTTCCTGACGCATCGTCACGGAACTCGTTCACAGTTTTACCAGCGATGCGTGATGAAAGTTCGTTTCGGCGGGACGAGCGTGCTACCCGGGTTCCGAGGCGCTGCGCTACAGCGTCTCGGGCGTTTGCAGCAGCGCGGAGATGCGCTGAAGCAACCGGCCCGCGCCACCGCCATCGAGGACGCGGTGGTCGAAGCTGAGCGTGAGATACGCTTCGGTGACGGGCAGGAATTGCTGCTTCGCCTTATCCCAACTCGGCACAACGCGGCCTGCCCCAAGACCGAGCACCATCGTTTGTTCGGGCAGCGGAATCGGCGTGGCCCATTCGAGGCCGAAGGTGCCGAAGTTCGTCACGGTCGCGATCGAGCCGCCCTGCGCGGTCGCGGGCAGCCGGCGCTGGCGGGCGAGTTCGACGAGTTCGTTGTAGCGCACGACCATTTCGGAAAGCGTGGTGCGTTCCGCAGAGCGGAGGACGGGGACGAGCACGCCGTCGGCGGCTTCCACGGCGAAGCCGATGTCGATCGCTTTGGGATGCACGATTTTGTCGCCGATGAGGCGGCCGGCGGGGGCGCTGTTTTCCGCGAGGGCGAGGGCGAGCGCGCGCAGGGCGTAAAGCGCGGGGCCGGGTTTGGGGTCGCTGGCTTTGCGGTGCGCGAGCATCGGATCGAGGACGACGGACATGCCGACGGTCGCGAGCGGGCGTGTCCACGAGCGGCGCATGGCGTCGGCGACGGCGACGCGCATGGAGGAGGCGGGGCTGAGTTTGTGTTCGTCGAGGCGGGCGACGAATTTTTCAAAGTCGTCGATCGTCACGCGGCCCGCCGCGCCGCTGCCGGGGATGCCCGCGAGGTCGGCGGCGTGCATCCCGAGTTCGTTCATGCGCGCCTTCATGCGCGGGGAAAGGTAGCTCGCACCTGCGGCGGAAGCGGGCACCGGCAGGCCGCGCACGGTGGGCTCGACGCTGGAGCGCCAGGTCTCCGGCGCCGCGGCAGGTTTTCCGTTTTCCACGGCCACAGCAGGAGCCGGTGCATCCACGCCGATGCGGGCGGCGTCTTCCGCGCTGACTTCGAGAAAGCCGAGCGTCGCGCCCACGGGATAGCTTTGACCGACCTCGACGAGCCATTCCGCGATGCGCCCACCGCACGGCGGGGTGACGCCCATCGTGGCTTTGTTCGTCTCGACTTCGAGCACGTCCTGATCGCTCTCGATGGCGTCGCCGACCTGGAAGGGAATGCGCACGACGGTGGCCTCGGCGATGGATTCGCCGAGCTGCGGCATGATGATGGGGATGCGGGGCATTTAGAGCGGGGTTGGCGTCGTCAAGTCAGTGCAGTTCATCACTTAATTTGGCTATTCCAAGTGTTGCGTAAATCACTCCAGTTCATACTCCGGCAAAGTCGGATTGGTCACAGATGTCATCGCCCCGATCGTAGATGCCTGGATTCCACACGGCAATCTCCTTGGAACACGCTTGATCGTTTCCCCGCGCCCACGGACAGTGCGCCGAATGCGTTTTCAGACTCTCTTCGAAGGTCGGTATATTTTCACCGTCATCTTCGTGCTCCTTGCGTTGGGCCTTTTTATGCACTGGCGCTGGCTCACCGTCCTTGCCTCACTGCTCACCCTGTTTTGCATCAATTTCTTCCGCGACCCAACTCGCGACATCCCGCCGGGTGAAAACATCGTCGTCGCCGCGGCGGACGGACACATCGCCGAGATCGCGGAAGTCGAGGAAACCGAGGTCTTGAAAAAGAAATGCCGCCGCGTGGGCATCTTCCTTTCCGTGGTGGATGTGCATGTGAACAAAGCGCCGATCGCGGGCAAAATCACTTACACAAAACACTATCCCGGCACCTATCCCGGCCCATACCTCGACGCCCGCCACCCCGACGTTTCAAAGTTCAACGAAGCGCTCACCTGGGCTTTTGAAGGGGCAAACGCCACGCTCGTCGTGCGGCAGATCACCGGAAAAATCGCCCGGCGCATCGTGCCATGGTCGAAGCTCAATGATGTCGTCGAAAAGGGCTTCCGCTTCGGTATGATTCGCTTCGGCTCATACACCGAAATTTATCTCCCGCTCGATGCCGAGGTGACCGTGAAGATCGGCGACAAAGTCCTCGGTGGCGCGACCGCCATCGCGATCCTGAAATGATCCCATGAGCGATCCCGGCTCCCCGAAAATCTACCTCCTGCCGAATCTGATGACGGCGGGAAATCTCTTTTGCGGCTTCGCCGCGATATTGAAGATTCTCGAAGGCGCGCTCCTGCAAAACAGCGATGCCGATCTCGCGGCGGACAAATTTCATTACGCGATCTGGTACATCCTTGCGTCCTGCATTTTCGACGCGCTGGATGGCCGCCTCGCCCGGCTCGGCGGCAATGAAAGCCCGTTCGGACGCGAGTTCGATTCGCTGGCGGATGTGGTCTCATTCGGCGTCGCCCCGGCGCTCATGGTCTATCGCATCATCCTCCACGAATTTCCTCGCACCGGCTGGGTCATCGCGTCGATCTACCTCATCTGCGGCGCGCTCCGCCTCGCCCGTTTTAACTGCCTCGCCGCCGCAAACTCGGTCGCCGCAAACAAGGAATTCAAAGGCTTCCCCATCCCCGCCGCCGCCGGAGTCATCGCCTCGCTCACGCTGGCGATGCTGTGGTTCGACGAACGCGGGCGCGACATCGGCAACGGAAAATGGGTGCTCCCGCCGCTGCTGCTCTTCCTCGCGTGGATGATGTTCAGCGGCTTCAAATACCCGAGCTTCAAATCGCTCAACTGGCGCAGCACGCGCTCGCTGCCAAAGTTCATCGCGATCGTGGTCGTGCTGATCCTGACGGTAATGAATTACCAGTGGATGCCCGCGGTCATTTTCGTCTCCTATCTGCTCTACGGCTTCCTGCGCCCGTTCCTCTCGCGGAAGATGAAGCAGGAGATCGAGGAGGAAGTGGACGACGAAGACGATGCCGAACCGCTGCAAAGCCCTTAGCGAGGGAGCAAGCGGTCGCGGCATAAAATTTCGCCGTCGGCGGTGGATTCTGGTAACGTATGACCTAATGAAGACCGCCATGCGCACGTGATTTCCGAGTCGCGCTTGCGCGGACACCACTCCGCGATCTTCTCTCGCAACTATCCTTTTAGATGAACATCCCATCCGCCCACACCCGCCGTGACTTCCTCAAAACCGCATCCGCCGCGACGCTTGCCGCGCTCGGGGCACGGGCACCGCGATTGTTTGCCGCTGGAGAATTGGAAAAAATCGCGCCGACTGCGGATACGGTGATCGTGCTGTGGATGGCGGGTGGCATGGCGCACACGGAGACGTTCGATCCGAAACGGTACGCGCCGTTTGAAAAGGGGATGGATCCGAAAGGGGTGCTCTCCACTTTCCCGAGCATCCCGACGGCGGTGGATGGCGTGCGCTTTTCCGAGGGGCTGGAGAAAGTCGCGAGCGTGATGGATCGCGGGTCGCTGATCCGCACGGCGCAGGCTGCGGACCTTGGATTCATCCTCCATTCGCGGCATCAGTATCACTGGCACACGGGCTACGTGCCGCCGCAATCCGTGGCCGCGCCACATCTCGGCGCATTCCTCTCGCGCACGCTCGGGCCGCGCGATCCGGCGGTGCCTGCGTTTATCAATATCGGGCAGCGCTTCGATCTGGGTGAAGCCGAGGAACTCAAGGCATTCACGACCGCGGGATTTCTCGGGAGTGAATATGGGCCGTTCAACATTCCCTTTCCGCACGACGCCGCGACGGCGGTGCGCCCGCCTGCGGGAATGACGCCGGGTCGGTTTGAGGATCGGAACAAATTTTACAAGCGACTGCTGGAGGCGAGTCCGGTGGGGAAAGTCGGCAGCGAATATCAGCGCGAGTCTTTCGTGCGGGCGATGGACAATGCGCATCGTCTGCTCGGTTCGCCCGCGGCGAAGGCGTTCGATCTTTCCCTCGAGCCCAAGGACAACGTGGCGAAATACGTTCCCGCGGGCTTCGATCCGGCGAAGATCAATTCGGCGAAACAGAATCGTGACGGTGACTATGAGGCGGGGACGATCGGGCGCTTCGGGCTCGGCTGTCTGCTCGCGCGGCGGCTCGCGGAAGTGGGCGCGCGCTACGTCGAGGTGACGACGGAATACATTCCATTCCTGAATTGGGACACGCACGAGAACGGGCACGCGCGGCTGGTGAACATGAAGAAGATGATCGACGCGCCGATCGCGCAACTCGTGCTCGATCTCGAAGAACGTGGTCTGCTCGATCGCACGCTCGTGGTGCTCGCGAGTGAGTTTTCGCGGGACATGATGATCGAGGGCCGCGAAGGCTCGAAGACCCGCGACCAGGCGCGTGTGCCGGACAAAATCGAGCTGCCGCTGCACTACGGAATGCACCGGCATTTCATCGACGCCGGCAGCGTGCTGCTCTTCGGTGGCGGCATGAAACGCGGGCACGTCCACGGCGTCACCGCGGATGAGCGTCCGTGCAAGGCGGTGGTCGATCCCGTCTCCATCGAAGACCTGCACGCGTCGATCTATCGCGCGATGGGCGTTTCGCCGAAGCTCTCCTACTTGATCGAAGAGCGTCCGTTTTACGTGACCAAGGACGGGCTCGGGAAGCCGGTGATGGATCTGTTTACCAAGGGCTGAGCCGATCGGCTTCGGCCGTGCCCGGGAAATTCGCGAGCGGTCCTGCTTGCGGTTGGCGATGTGATCCGATTAGCGTCCCGCCCCTATGGATTCATCATCTCCCGCTCCTCAGAAAAAAGGTCTCGGTCCCCTGGCATGGGTTGGCATCGGTTGTGGCAGCCTGATCGTTCTCGGGATCATTGCGTTCGCCGTGTTCGCAATGGTCGTCGGTCCGAGGGCGAAAAAATTCATCGAAGAAGCGGCAAACAATCCGACCCGCGCGGCTGCCAGCATGATGGTCACGGCCGGGGCAGGTCAGTTTCAAATGGTCGCCGAAGACGACGAGAACAAACGTTACACCGTGAGCCAGAAGCCCGACGGAAAACTGACGACGATCTATTGGAGCAAAAAGAAAAACGCACCCGAAGTGATCCAGGGCGATTTTTCAGCGATCCCGGCGGACGACAGCCCGATGGTGGAAGTGCTCCCCGTTCCTGAACCGAAGTAGCGCAAGGCTCAGGGCTTGATCGGTTTCCCAAGATAGCCCACGCGCAGGGTGGCAACGGCGTCCGCGTCGAATCCGACGACGAGCGTTCCCTTGTTGCCCGTGCTGGTGTCGATCACTTTGTCCGTGTAGCCGATTTCCTTGCCGTCGCGGTAGGTTTGGTTCGGTGGGCCGAGCAGCTTCACGACATCCGCAGCACTGCGGTTTTTCAGCAATGGCGCGATTTCCTGCACGGTGACGGTGCCATCATTGAAATGCTCCAGTGCCTCGCGAAGCGCCCGGCGCGGATCGACGAGCGTCGCGCGCGAGCGGGCTTCGCGCTGGGCAGCGGCGGTGAGTTCGGTGATCGCGCGATCGGCATCCGCGGCCATTGGGCTGTTCGGAAAATCCTTCAGAAATTTCTCATAACGATCCAGTGCGGCACCGGCAGTGCCCGAGCGCAGCGTGGCGCTGGCCTCCGCAAAGGCGAACGCATCGCGTTTCTTTATCTCCGCGAGTTCCACCTGCAGTGCCGTGATCTGATCGTCCTTTTGAATGCTGTCGGCGGTCGGTCCCGGTGGTTTGCTGGCCCCGGTTTCCTGTGGGGTGGTAGCGACGGGCTGCGCTCGTTTCGCGCTATTCACCTTTTCCGCGGATTCGAGCCTGACACGCGTTTCCTCGAGTTCGGAATTCAGCCGCTGGATTTCGGCAGTGAGCGTGGCATCGGGACCTCGCTCGCATCCTCCAGTGATTGTTGCCAGAACAAGGAGCGGGATGAGGAGCGGGCGAGGGATGCGAGGGTGCATTAGTTAAAAATCGTCGAAATCGGTCTGCGTTGGAAGCTCAAATGCGGCAGCTTCACGGCAGCGTGCGCACCCACTCGCCGATGGCGCGCGCCATTTTTCCGATGAGCACCTGGCCGCGCTCGGGACGGGTGTCGTCTCCAGCGGCGATGGCTGGGACGAGGATGAAACGCCGCCCGCTCTGCGCGGTATCGTCCAGATAGGCGACCTCGAGCGCGTGGCTGCTGATCCAGCCGCATTTGTGGAAGAAGCGCGCCTTTGGAAAGACCGCGTCGAGCGCGCCTTTCCACGCGAGCGGATCGGAGTCGGCGTCTTTGTTTTCCAGCCCGCGCTGTCCGGCGCCGCCGTGGCGGAGGAAGTCGAGCTGCTCCGCCGTCAGCGCGTATCGCTCGGACTCTGGCAGGCGTTCGTGAAAGAGCACGCGGCGCAGGCATTCGGCGAGTTCACGCGGGCTGGTGACGTTGCCGGTGCGCGCGTCGATCACCGTCGCGCCGCGTTCCTCGGCGTGAAAGCGCCCGCTCCAAGTGTGCTCGACCGTCGCGCTGCGATCCGCCACGCGCAGCGTGATGCGTTGCGGCTCCTCGCGCGTGTAGCCGTAGGGTCGCCCGAGCACGTAGCCGCGCATGAGCGCGGAATTCGGGAAGCCTTTTTCCGGGATGAGAAACCGCGTGTTCATGCGGTCGATCCCGACGAGCCGCAACAGCAGCGTGTAGTCTTCATTGGACGAGCGGCGGAAGACTTCGCCGAGCATCTCGCGCATCGTGCGCGCGCAATCGACCGTCCACACGCCCGCGCCTTCGCGATGCTCGAAGGTCAGCGTGGTATCGAGCGGAAAATCACGCTCCGCCAGCAGCACCAGCGCGGCCACGGCGGTGTAGAGTTTGATCGCGCTCGCCGGCCAGAAATCGCGCGCCCCGCCGCTGCCACGGTATTCGTGCCAGGCGAATTGCGGCGTGCCATCCGCGCGGTCGGTGATGATGCAGACCGACGCCCATTTTTTCACGTCGGGCGCGATGCCATCCAGTGCCTCATCGAGTGTGATCGCGCGGGCGGCGAGAGGGAGCAGGCACATGGAGAAAAGGGCGCTGAAAAGAAATTGCGGCATGAGTTTATGCGGCGGTGGTCGGG
This sequence comes from Chthoniobacteraceae bacterium, assembly GCA_031409335.1. Lineage (GTDB taxonomy): Bacteria > Verrucomicrobiota > Verrucomicrobiia > Chthoniobacterales > Chthoniobacteraceae > JANLQB01. Next base: position 40,286 of record JANNWY010000193.1, on the reverse strand, counting down.
ATGGAATTGAGCAGCGTGCGGGCGCAGGCTTCGGCGAAGGCGGGGTCGTTGATGGCGGCGTCCATTTCGATGATGGGGATGTCTTTTCTCAGGTGCGATTTGAGCGTGTCGAAGAGGGCTTCGTCAGCCTCACCGTCGTAGAATGGCTGCCCCGGCGCGCTGATTGCGCTGATCGCTTTTTTGGGAAGAAGGACGGTGACGGGGCCGGTGGAGAGGTTCACTTTTTCGGCGAGGATTTTGCCGAGTTGCGCGCACTCTTCAGCGTTCGTGCGCATCAGGGTCACCTGCGGATTGTGGTTGTAAAAAGTGCGTCCGACGAATTTGGCGGGAACACTTTCGGGCGCGTGAAAATTCACCATGTCGAGGCAGCCGGGCGCGACGATGGCGGGGATGCCGTGGCGTGCGGCGGCTTCGAGACGAGTCGGTCCCGCGCCGAGAAATCCGCCGCAAAGTTCGTCGGCCCATTCCGTCGTCGTGATGTCGAGCACGCCGGACACGAGGCCGCTTTCGATGAGTGATTCCATCGTTTTTCCGCCAGTGCCAGTCGCGTGGAAAACAAGGACTTCGTAGCCCGCGTTTTCGAGGATCGCCTTCGCGTGCTGCACGCAGTCAGTCGTGTTTCCAAACATGGACGCGACGATGATCGGCTTGTCGCCCGCGGCGGGCGGACGCGACTCGACCATGCCGCAGATTGCGCCCGCTGCGCGCGTGAGGATTTGCCGCGAGATGCGATTGAGCCCGGCGACATCGACGATGCTGGGCATCATCACGATGTCTTTCACGCCGACGTATTGCGCGGTGTTGCCGCTCGCCAGCGTGGACACCATGAGCTTTGGAAAACCGAGCGGCAGCGCGCGCATCCCGGCAGTCGCGATAGCGGTGCCGCCGCCGCCGCCGAGCGAGATGACGCCGTCGATTTTTCCTTCGCTCCGCAGTTTCTCCAAAATCAGCGGCGCGGCCCGCGACATCGCGGCGACGGCTTCCCCGCGATCATGACGCGCGCGGATCGCGGTGAGATCGATGCCCGCGAGCGCGGCGACTTCCTCGCGTGAAACATCGGGCGCGATTTGCGGCGGTCCGTCGGTGCCGAGATCGACGATGAGCGTGCGGTGGCCACGCTCGCGGATTTGTGCGGCGACGAAGGCGTGTTCGTGGCCTTTGGTGTCCATGGTTCCGAGCAGGGCGATGGTGGGCATTTGGGAATGAAGAATTAGGATTTAGGATTTGCGTGGGGCGCGGGTGCTGGCACACGAAGGAGGGATAAATCCTAATTCCTAAATCCTAAATCCTAAATTCCATGCGCCGCTTTGTGTCCGCCGATGAAACCGAAAACCAGGAACTTCCCGGTCAGATCAATCACTGGTATTTCAAGGATGGTCTGAGTGACGCCGACTCGCTCGTGTTTGTCCGCGCGCACATTGAGCACGGGGCGGGGCATCCGTTTCATACGCACCCGGAGATGGATGAAATCATCTACATTCTCGAAGGCGAAATGGAGCAGTGGATCGAGCAGGAAAAGCGGATCATGAAACCGGGTGACAGTCTGCTCATCCCGCGCGGCGTCGTGCATGGCTGCTACAACGAGAGCCACGCGCAGTGCAAATTTCTCGCGATCCTGACGCCGTCGAAAATCACGGGGCCATTCAGCGTGGATCACTCGACGGAGGAGCCGTGGCGTTCGCTGAAAGGGTAGCGATCACGCGATGAGTGACGCGAATCCCGCCAGTCGTCGTCCGCTCAAAAGCCGCGACGTGCCACTTTTCCGCGCACTCGCTGCGTGGTGCGTGCGTGCCGGCATTTCGCCAAATGCGATTTCGTTTCTGAGCATCGTGTTTGCGATTCTCGCCGCGCTGTCGTTTTCCGGGACGAAGGATTGGGCAGATTGGCCGCTGCGGCTGCACTGGCTGGGCGCGGCGTTTTTCATCCAAATGCGACTGCTGGCAAACATGCTCGACGGCATGGTGGCGGTGGAAGGCAGCAAGGGTGGACCGACCGGCGAGCTTTGGAATGAAGCGCCGGATCGTGTGGCGGATGCGGCGATCTTTATTGGCGCAGGGTTCGCGGCGGGGAGCGATGCGATGCTGGGATTCGGGGCGGCGCTCGCGGCGGTGTTTGTCGCGTATGTGCGGGCGCTGGGGGCGAGCGTGGGCGCGGGGCAGATTTTCATCGGTCCGCAGGCGAAGCCGCATCGGATGTTTGTGATGACGCTGGCCGCACTGGTGCTGGCAGCAGTGCCGGAGATGCGTTCGCGCGCGGGAGTGGAGCCGCTGCCTTTGATGGAAATCGCGCTGTGGTTTGTGACCGTTGGCTGCGTCATCACCGCATGGCGGCGCATGGCGCGGATCGCGGCGTTTTTGCGAGGGAAAACGGCGCGCTGATTTGCGGCTCGCTGCGCTGTTGGCAAGAAAGTCGAAACAGCGTATCCGTTTCCCATGCCGACACTGACCATCGATCTCCCGGCGCAGGCCAAGCAAACGGCGTTCAACATGCGTTGCTGGTCGCGCCTGCGCACCGATCCCCACATTCTCAGCGATCTGGCGAAGGTGCGCGGTCGCATTGAAACCGATCGTCACGGCCACATCGTTATGCTCCCACCTCCCGGTCCTTCCCACGGCAACTTTCAATCAGAGATCGCATACCTTCTCCGCACCCTGCTGCCGGAAGGACGAGTGATAACCGAGTGCCCCGTCTCAACTGCGGACGGTGTGAAAGGTGCGGACGTGGCGTGGGCTTCCCGTGCGCGGTTTACCACGACGCATCGCCAAAGCCTGTTGACCGCCGCCCCGGAAATTTGCGTCGAAGTGCTTTCACCGGATAACACAACGATCGAGATGGCGGAAAAACGCGCGCTGTATTTTGCCGCGGGCGCCCGCGAAGTCTGGCTGTGCGACCGCGATGGCCGGATGATTTTTTATACCGGCGCAAATTCGCGCGGGCAAAAATCGTCGAAGCTGTGCCCGGATTTTCCGCGGGAGATTCGTTTCTGAAGCGCGGGGTGGATGATCCACGCGGAAGAGGAGTGAAATGATTCTCGGAATCCATCCCGTCGCGTTCTGGATCGCCGCTGGGATCGCCGCCGCGCTCGCGCTCACGCCGCTGATTTTTCTCGCGCTGCAAACTGCGGGAAAACTTTCACCCGAACTGCGCGGCGACCTGTGGACGCGCTACCGATCGTGGCTCGTGCTCGCGCCGCTGATGGTCGTGCCGCTGCTCGCAGGGCGGCTTCCCGCGATCCTTGGCGTGCTCGTGCTCACGGCAGTTTGTTATCGGGAATTTGCGCGCGTGATCGGCCTGTTCCGGCACCGCGCGGTGAGCGGCATCGTGTCGCTCGGCGGGTTGCTCATCACGTTCGCGATCGCGGCGCAATGGTACGGAGTCTTTCACGCCCTCACGTCGCTGTGCGTGTGCGCGATCGTGATCGGCGCGCTGTTTGCGGACAGTCCGAAAGGCTACATTCAACGCGTCGCGCTTGGCATTTTCTGCTTCCTGCTGTTCGGCGTTTGCCTCGGCCATTTTTCCTATCTCGCGAATGCCAAATCCGGCGCAGCCATCCAGCTCGCCATTCTGCTCTGCGTGGAGCTGAACGACATCTTCGCCTACTGCACCGGCAAGGCGTTTGGCCGGCGAAAACTCGCGCCGCAGACCAGTCCGAAAAAAACCATCGGCGGTGCGCTCGGCGCGCTGGTGTTGACGACTGCGCTGTTCGCCACGCTCGCGCATTTCATCTTCGCGGGCACCGCGCTCGATCAGCCGATTCACCTCATCACCCTCGGCGCGCTGCTCTCGCTCACCGGGCAGTGCGGCGATCTCGTGATGTCGAGCATCAAGCGCGATCTCGGCATCAAGGACATGGCCACGACGATCCCCGGCCACGGTGGATTGCTGGATCGTTTCGACAGTTTGCTTTTTGTCGGTCCAGCGATGTTTCACTACATCCGTTTCTTCGGCGGAATATGATTCGCTCCACAATCCGCAATCCTGCTCTTGATCTTGCTCTTGATCTTAATCCCTCCGATCGCCACCTACAGAAGATCAAGAGCAGGAGCAGGAGCAGGAGCAGGAGGGATCGGTAATGGACGATTGGAATTACCAGCCCGCGCGCGACCGCCATCTCCCGCCCGATGAGCGCCTGAAAAGTCTCCAGCGCGAGATCGGATTGCTCGCCTTTCTCGCGCAGGCGGCGTGGCGTTTTGCGGCGCGGAGTTATCTGAAAATCTATCACCGGCTCACCGTCATCGGCGGCCAGCGGATGCCGCGCACCGCGCCTTTCGTAGTGATCGCGAATCACTCCAGCCATCTCGACGCGCTCACGCTCGCAGCCGCGCTGCCGTGGCATTTGCGCCAGCGCGCATTCCCGATCGCGGCGGGCGACGTGTTTTTTCAAACCACCGCGTCCTCCTTCTTCTCCGCGCTCGCGCTGAATGCGCTGCCGATGTGGCGCAAACGCTGCGGCACCCACGCGCTCGATGAATTGCGCGAACGACTCGTCGGCGAGCCGGCGATCTACATTCTCTTTCCCGAGGGAACCCGGACGCGCGATGGAAAGATGGGCGCGTTCAAGCCAGGGCTCGGTCGCATGGTCGCCGGGACCGGCGTGCCGGTGGTGCCGTGTTATCTCGATGGCGCCTTCCGCGCGCTGCCGCCGGGCAGCCGCGCGCCGAAGCCCGTGCGACTGACGCTGCACATCGGCGAGCCGCTCACGTTCACCGACCATTCCGATGATCGCCGCGGCTGGATGGAAATCACGGCGCGACTCGAAGCCGCGGTCAGTTCGCTGGCGGCTGGCGTTTCTGCATCAGGCCGGTGACGAGCAGGCCGATTCCCAAACCCACCAGCGCGCCAAAGAGGCCGAAGAAGACCGAACTAAGTCCCAATTTCAAAACCAGCGCCCAGAGCGGAACGACGGCGTCGATCGGCAGCGTGTCGGGCGGCATCGGGACGCTGATGGGAATGGGCGGCCCTTTGCGATACGGCGCGAGCACGGCGTAGAGCATGTAGATTTCGCCAAGGACGATGCCAGCGATGGAGAAAATTTTGGTATAGTTGCGCGCGGCCATGTGCGCAGAGAAAAGCGGTGAAGTCGCGCCGTGTCCAGTGAGTGCTGGCGGCTCGACGTTGTGCGGGGCGAAGCACTACAAAAGTGAGCAATGGCTGCGCGCTCCGACATTCCTCCCGACTTCGAGCGGCTGCTCGATGAGATGATCGAATTTCCCGACCGCCGCGGCGAAATCACCGCGCGGATTCACGCCGGGTACTCGCGCCGAAAAGCGGTTCTCGTTCTCGACATGTGCGGCTTCACGCGCACCACGCACCGGCTCGGGATCGTCGCGTTTCTCTTGATGATTCACCGGACCCGGCGCATCTGCGATCCGTGTTTTCGCGAGCACGGCGGGGAATTCATCGAGGCGAACGCGGACAATTTGCTCTACCTTTTTGCCACGCCCGGCGACGCCATCGCCGCGAGTCGCGCGGCCAGCGCCCGCGCGGTGGCAACGAATGAAACGCTGCCGGAAGACGAGCGACTATTCTGTTCCATCGGCATCGGCTTTGGCGAAATCCTGTGCATCGGCCCCGGCCACGTCCAGGGAAGCGAAGTGAATCTCGCCGCGAAACTTGGCGAAGACATCGCGCACAAAGGTCAGATCCTGCTGACCGCCGCGGCGCGGGTGGAAACGCCGCCCGACATGCCGACGCGCGAAGCAGCCGTCACCATCGCCGGTCTCGAATTGCGGTATTACGAAGTCCTGGAAAAATGATCAGCGAACGTTGAGCGTTGCACGGCGGCGGATGGTGGCAGACAACGACCGCCGCCCATGAACTCAGCCGCATCCCTCGCCGCACCAGTCCGGCATTCCGCCTGGAATTTCTGGGTGAATCCGATCTTCCGCCGCTACTGCCAGTCGCGCCTGCGATTGCAGGGCCTCGGAATTTCGCTGCTGACCGTCGTGATTGTCTGCGGCTTCATCGTCGCGCTCGTGCATACCATCGGCGAAAACCAGCACCTGACCCCGGCGGATGGGGCGCGCCTGGGCATAATTCCGCTGCTCGTTTTCCAGGGCCTCATCCTATTTGTCGTTGGCACGGCGCAGGTCGCGGGCGGCATGACAGCGGAGCGCGATGAAGGTGTGATCGACTACCAGCGACTCATCCCGATGTCGCCGTTGTCGAAAGTCATCGGCTACCTAGTCGGCCTCCCGGTCCGCGAATACGTCCTGTTTCTCACAACGCTGCCATTCACCGCATGGTCGCTCTGGCGCGGCGAGGTGAACTGGCATGTCTGGCTGCCGCTCTACAGCGTCATGATTTCATCCACGCTGCTCTACCACTTCACCGGCCTCGTCACCGGCACCGTCGTGCGCAATCGCCGCTGGGCCTTTCTTGTCTCCATCGCCCTTGTCTTCGCGCTCTACACCGTCATCCCGCAGACCGCGAAATTCGGCCTCGTCTTTTTCAAGTACCTCACCATCACGCCCGTTTTTGAGGAAAGCCTTCCCGGCATTCTTCCGTCTGACGCCGCAAGATTCTCAAGGCTCGCCGAGCGGCTCTTCCCGACGGTGAAATTTTTCGGCCTCGATTTTTCCGAAGCCGTCTTCACCGCCTTTTCGCAAGGCGGCTTCATCCTCACTTTCATCATCATGCTCTGCCGGAAATGGCGGCGCGCGGAGTCGCATCTTTTGGGAAAAATCTGGGCCACCGGCTTTTTCATCTGGGTGCAAATCGTCCTGCTCGGAAATGCGCTGCCGCTCATCGAACCCGGCAACCTTTTTCCCTCGCGCGCCTTCATGCGCATGATCCGCATCGGGCCGAATTGGGATCCGGACCCGATGGAAGCCGTCGCGCTTTCGGGAGTTTACGGTCTCGTCACGATGGCGCTGATCTTTGTGCTGGCGGGCATCATCACGCCATCGGCGGAAAATCAGATCCGCGGCTGGCGTCGCGCGCGCAAACAAGGAGCGTCAGCCCTCCCGCTGCTCGCGGATGCCGCCACGGCCTTTTGGTGGGTCGCGATCATGGCCATCGCCGGAGCGGCAGGCTGGTTCATGTTTTCCCGCGCTTTGGTGGAAAGCCACTGGTTTCCCGGCTACTCGCTGCCACTGCGCGACCTCGGCTTTTTCATCATGGTGATGGTGACGGGCGGCGTCGGCTTTCAGGCGCTGCTCGAGCAAAAGGGCGGACGCACCGTCGGGCTCTTGGTCATCCTGATTGGCGTCGTGCCGATCTTGCTCGGAGTGGTGTTTGGCATCACCGAACGCTTGAGGCCGCTCGCCTCGTGGCTCATCGCGATTTCCCCGATCAGCCTGCCGGTCTATGCCGCGGGCACATTGCTCCCGATCGCCGATATCCCTGCCCAAGTCGCCCGCGCGATTCCCCGCGCGTTCTATTTTTGGCTGATGGTCGGCGCGCTGGTGATGATGTGGCTCGTCGCGCGGCTGTGGTCAGCCCGGCGCGCGATGGCGCGGAGCGTTCTCGCCGCACCAGTCGATCGGCCCGGCTGAGGTCCAAGATTCCCCGCGCCACAGGGTTCACACTGGCAGCCCAGTCCCCATGAAATTTCCCGCCGTCTTCGCGCTGGTTGCCGCACTTCCCTTCCTCGCCCACGCGTGGCAGCCCGTCACCATCCCGACCGCAAACGATCTCCCAGCCAGCGGTCCCGTGTGGTTGCGGTGTTTCGTGCGCGTGCCGGATGAGATGGTGACGCCGCAGGAAAGAGATCTCTGGCGCGACTCGATGACGCTGAGTCTTGGCGCAATCAGCGGGCCGTTTTCGGTTTGGCTGAACGGACAAAAAATCGGCGGCGCCGATGCGCTCGCGAACGACGCGCGGCGGCGCTTCAAAGTCCCGAAAGGCATTCTCGAAAAGAAGGCGTTCAACGTCTTCGCCCTGCGTTTGGAAAATCCCGCCAAGCGCGTGAACGCCGCGCCAATCTTTGCCGGATATTTTGACGAGCTGCTGCTGGAAGGCACGTGGGAAATGAACGCGGGCGAGCCTGCGCCCGCAAATTTGAAAGCCGTCGCCGCGCAGCCCCCGACCGCGTTTTTCACCGAGGCGGGTTTTCGTCATTCGACCACGCCGCTGTCCGCAAACCCTGAGCAGATGCCAGGCGCGCGACTTTCACCCGCGGAGTCGCTGGCGAAAATGACGACCGCTTCCGATCTCGTCGTGGACCTCATCGCGAACGAACCGGACGTGGCGCAGCCGACGCACATCAGCTTCGACGAACGCGGGCGAATGTGGGTCGCGCAATACCGGCAGTATCCGTATCCGGCGGGCGTGAAGATGGTGAGCCGCGATCAGTTTTACCGCTCGAAGTATGATCGCGTCCCGCCTCCTCCACCAAATCACGATCGGGGACGCGACCGCATCACGGTGCATGAGGACACGGATGGCGACGGCGTTTTCGACAAAACGAGAACCGTGATGGACGGACTAAACATGGCGAACGCAGTGCTCTGGGGCCACGGCGGGATTTGGGTCATGCAGACGCCGTATCTGATGTTCTATCCCCTTCCCACAAACCCGCACGACGACGTCGCACCCGAACCCGAAGTGCGGCTCGCGGGTTTCGGCCTCGAAGACACGCACTCCGTCGCGAACGGTCTCGCGTGGGGGCCGGACGGCTGGCTCTACGGCGCGCAGGGCAGCACCACGACGAGCCGCGTCGCGGGCCTGTATCACGAAGGCTGCATGGTCTGGCGCTACCATCCGCGGACGAAGACGTACGAGATTTTTGCGGAAGGCGGCGGCAATGTGTTCGAGCTGGATTTCGATTCGGAGGGCCGGCTCTTCTCCGGCCACAATGGCGGCGACACGCGCGGATTTCACTACATGCAAAACGCGCTGATGCTGAAGCAGGGCATCGATCCGGGAAAGTTCGGGCCGACCGGACATCCGTACGCGTTCGGCCACATCGACATGATGAAGAGCCGCCACCCGATCGCGCGCTTTTCGCACGCCACGATCATCGCCGATGGCACCGCGCTGCCCACGCAATACGCCGGCCGCTTCTTCGCCGCCGATCCGCTCCATCGGAATATCGTGATCGCGGAACGCTTCGCGCGCGGATCGACTTTCGAGACGAACGACACCGGCATCGCGCTCGCCGGAGCGGACCCGGCGTTCCGCCCGGTGTATCTCACGAACGCGCCCGACGGTGCGATTTACGTCGCGGATTTCTACGAAGAATACATCGCGCACGGGCAGAACTATCAGGGCCAGCTCGATCCCAGCACGGGCCGCATCTACCGCATTCGCGGGAAAAATATGCCGCTGGAAAAAGACGTGAATCTCGCGGTGAAAACGAGCGCGGAACTCATCGCGCTGCTCGCGCATCCGAATCGGTGGCATCGTCACACGGCGGTGCGGCTGCTCGGGGAAAGGCGCGATCCCGCGAGCGTCGAGCCGCTGCGCGCGGCATTGCGCGAGCCGGCGCAACATCCCGCGCTGGAAGCATTGTGGGCGCTGCACCAAATGGAGGCGCTGGATGAAAAAACGGCGATCGGCGCGATGGCGCATCCGCAACCGGTGGTGCGCATGTGGGGCATCCGCCTCATGGGTGATGCGAAGCAGCTTTCGACTGAGTTGGAGGAAATATGTTTCATACGGATACAGATCGAACCAGATGCCGAGGTACGGGCACAGTTTGCATCCACCGCACGCCGACTGTCTCCGCATGACGCAATGATATTGATCACCGCGCTCCTCCGCCGCGATGCCGACGCCGCCGACCCGTGCATTCCCCTGCTTTGCTGGTGGACGCTCGAATCCCACTGCGCCAACGATCGCGATGTCGTCATATTCTATCTGCCGTGGGATTCCGCGATGGCGAAGCAGCACCTCCTCGCGCGGCTCATGCGCCGCTTCGCCGCCGCGGGCACGCGCGCCGATCTGCTCACCTGCGCGCGCCTGCTCGACACCGCGCCCGGCCTCGAACACCGCAAGCTGCTCATGGCTGGATTGGAGGAAGCGTTCAAAGGTCGCGCGCTCCCGCCGCTTCCCGAACCGCTGCTCGACGCGCTCGCCCGCAGCGGCGTCGCTTCGCCGCATTTGCAGGTGCGACTGCGCGAGCCGGAGGCAATCGCCGCCGCGCTGAAAGTCGCGACTGACGAAAATGCAAAGCTGGATGAGCGACTGTTGTGCGTGCGGCTTTTTGGCGAAGTGAAATTGCCCGAGTCCGTGTCGGCGCTGCTCAAACTCACCGCCTCCGCAAAATCAGCCGAGCTGCGCAAAGCCGCGCTCACTTCACTCCTGCTCTACGACGACGCCACGATCGGCGAAGAAGTCGTCCGCCTTTACCCCGCGCTCCCCGCCGAAGTGCAACCCGCCGCGCAAACCCTGCTCACGAGCCGGTCCGCATCGACTCACGCGTTTCTGAAACTCATCGAAAGCGGAAGCGTCCCCGCCGCCGCGATCCCGCCCGCGACCATCGCGCTGCTCCGCGAGCACGAAGACAAATCCATCGCCACGCTCGCGGAAAAACTTTTCGCCAAACCCACCACGATCACCGCACCTGAAAATCACGCCGAGATCGACCGCCTGCGCCGCGTCATCGCCGCCGCGCCCGGAGACGCCTACAAAGGCGGCCCGCTCTTCACGCAGCGCTGCGAAATGTGCCACACGCTTTTCCACAAAGGCGGTCGCATCGGCCCCGATCTCACGGCCTATCAGCGCGACGATCTCGGCACGCTGCTCCCGAGCATCGTCGATCCCAGCGCAGAGATTCGCGAAGGCTACGTGAACCAACTACTCACGACGAAAGACGGTCGCATGCTCAGCGGATTCGTGGTCGATCAAGACACCGCCGCCGTCGTGCTCCGGGGTCTCGATGGCCAGGACGTGAGCCTCGCGCGCGCCGACCTGCGCGAAGTCCGCCCTGCCCCCGCAAGCTTGATGCCCGCAGGCTTGCTAGCCGGTTTCACCGATCAGGAACTCCGCGATTTCTTCGCCTACCTCCGCCTGCCGCAGCCCATCGCCCGCTGACATTTCCAAACCATGAAACTCCACTTCTTCTCCCTCCTCATCTGCACCGCCGCCTTCGCCGACGATTTGAAAATCGGCGTCATCGGCATGGATACCTCGCACGTCACCGCCTTCACCAAGCTGCTCAACGACACGACCACGCCAGATCATGTGCCCGGCGGGAAAGTGGTCGCGGCCTTCAAAAGTGGCAGCGCCGACATTCCATCGAGCATCGAGCGCGTGGAAGAATACGCGACGGTGATGCAGCGCGACTTTGGCGTGAAGTTCGTGCCGACGATCGAGGCGCTGTGCGGCGAGGTGGATTGCGTGCTGCTGCTCAGCGTCGATGGCCGCCCGCATCTCGCGCAGGCGCGGCCTGTGATCGCGGCGAAAAAGCGGCTCTTCATCGACAAGCCGGTCGGCGGCACGCTGCGCGATGCGATCGAGATTTTCCGGCTTGCAAAGGACGCGAACGTGCCGGTTTTCACCTCGTCCGCCTATCGCTACTACGACACGATGATTGAAGTGAAGAAGGCGGACATCGGCGAAATCCGCAGCGCGATTTCCTACGGCCCGTCGCCGCTGGAGGCCCATCATCCCGATTTGTTTTGGTACGGCATTCACCCGACCGAGGCGCTTTTCACCGTGCTCGGCCGCGGCTGTGAATCCGTGATGCGCACGAGCAGCGCGGACGCGGATACGATCACCGGCACATGGAGCGGCGGGCGTATCGGCGTGCTGCACGCGATCCGCACGAAGCCGCTTCCGCACAAGGTTTCCGTGTTTGGCAGCAACGGCTTTGCCGAGCAAAAGCCCGGCGTGGAAACCTACGCGCCGCTCGTCCGCGAGGTCGTGAATTTTTTCCAAACCGGCATCGCTCCGGTGACGCCGGAGGAGACGCTGGAAATTTTCGCGTTCATGGAAGCGGCGGACGAAAGCAAACGGCGCGGCGGCGGCGCGGTGAAATTGAGCGAGGTCGTGGAGAAGGCGCGCTGAACTCGCGCGGCCCGTTTTCCCCCTCGACACGCGCGGGCCGAGGCGGAAACTTGGGACGCATGAGCAGACCAGTCGTCGAAATCAAAGTCCGCGCGGTGCTTCCGTTCAATTCCGGGCGCGCGGTTTTTGTCGGCAATGATGAAAAGGTGTTCGTGATTTACGTGGATGAAAGTGTGGGCGCGGCGATCACGATGTTCATGAACGCGACGCCGAAGGAGCGCCCGCTGACCCATGATCTGATGGCGAATCTGCTCGCGGCGCTCGGCGCGAAGGTGGAGCGCGTGATCGTGAACGATTTGAAGAGCGAGACGTATTTCGCGCGGCTCATCATCACGGCGGAGAATGAGCTTTTTGAAAAAAAGATCGTCGAGTTGGATGCGCGTCCGAGCGATTGCATCGCGCTCGCGATTCAGCAGCGCGCGCCGATCTATGTGAGCCGCGAAGTGTGGGATGAAGTGGACGATCGCAGCGATGTGCTGCGCCAACTGGAGCAGGGCGAGGAGGGGAAATGACCAATGTCCAATGTCCGAAATGTCGGCGCGCGTGGGAACCGGCTGCCAATTGGTGATTGGTGATTGGTGATTGGTCATTTCCCCGCATGACGCCCGAGGCTCACGCGTATCTGAGCAGGCGATGCAACGTCATGCGACGGCTGATCCGCACGCACGGACCATGTGCCATCGTGCCGGACACAAAGCGCTCGCCATTTGCATCGCTGGTGAGCGCGGTCGCGCATCAGCAATTGAACGGAATCGCCGCCGAAACGATCCTGCGGCGGTTTCGCGCGCTGTTTCCCGGCACGCGCTTTCCCACCGCGAAGCACCTCGCGGAAGTGCATGACGATGCGCTGCGGGCGTGCGGATTTTCGTGGGCGAAAATCGCGGCGATTCGCGACATTGCGGCGAAGACGCTGGATGGGACGGTGCCGACTTCGCGCGTGATCCAGGCAATGCCGGATGAGGAAATCATCGCACGGCTCGTGACGGTGCGAGGCGTGGGACGCTGGACGGTGGAGATGCTGCTCATCTTCAAACTCGGCCGTTCCGATGTGCTGCCGATCGACGATTTTGGCGTGCGAAATGGTTGCCGCATTGCCTTCGGCCTTGCCGAAATGCCGAAGCCAAAAGAACTCCTCGCGCTCGGCGAACGCTGGCGCCCGCACGCGACGACGGCGGCATGGTATCTCTGGCGCGCGGCGGATGCGGCGAAGGATCAGCGCGCAATCCAAGGCGTGAATGCATGAGACGCAATCCGGGCTCGTGCTGGAAAATGGCTTCGCCAAATCCGCGCGGGCCATTCAAGAAAGTGTGATGCACCACCTTCCGAGCTTTACCGCGAGCCTCGCGCTCAACCTTGCAGCCAGCAGCCACGCCGCCTCGCCGGGCTGGTCGCAATTCCGCGGCAGCTCATTCACTGCCGTGGCTGCCGGGGAAAAGCCGCCGGTCGAATTTGGCCCGGGAAAAAATCTGCTCTGGAAAGTCGAACTTCCCTCCGGCTCGTCATCGCCGGTGATCGCGGGAGAACGGATTTTCCTGACCGGCTTTCGCGACGGCCAACTCGAAGTGCTCGCTCTTTCCCAACGCGATGGCGCGGTGCTGTGGCGCAAACCGGTCGCGGTGAAACAGCTCGAAACTTATTTCCAAAAACTCGGCTCCCCCGCCGCCTCGACCTGCGCGACCGACGGCGAGCGGGTGGTGTCTTACTTCGGATCGTTCGGCCTGCTCTGCCATGATCCCGACGGGAAGGAACTGTGGACGCTGCCCATGCCGATGGCGCAGTCGAAGGACGGATTCGGCACCGGCAGTTCGCCGATCCTGCACGATGGCATCGTGTATCTGCTGCGCGATGAAGATGGGCCCGGCCAGGGGCTCTACGCGATCGACGCGAAGACGGGGAAGGAACGCTGGCGCGCTTCGCGCAAGGATTTCCGCGTGAGCTTTGGCTCGCCTGTGGTGTGGGATGGCGCGCTCGTGGTGCTCGGCGACACGCGCGCAAAAGGCTACGATCTCAAGACTGGCGAGGAGCGGTGGATCGTGCGCGGCCTTTCCTCGTATCCCTGCACCACGCCGACGGTCGGCGCGGATGGCCGTCTTTACATCGCCACATGGAGCCCGGGCACCGCCAGCGAACCGATGCCGACTTTCGACCAACTGCTCGGCGGCATGGACGCGGACAAGGACGGCAAACTCGCGCGCGCCGAGCTTGCGCCCACCGGGTTCAAGGATTTTTTTGACGTGAACGACAGAAACAAAAACGGCATGTGGGAGCGCGAGGAATGGGAGGTCGGGCTGACCTGGATGGCGCGCGGAAAAAATGTCGTGCTCGCGATCGCGCCCGGCGGCAAGGGCGACATCACCGAAACGCATGTGCCGTGGATCAGCGAAAAGGGCGCGCCGTACGTCGCATCACCGCTCGCGTATGAGGGCCGGCTATGGCTCGCGAAAGATGGCGGCCTGCTCACGACTTACGATCTCGCGTCCGGAAAAATCGTGATCGACAAGCAGCGGCTCGGGGTCGCGGGGGACTACTACATGTCGCCCGTGGGCGCGGATGGAAAAGTCTGGCTCGGAGCGGCGAATGGAAAATTACTCGTGCTAAAAGCGGGCGACAAAATCGAAATCCTCGCCACGAACGATCTCGGCGAGGCGCTCCATGCCACGCCTGCATTTGTCGAAAACAAACTCTACATTCGCACCGCGGCCCATCTCTGGGCGTTTGGCGCGAAGTAACCCGCGGACTATTTCCAAATCATGACCACGAAAACAATCGCCCTCATCACCGGCGCCAACAAAGGCATCGGCTTCGAGATCGCCCGCCAGCTCGGCAAGCTCGGCATCACCGTGCTCATCGGCGCGCGCTCGCCAAAACGCGGAGAGGACGCGGCGGCCGTGCTGCGCGGCGAGGGCTTCGACGCGCACACCCTCACGCTCGATGTGAAGCACGGCCCGTCCGCGCAACGGGCGCACGATTTCATCGAGCGCGAATACGGCAAACTCGACATCCTCGTGAATAATGCGGGCGTCATGCACGATGCCACACTGAAACCCGCGGAGACGCCCGTGGAAACGATTCGCGAGGTCTTCGAGACAAATTTTTTCGGCGTGGTGGAAGTCACCCAGGCCCTGCTGCCGCTGCTGCGAAAAAGCAGCGCGGGGCGCATCGTCAACGTCTCGAGTTCACTCGGCTCGCACACCCTCCAAGCCGATCCCGCCCAGCCGCTCGGCGATTACAAAGTGCTCGGCTACGACTCATCGAAGAGTGCGCTGAATATGTTCACCATCGAACTCGCATCCGAGTTGAGCGGCACGCCGATCAAGGTCAACTCCGCCTGCCCTGGCTGGGTGAAAACCGACATGGGCGGCCCCAGCGCGCCCGGCACCGTGGAGCAAGGCGCGGACACGCCCGTGTGGCTCGCCACCCTGCCCGCGGACGGGACGACCGGCGGCTTTTTCAATTCGCGCAAGCCAGTGCCGTGGTGAGCCGCTGACTCGGGATCACGCGAAAATATTTCGCCGAACAACTTGCATCTGTAACTGAGACGGTTACAGATTTTACCAATGACTCATCCAACCATCTCCACCGAGACACTTCTCAGTAAACTCCAGTGGCGCTACGCCACCAAGGCATTCGATCCCGCAAAAAAAATCGCCGCAGTCGATTGGTCAGCGCTGGAGGAAACGCTCGTCCTTTCCCCATCGAGCTACGGGATGCAGCCATACCGCTTTCTCGTCATCACGGACGCGGCGACGCGCGAAAAGCTCGTGCCCGCCTCGTGGAATCAGCGGCAGCCCGCGGATTGCTCGCACTACGTCGTCTTCGCGGTGCGCACGGCGAATACCGCGGCGGATGTGGATGAATACATCGCGCGCATCGCGGAAGTGCGCGGGGGAAACGTGCAAGACCTGGCGGGATTCAAAAAAATGCTGACCGCCGATGTCGTGGACGGAGAACGCGGAAAAGCGGCCGCCGAATGGGCCGCGCGGCAGGGTTACATCGCGCTCGGAAATTTCATGACCGCCGCCGCGCTGCTCAGCATCGACACGTGCCCGATGGAAGGCTTCGTCCCATCGCAATACGACGAAATCCTCGGCCTGCGGGAAAAGGGACTCACCGCCGCCGTCGCCTGCGCCGCTGGATACCGCTCCGGCGACGACAAATACGCGGCCCTGCCAAAAGTGCGCTTTCCCGCGGAAAAGCTCATCGTCCGCATCTGACGTGCCCATGAAAATCCCACCCACCGATCTCACGACACGCCCGCCGCGCAGCGCCCGGACAAGGCTCGGCGGCTACGCATTGCTGCCGCGGATGCTCGACAAAGGCCGCGCTGAACTCATTGGGAAAAATGGCGACTACCATTTCGCCTGCCCGCTCGATCAGCACTTTTTGAAATACACCGGCATCGACCCCGATGGCCTCAAGGCCGAACTCGCGAAAGGAAAAGGCGACGGAGAAATCCTCGAGTGGATCGAAGCGAATGCGACACAAAAGCGGGCACCATGGGAGATCGTGCAGTGGTCGGCATGGCGCGACCAAGTGGTGCCATCCGATGTCGAAACCCGGGAATTCTTCAACGGCCTCCACAAAGACGCCGGCCCGCTGCGCGAGGATATTTCCACTTGGGCAGACTTGCTGGATCTCGACGATTACGTGTCATTCGGCGGCAAAGCCTGATTTCGCTCTGGCTCTCGATTGCCGGGAAACGCCAGTAAACGCAAGACCGTCAGGTAGTTTCACAGAGCGTCCCAGCGCGGAGTCCGTCGCCCTATCGAGGGGTCCGCGCGGTGAAACGCGAGGCAGGTGAAGTTGCGCAGGTTAAAAATAGTCAAACAAAACCTTTGACAGAGAACGGATCGAGCTGTGTAAATACGATGTATGCACCGCCTGCCCTCACAAGACACTCCCCTCTCCGGCAACCTGCCGAGGTCAATTGAAGCCCGAAACGGCGGCTTCAGTTTGGTCGAAGTTACCCTCGCCATCGGCATCATCGCCTTCGCATTCGTAGCCCTGTTCGGCCTCCTGCCGACCGGAATGCAAACCTTCCGGGCATCCGTCGATTCAACGAACGACATCACCATCATGCAGGAGATGAATGCGATGGTGCAGGTGACCCGATGGAAGCATATTGAAACTCTCGACGAAAACAGAGGGGGAGACATTTACTACTTCGACGAGGAGGGACGACGAACCGATTCCGAGGACAGCCCGTCCCAATCGAAGGAAGTGCAATCACGGCGCCTTTATGAGGCAAAATTACTGGTGGAAAACTCCTACCAGCCAGGTGTCGAGAGTCGGAATCCAGATCCGAAACGCGAATTGAAAGATTCAAAACGAATCGTTGTGGTAATCGGTGATTTCCTTCAACCGAAGTCGAAAGCGGATTTCAACTCGGTCAAGAAATCCTCGGACCTTTTCAAAGATGGCAAGGCTTTGAATGTGCGCTCCCGCACCTTCATCGTCGCCAGGATGGAAAGCGAGAATGACATCGATTGAACCATACCCAGTCATCATCCCATGAATATCTCGTCCAAATCCCGCAGACATTTCTCCACCGAAGGTTTTACTCTTGTTGAATTGATGGTTTCGACGGGCCTGATTGCCTTGCTGATGCTGCTGCTACTTGGCACGGTCGATCAGACCCAAAATGTCTGGAAACGCACGACCTCGAAAATTGCGCAGTTTCAGGCAAGCCGGGCAGCATTCGAGGCGCTCAATCGGCGCCTCAGTCAAGCCACACTAAGCACATACTATCGTGCGACGGATACTGCATCAGGTGATGCTGCGGCGAACTACCTTTTCCGGCGTCAATCCGAACTCCATTTTGTCTCCGGTCATCTCAGCAATGCAACTACTGGCAGTGGCACAGTTCCAGGGATCTTCACCGCGAATCCCGCCATCCCCGGGCTCACCCGACCCGCTGAACGCGCCTACCCAACCCATGGCATTTTCTTCTTCGCACCACTAGGAATCACTGAAGAACCTGGACTGCCCAAGTCTGGTTTCGAAGCGACTCGCCGCTTCCGCGGACTGGACGCCATGTTGACTGCCTGTGGCTATTTCATCGAATATGGAGACGATCCATGGCGGCCGAACGTGCTTCCCCTTGCGACTGACACGGAGCCAGGCGTGCCTCCCCGCATTCGATTTCGGTTGATGGAATTGAGTGTCCCGGCTGAGGAATTGCAGATCTTTAAGAGGTTGGAAGTAGTTGACGGAAAACCGAACGACCCCACCCGTTCGACACCCGCTCTCAATTGGGAATGGAGGTATTCGGTCACCCCACAGTATCTCAATCGGAAGCAGGCTTTCTACGAAGGCCGGACAACCACCGTTCCCGGAAGTCGCGCAATTGCGACGAATTCAACCTGGATCCGTCCTTATTGGATGGAAAACGACAGGGGTGTTGGGGCGTTGCAGCGAACGACTCAAAACGCCACCAATGCCACGAGTCGATTCTCCTACGGTCGGGTCATGGCCGACAATGTCATCGCCCTGGTGATTCTCCCAAAAGTTTCCGAGAAAGATCGGCCAGGAGGTGGCAAAACAAAAATTGGCTCGCTGGCTCCTGACTATCAATATGATTCGTGGCGCGTTCAGGAAAAGGATAAGGGCAATGTAGGACTGGCCAACTCAGTGCGCGACAACAAACTTCCGCCGATAGTTCAGGTAGTGATGGTTGCGATTGACGAGCCTTCAGCTGTGCGCGCCGCTGGTAAAGTGATCCCGGACTGGACGATCAGGGACAAGCAGTTGTTCACGCATGTCGAAGATGAAGAAGACCTGCTGAAGGATCTTGCCTTGCTCGAATCGCGACTACAGGCAGACAAGATCAACTATCGCGTATTTTCCACCGACGTTGTCATCCGTTCGTCGAAATGGAGCAAAGACCCCGAAAACTAGTCTGTAAATGAAACTAAGAAGCCCAAAAGACCAACCCACAACATGAAAACTCAATTCCGCTTTCATCGTGAAAGAGCCGTCGCGCTCATTATCGTTCTTGCCATGCTGGTGCTGTTATCCGGCTTGGTCGTCTCATTCATGACCGCTGTGGGAAACGAACGCGCGGCGACCGTCATCAGTAACAATGAAGTGACCAGCCGACAAATCGCCGATAGCACGGTGAACCTGGTAATCAGCCAGATCCGCGAGGCCACCTCAGAAACCGGTGGCGGCGTCGCCATACCAACAACGTGGGCTTCACAGCCCGGTGCAATCCGGACGTTTTCCGGAAAAGTGACGGGAATCAAAAATGTGACAAATGGCGCGAGCGGGGTTCGCCAGCCGACGTATCGCGCTGGTGGCAACGATTCAATCTTCAAACTTTTCTCCGCGGAAAAAATGAAGGTTGGGGTTACGGAATTCAGCGGAAATCAATGGGACAAGAAGGAAGTGGATGTGATCGATAACTGGCGGTGGTCGATGTCGGAGTCCGAAAGAGAAGACACATTCAAGATATTTGGATATGTTGACTTAAACGAACCCATCGTTACTCCCATGCCAGCGGAACTGACAAAGGGAGATCCGCAAATCGTGGAGCCTCGCTATCCGATCGTGGATCCGCGAGCAAAATACGATCAAGCTGAAAACGCGAATCTAACGCCCGAGCCCGGTATTGTTGAGGGGTTTGACATCAAGACCTCGGGGCTCCTTGACGACAAACTCAAGTTTCTCCCAAAGGACGCTCTGGGCAAACGTGGCGCTTCTGCCCCATCGAAGGTTCCTTATCTGCCAATGCCAGTCAAATGGCTGTATGTGATGCGGGACGGTTCCATGGCCGCTGCGGAAGATTCGAGCGGCGGGAAAATTCCGGGGGCGAGCGCGGATAATCCGATCATCGGAAGGACGGCTTTTTGGACCGACGACGATTGCACCCGCCTAAACATCAATACTGCATCGGAAGGGACCTTCTGGGACACCCCCACCGCCAGTAGTGAGCAGGAAAGTGGCAATGTCGATGCCTCCGGCAGAATCAATGCATCGGTTGGAAGTTTGAATCTTTCTGCCGCCCAGCCCGCGCGCGGCGAATATCAGCGCTATCCAGGGCATCCTGCGACTACCTCGCTCAGCCCGGCGATTGGATGGATGTGGGGAAACTTTCCCAAAGACTGGCCGCGTGTGACCCTTGATAGGAAATTGATCGAGATGAAAGATGCGATAGCGCAGTTGACTCCGTTTTCGCCGTATGGTTACCGGGGGCCCAAACAAACCCTGCTCCCCACCCCCCCAAACCCTGCGCCCCCTCAAAGTACCTCCATGGGAGCCTCCTATAACGCAGCTTACGATTCGGTGAGCCTCGATCCTAATGTGAAGAAAACGGAGACTGAGCCGAAACTTGCGATCGCCACCAAACATCTTTATTCGACGGTGGACGAGTTGGTATTCAAGCAGGAGCGCGTCCCAGCAAATACGTCCGAGGCAACGACTCTAAACAGCCCAAATATAGTTCCGGAGTCGTTGGAAAAGGTTCGTTTTTTCCTGACCGTAAACAGTCGTTCGCCAGAACTAAACCTATTTGGGCGCCCACGCGTGACGTTCTGGCCGGTGCATGCCGATCCGACGCAGCGCACTGCCTACGATGACTTGTTCGCCTTCACCTCGACCTTCTACAAGGATCCCATTGGAAATGGAGCGCAAGACAATACGTTCTTTTTCACTCGCTCGAACGCAAAAAGTGCGACGATCGACTTCAATCCGAAGAATGTAACGATCATGACGTATCTGAAAACGCTCACCAGTTCCGCGTTTCAGATTCCGGGGTTTGGCGGTTCGTTTGAGGAAAAATACTCGAAGGAGGAAACTGAACAAATCCTCACGCTGGTCTTCGACTACTGCCGCTGCGTGAACTTGGTCGATACGAGCCGGAGGATTCGATTGGGCGAAGAATTCCGTCCATACACCCCATTTTATTACGACCCCAACCTTGATGCCAAGGCTTACAATACCTATGCACCCCGGTCGGTGGACTGGTCGGGCCAAGTCACACCGCTGCGCACGAACCCTACGAGCCGGTTCCAGGGGCTGGGGAGATTCCCGATGATTTCGGAAGCGGCGATTGTGTTTCACCGGGCCAACCCGGCTACCAAAATTCAAGCAACGCTTCTGTTTGAAATGTCCACAGTGATGGCGGGATTCCCGGTGCTCCGTGACACCTACTGGATGCGCGTAACGGTCAACCGACCGACTAAAATAGGCACCACAGATATTGAACTTGTGGGTTTGGTGGGCGACAAACGAATCAACATCGTCAACGTCGGTTCCCATGACGTGGGATTTGGCAGGTCGTATCTTCCGATTCTTGGATTTATGAATCAATTGCATTTTTTCTCTGAGCCAAAGAACCCTACGCTGGATAAGGTGACGACATATCTAGCCGGCCAGGCGGCGGGCAAAAAGTTCGAGAAACACGTATCGACTGTTGATGGAGCCTATGTCAATGGAACCACCGTCCAATATTACCCATTCGTTAGCAACGCTATTGACATTCCAACCGGGCCAGAACTCACCTATTCCTGCGGCAGCTACACGGTGGACATCTTTGCCGCCGAAAGGCCTGGCGACACAAATCCGGGGAGAGGAGACTTGGTCCAAACCTTCGTTATCGACTTTCCAAAGGATGTTACCTTCAAAGCCAAAATCCCCGGTGTGGCCGGCACCATCGGCTCTTTCACGAATCGCCTGAATGGACAGGAAGGCACGTGGACGATTTTTAACGGAACGGAAGATGTGATTCGCACCATGGAATATGTCGGTGCCAAAGCGAAAGGGGCCGGATGGGAAACGCTAACGGGCGATCAAAGGGGTGACTTGCGCCTTGGCGCGGCTCAGCGTGTCGTGCCAGCAGAAGCATTTGCACCGCGCGGGGAACTCGCCAAATACACCAGCACATCCCCAAGAATTCACGGATTGCAAGTCGGTCACGCCGATCCCTATCTCGATTTTGCCGTTAGCGGCAATGCTGGGCTACTCGCCGCTGGCGGGGTCAACCGGGGCAGCAAGCCTCCGACTATCCCAGCCGGTATCAACGGAGTAAAACGATCCGACGGTGGGCCGGGAGATTGGGATCGCGGACTTTCAAAACATACGGACGGCGCGATGGCAAACAAAGTGGATGAGGGAAACGTGTTTTTTAACATCGCTGACAACGACGTGGGTGGAAAGGTTCCCTACTTCCGCGGGCGTGCGATTGAAGAAACAGGCAAATCGTTCTTCTCGCCCAATCGTCAGATGTCCTCCGCGGTCATGTTCGGCTCGCTGCCAACAGGCGTGGTGCGCGGGTTGCCCTGGCAGACGCTGCTCTTTCGTCCCGATCGCGGGACGATACGTCATCCGGGTGCCCAGCAGGTCGGCCAGCCTGCGGACCATCTGATTCTTGACCTGTTCAATTTGCCGATCGTGGAGCCTTACGCGATTAGCGAACCTTTTTCATCGGGAGGCAAGGTCAACTTAAACTATGTCATCGCCCCGTTTGGCTACGCCAAAGGCGATTCTGACAAGCGGCGGGGCAATAGCATGGGCCGGTCTTACATTCGGCGCGATACCGCGCTGCGCGGCGTGCTGAAAGCAGTAAAGATCATGGCAGTTCCTACCAAACAAGCGGATGCAGGGCACACCGAGGCACCTGTAAGTCAAACGGTGCCATTCCGCTTCGACATCGATGCGGAGAAGACACTCGACCAATTCGAGGACCGTCTCAAAGACCCGGATCGTGGACTTTTCCGCTCTGCGACGGAGATTTGCGACATGGATTTATATCCCTTCCGCACCGTGAATCCGGCAACTCCTGGTGCCCTTGGCCTACAGGCAGCGTTGACACCAGTTTCACCGGTGTCTGCATCCACACCATTGAGCGATTGGGGCTCATTTTGGGATACACACTACGCCCAAACTGGCGACAACATGAGGGAACGTCCCTACTCGCACATTTACCCGCGTGTGACGACGAAATCGAACGTCTATACGATCTACATGCGCTGCCAGGCCGTGAAGAAAGTGGCTGGAACTCCACCGGACAAGTTTGACCCGAAAAAGGACAAGGTCATTGGAGCTTATCGGGGCTCGGCGACCATCGAACGATTCATCGACCCAAACGACAAGGAATTGAGGGACTACAAGCCAACGGATCCCAACTCCAGCGTCGAGAAGTTCTATCGCTTCCGCGTTTTGAACACCAAACAGTTCCTGCCTCGGTAAGATTTCGGCGAAGTCCAGTTCGCCGCCAGCAAACCCCACATTCCCAATCTCCGCCTAATGACCCACCGGTCGGGGCGGCATTGGGGATGTGCTTTTGTAGGGGGTTGGGTCTGGGATTCCTGCCAATTGAAAGGCTTCGCGGCGTTCGACGCAGGTTCCGCATTCACCGCAGTGCATCTCCCCGCCGACGTAGCAGGACCAGGTGGCGGAGTAGTCCACTCCGAGGGCGTAGCCGCGGCGGGCGATGTCGGCTTTGGTCATGGCGATGAATGGGCGCAGGATTTTCACCTTTGCGTAGGTGCCGAGGCGGATGGCGTCGGCCATGGATTTCATGAAATCTTCGCGGCAATCGGGGTAGATCGCGTGGTCGCCGACGTGGGCGGCGATGACGATGCCATTGGCTTCCAGGCTTTCGGCAAGGCCGGCGGCGATCGAGAGCATGATGCCATTGCGGAAGGGCACGACGGTCTGCTTCATCGTCTGCTCCTCGTAGTGACCCGTCGGGATTTCTCCGCCGGATTGCAGCAGGTCCGACTTGAAGAGTTCACCAATGAAACCCAACCGAATCTGCCGATGCGGCACACCGAGCCGCGCGGCGTGGTGCGCGGCGAATGGGATTTCGCGGTCGTTGTGTTTTGCGCCGTAGTGAAAGCTGACGGCGCAGACGATTTCGTAGCGCTCGTGCGCCTCGTAAAGCGCGGTGACGGAATCCATCCCGCCACTGAGCAGGACGATCACTTTCTCCCGACTCATCGGCGATGGGACGATCGCGCCGGCAGCGCACCGTTCCGCCGGGCTGCGGCGGGATGAAATGCCTCGACCGTGACGCCGATGCCACCGCGTGGCGCGAATTCGCCATGCACCCAAATCTGACGCGGCGCGCACGCGGCGACGAGGTCTTCGAGGATTCGATTCACGACTTCCTCGTTGAAGCTGCGCGTGTTGCGAAATGAGGAGAGGTAAAACTTGAACGACTTCGTCTCGATGCAGCGCACGTCCGGCACGTAGTCCACGGTGATGCGCGCGAAATCGGGCTGGCCTGTTACTGGACACAGCGACGTGAAATCCAAGCTCTCGAATCGAATCCAGTAGTCGCGCCGCGGATACGCATTCTGAAATGTCTCCAGCGTCGCCGCGGTTGGCGTGGCGGGAATGGGACTGACGCTTCTCCCGAGCAACGTCAGGTTGGATTTCTTGGATGGCTTGGACTTGGGCATTTGATTTGGCTGAAAAATACGGACATCCCGTCACTCGCGCGCCTTTGGCATCAGCACCCACATCACGACATAGACGATGATGCCTGGAAACGCGATGCTGGCGATGGAAACGATCACGAAGATGACGCGCACCATCGTCGGCGACCACCCCAGCCAGTCCGCGAGTCCACCGCACACGCCAGCGATGACTTTGTGATTTCGCGAGCGATGCAGAGGCATGTCCAAAAATTGGCCGGGCACCCCGCGAACTCAACGAAAAACTCGTTGCAGGGCACTCACCTCTCGACACTTGAGCATTCGCGCGGGAAATTCCCGGCCTGTGAAATCCCGCATCGAGACGCTCGTCTCGCAAATCAGCCAAATCATCGTCGGCAAGGAGGCTGCCGTGCGGCTTGCGGTGGCGTGCCTGATGGCGCGCGGCCATTTGCTGATCGAGGATTTGCCGGGCGTGGGAAAGACCACGCTCTCGCACGCTCTCGCGCGCTCCGTCGGGCTGCAGTTCCGTCGGATTCAATTCACCAGCGACATGCTGCCGGCGGACATCGTTGGAAACTCGATTTTCGACCGTGAGCAGCAGCGTTTCGTGTTTCATCAAGGACCGCTTTTCTCTCAAGTCGTCCTCGTCGATGAAGTGAATCGCGCGACGCCGAAAACGCAGAGCGCGCTGCTCGAGGCGATGGAGGAAGATTGCGTGACCGTGGACGGCGTGACGCATCGCCTGCCCGACTTTTTTTTCGTGCTTGCGACGCAAAATCCACAGCATCAGATCGGCACGTTTCCGCTCCCAGAATCGCAGCTCGATCGCTTCCTCATGCGCATCGAACTCGGCGTGCCGGACCGCGCGGGCGAACGCGCGATGCTGCTCGGGCGCGACCGCCGCGAGCGACTGCGCGACCTCGCGCCAGTGCTGCCGATGGATGCGTTGAATGAAATTCAGAAAGCCGTCCGCGACGTGCAGGCCGCGCCTGCGCTGCTCGATTATTTGCAAGACCTGCTCGACGCCAGCCGTCGGCGCCATCGCACGGGGCTCTCGCCGCGCGCCGGCCTCGCGCTGCTCCATGCTTCGCAAGCGTGGGCGCTGATGCAGGGGCGCGACATGGTGTTACCGGAGGATTTGCAGGCGGTCGGCGTCGCGGTGATGGCGCACCGGCTCGGCGAAGATTTGCAAACGCCGGGCGAATCCGGTCGCGCACTCGCGCTCAATTTGCTGCGGACCGTGCCGGTGCCATGACGGCGCGCGAGACACCGCTTTCCGAGGGTGTCTCAGGCCGCGTCCGCGTGGTGCCAAATCGGAACACGACCGGACTCGTCGCGCTGCTCATCGCAATGTGGTACGCGGGTGCCAGTCAAAACAATGGCGCGGCGTATCTGTTGTGTTTCGTCGTCGCGTCGGTCGCGCTGGTTTCCCTCCTGCACTCCCACGCGAATCTGCGCGGGCTGCGTGTTTCCTGCGGGCCGATCGCGCCGGTTCTTGCGGGAGAAAGTCATCGCGTCCGCATTGGCGCAATCGCAGCCAGCGGGCGCAGACACGCGGCCATTCGGGTCAAAGCGCGGGGCCGGGGAGAATCCGTCGCGTTTTCTGAAATCAGCGGGCCACGGATTGAGCATGATGACCTGGCAATCGCCGCGCCAGCGCGGGGGCGTTTTGAGACGCTGAAGTTGATGGCGTCCAGTCTCTATCCACTCGGATTTTTCTCCGCGCGAATGGCGCTCGAAATCAGGCAAACAAGATGGGTTTATCCGGCGCTGGAAGGCTCGCGCCCGCTGCCGCGCAAGTTCACGCCCGCGCGGCATCACGGCGTCGGAGTTCGCACCGAGGGCGATGATTTTGCAGGCTCGCGCGCCTACGTCGCCGGTGAATCGCAGCGGCATATCGACTGGAAAGCGGCGGCGCGCGATCGTGGCCTCACGATCAAACAATGGGCCGGCGAAGCCGATGAAACCTTGCAGCTCGGCTGGCAGGACACTGCCGGGCTCGCGCACGAGGCGCGCCTTTCCCAGCTCGCGCGCTGGATCGTCACCGCCGAGCGCGGCGGCCACGGCTACTCGCTCGAGGTGCCGGGAACCGTCATTCCCGCGGATCGCGGCGACGCGCATTTTCACGCGTGCCTCCGCGTGCTCGCACTTTATCCGGGAGAAAGCGCGACATGAGCTGGTGGCGCGGACGACACAGTACCCTCGCCGCCGGTCCACTCACGGCAGTCTGCATCGCTCTCGCACTCGCGGCGATTCCGTTGCTCGATCACATCGCACCATGGGCCGTCGCGATGTTCGCGGTCGCGATTCTCCTCCGGCTGCTGGTGAGCCACCGGCATTTGCGATTGCCATCCGTGCCGGTGAAAATCGCGCTGCTCGCGATCGGGCTCGGCGGCATCGCGCTGTCGTATGGCGGATTTTTCGGCATCGAACCCGGCCTCGGCATCCTGCTCATCCTGCTTTCGCTCAAGCTGCTGGAGTCGAACACCGTCCGCGATTTCCAAGTCCTCGTTCTCTTCGGTTGGTTCCTGTGCCTGTGCGGACTTTTCTTTTCGCAGGATCTCACGCGCTGGCTTTACGTCGGCGCGATTGCACTGCTGCTCGCCGCCGCGCTCATCCGGCTGCACGACACATCGCACGCTGGCACCTTCCTGCGATCCGTCGGCATATCGGGAAAATTGATCGCGCAAGCGCTGCCAGTCGTGCTGCTGCTATTCCTGTTTTTTCCGCGCGGTGGCGGCGCTTTTCGACCGCAGTTCTCGCGCTCCGTGAATGGCGTCACCGGCATGAGCGACCAGCTTTCGCCGGGAAATTTCGCCGCCCTCACTCGCAGCGAAAATCGCGCGTTCCGCGCCGACTTTCCCGATGGGAACGTGCCGCCACTTTCGCAACTCTACTGGCGCGGCGCGGTGCTCTGGCGCGGCGAAGGATTGATCTGGGCGCGTGGTGGCGCATCCATGCCGGTCGAAAACACGAGCGGTAAACTCGCCGGGCCGGGCATTCGCCAGAGCATCATCATGGATCCGCATGGCAGTCGCTGGATCTTCGCGCTCGATCGTCCGGCCATCATCGCGCGGGATACCGATTTTCAGGCTGGCGGCTTCCTGCAAAGTTTCCGCCCGACGATTGCGCCGCTGCGTTACACCGTCACCTCGCGACTGGAAAATCGCGAACCAGGCCTGATGCAAGAACACCGCAAGGCCGCGCTTGAGAAGCCGCAACTGATCTCCGCGCAGGTGCAGGATCTGGTCGCTTCATGGCGCGCGAACGCCGCCGACGATCGCGCCGTGATCGATGCGGCGCTGACCTTTTTCCGGAAGGAAAACTTCGTCTATTCGATCACGCCAAGCACCTACGGCGCGGACCCGCTTACTGAATTTTTGTTCCACCGCCGGATCGGCTTTTGCGAACACTACGCGGCTGCGTTTGCCACGCTCATGCGCATCGCCGGAATCCCCGCGCGAATCGTCATCGGCTATCACGGCGGCGAGTTCAACCGGCTGGGAAACTACGTGCTCGTCCGCCAGCTCGATGCGCACGCATGGGCGGAGGTTCACTTGAAAGGCGAGGGCTGGGTGCGGATCGACCCGACCAATGTAATCGCGCCGGATCGGATCAGCTCGGGATCGGAATCGTTCCTCGAATCGCGCGCATTCGGGGAAAACCCGATCGGCGAAACTTCGACCGGAGCGGCGGGTCTCCGGGAGATGCTCCGCGAAGCGCGTCTGGCGTGGGACAACGTCAAATACCAGTGGGATCTGCGTGTCGTGAACTACGATGAAGACGAGCAGCGCACAGTGTTCAACGTCGTTGGCATCGGCGCTTTCACGCCACCCGTCATCGTGCTCTGGATCGCTATCAGCATGATGCTGATCTTCGGAATCCTCGGCGCATGGCTCGGCCGGACGCGACGCGAACGGATCGATCCGCTCGTGCGCGACTACCGAAAATTTTGCGGGACGCTCGCGTCCGCTGGCGTGGTGCGCGAGCCGTCGGAAGGAGCGCACACATTTGCCGAGCGGGCCGCCGCGCGCCATCCGGAACACGCGCGCGCGATCCGGGACGCCGCGGAGCTGTACATCGCCGCGCGCTATCGGCAGCAGGGCAAAGCAGGCACGTCTTTCAGAAAAGCGGTCCGCCAACTGCCACGGATAAGACCCATGTGACCTATGCGACCCATGTGACCTATGGAAAACTACCTCGTCAGCCAGCTCGATGAAATCGCCCCCACGCGGTGCCCGTGCGGCATCGCGCGCCGCGCATTTGCGGTGCCCGACAATCCGCTCGCGACCGTGCATCTCGTGGACATTCAGGAAGACGCACGCACCCATTACCACAAAAAGCTCACCGAGATTTACGTGATCCTCGAAGGCGAAGGTCACCTGGAACTCGACGGCGAACTCATCCCGGTGAAACCGCTCACCTCCATTTTCATCAAACCGGGATGCCGCCATCGCGCGATTGGCAATTTGAAGATCATCAACATTCCGATTCCCGCCTTTGACCCGGAAGACGAATGGTTCGATTGAACCGCGTATGACTTCCCGATTCCTGCTCGTTCTGGCGCTGGCGCTCGCCGGTTGCTCCACATTCAACGACGGCGAACTCGCGCAAATTCGGCAGCGCGATTTGCGGCCCGAACTTCTCACGAAGATGGAGCGCCGCCGCGCGCTCGATCCCGAGGATGTGATCGAGCTGAAACGCGCTGGAGTGAGCGATGAACTCGTCGTGAAACATCTGAACGATGTGGGCGTGAACTACGTGGTGACGCGCGAGGATGCGGTGCGGCTGCGCAAGGCGGGGGTGAGAGCGTGGGTGATCGATTCCGTGCTGCGCGCGTCCGAACGATTCGCGGCGCGAAACTACAACAGCCCTTACGACGACGGCTATTACTACGACGATCCGTGGGCGCCGTCGTTTTACGGCGGATGGGGAATCGGCTTTTCGAGTTACGGGTATGGGCGGCATCACGGACACGGCGGACATCGCCGCCACTAGCTGGCACCCGCCTGTTTCCGCTACCCATCCGCGCGGCGCTGCGTGTAACGTCCGCGCCTTTCTCCACACATGAGCCAGCCCGACGCCGCACCGACGCCTTCCGATTTCATCCGCGACATTGTCGCCGCCGACCTCGCGTCCGGCAAAGTGCAGCGGGTCATCACGCGCTTTCCCCCCGAGCCAAATGGCTACCTGCACATTGGCCATGCGAAATCGATCTGCCTGAACTTCGGCATCGCGCATGAGTTTGGCGGCGAGTGCAATCTCAGGATGGACGACACGAATCCGGCGAAGGAGGAAGTCGAGTATGTGGAAAGCATCATCGCCGATGTGCGCTGGCTGATCGACGGGTGGGCGGATCAGGAACTCCGCGCGAAGGCTGGCGGCGAGCCGTTCTACGCGAGCGACTATTTCCATCAGCTTCATGATTACGCCGTGATGCTCATCGAGGCTGGCAAGGCTTATGTCTGCGATCTCACACCCGAGCAGACCGACGCCTACCGCGGTGCGCCCGGCGAGCCGGGAAAACCGTCGCCTTTCCGCAATCGCAGCGTGGCGGAAAATCTCGATCTTTTCGCGCGGATGAAAGCCGGCGAGTTTCCCGATGGCGCGCGCAGTCTGCGTGCGAAGATCGACATGGCGCATCCCAACGTCTGGCTGCGTGATCCCCTGCTCTACCGCATCCGCCACACCGCCCACCATCACACCGGCGACGCCTGGTGCATCTATCCGCTATACGACTACGCGCACTGTCTTTCGGACAGCCTCGAAGGCATCACCCACTCGATCTGCACGCTCGAGTTTGAAGTGCATCGCCCGCTTTACGACTGGATCCTCGACAACCTCCCGGTGCCGCAGCCGCGCCCGCGTCAGTATGAATTCGCAAAGCTGATGCCGACCCACATCGTCATCTCGAAGCGCAAGCTGCTCGCTTTCGTCAAAGAAGGCATCGTCACCGGCTGGGACGATCCGCGGATGCCGACGCTCAGCGGATTGCGCCGGCGCGGGATCACGCCGGAAGCGGTGCGGCAATTCGCCTACAACATCGGTGTCACGAAATACCAAAGCTCGACGGACATCGCGGTTTTCGAACACGCGATCCGCGCGGACCTCAATGCGCGCGCGCTGCGCCGGCTCGGAGTGCTGCGTCCGATCAAGGTGGTGATCACCAATTTTCCCGAAGGCAAAACCGACCAATGCACGGCGACGAACAATCCCGCGCAGCCGGAAGCGGGAACGCGCACCGTGCCGTTCAGCCGCGAGGTGTGGATCGAGCGGGATGACTTCGCGGAAGTGCCGCCGCCAAAATTTTTCCGACTGAAACCGGGTGGCGAAGTGCGGTTGAAATACGCTTACATCATCCGGTGCGACGAAGTGGTGAAGGACGCCGCCGGACACATCACCGAGCTGCGCTGCACGGCTGACCTCGATTCGAAAACCGGCGGCCCGACTGCCGATCGGAAGATCAAGGGCACGATCCACTGGGTGAGCGCCGCGCACGCGATCGATGCCGAAGTCCGGCTTTACGACCGGCTTTTCACCGAGGCCGAACCCGAGGCCGACGGTCGCGATTTCCGCACCGCGCTGAATCCGAGTTCGCTCGAAGTCATTACCGCAAAACTCGAACCCAGCCTCGCCGACGCCAATGCGGAGGAACGCTACCAATTCGAGCGGCTCGCGTATTTCACCGTAGATGCGGTGGATTCCCGACCGGGCAGCCTCGTGTTCAACCGGACGATCACGCTGAAAGACGCTTGGGCAAAAGAACAGGTCAAAGGCTGAGCGCATTCGCGCTTTCCAGCCGGTGCTTCGCCGCTATGGTCCGCGCGTGCAAACACGCAACTTCATCCTACTCAGCCTCGCCCTCCTTTTCGGAGGTTGCGCCACGCGCGACAAGATTCACACGATCAAGGTCAGCGTGACCGACGGAAAAATGGTCGTCTTCCGGAAAGGCGAACCCATCGCGACGTATCCGGTGTCCACCTCGAAATTCGGACTCGGCGACCGGCCCGGCAGTCGCGCCACACCGCTGGGGCGCATGGAGATCGCGAAGAAAATCGGCGGCGGCCAGCCTGCGGGAATGAAGTTTCGCCATCGCCGGCCCACTGGCGAAGTGGTGCGCGTCAATGCGCCGGGCCGCGACCCGATCGTCTCGCGCATCCTCTGGCTCCGCGGTCTCGAATCACAAAATCGGAATACCTACCGGCGCACGATTTACATCCACGGCACGGCGGAGGAGTGGAAGATCGGCACGCCCGCGAGCTACGGTTGCGTGCGGATGAAATCGCGCGACGTGATCGAGCTTTACCGCACAGTCGGCGTGGGTGCGAAGGTAGAAATCACGCGCGATCGCATCACGCCACGGCCCGCGGTGTCCAGCCCCGCGCAGTACGTGCAGGCGAACCGGCCGGACTCGGAAACGGTTTTTTACTGAGCTTTGAAAAGCGGCAGCGCCAGCCGCCAGCGGATCGCGGCGAGGCGCAGCGCGAGCGTCACACCGGCGCCGACAAAGATACTCGTCGGCACGCTCCAGGGGGACCGCTGGAGGAACACGAAGACAATCGCGCCGCACAGCGACGCCGTGGCGTAGAAATAGATCTCCTTCCGAAACACGTACGGAATCTCGCCAGTGAGAATGTCGCGCAGGATGCCACCCGCGACGCCGGTGATCACACCCATCGTCACGGCCACTGGCGGTGGCGCGCCAAAGACGAGCGCTTTTTTCACGCCGACCATCGTGAAGAACGCGAGTGCGACCGCGTCCGCGAACAGCAGCGCGCGATTTGAAAACTCGTGGAACCGCGCAATGACGAAAGTCCCCAGCGCCGCCGCGACGGCAGTCAGGATGTAATTCCCATCGCGCACCCAAAACACCGGCGTATCGCCGAGCGCCAAATCGCGGATCGTGCCCCCGCCAAACGCCGTGACGACCGCGAGCACGACGACGCCGAAAAGGTCCACGCTTTTCCCGCGCCCCGCGAGCACGCCGGTGATCGCGGCGACGGCGACGCCGAGTTGTTCCAGCCAGTAAAGCATCGCGGCTCGCGCGCGGCGGCGCTTACAAGTGCAGACGCGGATCTTCCGCGAGCAGCTCGGCGAGCGTGGACCAGCCCTTGTCGTCTAGCGCCTGAAAGGCATTGAGATACACGGCGACGATCTTCGGGTCGTGCTTCGCCAAACACTCGTCGATCGCCTTCAACAGCGCCTCCTTCGGGGGCGCGTCGGGCAGTTCCTCGACCGTGCCATTCGCATCATGCGCGATCCCGAGCGCGTCGAGGAAATCGCACAGCAATTTGCTGTGCGCGCCGACAAACCAGATCTGAAGCAGGTGCGACGCGACGCTTTCATTCTGCTTTTTCGCCACCATCTCCCGCATCCACGGAAAGCGCTCCTCACGCGGCTTCCGCTCGACGAAAACCGGGCGCAAATTGCGCTGCTTTGCCAGCGTGTCGATCGTCGCCTTGTAGAGCGGCTTTTCGTTTTCGTGGAGATGGGCGAAAAGTTGCGACGCCACTTCGGGCGGCATGAGGGAAAAAATATCGTTCGATTTCGGCATGGCAGAAGAGCGCGAAGAGTAGGAAGCGCACTCATCGTTGCAAGCTCCGTCGCGATGTTCGATTTACCCACAAACCGGGCGGGCCGCCACGGTGCCTAATGCGTCATCGCGTAAAAGATGATGTTGATCCCGAGCGGGTAACTCTTCTTTTCCGAGAATTCGCTGAAGAAGTATTGGTTCTCCCCTTCCCGCTCCCAGCCGTCGCCATTGTCCGTGTTGTGGCAGGCCACGACCATGATGCGGTTTTTGTCGTCGTAGATGGCGCGGATGTGGACCTGCCGGGCGTCCTCGCGTTCCCACGTGATGCCGGTGTACTGGCTGTTCGTGCCGAGGACGACGTTGGGAATCTGCAGGTTGAGGTCGCTTGGGATGTCGAAGACGCAGTGGAACATGGCGTGGTCGCGCGGGATGTCCTGGAATTCGCGTTCGGGGAAGACGCGCTTCATTTCAAAAGCGAGATTTTCCCACTCATCCTCGCCCCAGAAATCATCCACCATGAGGAAGCCGCCATTGAGCAGGTAGCGCCGGAGGATGGTCACTTCCTCGTCGCTGAAACCGAGGTCGCCGGGCTCGACGATGTAGATGAAGGGGTAGCGATTCAGCTCGGGGTCGGTGAGTTCGAGGACGCGGCCGTTGGGATCGACCTTGATGGAAGTCATCTGCTGGAGCCGATAGGAAATGTTCAGGTCGGCGTCGGGGAAATCGGTCTGCCAGCGGCGTCCGCCATACGGATGGTAGGTGCGGCGGCCGGAGCGATACATGATGCGGACGAAGGTGAAGACGTCTTTTTCAAAGCCGGGCTCGTTTTTCCAAGTCGGCGTGGGATTGCTGTGCTGCATGGCATCGCGCGCGGTGAGGGTGCCGCCGCTGGCCTGTGGGGAAAAGTTGAAGCGCGGGCTGCGTTGCGCGAAGGCCCATCCTCCTAGCATGAGCATCGCGGTGATGGCGACTACTGCCCGAGTTCGAGTCATGGTTTTCGGGGATTCTTCGCGCCGGCGTTTCCAGGGCGGCCGCCATCGATTTCCAGCAGCAGTTTCAGCGCTTCGCGAAAGCGCGGGGCTTCTTCCAGCGCGAGAAGCAGTTCGCGTTTGGCGGTGGGATCTTTGATTTCGTGAAGCAGGCGCGCGAGGCGGTAGTGAATGTCGGCGGGATTTTCGGGATCGAGTTTCAGCACGGTGCGATACGCGGCGATGGCGGCGGGCTTTTTGCCGAGGGCTTCGTTTGCGTCGGCTTCCGCGCGATGCGGCAGCGCGGAGAGTGGATTCACGGCGGCGAAACGCTCGGCATTCGCGAGCAAGGCAGGCCAGTCCTGGCGCTCTTTGGCGAGTTCCATGAGGCGGGCGAAGGCGTCGGGGGCGTCGGGCGAAAGTTCGGCGATCTTGTTCAGCACGGCGAGTTCCGCGTCGGTTTCCTTGAGCTCGCGATGCGCCCGCGCAAGCAAGCTGTAGGCGCTGTTGGCGTCGTGCTGATTCGGATAAAGCTCGATCAACTTTTTCAGCGGAGCCTTTGCCGATTCCCACTCCTTGGCTTCGAGTCGCTTCATCGCCAGCGCCATCAGCCCTTCAAAGCTGGTCGGATTCTTCGCCACAAATTCCTCGATCGCGTCATCTTTCACATCGCCTGGTTTCGGCTTGGCCCAATCGATCAGCGGCCCCGTCGCTTTCGCCAGCGCCTTCGCGCGCTCCGCAAATTCCGCGTCGATCTTCGCGATCGGTTGCGCGTGCGCGGCGATGGCTTCGTTGATCTCCACGCCCTTCGCGAGGTCGGCGAGGATGCGCTTCATTTTCTCCAGCCCGAAACGCTCGATGAGAAACTCGACGACGAGCGACGATTCGAAATACGCGAAGCCGAGATGCGCGGGCGTCTTCGGTTTCAAAAACGCACCGCTGAGCTGGCTCACGGGCGTCAGATCATCGCCGAGGATCATCGCGCGATAACGCGGCTGCATCTTCTCGCCCCAATTCCCCCGCTGCTGCCGCTCCTCGAAAACGCTGATGCCTTCGCTGAGCCAGCGCGGCATCTTGTTCTTCGTCAGCGTGAGCGTCACGACGTGACAAAATTCGTGCCACAATATCGCCTGCCAGTTGGCCGAACTGCCAGGCCGCGCCGCCGGGCTGTTGGCGGTGATGAGCCGCCCGAAACACACGCCGAGATAACCCTGCCCGCCGGGCAGCCCGAACGTGCGAATCGCGAAATCCTTCTGCTCGGGAAAAATTTCCACGATGGTCTGCTGCTTGAGTTCGAGGCCGTATTTTTTCGTCAGCGTGGCGTGCGCTTTTTCGAGAAGCGCGAGCGCGTCCTGGCCATAAATCGCGGCTTCCTGCGGGTCCATGCGCACTAGGAAATGCTCGCTTTTCAAGGTTTGAAATTTCGCGATCCGGTCGCGCAGCGTCGTGAGGTTGAAGGCGACGACATCATACGGATCGGCCTTTTGCACCTCGTCCACGAGTTCCCAGCCCTCGTCGTCCTGCCCGAGCCGCAGGAGATCCTGCGCGAGCTGCATCTTCGCGGGGAGGTAGGCGGGATCAAACTTCAGCGCCTGCCGCTGCCGCTCGGCACTTTCCGCGAAGCGATACTTGCGCGAAAGTTTGCTGCCGATTTGCCAATCCACCGCCGGATTCGTCCGCCAGAATTTCAGCGCCGCCTCACGCGCCTGCTTCTCGGCTTTCGCATCCGCCCGCAAATGCGCGAGCACGGCGCGCAGCGCGTGCGACTCGGGAAGCGCGGGATTGATCTTCAACGCCTCGCCGATCAGTTCGTCCGCCTGCTCATATTGCTCCGAGTCGATCGCGCGCTCCGCGAGCAGCAGTCGCGCACCGACGTGATTCGGATTGAGTTTCAGCGTCAGCTCCAGCGCCTTGCCAGTGGCCTCCGCATCGCTCGAGGCAAACGCGCGCGCGATGCCAAACTGGATATCTGGATCATCCGCAAATTTCTTCGCCGCCTGGTCGAACATCTTTCCCGCAAGCGCGAAGTCATTCTTCGTGAGCGCCAGTTCCCCGCTGGCGATGTAGCTCTCGCGAAACTCCGGCGCGGCTTTTTTCACCGGCTCGAAAAAGCGATCGAGCACGATCTTCGGATCGGCGCCCGCGATGAGCGCGGCGCGTCCGATCGCGACCAGATCAGCCGGCTGGCGATACGCCCATTCGCGGCGGGCGGCGAGCTGATCGAGTTCGTCGAAAAGCGCCTTCGCGCGCTCCACCTGTCCGTTTGCGCGCAGCACGTCGTAGCCGAGCAGGCGCACGCGCAGGCTGGATGGAAAACGCTGCAATCCCTGAACGATCGCCATCAGCGCCTCCGGGTATCGGCCCGAAGCCATGAGCGCCTCCGCGTGCAGCAGCGGCCACTCCTCGGTCGGGAGATTTTGCGAGACGGATTCCTCCGCGGCCTTCACGACTTCGGCGTATTTGCCAGTCAGCAAAAACCCACGCGCGTCCTCCAAACTCGCCGCCCAAGCAGATGTGCTGATCGCGACGAGGACGAGTGGGAGAAGAATGGGACGCATGGTTTGTGGCAGCCGCGCGAGAGACTTAAGCGCGATGCAATAGCAAGACAAGCGAGCCGTCGTTTCCTTGGGTTTTTGAAAGCAGAATCACCGGGCGCGATGTGCTTGCCCGCGATGAGCGCGTGCGCTTTGCTCCTCGGGCACATTCCATAAAATAAATCATGAGCGACGCATTTCAGACGAAGCAGAATTTCGACCTCGGCAATGGCAAACAGGGCACGCTTTTTTCGCTGCCCGCGCTCGAAAGGCAAGGTGTGGGGCCGATCTCGCGGCTGCCGATTTCCATCCGCATCGTGCTCGAGAGCGTGCTGCGAAATTGCGACGGGAAGAAGGTGACGGAGGACGATGTGCGGGCGCTGGCGAACTGGAATGCGAAGGCTCCGGCGCAGGTCGAGATTCCGTTCGTGGTGGCGCGCGTGGTGTTGCAGGATTTCACCGGCGTTCCTTTGCTGGTCGATCTTGCGGCGATGCGCTCGACGGTTTCGCGGCTCGGTCGCGATCCGAAAATGATCGAGCCGCTCGTGCCGGTCGATCTCGTGGTGGATCACTCGGTGCAGGTGGATTTCTTTGGCTCGGCGCAGGCGCTGCGGATGAATCTGGATCTCGAATTTAAGCGGAATCGCGAGCGTTACATGCTGCTGAAATGGGGGCAGCAGGCGTTTCAGACTTTCGGTGTGGTGCCGCCGGGGATCGGCATCGTGCATCAGGTAAATCTCGAATATCTCGCGAAAGGTGTGCTCGAAAAAGACGGCGTGTATTACCCGGATTCGCTCGTCGGCACGGACTCGCACACGACGATGATCAACGGACTCGGCGTCGTCGGCTGGGGCGTGGGCGGCATTGAGGCGGAGGCGGGGATGCTCGGGCAGCCCGTGTATTTCCTGACGCCCGAAGTCGTCGGCGTGCATCTCACCGGCATCGTGAGCGAGGGCGTGACGGCGACCGATGTGGTGCTGCACATCACGCAAATGCTGCGCAAGGCGAAGGTGGTCGGGAAGTTTGTGGAATTTTACGGACCCGGCGCGGAATCGCTGCCGGTCGTGGATCGCGCGACGATCGCGAACATGGCTCCCGAATATGGCGCGACGATGGGCTTCTTTGGCGTGGACGATGAGACGGTGCGCTATCTGCGCGGCACGGGGCGGGACTTCGATGCGGTGCTGGCGTTCGAGCATTACTACCAGGCGCAGGGTTTGTGGGGCATTCCGCAAAAGGGGCAGAT
The DNA here is from genome assembly GCA_031409335.1 of Chthoniobacteraceae bacterium. Taxonomy (GTDB): domain Bacteria; phylum Verrucomicrobiota; class Verrucomicrobiia; order Chthoniobacterales; family Chthoniobacteraceae; genus JANLQB01. The sequence continues at coordinate 2,673 of JANNWY010000193.1, read as the reverse complement.
CGATTATTCGGTCGATCTCGAACTCGATCTCTCGACCGTCGTTCCCGGCGTGGCCGGACCGAAGCGCCCGCAGGATCACATCAATCTGCCGGATTTGAAGAGCACCTTTACCGACCTTTTCACGAAGACGCTGAAAGACGGCGGCTACGGAAAAACCTCGGCGGATTTGGCGAACAAAGTGCCCGTGCATATCAACGGCAGCGCGCCGACTGCGGCCCCCGAACTCTTTTCCACCGAAGGCACCACCGGCTCCACGCACATGCGCGAAGGGGCTCCGGCGAACGTCGCGGAGATGGTGACGAACCGGCCCGCGCCGACTCCGGCGGAAGACATCACGCGCACTTCCTACCGGCCCGCGGACACGACAATCGGGCACGGGTCCGTGCTCATCGCGGCGATCACGAGCTGCACGAATACGTCGAATCCGAGCGTGATGCTCGCGGCGGGTTTGCTCGCGAAAAAAGCGGTCGAGCGCGGGCTCACGGTGAATCCGGCGGTGAAAACTTCGCTCGGGCCAGGGTCGCGCGTTGTCACGGATTACCTTACAAAAACTGGTCTCCAGACCTATCTCGATCAGCTCGGTTTCCAGACCGTCGGCTACGGCTGCACGACTTGCATCGGCAACAGCGGCCCGCTTCACCCCGCGCTGGAAGAGGCCATCGCGAAGAACGATCTCATCACCGCCAGCGTGCTCAGCGGCAACCGCAATTTCGAGGCGCGCGTGCATCAAAACATCAAGGCGAACTTCCTCATGTCGCCGCCGCTCGTCGTCGCCTTCGCGCTCGCGGGCCGCGTGGACATTGACCTCACGACCGAGCCAATCACGATCGACGCAAGTGGCACGCCCGTCTTCCTCCGCGAACTCTGGCCGAGTCTCGCCGAGATCACCACGGCGATGGAGAGCGCGCTCAGCCCGGAAGTTTTCCGCCGCCTTTACACGGACTTCGCCACGCAAAATCCGAAATGGAACGAAATCCCGAGCACCGTCGGCGACGTGTATGCGTGGGATGAAACGAGCACTTACATTCAGGAACCGCCGTTCTTCACGAACTTCGGCATGGAGCCCGGCACGATCGGTGAATTGCACGGCATGCGCCCGCTCGGCATCTTCGGCGACTCCGTGACGACCGACCACATTTCGCCCGCAGGCGCGATCAAGAAAACCTCGCCCGCCGGCGAATACCTCACGCAGCACGAAGTCGCGTACGAGGATTTCAACAGCTACGGCTCGCGGCGCGGCAACGACCGCATCATGACGCGCGGAACCTTTGCAAATGTGCGCATCAAAAACCTGATGGCCCCCGGCACCGAAGGCGGCGTGACGAAACATCAACCCGAAGGCACCGTGATGCCGATCTACGATGCCGCGATCAAATATCAGTCGAGCGACGTGCCGCTCATCATCTTCGCCGGTCAGGAATACGGCACCGGCAGCTCGCGCGATTGGGCCGCGAAAGGCACGCGCCTGCTCGGCGTGAAAGCCGTCGTCGCGCAAAGTTTCGAGCGCATCCACCGCAGCAATCTCTGCGGCATGGGCGTGCTCCCGCTGCAATTCCCCGAAGGCGTGGACGCCGGCACGCTCCGCCTCGACGGCACCGAAACCTTCGACCTGCTCGGCCTCAGCAACGACATCAAACCGATGAGCGACGTGACGCTCGTGATCCATCGCACCGACGGTACGACCGGCACGGTGAAGCTGCGCAGCCGCATCGATACGGCGATCGAAGTCGATTACGTGCGCCACGGTGGGATTCTGCCGTTCGTCTTGCGGCAATTGCTGGAGGCGTGAGATCGCCCCGTGGCTTGCCGCTCCAGCGGCGAGCGGGACAATTGGCGGGACCGTTCACCTAGGGCTGAATTAAGTTTTAGCGCAGAAGGCTGACGATAAGAGGTTAAAGGGTAAACGCTGAACAAGATTCCCCGAAGGTGCTGAAATCAATGGCATGGAAAAACCAGCGATTCGATTTCGGCGTCCGGCCCTGCAAGAGCAGGAAGTTTTGGAGCTGCTGGAGGTGCGGCTGATCGAGTCGCAGGAACAGGTTCATTTTGATGCACAGGTGGTGCGACATCATTATCTGCAGAGTTCGGCAACTGGTGGGGGAACACTTGCGCTATGTGGCGACCTATCGGGGGGAGTGGCTTGGGTTGGCGGCTTGGAGCGCGGGTTCGCGACATTTGCGGGCACGGGACGCGTGGATTGGCTGGAGCGATGAGCAGAGGCATCGGCGCTTGGCGCTGGTGGCTAATCATGCGCGGCTGCTGATCCTGCCGGAGTGCCACGCGCCCAACCTGGTCAGTCGGTTCATGAAAATGATGCTCGCGCGTTTGCGCGCCGACTGGCAGGAGCGATGGGGACATCCCGTGGCGGTGGCAGAGACGTTTGTGGATCCGGCGCTTTTCCAAGGCACCTGTTACAAGGTGAGCGCATGGCGCAAACTGGGTGAGACTGCGGGTTACGCCCGTTGCGCCGGGGGAGATTATTACCAGGCGCACAAGTCTCCGAAGAATCTTTGGGTGCGGGAACTGGAAAATGGAGCGGTCAAAAAACTGCGGGCTGCGCACCTGCCGCCGGCCTGGGCGGTCGTGGAAGCAAAGAGCCAGCCGCGCTGCCGCACGAAGCCTGCGCAGATCACGAGCCTGGTCGCCCATTTGGAGAAGGAAGTGCCGGAGTTC
>JANNWY010000192.1:0-10791 GCA_031409335.1 Chthoniobacteraceae bacterium | reverse complement strand
GGCGGCGTCTGTCGTTAGTTGTGGACGGCACATATCGGCGAACGTTTCTGGTTTCACGAGTTTGCCGTCATTCGCGATGAGTGCGGACGCAAAACGCGCGACATCGTCCGCGGTCGAGAAAAGAATCCCGGCGGGCAATCTTTACGCGCCCGTCGAGGACATCGCCCGCTTCGCATCCGCGCTGATCGCGAACGATGGCCGTCTTGTGAAACCGGAAACACTCGCTGAAATGTGGCGTCCGCAACTGACCGTGGACGCCGCCGGTTTTGGCCTCGGTTTTCTCATCGGAAAATTTCGCGAACATCGCACCGTCAGCCACAGCGGCGCGGTTTATGGTCACAGCACTTGGCTCGTCGTGCTGCCCGACGCAAAGCTCGCGATCATCGTTTTGGCGAACGAAGACATCGTGAATGCGCGGGTGCATCGCATCAGCAATGCCGCGCTTTCGCTCATGCTCGATGCGAAAAACGGCGAGCGTCCGCCCGCACCGCCCGCGCCTTTCCAGCCGGACGATCTCGCCGCGTTCGCGGGTGATTACGAATCGCAGAGTCATTGGGCGCGGCTCGAAGTGCGCGATGGAAAACTCGTGGGAAACCTCGCGGGGCAGCACACGAAATTCACGCCGCTGGGACCGCTGCAATTTGCCGCCGACAGCCGGATCGAAGACGCCGCGCCCGTCGCATTCGAGCGCGGCACCTTCTCGATCGGCTCACAAAAATACACTCGCGTTCCAGCCAGGCCCGCCCCGCTGCCGCAGGAGTGGCGCGCTTTCCTCGGCAGTTACGGCCCGGACTTCATCCCGCTCATCATCAGCGAGCGACACGGCCATTTTTATGCGATGACGGAAAACATGGTCGATTACCGGCTCACGCCCGTGAACCGGAATGTCTGTGCGCTACCGGCGGGCATGTACGTGGATGAGCAAGTCGTCTTTCTCACCGATCGCGAAGGCCGGGCTCAAGCGATCAATTTCGCCAGCATGATCCTGCTGCGGCAATGACGCGGACTACCGTTCAGCCAGCGCGTTTGCGATCTTCGCCGGCTGATTTTCAAGTGAACTCCACGCTGCCGCGAGTGCGTCAGATTCATACGGCAGCCAGCGTGCGAAGGCGGTGGAGTAGAGCCCGGCGCTGACGGGCGCGCCGAGCATCTGGGAAACGGCCCGCCAATAGGCGCTGAGTTGCGGGCGGTAGTGGTCGTGCAGACTCTGCGCGCCGCCATCCGTGGGACGATTCGTTTTCCAATCGAGGATGAGCCACGCCCCGGTCGCGGGGTCGAAGATGGCGAGGTCGATGATGCCTTCGAGGCACTCGCGTTCGTTCATCGCCCACAGGAACGGCATTTCCGCGTGGGCGATGAGACCGGGTTTTCGCAGGAGTCGCGCGAGTTCGCTGTTGCCGGCGAGCTGGTCGCGGAGCTGGGTCCATTCCGTGGTGAAAAGTTCCGCTTCCGGTGAATCGCCGAGTGCCTCACCAAAGAGCGAATCCCACGCTGCGGGATCGGCCCGCCAGTCGACGCGCTCCATAAAACTGTGCCACCGAATGCCGTAGCGCGTGCCGGAGTTTTCGGTGCCTCGATGTTGTGGGATCGGTTCGAGAAACGCGGTGGATTCAGCGTCCGCGAGCGCGGCTTCGGCGAGGGCGCTGGGATTGCGTTTGATGAAAAGCGTGGCGCGTGCGCGGGCGGCGGACAAAGCGTCGGGCGGGCAGGGGAGCAGCGGCTCGACGGTGTGTTCGAGGGCACGGTTTTCGAGCGTGGCGGCTTGATGCGCACGGGTCGCGGCGCACGGCGCGAGCGTGGTTTGCAGTGCGGTGAAGCGCGATGGTTCGCCGCAATTCAGGAGCCGCGCGGGCGCATTTTTCGGCAGCCCGGTTTTGCCGCTGAAAAGCGCGTGATCGTGCGCTAGGACGAGCGTGTGTTTTGCGCGGGTGAGCGCGACGTAGAGCAGACGCTCCAGCTCCTGGCGGCTCTCCATATCGAGCAGTTCCTTTAGCCCGGCGGTGATGTCTTCCGCATCGAGCGCGGGGTGAAGCACGCCCGTGCCGGGATGCCTGAGCAGGCGCGGGTAGCCGCGGCTCCGCTGCCGCACGCCGCGCGCGAAAAATGGAATGATGACGGCCTGCCATTCGGAGCCCTTCGCCTTGTGAATCGTGATGAGCTGGATCGCATCGCGCGAGGTGGTCCGCACTTCGCGAGTCGCGCTGAAATCCGCGCGCAGATCTTCGGCAAAGTCCGCGAGCGTTTTCTCCGCGGCCTCGGCGCTTGCGGCGAGGGTGAGCAGGTCGTCGAGTTCGGTGGTTGAGTGTTCAAACACATCCGCAGGCAAGGCCAGGAGCCGATCGCGGAGGCGCGTGGCGCTGACGATTTCCTGCATCGCGGTGAAGAGCGGGAGGTCGGCGACACGGGTGCGAATTCCGGCGAGCAGGTTCAGCGTTTCGCCAACGACGCCGGTGCGCGCAGTTGCTGTGGCGATTTGAAAACGGGTGCCGTCGGCTTGGGAAAATGCGGCGAGTTCGTGATCGGAGATGCCAAACACTTCCCGCAGGACGCCGACGATTTGGTAGCCATCGCGCGGCGCGGCGATGATGGCGGCGAGTGCGGTGAACCACGCGTATGCCGGGCTGTCGCCCTTGAGATCGCGCTCGGATTGAATCTGTACTTCGATGCCTTCCGCCCGCAGTGCGTCGCGCAGTGGTGCAAACCAATTTTTGCGCGGACACAGGATCGCGACATCGCGCCACGATCGCGCGCGGAGCCGCTCCAGGCCTTGCTCGCGCAGCCATGCGGCGAGTCGGCGGGCTTCGAGTTGCGTGCGTTTCCAATCGTTCCATCCATCCATCTGTGGCAGCTCGCCGAGGTCGAAGCGGATGATCTGGCCGGGCAGCACATTTGGGCGGGCATTGAGCGGAACGAACGCGACCTGCCGATCCGTGTTGGTGAGCACGCTCGGGAAGATCTCATTCACAAACTCGATCTGCTTTTCATCCAGGCGGAATGTGACCGAGAACGTGACGGACTCACCCGCCGGGCTGCTGATCAGCGCATCGTGAACGCTGCGATAGTGCGAAAGATCCGCGCGTTCCCCAAAGATCGACTGCTGGAAATCGCCGACCATGCAGAAGTGTCCGGGACGCGGATGCTCGCTGGTGGCATCCGGCGGGTGAGTGATCGCGAGCAGCACGTCGAACTGCGCGGGATCGGTGTCCTGCGCTTCGTCGAGGATGACGCGGTAGTTCCGCTCACGGATGCGGCGCGCGGCTTCCGGCGCGCGCAGCAGCTCGCCCGCGAGCGAGATCTGATCGTCGTAACGGATCGCGCCTTTTGCGAGCCGGAACGCGCGATATTCCCGCGCGATTTCCGCAGCCGTGTGGAGCGAGCAGCAGCGCAACCACTCGCGGATCGGTCCGAGCGTCGTCTCCCACAAAGCCGCGAACTCTTTTGCCTTTGAGCTGCATTCCGGCAGCGGCAGGAAGCCGTCGCCCTCGCGCCACGCGCGCTCCCACTCGCGGAGCCGCTCTTGTGTGGCCGCGATCGTATTCTTCGCCGCGCCTCTTCCGATGAAGGCGAATACGTTGTCACATTCGACCGGCGGGCAATCGCGCGGTGTCTCCGCGTCGCCAGGCGCGTTCGCGGTGCGGCCGAGTTCCATGAGTTCGCGCACGGGCACGAGACGCAGCAGGCATCGGCGTTGCGCGTCGGTGAGCCGCGTGGCGAGCGTGGTCTGCTGCTGCACATATTCCATCCAAAGCGCGCTGTCATTTTGCAGCAGGTCGAGTTTTCCCGGCAACCCGAGATGATGGCCGTGCTGGCGCAGGAGCTTCACGCAAAAGCTGTGAATCGTGCCGAAGAACGCGCGATTGAACGCGGCGAGGACATCGAGCGACACGCGCTCGTCGAGGATGCATTGTCGCGCGCGCTGCTGCATTTCGTCGGCGGCGCGATTGGTGAAGGTGACGACGACGAGCGTGGGCAGCAGTTCCGTTGCGCGTGGACTGCGTGCGATGGCGGTGATGCGATCCGTGATCGCGCGCGTCTTTCCGCTGCCGGCGGAGGCGACGACGGAAAAATTGCGATCCAACTCGGTGATGAAGCGGTCGCGCTGCGGCTGGTCGAAAGGCGCGCTCATAGTCGGAAGAGGAGAACGTCCAACGTCCAACTTTCAACTTTCAACGTCGAAAGAAGAGCATTGCGGCGGGTCAGTCCCGTTGAACGTTGGAAGTTGAAAGTTGGACGTTGAAAGTTCATGGGTTCCCTATTTCTCCAGCGTCGGCGAAGTCGGGATGCGTCATCGCCCACTTTTGCTCCAGCACTTCCTCATCAATCGCGAGGGTGGCGAGTGGGTAGTCGGCGTTGAAGTCGAACTCGGATCGGAGTGCGCCGCGCATCCCGAAGATTCCACTTTCCTGCATTTCAAACAGGCCACGCCAGAGCGCGGATTGCGTGGTGAAATCGACGAGCGTGAGTTGCGGGAGGTCGAGGGTGAGATCGGGCGTCAGCACGCTGGCGCCGACTGCGCGAGCGCTGCGCTGGTGAAGGGCGAGCGCGTAGAGCGCGAGCTGGAGGCCCTCGCCAGCAGGGAGTTTTTTGGCGGCGAGCGCTTTGCGATTTCCAGTTTTGAAATCGACGATCCACGCATCTTCGCACTCGGGCGAAGTGGCGAGGATGAGATCGACGCGACCGTGAACGTGGAGCGCAGCGTCGTCCGCGAGCGGGATCGCGGTGTCGTCGAATTTCCACTCGGTCGCGAGATGCGTGCGGCCTTTCACATCGGCGATGCGATGCGCGAGCCGATCGGCGATTTGGAACGCCTGCTGCCACGAGGAGAGCCACCACTCGGGAACGGAGCGTCCGCATTTCCGCAGGATCGCGCGGATGCGATCGCGAAAGTCGCACGCATTTTCCGCGACGACGGCGACGATCCGCTCGGGCGCGGGCAGCAGTGTGAACGTGCCGGGTTCGTCCGAGATCTTTCGCAGCCAGGCGTGGACCCACTGGCCGGTGGCGAGACTCCACGGCGTTTCATCGCTGTCCGCGTTTGCATCGACGCCGAGCAGGCGTCGCATCCAGATGAGCGCTGGTGCGGTGAGCGCCTTTTCCCAATCGGTCGCGGAGAGGCGCAGCGGCGCGGCGAGCGGGGTGCGCAGGGAAAATTCGTATTCGCCGAAGGGTTGCGCGGGATCGCGGCGCGCATCGAAGGCGGCGCGCGTTTGCTGGACCGCGGCCAGATCGGGCGCGCTGGTTTTCCACAGGCCGCTCGCGTCGAGCCAGCGTCTGGTTTCCGTGCGCAGTGCGGTCATCGAGCCTTGCGAGACGGCGCGACCGCGCGCGCAGAAATAGAGGCGCGTGAAAAAGTCGCTTGGGTTCAGACGGCGGTCGGGCGCGGTTTCGTCGTAGAGTTGCGCGGTGGCGGCGACGGCGACGGTGGCGGATTCGAGTGTGTTGAGAAACTGGCGGAGGGCGAGTTCGCGGCGTTGGGTGGGGCCGAGGCAGAGGGTCTTGCCGGGCTCGATGGTTTCGTGGCCTTCGCCCTGCGAACCTTGCGTGATAGCGCTTTTGTTGAGTGTGCGGACGCGGCGGTTGAGCGCGTCGATTTCATCCTCGCCGAGAAATCCCGCATCCTCGAACGGCGGCGGCCACTGGCCTTCGCTGAGTCCGGCGGCAATGAGGTGCGTCCACGACTGCGACTCGGCCTGGAGGCTCGGGAGCAGATGCACGCGGCTGTAGGGATGATTGCCGGATGCCGCGCGCGTGGCCCGCCAGGAGACGAGTGTTTCGCGCAGCCAGCCGAGCCAAGTGCGGCGCGAGACTGGGAGGGCGGGCGATGCGTCCCAGGCTTCGGCGAGGCGGGAGAATTCCTCGGCCCGCCTTTGCCAGTCCAGCGTTTGCAAGATCTCGCCGGTCTTCCTGATGAACTCGGCGAGCGTCGCGCGTGCGGGAAGAACCGGCAGCGCCCGGATGCCGGTGGCGAGCGTGGCGGCGTGGCGTTTGCGCGGATGTTGGGTGAAAAATTCCGCGACGACGGCGAGGTCGTCGATGAGCAAATCGTTGAAGAGTCGCGTGAGGGCGTCGTCGATTTCCGCGAGCGGGAGCCCGGCGAAAAGTCGATCGGGCGCGTCGTATTCGCGAAGGAAACTCAGGAGCGCGGGAATGCGCGGACTTTCCTGAAGCGCGAGCCATGCGGGCCACGCGGCGTCTTCGAGATCGCCGGGCGCCTGGTGCGCGAGGCCGTCGTTGTGCGGGATTTCGTGCTCGGCGAGCAGTGCGGCGACGCGGCGGGAGAGCGCCCCGGCGGCGGGGAAAACGATGCCGAGCCGCTCGCACGCTGGATCGGCGAGGAATTGCATCGCTTTGCCGACGACTGCCTGCGCGTGCTCCGCGGTGTCATGGCCGATGAGGAATTCGATCTCGCGTGAAGGCGTTTTCCGATGGTTCGGCAATTGCAGGACTTCCACCAATGGCCGCGGTGAGTCGTCGGCGGGGACGGGTTCCGCCGCGCCGAAGGTTTCCTCCCAAGTGCCGATCCATGTGGCGTCGAGGGTCTCGGCTTCGGGGCGCGGATCGGTGAGACAGACGGTCGTCGATTTTGCCGAAAGCGTCGCGGCGGCGAGCAGCGGCCAGAGCGGCCAGTGCATGGCGTCGAAGCCGGTGATGAAGAGCGCGGCGAAATGCGGCGTGGCCGTGCGCGTGTTTTCGAGCAGCGCACGATCGGCGGCGTGCATGGTTTGGAAGCCGGCGGCGCGGACGAGCTTTTCAAAATCCGCGACGATCGGGCGCAGCGCGGCGGGGCCGGTCGCGGAGAAATCCCAGCCGCCCGCGCTCACGAGATCGACGGCTTTCAGCAGACGATCCGGTGATGCGGCGATGCTGGCAGCGTCGCCGCGACGATCGGCGGCAGTGGCGAGGAGCAGGTGCAAATGCTCGCGAATTGGCACGCGCGCGGTGATGCCGAGATGGCGCGAGAGGCGTTCGCGTAGTTCGCCGGGCGTGATGAAATGCAGGCCGAGCAAACCGATGCCGGCAGTGAGCGCGCGGGCTTTCAGATAATAGGCGTCGCTGCGAAACGGCACGACGACCGCGATCGGCAGGCGCTCGCGACTGGCGATGGCGGCGGCCCGTTTTAACCACGGCAAAAAGACGCTCTCGTGCGCGGATGATGGGTGCGCGGCGGTGTGCAGGGCGGCGTTCATGACGAATGGCAAATGGCCGATCGCAAATGGAAGAACCGCTAGGGGGTCCGCAATCCGCAATTCCTCACAGCCACTTTTTCCGTTTGAAGAAAATGATCTGCCCGACAGAAATACTGACCATCAGGAACAGGCATGCGAGATAGCCCCAGGGCTGGTGTAGTTCGGGCATGTTCCACCAGCCGTCTTCGCGATCGAAGTTCATGCCATAGACGCCTGCGATGAAAGTTAGCGGAATGAAGATCGACGACATGACCGTGAGTACGCGCATGATCTCGGTCGTCTTCATGGTGACGGCAGAAAGGTATAGCTCCATGAGGCCCGAGTTCACGTCGCGATAGGTTTCGAGCAGGTCCATGATTTGGATCGTGTGATCGTAGCAATCGCGCAGGAAAACTTTGGTGCCGTCGGTGATGTAGTCGCTGTCGTCGTGCAAGAGCGCGGTGACGACATCACGGCCGGGCCACACGTAGCGGCGGAGCTGCATGAGCGTGCGTTTGTTGTGGTGGATTTTGTGAACGCAATGGCGGGTCGGTTTCGCGAGCACTTCGTCTTCGAGTTTCTCGATGGAATCGCCGAGCAGTTCGAGCACGGGGAAGCAGTGGTCGATGATCGAGTCGATGAGCGCGTAGGTGAGGTAATCGACGCCGGATTTGCGAATGTAGCCGCGGCCTGTGCGGATGCGGGCGCGCACGGGATCGAAGACATCCTGGCCGACTTCCTCCTGGATGGTGATGAGGATGTTCTTGCAAAGGAACATGCTGACCTGCTCGCCGCACATGCGCCGCTCGCCGTCGTAGTAAACCATGTCCATGACGATGAAGAGATGGTTGTCGTAGGTCTCGACCTTTGGGCGCTGGCCCATGTTCAGCACGTCTTCGAGGGCGAGGGGATGCAGGCCGTATTTTTCGCCGATCGTTTTTAAGACTTCGATGTCGCCGAGGCCGTCCACGTCGAGCCAGCGGACTTTGCCATCACTGAGCGCCGCGTCGGGCAGGTCGGCGAGATTTTCGATGCCCCGTTCGTTGATCGAAGTGAGATCGTATTCGACGAGTTTGATGATCGGCTTTTGCGGATCGCACTCGGCGGGGACGGGAATGAGGGTTGCGGGACTGGAGCCCGGAGTCGGGTAGCGGGAACGGAACATGACGGAGTGATGTTATTTCACCGCGCACCAAAATGCGTGAGCGACTTCCGGCTTCGCGATGTCGTTGTGCGCGCCGGAAGTGCCGCCGCCTTCGCAGATGAATTTAGTGCTCTCGATGTTGTAGAGCTGGCCGGGTTTGAACTGATACGGATAAGTCGCGGACTGGAGCTCGATGTCGTTGATGTTCAGCCCGGGGCCGCGCGCGCCGAAGGAGCCGACTGCGCCGAATTTCGGGAGCGTGCCGGGCGCGAATTGCACATCGCCGCGCGCGCCGGCACCGATGGGGTAGAAGCGGCCGACCGCGGTGTCCTTCGCGGACAACGTGGTGAGGATCGGGCCGCTGACTTTGCCGCTCGCGATGATGGAGCGGAAGAAACCGGCGCGTCCCGGTTTCGAGGGAATGTCGGAGCAAAACGACCACAGCGAAAGCGCGCCCTGCAAAAGCACGAGCGTATTCACCGGGCGCACGAGCTGGCCCGCGCCGCCGGGCCCGGCGAGTGCGGATGACACGACGATGCAGCCGAAGCTGTGGCCCATGAGATGCACGCGCACATTCGCGCCAGCGGTCTGCTGGATTTGTTTGAGGAAGTTGAAACCGCCCGTCTCGCCGAACGCCTTTGCGCGATCTTTCATCTTCCAAAAAGTAAGCGTGCGCAGCGGCGCGAGCAGCCCGCCGAGGCTCGGCCAGCCAAAGCTCACGCCCTCGAGTTCCGCTTCATAAACGCGATCGGGATTGAATGCTTCGCGATCCGCCCCGGGGTCCGCGTCCTCGCCGCCGCTGCCGAGACCAGCCTCCGAGTTCAGCGTGATGTAGGCCTCGCGCACTTCGGGCGGGAGCGTGTCCGGCGCGATTTCGTTGAGCGCGGATTCGATCACGGTTTTCAGCGCAGCGCGGGCCGCGGGAGTATCCGCGAGCCGGGCAGCGTATTGATTCACGAGCTCGTCCACCGGGGAATCGCCAGGCGCGGCGAAGGAGACGTTGCCACTGGGAAGCTCCTCGTCGCCCCACGCGAGACTTGGCCAGTGCAGGCCGACGATGAGCGGGTGGAAATTCCCGCGCGCCTTTTCGATCGCCGCGCGATCCGCGGTGCAGGCTGCCATCGCGTCGATCCACCGGTTGTATTGGCGGATCGCCGAAGGTACATCGCCCTGCCAGCCGTGGCTCATCAGGAAGACATCGGTGACTGCCTCATCCCGCAAAGCCGCGAGCACTTTGTCGCCCATCCTTCCATTCGGATCATCACCGCGCTCTTTGCCGGAAGCATCGAATGCGATGAGGTGATATTTGATTCCGCTGGGTGAAGTTTGCGTAGGCATGGTGTGTGGAGATCGAACCCTCTTGCGGTATAACCATTTCAATGCGGCGAGAGCAGCATTTTCTAAGGACGCCTGAATCGAACTGCCGTGGAAACTGGAGAATTGCTGATGGAAAGAGCGAGTTTCAAGAAGCGCCCTCTTGACCAGCAAGTGAACGGCGTTTCGGGTTTGCTCGCGGGAAGCGTGAGACTTTACGCCTGCCGGGTTTTGATCATCGCGAGGATGTCTGCGATCACCTCCGCGCGCGGCTTTGCGCCTTGCGGGCCTTTGCCGTGGATGCGGACGCTGATGCTGCCGGCTTCGAGGTCGCGGTTTCCGAGGACGAGCATGTGGTGGACTTTCATTTGCTCGGCGTTGGCGATCTTGGCTTTGATCGGGTCGGTGCTGTTGTCCAAAGTGGCGCGGACTCCGTGGCCTCGCAGCTCGGATAGGACGGATTGGGCGTATGCGACTAATGGCTCATCGTCGCCGATGGGAAGGATGCGCACCTGCTCGGGGCTGAGCCAGAGCGGGAAGTTTCCGGCGTAGTGTTCGATGAGGAAGCCGATGAAACGCTCGTGCGTGCCGAGCGGGGCGCGGTGGATGCAGAGCGGGGTTTTGCTGGTGTTGTCGCGATCCTTGTAGGTGAGGCCGAAGCGGGCGGGGACGGCGAAATCGACCTGATTGGTAGCGAGCGTGAACTCCTTGCCGATGACGTTCCAAATCTGGATGTCGATCTTCGGGCCGTAGAAGGCGCCTTCGTTGGGGACTTCGACGTAGGGTGCGCCGGAGGCGATGAGGACGTCGCGCACCATCTTCTCGGTCTTGAGCCAGAGTTCGGAGTGATCGACGAATTTCTTCCCGAGTTCCCGCGGGTCGTGGGTGCTGAAGCGAAACTGGTAGCGATCAATCCCGAAGATGCCGAAATACTTGAGATACATCTCGTTCACGGCCTGAAACTCGGAGGCGAATTGCTCCTCGGTGCAGTAGATGTGGGCGTCGTTCATCTGCATGGCCCTCACCCGCATGAGGCCGAAGAGTTCGCCGCTCTGCTCGTAGCGATAACACGTCCCGTACTCGGCGAGGCGAAGGGGTAAGTCGCGATAACTGCGCGGCACCGCTCCGAAGAGCTTGTGGTGGTGCGGGCAGTTCATGGCTTTGAGG
>JANNWY010000191.1:0-2991 GCA_031409335.1 Chthoniobacteraceae bacterium | reverse complement strand
ATTGGCCGGATCGGGATCGGTGAAAAGGACGCTGGTCGCCGTCGCATCGCCGGAGTTCCCGATGGTGATGGTGTAAGTGATCGTATTCCCCGGAAGCTTGCGGAGCCCCGCGGCGAGGTTGTCGTCCTTGGTCGCGGTGATGATGGGCGCGGCCGAGGCGGGCGACTCGCCAGCGAAGGCTAGTATCAGTGCGGCGAACAACGCAGTTCCGACAGGGAGATGAGACAACCAAATTGCGCGAGACGAGTTCATAAGATTTTTCCTGGTTCTGGGTGGGCGGCCTGCCTCCGTGTCCAACGACCCACGACTGGCAGGCCGTGGCTTTTTTACAGAAAAATGCTGATGCGATTCCAGAAGAATCGACTGCGAAGCGGCGGGTGCGATTGAAAGAGAGTCCATGCGCGTCATCCTCGCTGCGCGCGCGATCCAGGAACGCACATGGAGTGGCGACACACCTGTCGCCGGAGGGGCTGCGGACGGACCGGCCTCCATACTTCCCTCGCCACACACCGGGCGACAGGAGTGTCGCCCCTCCTTGGTCGCCCTCCTGCACCGCCGTTCGGGTCACCGCGGCGTGATCTCCACGTCGTCGATCACGTTGCGTTCGTCGGCCCCGCCGGTGCGGCCACCGAAGCCGAAACGATCGCCGACCTGAAAGCTGAAGCCGGGCACAGCGACATTGGTGAAGATCGTTGCGCCGTTGAATTTCACCGTCGCGCCGGTGTAAACGTCGAAGCTCACTTCGACGGGGACGGGCAGGGCGTTGGTGTAGGGATTGGTCGGGTTGTAGGCGAGCACGGTGCCGTTTGAAATGAGGCGGATGCCGAGCGCTTCGGGGATGCCTGCGCCGTTTTCGTAGGTGTCCAAAGCGAGGGTGAGGATGTGCGCGGTGGCGGGGCCGTTTTCGCCAAAGGCGACTGCGCCCAGATTGCCGACCGCGAAGCTGATGCCGTCCGCGGGGGTGGGTGCCGTGTTCGTCGGGCCCATCGCGACGTTGAATTTCGCGGTGAAGCCACTGAACGCCGGCCCGGGCGCGATGCCGGTGAGCACGACCGAACCGACTTGGCCGCCGATCGCATCGGTGAGTTGCACGGCTTGATTCGTCAATGTCGCGCTGCCGAGCAAGGTCGCGGTGCCGAGGCCAGCGTTGAAGTTATTCCGATACGGCAGCACGGAGCGGTAGTAGCGCATCGGCGTGTTCGCGGGTGGGATATCCACGAGGCTGTAGCGGCCGGTCGCGTCGGCGGTGCGCGTGCCGAGGGCCTGCCACGCGATCGGTGACGGCGAGAGCGGCAGCATCGTCGCAAACTGAATCGTGTAAGTCACGCCGGGGCTGCCGAGGAAGGTGATGCGGAACCCGCCGCCGGGTTCCGGCACGATGCTGGTGCTGACGGCGGCGTGCGCATCGGTCGGGTTCACCGTCACGGCGAGGTTGAAGACGTTGCTGTTGGCCGCGCCGTCGTTCACCTGCACGGGCACGCTCAGCGTTCCGACGAAGCCGAGCGCGGGCGTGATTGCATTCCCGACGCGCGTGTAGTTCGCGCCGTTTTGCACCGTCAGCGTGAAGCCGGTGGGATACGTGTTGTCGCTGTCCGTCACGGTGAGGTCGGCGAGGCCGATCGTGCGCGCGGTGTTTTCCACGGTAGAGACGGCGAACTGCCCGGTGATGATCGGCGCGTCGTTCACCGCATTCACGGTGATGGTGGAAGTCTGCGGATCGGACAAGTCGATGCCGCCGAGCGCGGTGCCGCCGTTGTCCTGCACGCGCACTTGGAACGTCGAGGTGCCATTCGCATTCGTCGCCGGGGTGTAAGTGAGCGTGCCATTCGCGGCGACGCTCGGGCCGGCGGAAAAGAGCGCGGCGTTGCTGACGCTGCTGACCGCGTAAGCGAGCACGGCTTGTCCTGATTCGTTCGCAGCGCCGGCATTGAAAGTCGCCCAGCCGACGACGGTCTGCGCGCCCGCGTCTTCGCCGACCGCGGGCGGGTTTGCAGCGGTGAAGGTCGGTTTATCGTTCACCGCGTTCACCGTGATGTTCACCGTCGCGCCAGCCGCGGCGAAGAGCGTGCCATCCGAGCCGTTCCAGCCAAAGCTCGTCGCTCCGTTAAAGTCCGCCGTGGGCACGAACGTAAGCGTGCCGATGCTGCCGATGGCTACATCCGTCGGCACGCTGCCGACGGTCGCCGCGCCCACTTTCAGCACGCCATTCGCCGGCAGGGAGGTGATGCGCACGGTCGTGAGCGCGTCGCCGTTCGGATCGCTGTAGCTGCCGGTGAAATTCGCCGCCGAAAAAGCCAGCGTCGTGTCTTCGTTGGTCGCCACGGCGACATTGCTCACGACGGGCGGTTGATGGATCGGCGTGACCGTGGGGTTCGCGGTGCCCGCGACCGTCGGGTCGTCGGTCAGCACGCTGGCGATGTTACTGCCCGAGACCGTGCCCTGGCTGGAGGTGGAAATGGCGGTCGTCCCGACGTTGATCGTGACCACGTAAGTAATCGTCACCGACTTGCCCGCGGGCAGGTCGCCGATGGTCAGCGGCGTGCCGAGGAAGTGCGGGTGCGCCTCCGCGTGCGGCGTCGCGCCGAGGGCTTGGTCTTTCGCTGGAAGGCGGCGCTCGCCTTTGGTCAGGAAGCCATACATCAGGCTGTCGCGATCCTGCTGGAGATAGGAATCATCGAGTCCGAGGCTGTGACCCATCTCGTGCAGGATCGCCGTGAGCAGATCGATGCGACCGGCGGGCGCGCCCGCGGGATGGGTGTAGCGGCGAGTCGGGGAGACGACCGTGCCGAAGAGCGCATCACCCTCCGCGCTCGCATCCATGTGCCAGCCGTTCCCGCCCGCGTTGTTGTCCACGCGGATGCGCTCGCCCGTCGCCTCGCCGAGATACCAGCCCGGCAGGTCAGCGACTTCAAATTTCAAACCGCGTAATGTGGCGAGCTGTTCGCCGGTCAAGCCGGTTGCCTTCCAGCGCGCGGTCGCCATGGAAATAAC
>JANNWY010000190.1:0-5596 GCA_031409335.1 Chthoniobacteraceae bacterium | reverse complement strand
TTGTCCTTGGCATGTTGCGCCGGCTCGCGCTGAGCTTTGCCATCCCCTGGATTGCGCAAAGGCAACGCAAACACCCACGCACTTCCACCCGCGACTTCCTCGATCATCTGCGGGCGGCAAACTCCCGCCGGGCCTTTGATCCCATCACCGCCAAGTCTCCAACCGCGTGGAGAATTTAGAAAAAATCAGCCCTACCGTTCACCAACCCAGCACACTTCCCACTCGCCGCAGGAGCGGCAAGCCACTATGCAGACCCCGTGAACGCGCTCAATCCACGGAGCTACATCCAGCGCAGCCGCCGCAGTCTCCCGCACTGGCGGCAGGAAGGTGTCACCTACTTCATCACTGGCCGCACCGCCGACGCCCTCCCCGCCGAAAAGCTCCACTGGCTCCGCGATGAACTCCACATCTGGCTCCGCGCCCACGGCCTGCCAGTGAACACACGGCCCGCAGAACTGCCACCCGCACTCCTCCCCGAATACTACCGCCGCTTCCGCATGACGCTGGAGAAATGGCTCGATCAAGGCTTCGGCGAATGCCGCCTCAAAGACCCGCGCGCCACACAAATCGTCGGCAATGCCTTCGGACATTTCACCGGCGAACGATACCAGCTCGGCTCGTGGGTCGTGATGCCAAATCACTACCACGTCCTCGTCACCCCGCTGCCCGGCTTCACGCTCGGTGCCATCCTGAATTCGTGGATGAGCTTCACAGCCAAGGAAATCAACAAACTCCACGGGCGCAGCGGCCAGTTCTGGCAGCACGAGCCTTACGATCACATCGTGCGCAATGGCGAACGGCTGCGGAAACTGGGGCGATACGTCGCGGAAAATCCCGCAAAGGCCAAACTTGCGCGAGGGCGAGTACCTCCTCGGTGGCATGCCGCTCCAGCGGCGAGCGGGGCAAGCGGAGGAGTAAAAGGCGGTTCCGCCACTTGTCCCGCTCGCCGCTGGAGCGGCAAGCCACGGAGCGGGGTTGACGCGGCTGCTGCTGGATGGCAAACGCCGTGGGTGCTTTCCGCCGAAGAAATCCAGCAAGTCTGCGACGGCCTTTGGTTTTGGCAGCGTTTTCAGCCGTCGGTGAAAGTTGATTGCTCATCTTGCGCCATACGCGTCGGGGCGAAGCTCATCCTAGTCGATCCGATCCCGCTGGTGGCGGAGGCGCTGGAGGAACTCTCCGCGTTCGGCGAAATCGCGGGAATTGTCGCGACGAATGGGAATCACGATCGCGCTGTGGAAAAAATGCGGAAGCGGTTTGGCGTGCCGGTGTTCGCGCACGCTGCGGCGGGTTTGGAAATCGACCATGCGGTGGGCAATGGCGACGTGATCTTCGGCCAGATCGAAGTCATCGAAATCCCCGGAGCGGGGCCGGGCGAGATCGCGCTGTTCGATCCGCGCGGGTGGATGGTCGTAGGCGACGCGCTCACGAATCTCGAACCGGACGGCCTCGCGCTGCTGCCCGCGAAATACTGCGCGGATGAAGATGAAATGCGCGCGTCGCTGCGAAAACTGTTGCGGTTTCCAATCGAAGTTCTGACATTCGCACACGGTCTGCCGCTCGTCTCACGGGCGCGCCCTCGCCTCGAATCTTTGCTCGCATGAAACATCGTTTTTTCCTCCTCGTCCTGCTCACCGCGCCGGCAATTTCCCATGCGCAGGACAAGCCTGCGAAGACGGAAAAGCCAAAACCCGCGATCGCCCAAGCGGTCGCTCAAGCGCCGAAGCCCGCGACGACTCCGGCGAACGACATGCCAGCGCAGGTCGCGGGGATTTTTTTCGGGTTGTTGCAAAAGAACGAAATCGATCCGGCGTATGAGGGCTTGATGAAGGGCTCGCGGATCGCGGATCGGCCGGAGGAATTGAAAACGCTGAAAGCGAAAACGCGCGAGGCGATCGACGTGTTCGGTCCGATCCAGAGCTATGAACTCGTCGAGACGAAGAACGTCGGCACGCGTCTGCTGCGGCGCACTTACCTTTCGCTGAACAAGGAATTCCCGCTGCGCTGGAGGTTCTATTTTTACCTCTCGGGTGACGTCTGGCGGCTCATCGACCTGCGCGTGGATGACCGCGTGACGGGGATGTTTGACGAAGCGGAAGATCCGAAGCCCGAGCCGGACGCAAAGTGAGCCGCGGCAGGCCCGGGCCCGTGGGGCGCACGCTCAAGTTCGTGCGTTTCTCGCACACGATCTTCGCGCTGCCCTTCGCGCTCGGCTCGATGCTCGTCGCCGCGCAGCGCGTGCCACCCGTGCGGACGATCGCTCTCATCCTGCTTTGCATGGTGCTCGCACGGACAGCGGCGATGGTTTTCAACCGCCTCGCCGACTGGCAAATCGACCAGCGAAATCCGCGCACCGCCGAGCGCCACACGCTCATCTCGCGCCTCGCCGCGATCGTGCTGCTGATCGCGTGCTCGGCGGGTTTCATCGCGACGACGTGGTGGATCAATCCGCTCTGCTTCTACCTCTCGCCCGTTGCGCTCGTCCTCATCTTTTTCTACTCCCTCACGAAACGCTTCACCGCATTCAGCCACTTTTTCCTCGGCCTCGCGCTCTCCGTTTCACCCGTCGGCGCGTGGCTTGCCGTCACGGGGAAATTCGCGCTGCCCCCGCTCGTCCTCGCGCTCGCCGTGCTGCTGTGGGTCGCCGGATTCGATCTCATCTACGCCACCCAGGATCACGACTTCGACCGCGGCGAGGGCCTGCATTCGCTCGTCGTAAAACTCGGCATCGCAGGCAGCCTGCGCTGGGCGAAATGGCTGCACTGGATGATGCTCGCCGTCCTCGCCGCGTTTGGCTGGGTCGCCGGCCTTGGCGGCGCATTTTACTGGAGCCTCGCGATGATCGGCGGCGCGATCATCTTCGAGCACTGGACCGCCGCCAAACGCGACCTCGCCGCCATCAACCGCGCCTTTTTCTCCAGCAACGCATTCGTCGGAGTCGTCTTCGTCCTCGGCGTCTTTCTCGATCAACTCTGGCCGGGTTGATCGCCCGGTTTTCCGGTGCCGCCATCAAAAGGCCCCACGGCAGGAGCTGCGCCGCCGCGCAAGCCATTGCCGACAAGGTGAACGTGCATGTCGATCGGTGCGAGCGGGGAAGTATCGGCGAGCATGGGCCAGGGAGGGCTAGAAAAAGTCGCGGCTGCCCAGACGCTCCCTCCGTGCAGCACTGAAGGCGTAACGGGTGATTCGCGGCAGGATCAGTGACTTGAGTCGTTTCATTAATCGAAGCACAGGGATTGATAGCAAAGGATGCCAGAACCATGAATCAAGGCGAGCGGGCGTCAAGTTTCCGCCCTGAATCTGTGCAATGGTGTCCAAATTACCGGTAACGCCCGCTAATCGCCAGAGCGCCCCGGCGGAAAATCCCGCCGGGGCACCCCATGAAACAACAACACCAAGAAAAAGTAACTCCCGCGCCTAATGCCGCGCCCCGTTCGCCTCCGGCTTCCTTTCACTGCGCGACGCGCCATTGCCTTCGCTGGCGGTTTGCAGCGAGGTATAGCCTGGGGCCGTCTCGCCCGGCCCATTCGCCGCAGCCTTCGCAGGTTGCGCCCGCTCCGCCGCTGTCGGCAGAGTTACAAAAACACTCTCACTCGGCAGGCTCTGCGAAGTCTGATTTGCCGCCTGCACCATCAGCTCCACCGCCTGCCCGGGACGCACCTTGTCGAGCTGTGCCAGTGGCGATCTCGTGCTCGCGGCCAGGCGGAAATTCTCATCGATCCCCGCCACCTTGATCCGCCACCGATAGCGTGTCGCCAGCGGCACCGCATCGCACGCCGCCAGCAGCACCGGCCCGTCGGCAAAATTCGCCGTGAGATTTGTCGGAGCCGCCGGAGTCGTATCCGCATCCGGTATATTCAGGCCAAAGGTCGTCCAGCGCGGATCGTCCGCATCCAGCAGTTCATCGAGGATGCGCACCAGCATCCGCATCGAACCCTTCAAAGTCTCCAGCGCCGCATCCCGCGCATCCTTCTTCGTCGCCGCCGTCGTCTTCGCCAGATCGAAAGCGCTATCCGCCGCATTGCTGTTCGTTTTCAAAGTAACACCCGAGGCTCCGGTGATCCCTATCGCAGCGTCTTCATAGTTGGGGTTCGCGGTAAAGAAAGCCGCCATGAGTCCAAGTAAGTTCAACTGGTCGCCCACATAGGGTGGCACAGCCGTCGAGTGATTGACAAAGCCCGCCGGTATCCAAGCTGCCGACCACGACCGCCCGAGATAGGGTAACAAGACATCGCGCGCCTTCAGCAGCCATGCGCCGATGTCTGTATGAAGGTCCGTGCAGACCGTGGAAGCCGCCTGCCGTGCATCGCGGGTCGTATTGAAATCCATCTGCGCAGCCGCGAAGCCATTGATCTGCGCCTGCAGCGTCGCTGCCGAGAGTTGGGTGATATTGAGTGACTGGCCCAGCGCCGTCAGGCCACCGACCATCTTGTTCCCGAGCTTGATGAGGTCGCCGATGTTAGCCGGCAGCGCGTTCTTAGCCATAGTTCTACAGTTTTCTTGTGGGTTTAAGTTTCACTTGCGACTTCCCACATAGCACTGCCCATGCCAGCCATGCGCACCCGCTTGTTCGGAGGGATAAACCACGAAGGACACCAAGGGCGCGAAGGAGGAGGGTACATTGCGGAATTCATCCCCTGCCCTTTCCTTCGCGCCCTTCGCGTTGTTCGCGGTTGCATTCAAACGAGGTAACCCCTCCGTCCACCGCAAGGCGGATCGCAGCCAGTCTGCGAGACGTGCCACCTGGCGGCGGAAGCGCCTCCCTTTCCGCTTGTTGCGCATATTTCGCGGGCTGAATCGGGCCATTCGGACCGCCCGCCGCGCGACCGCAAAGACCTTAAATGGGTGCATAAGGGAAGGTCGGTGAGGCACTACAAAACTCAACCTGCCCAAGACGGGAGTCAGGTTGGGCACTACAAAACTCAACATGCCCAAGACGGGAGCCAAGTTGGGCACTACAAAACTCAACATGCCAAGACGAGAGCCAAGTTGGGCACTACAAAACTCAACATGCCTCACCGCGAAGCGAAGTGAGGCACTACAAAACTCAACATGCCCAAGACGGGAGCCCGGTCGCAGTGGTTTGAGAGAAATAATACGATTGTTGTTGATCGGTTTCGCAAAATTCGTCAGAAGCGACAAGTCAGTCGCGCAGTTCCTCAAGCAACCCCATTTGCGGTATGAACTTGGTCCCTCACTCCGAAACCCCCGTTTCCCCACGGGCACCGAAGGCTTTTGCCCCGCAGCGGCCTTCGACAAGCTCAGGCTCTCAGAGACAAGCGGACAAGCGGACTAGCGGCCCTCGACAAGCTCAGGCTCTCCGAGACAAGCGAGTTAGTCGGGGGAGTTTTTTTCGGAAAGAATCCAGCTTTTTTTTCCAAAGGCGCGATTTCATCGCCAGCCGCCGCGTCGGCCCCAGCTCCGTGGCTGGCCGCTCCAGCGGCGAGCGGGCCAACGCGGTGGTTTCCTCTGCCTTTCCGGCTCCCGGTGGATGGCGTCGCTCCGCCGCGCCATGGCAAAATATCCGCGCGCGAGCGCCACTTCGAAAGATCGGCCTTCGGCAGGGGATACGCATGGCGCGACGGAGCGACGCCATCCA
>JANNWY010000189.1:0-4748 GCA_031409335.1 Chthoniobacteraceae bacterium | reverse complement strand
CCCCCGGGGGGTTTGTGAAAGGTGCCGGTGGCAGACCCCCCCCCCCCCCGTGCCCCCCGCGCGGCTGGAGCGCCAAGCCACGAATCACTGAGCCCCCATGAACTCGCTCGCGCTCCTCGCCTGCGGACTCGTCATCGTCGTCGGCAGCATCCTCTGGCTGCGGCTTCACGCCTTCCTCGCGCTCGTGCTCGGCGCGTATGCGGTCGCGCTGCTCACGCCTGCGGCCGCGCTCCGCGGTTACGCGGATGGACGCGTCGCGAAGGGTGAGCTGACCGCAAAAAACGCGGCGAAATTTCCCGATAAACCGGCGTCGGCGCGCGTCGCGGAGGAGTTCGGAAAAACGTGCGCGAACCTCGGCATCCTCATCGCGATGGCCACGATCATCGGCGAGGCGATGCTGCTTTCCGGCGCCGCCGAGGCCATCGCCGCCGCGATGCTCCGCTGGCTCGGCGCGGCCCGCGCGCACTGGGCCTTTTTCACGACCTCCTTCCTGCTCTGCATCCCGGTGATGCTCGACACCGTGATGGTCCTCCTCGCGCCGCTGCTCAAAGCCGTAGTGCGAAAAACACAGCGCGACTACCTGCTGCTCGTGCTCTGCACCGTCGCGGGCGGCACGATCACACACTCGCTCGTCCCGCCCACGCCAGGCCCGCTGTTTGTCGCGGGCGAACTCGGCGTGCCGCTCGGCTTGATGATCGGCATGGGCTCCGCGATCGGTCTGGGCGCAGCCTTGACGGGCGTTGCCTTCGCGAAAGTGGTGAACCGCGGACAGACACTCGCCCTTCCCGAAGAGGAAAATCCTGCTCCGCAAACGCGCGCTTTGCCATCGCTCTGGATCGCGCTGGCCCCCGTCTTTCTGCCCGTCGCGCTGATCGGTCTCGACGCCACCCATCCGTACGGACTCATCCACACCATCGGCGAAAAAGACATGGCGCTCACCCTCGGCGCGCTCGCCGCGCTGCTGCCGCTCGCTTTTCGCGCGGATAAAAAGCTCGCCGCAAATGCCGTCGGCAGCGCGCTCGCCTCCGGCGCGGTCATCGTGCTGATCATCGGCGCGGGCGGCGCGTTTGGCGGCGTGCTGCGGCAGACGGGCATCGCGGAAGTTTTCGGCACCGTGCTCGGCCACGCCCAATCCTTCGCCCTGCCCGTGGTGTTTCTCATCACCGCGCTCGTCCGCACCGCACAAGGTTCCGCGACCGTCGCGATGATCACCGCCGCGCCGATCGCAAAGGCATTCATCGAGAGCGGCAGCGCGCACGTGCATCCGGTCTATTTCGCCATCGCCATCGGCTGCGGCTCAAAACCCGTTTCGTGGATGAACGACGCCGGCTTCTGGATCATCTCGAAATCCACCGGTCTCAGCGAACGGCAAACCCTGCGCACCGTCACGCCGATGATGGCGCTGCAAGGCGTCGCCGGCCTCATCATCACGATCCTGTGCGCGTGGATTTGGCCGATGGTGTGAGGCGATTCAGCAGCGCGTCGAGGGCGAGCGCGGCGAGGATCAGCCCGACCCATTCGACCGGCTGCACGTAGCGATCCACGCGGTCGCCGACGGCGAAGACGCTCCCGAGATAAAGCGTGAGCGGGAGCCACAGGATCGTGAGCGTTTTCCATCGCCAGAATGAAATCGCGAGACCGGCGAGCGCGAGCCAGCCGAGCCAGGATGGGCGCACGTCGTAGCGGTCCTTGGAAACATCATTGCCATCCCGCGCGAAACTGAACGCGCGCGCAAAACCATCGAGCCACGGTTTTGGTGGAAAGGTCTGCGCTTTCCCTTCCGCCGCGATCACATCGTAGCGCGCCTTGTCGAAGCCGTAGAAAAGTTCGAGCTGCTTCGGATCTTCGATCCAGCGTTCCTCGTTGTCGTCGAGTTGCTCCTTCCAATAATTGCGCGGATCGAGTCGCGACGGCGCGTCGATGCGGGCGAAAGCGAGCGCGCATTTCGTGATGCTCAGCCGCGCGACTTCAAACGGATGCGCGCTGATCGCCTCCTTTGCGAAGTCGCCACAGACTTTGACGAAACGCGGTTTGTCCTTCGTGAGCGCGGCCCATTTTTCGCTGATCGCGACGCCGGGCCGATCGGTCATCACGCGCTTTTTGTAGCGGCCCTGGCGCCATGCGTAGATGTCGAGTTGCTCCCGCGTTTCCAAAATCACCGGGCGCAATTCCGCGCGTTCCTCCGGCCATTTTTCACCCTCCTTCGGCACGAGCGGCAGCACGGAACTCAGCAGCAGCCAATTCCCCTGCCGCGAACTTCCCGACGTGACGATGAGCAGCAGCCCCGCCGCCGCCGCCGCGAGGTCGCGCCATTTCCACCGCCACGGAACTCCCGCGCAAACCACCGCCGCGCACACGCTGCCGATCCACAGTCCGCGCCCGTGCGGCTTCAGCGCGACGACGAACGCCGCCGCGAGCAAAAACCACATCAGCCGCCGCCCTTCACGCAATCGCGCGATCGGAAACAGCGCGGCGACGGCAAAAATGTAGGCGGACGCGAACAGCGCCTCGGCTTGAATCTCCTGCTCGTACCAAAGCAGCAACGGCCAGACCGCGGTGAGCGTAGTGACGATCGGAATCCAGATCGCGCGGCGGCGCGTGACGTGCCCGACGACCCAGCCGATGCCAATGAGCGACGCGAGCCCCGCCGCGTGTTGCACGAAAGGGACGATGCGCGAAGGCGTGCTCGGCAGCGGCGGCAGCGTGGCAAGGACGACGGGATAGACCCAGCGCCGCTTCTCGCCGACCGACCATTTGCCTTCGTTCCAAAGTCGTTTCGCGGTGGAAAAATAGCTGTTCGAGTCGGGGCCGAAATAGCCCTCCGGCAGCGCGGACATCATCCAGATGCGCAAGGCCGCGCCGATGATGAGCGCGGGCAGGCAGAGCTGGAGGCAGCGGCGGAAGGTGAATGATTCAGGCATTTCGATACCGATGATTTCACGAGTGGTTCGCGAGACATACTAAAAACGCGGCAGGCGAACTCCGGGTAGCACGCTCGTCCCGAGCGTTGGTCCTCGCGTCCCGCGGAGACGAACTTTTTTCCCGCGTCGTTTGTTCTTTCGTTCACGAAATGCGCGGCAGTGTGGCAGGGAAGTCCGTTTCAGCGGGACGCCGAAACCAACGCTCGGGACGAGCGTGCTACCCGGAGTTCGCGGTGCTGCGCTTCATCGAAATGCGAATCACGTCCGCGATGGCCGCTGCGCCCAAAAGCGGAAAGAGAAAGAGCATCCACTCGACGGGATACACGTAACGCGGGATCGCATCGCCGATGCCGTAGGAGCTGCCGAGCGAAAGGGCGAGCGCAGCGGCGAGCGGCCACGCGGCGCGGTGGCGCAGGCTGGCGGCGAGGCCGAGCAGGCCGAGTGCGCCGATCGAGGTGAGGTGGATGCGGTGCGCGGTGAAATCGTCGGTGAACCAGCGGGTGCGGATGGCGATTTTCACGACGGGATTTTTTGAAATGTCGCGGCTCTCATGCGCGGTGCGCTCGCGGACTAGCGCGTCGAAGCCGGCGCGGTCGCGCTCGTAGATCAGCGCGATGGCTTTCGTGCGTTCGTTCCAGCGCTCTTCGTTGCGCACGCGTTGCTCTTCCCAAAATCCGGTGGGACGCAGCGCGGCGAGGAGACTCGCCTCGGAATCGGCAAAGCCGCGCGCGGTTTTCACGAAGGTGAAGTGCAGCCACTTCAGCGGCGAAGAGATCAACGCCTCCCGCGCGAGCGCGCTCGTGACTTCGCGGAATTCGTCCTTGCGGCGCGTGAGCGGATTCCACTCGGGACCGGCCTCGGCAAAGGATTTCCCGGCGACGATCCCGTCGTAGCTGTCGCTGTTGGCGAGGAGTTTTTTGTAGCGGTATTGCTGCCACGGATAGGCGTCGCCGAGTGCGCGCGCTTCAGCGATGACGGGCGCGAGCGACGCGCGGTATTGGGAAAATGGCTCGCCGGATTCGCGGACGATCGGGAGCGTGGAACTCAGCAGCAGCCAGCCGCCTTGCCGCGAACTTCCCGAACTCGCGAGTAACACAACGGCTGCGATCGAGAGCAGCCAATTTCCAAAATGCCAGCGCCACGGCATACCGGCGCAACAAGCGGCGGCGATGAGGATCGGCAGCGCGAGCGGTTTGCCGTGCGGTTTCAGTGCGATGACGATCGCGCAGAGGGCGAGCGTCCAGGCGAGGCGCGCTTGCGAGATTCCGCGCAGCGGCAGCGCGACGGCGGCGGCGAGGATGAAGGCGTTTGTCATCGCGCTGTCGGCGATGATTTGGTGTTCGTACGCGAGCCCGCGCGGCGACGCGGCGAAGAGCAGCGCGGCGATCGGGACGATGAACACTTGCCAACGCGTGAGCTGCGCCGCGATCCAGCCGACGCCCACGATGGCGAGCAGGCCGAGCGCGTGTTGCGCGAGCGCGACGGCCTGCGGCGTGTTGCCCGGCAGCGCGGGCGCGGCCATGAGCGCGAGCGGGTAAAGCCAGCGGCGCTTTTCGGGGATGCCGAACTTCCCGTCGTTCCACAGCCGCGAGACGCTGTCCCAATATGAATTGGTGTCCGCGGTGAGCATGGCCTCGGGCGTGGCGATGAGCACATGGGCACGCAGCCACAGGCCGAGCAGCAGCGCGGGGGCGCAGAGCAGGAGGCAGCGTTTGAGGGTGAACGATTCACTCATCGGAGCGCGGATGATTTCACGCTGAAGGTGCGAGACCTACAAAAAATACGCCGAAGGCTCTTGGACTGCTGTGATTCCTTCACAGCTCTCGG
>JANNWY010000188.1:0-3197 GCA_031409335.1 Chthoniobacteraceae bacterium | reverse complement strand
GGTCTTGAGCAGCGTGAAGCGGCAGGAGCGGCGGGTGTTGGAGCTGAAACCGGCAATGGCGAATTTTTCGATGGCGTCGCCGAGCACTTCGCCAACGCAGAAGATGGTCTCGGTGATGATGTCGAGGACGCGCGCGTTGTTCAGCCACGCGTCGGTGGAGTAACTCTGGTCGAGCAGGACGAGCGCGGCGATGTCGTGCAGGTCGCGGCGCACGTCGGTGTAGAGCAGTTCGCTCGGCGTGCCGCCGGTGCGGCGGAGGACCTCAGCGTGGATGACGGCGTCGAGGTCAAACTCCGGCCCGAGCGGCTGGCGGCGCACGCGGAGGAATTCGGAACGCAGCGTGGCGAACTGGCGTCGCAGCCGGTGAATGAGCGCGCGGTGTTTCGTGGCGGTGCGCGCGATCCATGGGGTGTCGCCGCGGGTGGCGTGGCTTTGGAGCACGCGGCACCAGTCGGCGCGATAGCTGCCGCGGCGGTGATCCCACTCGGGATAGGGCTGGCCAGGGCCGCGGGTGTCGTCGCCGAGTTCAAGGCCGAAGCCATCGAGGATGACATCGCTGCGATAGATCGAACGTGGGCGCTCGGGCGTGCGCAGGAGTTGGCGCATGTCGAGTTCGCGCAGCGCTTCCTCGTGGTCTTCGAGCGCATCATCGTCGTCGGTCTTGCGCGGCGTGCCCTGGTATTCTTCGAGCGTTTCGACTTTCTCGAAAACGTGGTCGGGCATCTCCGCGCCGGGATCGTCGAGATGCTCCGCGGAGAGCACTTCCACATTCGCCTGCCCTTGGCCCGCGATCTCGGTGGTCGCTTGCGCGGGCGGCGTTTCGGGTTCGTCGCCGAGGAGGTGATCCGTGGCTGAAGTCGCGGGCTGATGGCTCGGCAATGCACCCATCAGCCGCCACAAGTCGGCGTCCGGTGGCAGCGCGGATTGCACGGCGGCGATCTTTTCAGCGAGGCCGGGCAGTTCCACCGAGCAGCGTTGCACGAGGTCAGGCAGCGCGCCGCCATCCTTCTGCCAGCCTTGGCGAAGAGCCAGCGCCGCGAGGATGGTCTTGAGCGTGAAAAGCTCCGCGTTCGCTTCGCTGGTGTTCGCAAGCGTGAAGTCGCGTGGGAGGAAAATGCGATCGTCGGCGCAAAGCTGCGCGTTGCTGGTTTCAAACAACGTGAGTGATTTCCCCGCGATCATCTGCCCAAGCAGAAGCAGGCTCTGCCGGCGCTCGGCGAGAGTCGCCCGCACCGCCGCCCGCGCTCGCTCCGCCCGACGCGTGAACACCCGCCGATACAATGCCCGCAGCCCGACGAACGTGTGCTCTTCCCAGTCAAGCATCCGGAAAACCTCCAGTAGCCGCCGCGATACCCTGCGGCACCTCCCGTCCCAAAGGGACGAAACAACAAAGCCCAGGGCAAGCGAGACACGAGCGCAGCCCTGGGTAACCAATCGTCAAAGCGAAAGCCCTGACAGGGCGGGACAAAGCGTGATATGCCAGAGCCCAATCGCCATGCCGCAATCGCTCTCCCAAATCTACGTCCACCTCGTCTTTTCCACGAAAGACCGGGCCGGACTCATTCCTTCCGACGTCCAACCGCGGCTGCACGCCTATCTCGCTGGAACACTCAACGCGATCGGGTGTCCGGCGGTGCAGGTTGGCGGGATGCCCGACCACATCCACATTCTCTTCCGCCTCTCGCGCACGGTGACGATTTCTGATGTGGTGAAGAACGCGAAGGTCGAGTCTTCGAAGTGGATGAAGGACGAATGCGGAATTGGCGACTTCGCGTGGCAGGCCGGTTATGGCGCGTTTTCCGTGAGTGCTTCGAACGTGGACGACGTAACGCGCTACATCCAGAATCAGGCAGCGCACCATCGAGTGAAATCGTTCCAAGATGAGTTCCGGCGGTTGCTTGAGTTGTATCAGGTGGAATACGACGAGGCATATGTCTGGGACTGACGGGTAAGAGTTCGAGACGCGCTGGTTGTCCCGCCCTTTCAGGGCTTCGCCTCGTTTTGCTCGGGACCCAGGGCTACGCTCGTGCCTCGCTTGCCCTGGGCTTTGTTGTTTCGCCCCGTTGGGGCGGGCGCGCGATCCGGTGCAGCATTCCGGCGATCTATCGCACCCGTCGGGGCGGACGCGCGATCCGCTCGAATGTTCCAGCAAAACATCGCACCCGTGGAAGCCCGCGGGCGTGACGCTGTGTTGTCTGCGCGTGTTGTGATTTGCTCCCAAGGCCGGTCGCGTAAGATTCGCCTGCGCGAGATTCAACTGCGCAAGAACCGGCCACGCGCGATGCTGCCCCGAAGGGGCGAGACAACAGAGCCCAGGGCAAGCGACGAAGTCGCGCAGCCCTGGGTCACGCATCCCCGCGGCATAAGCCCTGAAAGGGCGGGACAAATCGTGCGCAACAGCCCAGCACGATGCCCGACCTTTCATATCGACAGCTCCACCACCTGCCGCAACGCGGCGAGCGCGTCGGGGTCGTCGCTCAGCGGTTCGGCGATGGCGCTGTGGCAGGCGAGGCGGGGTGGGACTCCGCGGGCGATGAGGCGGCCGGCGGCGACGAGCAGGCGCGTGCTCGCGGATTCCATCAACGACAGCTCGGTGAGGTTGCGAATCTTTCTGCCGATCTGCACGAGGCGCTGGGCGGTCGCCTTTTCAATCCCGGTTTCACCGATGACGATCTCCGCCTCCACGGACTCGGGCGGATAACCAAAGCTGAGCGCGACGAAACGCTGGCGCGTCGAGGGTTTCAGTTCGCGCATGGAGCGCTGGTAGCCCGGATTGTAGCTGACGATGAGCATGAACTCCTCCGGCGCATGCAGCGTCTCGCCGGTGCGGTCGAGGAAGAGTTCGCGGCGGTGATCGCTCAGCGAATGGATAACCACGAGGGCGTCGGCGCGGGCCTCGGCGATTTCATCGAGGTAAAGCAGCGCACCGCCGCGGACCGCGCGCGTCACCGGGCCATCGACCCAGCGCGTGTCGCCGCCGAGCAGCAGATGGCGTCCGAGCAGATCGGTCGCGGACGTGTCTTCGTTGCACGACACGGTCACGAGTTCGCGCCCGAGCTTTTCCGCCATGTGCTGGATGAAGCGCGTCTTTCCACAACCCGTCGGCCCTTTCACCATGAGCGGCAGTCGCGACTCGTAGGCGTGCTGGAAGATCGTCTCCTCCTTGCCGACCGGCAGATAGAAAATGCTCACGTCTG
>JANNWY010000187.1:0-7495 GCA_031409335.1 Chthoniobacteraceae bacterium | reverse complement strand
CAACCGCCTGCGCGTTTACCTCGCCCGCCTGCGCCGCAAGACCCATTGCTACACCAAGAAACTCGCCAATCTCGCCGCCAGCATCCTCTTTTACCTGCTCACAAAATCATAATCAATACCTACTGAGCAATCCCCGAATTTAGCGTCGATAAAACCGCCTTCTATAGCGGAGGGCAATGTTTTTTTATGGCTTTTCTACGATGATGCGCTGTGGTATTGCCGTATCTCGCTTGTTTTGAATGAGGTATGATCCGAATTCGCCATAGTGGAATTCCGAACACCGCCGGAAATCGGCGGGCATCCTGAGATCGTCACTGTGGCTCGCTTTTTTTCCGAAAAAAAGAGCGCTCGCGAAACACGGGAGACGCCTTGGAATGCGGTGGGAAGCGTCAGCGCCACACCGCTTTTTGGATGGGCTGCGGGTGGGCGTGCCATCGTGGGGCCTGCCCGCAGACTTTCCAAAAGCGGTGTGGCGCTGAAGCTTCCCACCGCAGTCCAAAGTTGCTCGCGCCAAAACTCCCGGCGCGCGCGGGGGTCAAATTCACGGCGGGTGTGTGGTTAAAAGTGGTGCAAATCCGAACAGCTTGAACACAGAGGTACGGAGAACACAGAGATACACAGAGTTGAAAGTCGCTGGATCTTCTCTGTGCATCTCCGTGCCCTCTGTGCCTCTGTGTTTAGGGCCGGCTGCGGACTCGGGAATGAAGCTGCTGCACCACTTTCAAACACACCCCCCAAAAAAACTGGTCCACAAATCCGCTTGCCATCGGATCGAGTCTGGCTAGTTTCTGCCGCCCTTTCTCCTGTGATTGGCGATCCGTGTCGGATTGCCCGGGTGGAAAGGCTAAACCGGCAACCGTGGGAAGTTAAAATTACATCATATGATCGAAATGAAGGACTTGATCGCGAAATCTTTTCGCGATTTCAAAGAGGGCAGCATTGTTAAAGGGCGCATTTTGGAAGTTCGCTCGCGCGAGGTGCTCGTGGACATTGGCTACAAATCGGAAGGCAACATCTCGCTGAGCGAATTTGACGATGCCGACGATGTGCAGGTGGGCGACGAAGTGGAGGTGCTTCTGTGCCGCCTCGAAAATGACGAAGGAATGGTCATCCTCTCGAAAGAGAAGGCGGCTTATAAACAGAACTGGGAGAAGATCGTTAAGGTCTTCCAAGGCGACGGGCTCATCAAAGGCAAGGTCAAGGCCGTGGTGAAAGGCGGGCTGACCGTCAACATCGGCGTCGAGGCGTTCCTGCCTGGCTCGCAGATCGACATCATTCCCCCGAAAGATCTCCAGCAATTTGTGGGGAACACTTACGACTTTAAGATCGTCAAAATTAACGACGACCGGAAGAACGTCGTCCTTTCCCGCCGCGAACTCATCGAGCAGGAACGCTCGGACAAGCGCCAGAAATTCCTCGATACCGTGAAGATCGGCAGCAACGTGAAGGGCTATGTGAAGAACCTCACCGACTTTGGCGCGTTCATCGACCTCGATGGCATGGATGGCTTGCTGCATATCACCGACATGACTTGG
Source organism: Chthoniobacteraceae bacterium (assembly GCA_031409335.1). GTDB lineage: Bacteria > Verrucomicrobiota > Verrucomicrobiia > Chthoniobacterales > Chthoniobacteraceae > JANLQB01. Next base: position 5,960 of record JANNWY010000187.1, on the reverse strand, counting down.
GGCCGTCTCGGACATCCGAGCGAGCTGCTCAAGGTCGGCCAGGAACTCGACGTGGTCGTTCTCGACATCAATCGCGACAAAGAACGCGTGTCACTGGGTCTCAAGCAGACTCAGAAAAATCCGTGGGAGGAAACCGAAGGCCGGTTCCCGATCGGGTCGAAGGTCAAGGGCAAGATCACGAATCTGGTGCCTTACGGCGCGTTCGTCGAAATCGAGGAAGGCGTCGAAGGACTCATCCACGTTTCCGAACTGTCCTGGACCAAGCGCATCACGCGCCCGAGCGACGTGCTCACCGCGGGTCAGGAGATCGAAGCTGTCGTCCTCGGAGTTAATAAAGAGGAACAGAAAATCAGCCTCGGCGTCCGCCAGCTCGAACCAAATCCATGGGACGAGATCGAGCATCGCTACCAGATCGGCCGCCAGGTGAAGGGCACGGTCCGCAACATGACCGCCTATGGCGCTTTCATCGAACTCGAAGAAGGCATCGATGGAATGATCCACGTCTCCGACATGTCGTGGACGCGCAAGATCAACCACCCATCCGAAGTCCTCAAAAAGGCCGACGAAGTGGAAGCCGTGGTCATCGACATCGACAAGCAGAACCAGCGCATCAGCCTTGGCATGAAGCAGCTTGATGAAGACCCATGGAAAGCCATCGACTCGCGTTACAAGATAGGCGACCTCGTCAAAGGCAAGGTCTCGAAGCTCGCCACGTTCGGCGCATTCATCGCGATGGACGGCGACATCGACGGCCTCGTTCACATCTCGCAGATCTCCGAAGATCGCGTGGACAAGATCAAGGATCACCTCAAGATCGGCCAGGAAATCGAAGCGCGTGTCATCAAGGTCGATAAGACTGAGCGCCGCATCGGTCTCTCCGTGAAAGCCGCGAGCTACAGCGAAGAAGACATCAAGAAGGAAGCCGCCGCATTCGACAGTCTCCGCCCCGGCGAAGACATGGTCGGACTCGAGCAGGCGTTCGCCTTCGCGACCGAAGAGTATCGCCCCGGCGACACGAAGAAGAAGTAACCCATCCACTCTCTGCGACCGGGCTGGCGCGATCATGCGTCCAGCCCGGTGCGCCGGGAAAATCTCCTGCTCCTGATCCTACTCTTGATCTTGATCTTTCCCCGCGCGGAATGGATCAGGATCAAGAGCAGGATCGGGATCAGGAAAACCAGACCACCTAGCCAATATGTCCAAACCTGAAATCACAGCCTACCTGAAGACCACCTGCGGATGGAGCAACGGCGTCCGCGCCGTCCTCAAAAAGTATGACCTTCCCTTCACCGAGAAGGACATCATCCAGAACCCAGCGTTCCGCTGGGAGATGGAGCAAAAGAGCGGCCAGCCACTCAGCCCATGCGTCGAAGTGAACGGGACGATGATCCCGGACATCAGCGGCGAAGAACTCGAAGCGTGGATGTTGAAGAACGACATCGTCACCGCGAATGACGTGCCCGTGAACGTCCCGCTCAATGCCGCATGCAGCGACGCGCAACATGAAGCGATGGCGCGCGGTGAAGCGGTGAAGTTCACGAGCTAGCACACCAATTTCGCATCGCCCAAAACCGGGCCCCCGCGACCCAGAGAGCCGCGCCTCGTTCACCCAACGAGGCGCGGTTTTTTTGTGAAAACGAGACAGGTGGGCGCCATGCGAGCCGCTGGATGTCGTACCACTTGCCCTTTGAGAAAAGAGGAAGGCTCCAGCGAGACGTGGATCGCACGCCAACGACGAGATTCGTCCGCGGCTTCAGTCGGTCAAAACGCGACCACGGTTAAGCCTAAAAGCGGCGCGGGAGATTGCCGCGGAAAACGCGGAAGAGGCAGAGGATGCGTTCCGGATCGCCATGAGGGTTCGTAGATCTCTTTGTTCCCGGTAAAATCTGTGTTTTGCAAGAGCAGGCGGGCATCGGCTCCGCGCGTCTGCAACGCTTTTAATCACGCCCGCCTGACAACGCTGCGCATCGTCGGAATTGACAAAGCAAAAGCGGGCATTACTACCCTAGCCGAAGTTCTGCAGGCGACTGCAGACGATCACTTGCGTTGCATGGGACTTCTCGACAATCTTTTCAAACCTAAGCCGGAATCCAGCGGAGAGAAATCTGTCGAAAGTCCCGGCGCGGTCGGAAGCGGCGATCGCAATGCCACCGCGCCTGCCGCGGGTGCGTCTTCACAAAAGGTTTCGCCGTTCCTTGCGCCGAAAATCTACGTCCCGCGTTCCTCGGTGCAGATCGTGCCGCCGACGACGCGGAATCAGCCGCCTGGCGAACGCAAACTCGCGCCGTCCGCGGATTCGCCGCGGATGCCGGGCGAAATCGTCGTCACCCTCGGCGATGTGCTGTCGCGAATCCCCGCGCACTTTCTCAAGAAGGGCACGCCGGATCTTCGACGCGAACTGAGATTTCCGGCGGACGGTCTCGCCGCCGATATTGCCCGCGGGCGCGCCTCGGTTTTTCTCGCCGACATCGTCGCGCAATGCCCCGATGTTTTCCTGCCGGATGCCAATGGATTTGACGCAGTGCAGATCCGGCTGCCGCTGCAAAAGCTCGTGGAGCAAATCGGCTCCGGCATCGCAAAGCCTGAATCCGCTCCGATCGCGGGAGATTCGCCGGTGTTTGCATCTGCAGCGCCCGGATCGAGTCCGGCGGGTGAAGCGCAAATCCATCTGAGCCTCGCGGTGATCATGAAACGCTGCCCGCAGGAAATCATCGTGCGGCCTGTGCCGCCGATCGCCGAATCGATCCGCGTCACCTTTCCTTTCGCGCCGATTGAGCGCCAGCTTTCCACCGGACAGGTGGAGGTTTCCTCACTGCGTTTCATCGCCGCGCTGCCGCTGGATTTGATGCAGTGTTTCGAGGCAAGGGCGGGCGTGAAAGTGCCGCTGCCGCTTGAGGAGATTTTTCAAAATCTGCCGATTCAGTCGCAGCAACCCCCTGCTCCACTGCTCTCGATTTCGCCTCCGGCGGAAACCAACGCGGCCAACGCACCTGCGGACGTGCCCGATCCCGAACGCGAGAACGCGCGGCTGGCGGAGTCGATCCTGTTGGAGCCGATGTTCGAGCCGCTTCAAAACAGCGAACCGGAACCGGCCTTTCCAAAGCCCGCCGATGCGGAAAGCATTCTCATCGAACTGCCGCAGCCGGTCGCACTCGCGAGTCCCGTCGCTGTCGCGGCCACACCCGTTTTTCAAGTGCCGCACGATCCTGCGCCGGAGGAAATTGAGACTTTCGCCGCCGAACACGCGGGCGCGGAAATCAACCGCGAAACTCCCGCTCCCGCACCGCCCGCTCCCGCACCGCCCGCGCCGCAAATCGCCGAGGTGCCGGAAACGGATGCCCACGTCTTCCCGGAGCCGATCGCGCCGCCGCGCGAGGTTTCGGCGTTTCGGCGTTTCGTTCCGGCATTGCGCCCGCCGATCATCTTGCAACCGGGCGCTCGGATCGATGAATACCGCCCAGAGCCCGTCGCGCCGGTCGAACCCGAAGCGCCGATTCCCGATCTCGCGCCGCAGTTGGCGGCGAGCATCGCGACCGAGCCACTGGAGCCCGAGATCGCCGATCCCCTGCCCGCCCGCCCGTTCGCCGCGCCCGTGGCCGAATCGCCCGCGCCCGTCCCCGCGGCACCTCCGCCCGTCACCGCTGCCACCCTCCGCATCGCGCCACCTCACTTTCGCCCGTTTGTCGTGCATGCCCCGCCGATCGTCTTCGCGCCGGCGAGCGAAGCGGCCGCATCCCCCGTCGGGCAATCCAAATTTGCGGTGCCGGAGCAAGTCATCGCCGCAACCGAAACGCCGCCCCTTCACAGCGCGCCATCCGTCACCGTCGGCGAAGAGCCGCTCCCGGAAGATTTTTCCCAATCGACCCACGCAGCGTCGGCAAACCGGGAACGCAAAAAACCAAGCGCGCCGCCGCAGCCCGATCCGATTCCTGAACCGGTGTCCCCGTTCGCGACGGATGGCCGCGTGCGCGAATACTTTCCAAACCACGGGCCGCTCACCCTCGCGCGGGTCAGCGAACTACTCGCCGCGCTCCCTGGCATCCACGGCTGCGTCCTGTTTTCCCGCTCCGCGGAAACGCACAGCGGCCAGCTCCCGGCCGGGCTCGATCCAGCGGCGATCCGCGACATCAGCCAACGGATGCGCGGCGCGCTTGCCGATCGTGCCGAGGCGTTTCGCTCCGGCGAAGTGCAGCATCTGACGCTGCACGCCGACGAATGGTCGCTCAGCCTTTTCACCCGCGCCGATGCCTGCGCCTGCGCTGTGCATCGCGCCCGCATTTTCCTGCCCGGCGTGCGCGAGCGATTCGCGGCGGTGGCGGAAGAACTCGCGCGCGCCATTCACTAACTCCCCTTTCCGACTTCGATGTTCGATGTTCGACGTTCGATGTTCAGCCCGCCGCAGGCGCCGTGGAAAAGGGAAAGCGCCATCGAACCACGAACGGCCCCTGCGGGGAGCTGAACATCGAACATCGAACCACTGCCCTCCCATGAAACCGCTCCCCATCGTTCTCGCCCTTGCCGCCACGCTCCACGCCGCGCCGCCCGAGCCGAAATTCCGCGCCGTCACGATCGACGACAAAATCCAAATTGGCTACGGCGTTGCCGTCGCCGATGTGGATGGCGACAAACTTCCCGACATCCTGCTCGCGGATAAAAAGCAGTTCGTCTGGTATCGAAATCCCGGCGCGGAAAAGAGCGGCGACCCGGCCGCGTGGGCGAAGTTCATCCTCGCCGAAAACCTCACCAAAAACGACAACGTCTGCCTCGCCGCGCAGGACATCGACGGCGACGGCAAATGCGAAATCGCCGTCGGAGCCGAGTGGAACCCCGGCGACACCGTGAACAGCGGAGCCGTCTTTTACCTTATCGCCCCGGAAGATCGGACGCAGAAATGGGAGCCGGTGAAATTTCCGAACGTGGAGCCGACGACGCATCGGATGAAGTGGATTGAGATTCCGACCGATCTAAGCGACCCGTTTTGGGGTCTCGTCGTTGTCCCGCTTCATGGACGCGGCAACAAGAACGGTGCGGGCGCGCCGGTGAAGGTGCTGCTCTACCGAAAACCTGCGGATGTGCGTAGCGAGTGGAAAAGCGAGATTGTCGATGAGTCAATGCACATGACGCATAACTTCGAGATTCTCCCCGAAGGGCTCTTGGCTGGAAAAACCGTCGTCTTCGCTGGCCGCGAAGGCTTGCTGCATATTGCAGTTTCCAAAGGAAAATGGGAATCGCTCCTTTTGGAAAAAGAACCGGATCGTCCTGCCCGGCAATTGGGTGCCGGCGAAGTGCGGACCGGTCGGCTTCCTGATACAGGAGCGCTGTTTTACGCCGCCGTGGAACCGATGCATGGAAATGTTCTGGCCTTTTACCCACACTTAACTGACGCCATTCCCCGCATTGTGCTCACGGATAAACTCACGGAAGGCCACGCGCTCGCATGTGGCGATGTTCTCGGAATCGGAAGTGACCAAATCGTTGTGGGTTGGCGCGGCACTCCGGGCAAAGACGGCAGCAGTATCGGGATCCACGTTTGGGCTCCGCTCGACAAGCTCGGAGAAAAGTGGCGCGACAGCGCGGTGGATGATGGTGGGATGGCTTGCGAAGACCTCGTCCTTGCCGATCTCAATGGCGACGGGAAGCTCGACATCATCGCCTCCGGTCGCGCGACGAATAACGTGAAGGTCTATTTCAACGAAACGCCGCGCTGACAACGGCAGTGCGGATCGCGCGACTGGAATCGGGTCTCATACCAATTCACCTTTGCGATCGAAACGCTTTGCCGTGGGCGCGCAGGGGGCGCTTGCGAAAGTAGTCGCGACTTTAGCCCGACTTGGCGGATTCGCGCATCTTTGAGGCGTAAGTCGTTGATTTTCAAGGAAGGTGTCTGAAAAGTCTGCACTACAGGGCTTTCATTGGTCGAGTTGGCCGGCGGCGGTGATCCGGGGCGGGGCCTGCTCGGG
>JANNWY010000186.1:0-67238 GCA_031409335.1 Chthoniobacteraceae bacterium | reverse complement strand
CAACCGCCTGCGCGTTTACCTCGCCCGCCTGCGCCGCAAGACCCATTGCTACACCAAGAAACTCGCCAATCTCGCCGCCAGCATCCTCTTTTACCTGCTCACAAAATCATAATCAATACCTACTGAGCAATCCCCGAATTTTCGAGTAGGAGTTGGAGGACGAGGACGGAATGCCGCCCTATGCACCACAAACAATCATACCTCGCGCAACTTTACCCCCAAATAGCCGCTTGACGCTTCGGATGCCGTTCCCTCTTATACCGCCGATTTTCGCCCGGAGCATCCTCGGGTTTTGGAATCACGACACCAACCATCCATGAGTCTCCGCACTGCCGTTTCGACCCTCGCCACTATCGCTGCCCTCACCGGAAGCATCCTCGCCCAAGCGCCAGCGCCGCCCATCGTGAAACAGATCGATGTGCAGTACGCAGGGGCCAACACGGTGAGCAAAGAAAAGATTTTGGCGAACATGCGGACGCGCGTGGGCAAGCCTTACGATGAACGCGCGGTCGAGGAGGATATTCGCAACCTGTATTCGACGGGGAATATTTCCAACGTGCGCATCTTTGGCGAGCCGACGGTCGAGGGCGTGAAGGTGATCGTGGTCGTGCAGCCGAAGGCGCAGGTGACCGAGGTCGCGATCACGGGCGTGACGCAGTTCAAGGAGAGCCGGATTCGCAAGGAGATTTCGGCCAAGCCCGGCGATGCGCTGAGCGAAGCGTCGCTCGAGGCAGACCGGCAGAAGATCGCCGACTATTACGCGAGCAAGGGCTTTGGCGAGGCCGAGGTGGCCTACAAGGTCGAGTCGAACGAAAAGGCGGCGACGGCGCGGGTCGTTTTCACGGTGTCCGAAGGCGGGAAGCAGGCGATCAAGGCGGTCGTGTTCGAGGGCAATACGGTTTTTAAGGCGAGCGAATTGAAGAAAGTCGTGAAGTCGAAACCGAAAGGTTTGCTCGACATGTTTAGCAAGACCGGGCGGCTCGATCAGGAGGCGCTGAGCGAGGACACACGCGCGATCCGCGAGCTTTACCAGAGCAAGGGTTACGCGGACGCAGACGTCGGGCGGCCACAGGTGGCGCGCGACGGTGAGCGGGTGACGGTTACATTCCCGATCAAGGAGGGCGTGCAATACACGGTTGGCAAGGTGAGTTACTCCGGTGCGCAGGTTTTCACGAATGATGAAATCGCGAAAGGGGCGAAGATCGTGCCGGGGGCGACTTACTCACCGCAGAATGTGAAATCGGACGTGAAGGCGATTCAGGATTTGTATGGCACGCGCGGCTACATCGACTTCCAGGCCGGGGCGGATGTGAATCCCGCGGGCAAGGGCGTGATGAATGTCTCCTACAAAATGGAGGAAGGCGTGCAGAGCTACGTGGAGCATATCGACATCCAGGGAAACACGCGGACGAAGGACAAGGTGATCCGCCGCGAAATCGCCCTCGCGCCAGGCGACCTCTACAATTCCGTGCGCGTCGAGGCGAGCCAGTCGCGGCTGGAAAATCTGAACTATTTCTACACCCGGCGCGACGGCCCCGGGCACCAGCCGGTGAGCCTGTTTCCTTCGGATACGCTCGTTCCCGGACGGAAGGATTTGAAAGTTCTCGTCGAGGAAAAACGCACGGGTTCCTTCAACTTCGGCGCGGGCTTTTCCTCGATCGACAGCCTGCTGGGCTTCGCGGAAGTCACGCAGGGAAATTTCGACGTGCTGGGCTGGCCGCATTTCACCGGCGGCGGGCAAAAATTCCGCATGCGCGCCCAATGGGGAACGCGGCGCAAGGATTTCATCCTCTCGCTCACCGAGCCGTATTTCCTCGATAAAAAACTGTCCGTGGGCGGCGAGCTGTTCTACCGCGATGCGAGCTTTGTGAGTTCCGTGTACGATGAACGCCGCTACGGCTTCGACATCAACGCCCGCAGGCCGATCAACGACTTCACCTACATCCGCTTCAGCTACACGCTCCAGGATGTGGACATCCACGGCGTCGATCCCGGCGCGAGCCAGGCGATCCGCGACGAGGAGGGCAACCGCCTCGAAAGCAAACTCTCCGGCAGCATCGTCTTTGACACACGCGACTCGGTGTTCCTCACCCGGCGCGGCCACAAGGTGGACTTTCAGACCTACGTCGCCGGCGGCTTCCTCGGCGGTGATACCGATATTTACGGATTCGACCTCGAAGCGTCCAAATACTTCCTGCTGCCGTGGGATACCATCCTGACGCTCAACGCCGAAATCGCCGTCGTGCAGACGTGGGCGGGCGGCGACCGCGTGCCGATCTTTGACCGCCTCTACCTCGGCGGCGCGAACAATCTCCGCGGCTTCAAATTCCGCGACGTGGGACCGAAGGACGATGACGACGAGCCGCTCGGCGGAAATACGCTCGCCCGCGCCACGATCGAATACACCTTCCCGATCGTGGAAAAAGTGCGCGGAGCCGTGTTCTACGACATCGGCTTTGTGAACGCGGATTCCTACGACTTCGGCACCGGCAATGTCAGTTCCGACGTCGGCATCGGCGTGCGCCTCGACCTCCCGATCGGCCCCGTCCGCATCGACTACGGCTTCCCGCTGCAAAAGGACAACAGCAGCGGCAGCGGCAAATTCAATTTCAACATCGGCTACCAATTTTGAACGGAATGCCGCGTCGCCAGTCTCAGAGCCTCCTATTTTAGAAAACTATTCCTCAATGAAATCCTACATCGCACTGCCCCTCATCCTCGCCAGCCTCGCGTTCGGCACCGTCTCCGCCTCGGCTCAAGTCACCAAAATCGGGACGGTGGACATGAAAAAAGTGTTCGAGAATTACTACAAGACCAAGGATGCCGAAGCCCGCATCAATGAAGCGCGCAACGCCGCGAAGAAGGAGATGGACGATCGCATGGACGTTTACAACAAGGGCGTGAACGAGGTGAAGAAGATGAACGAAGAGATCGAAAGCCCCGCGCTCGGCAAGGAAGCCAAGGAAACCAAATCCAAGGCCCGCGACGAGAAAGTCGGCGAACTCAACACGATGCAGCGCGAGATCAACGAATTCCGCCAGACCCGCGAGAAGCAGCTGCAGGAACAGTCCGTGCGCATGCGCGGCGGCATCGTGGACGAGATCAACAAGATCGTCGAAGCCAAGGTGAAGAGCGAAAACTTCGACCTCGTCGTCGATAAAAGCGGCCCGAGCCTCAACGGCGTGCCCGTGGTGCTTTACTCCCGCGACGCATTTGAATTTACGGATGAAGTCATCAAGCAACTCAACAAGAACAAGGGCAAGGAAGAGCCCGCCGCGCCGAAGGCTGACGCTCCAAAGGCCGAGCCGGCCAAGCCAGCCGCAACCGGTGCCAAACCGAAGTAAGCCCGCGTATTCTTCGTGACCATCACGATTCAAGAACTGGCCGCCCTCGTAGGCGGCCAGTTTGCTTTACCGGCGGATGGCGCAACCGTCATTCGCGGTGGCGCGGCCATCGCCGAGGCAGGTGAAGGCGACATCACCTTTTTCGGCAATACCAAATACCTCGCCGCGCTCAAGACCTGCCGTGCCACCGCCGCGCTCGTCCCGCTCGATTTTGCCGAGGAAATCCCGCCGATCGCCATCCGCGTCGAGAATCCCTCGCTCGCCTTCTCGAAACTCATCGAAAAATTCGCCCCGGCCCCCGCCGTTTTCCCGCCCGGCATCCATTCCAGCGCCATCATCGGGCGCGATGTCACGCTCGCCGACGGCGTCTCCATCCAGCCGTTTGTCGTCATCGAAGACGGCGCATCCGTGGGCGCGGGCTCCGTCCTCGGCGCGCATGGCTACATCGGGCGCGGGGCAAAGATCGGTGCCGGCTGCCTCCTGCACCCGCGCGTCACCGTCGGCGAACGGTGCATCGTCGGCAGCCGCGTCATCCTGCACAGCGGCGTCGTCCTCGGCAGCGACGGATTTGGCTTTGAGTTTTCCGGGGGCAAACACGTGAAAATTCCCCAAATCGGCATCGTCCAGCTCGACGACGACGTGGAAATCGGCGCGAACACCACCATCGATCGCGCCCGGTTTGGCCGCACTTGGATCGGCGAAGGCACCAAAATCGACAACCTCGTGCAAATCGCCCACAACGTCGTGATCGGCAAACATAGCCTGGTCATCGCCCTCACCGGCATCGCTGGCAGTGTGAAGATAGGCAGTTATGTCACAATTGCAGGCCAGGTCGGCATCGTCGGGCACATTGAGATCGGCGACCAGGTCATCGTGGCTGCAAAAAGCGGCATCAGTAAGAATATCGCCGCGAAAGAGGTCGTCTGGGGCAGCCCCTCGCAGCCGATGCGCGACGCCAAGGAGCAACTCGCCTGCATCCGCCGCCTCCCGAAACTCTTCGACCGAGTGAAAAAGCTGGAATCGACAAAGCAGATGCCGGGCACGGAGGGGAATTTTTTGCCGACCGGCAGCTAATCCTTGGCGCTCGGCAACGGCGTCCGGTATTTTCCCACCAACGTAATCCCTTTCCAAAGTCGCCATGGCCACTCGCAAACGCAAAGTCTCGGTCGCAAAGCTGCCCATGCAGCGCCAGTTCGTGTTCGCCGAAGCGGATCACGTTCACGATTTGCGCGCGATTTTCGACAAGCTGAACGCGCGATATTTCCGCAACCGGATCAAGGACTACACCATCGTCTGGGGCCGCAAACGCAAGGGTCGTCCGCGCGATGAAATTGTCTTTGGCACAATTCAGGAAGACGACCGCATCATCCGCGTCCATCCGCTCCTCGACCGCGAACTCGTGCCGAAATGGTTCGTCGAATACGTCGTCTATCACGAGATGTGTCACGCCGTCGTGCGCGACGAATACGATTCGTCGGGGCGGCGCGTCATCCATCACGAAAAATTCTACGCGAGAGAGCGCCGCTTTCACTGGTTCCGCCGGGCGAAAGCATGGGAAGAGCAGAATCTGGGACGGTTTCTCCAGTAGTCCGGCCCGATACCCTTGGCCCATTGAGAAAGACTAACCCGCGAGGCAGTCGTCCAGCGCGGTGAGCAGCTCGGCAATGCTTTCCTTCGTCTCATCGCCCATGTTGGAAAGGCGGAAGGTTTTGCCCTTCAGCTTGCCGTAACCGCCGTCGATCACGAGGCCGTGGCGGTCCTTCATTTTTTTGGCGAGTTCCGCCACGTCGATGCCCTTCGTGTTGGCCACGCAGGTCAGCGATTTCGAGCGGTAGCCTTCCGGCGCGAAGAAATCGAATCCGCGCGCTTTCACCCACTCGTGAACCATGTCGTTCAGCGCCGCGTGGCGCGCGTGGCGGGCGGCGACGCCTTCGGTGAAGATGTCGTCGAGCTTTGAGCGCAGCGCGTAGATGTGCGAAATGCTCGGCGTGCTCGGCGTCATGTCTTCGGCTTGATTTTTTTGGAACTCGATGAAGTCGAAATAGTAGCCGCGCGTCGCGATCGTTTTCGCTTTCGCAAAAGCCCGCTCGCTCGTCGCGAAAAGCGCGAGGCCGGGAGGCATCGCGAGCGCTTTCTGCGAGCCGGTGAGCAGCACGTCGAGGCCGAGCGCATCCATCGGCAGCGGCACGACGCTGAACGAGGAAACGCTGTCCACGATCGAGAGCACGTCGGGATATTTGCGCAGCACCGCGGCGAGTTCCGCGATCGGCGACATCACGCCGGTCGAGGTTTCATTGTGAATGATCGTCACAGCTTCGTATTCGCCGGTCGCGAGTTTTGCGTCGAGCTGCTCGGGCCGGATCGGCTGGCCCCATTCCACCTGCAAACTGTCCGCGCCTTTGCCGCAGCGTTTGGAAACGTCGAGCCACTTGTCGGAAAACGCGCCGCACATGCAGTTCAGCACTTTCTTCGTATCCACGAGATTGCGGATCGCCCCTTCCATCACGCCCCACGCGCTCGAGGTGGAAAGAAACACCGGCTGCTTCGTCCCGAAAAGTTCCTGCAAGCGCGGCTGAATCCCGCCGTACAGTTTCTTAAAATCACCGCTGCGATGCCCGATCATCGGCTGGCAGAATGCCGCGAAGGTTTTTTCGGAGACTTGGACGGGACCGGGAATGAAGAGTTTCATGAATGGAAAAAGGGCCGCGACCTTACTGACGCGGCGCACAGCGTCAAAATGGAAATCCGCGGTTACACTTCGCGCACGCGGAGATCGAGCGTCGGGCCGACGGTGTATCCGGCGATGTCGGCGGCGGAACTGCTGCCGGGGACGAGCGGATAGGGAAGCGTGCCGACTTTCAGCGAGCCGATGCGCTGCGCGACGAAGCCGAAATGATCGCCACTGACCGACGGCGTGCCAATGGCGTAGCCGCCGATGACGATGCTCGCGATGCGCGACACGATGAGGTCGGCGACGCCTTCGGTGATTTTCACGTCGTCGCCATTGCCAAAAAACGGATCCGTCGCCGCGACGCCGGATGCAATCGAGGACGCGATCCAATTTCCGCCGACGGCCACCGCGCCGATACTGGCGTCGGGATTCGTGGCTACGCCGAGCTGGTCGTAGCCGCCGAGGATCAGCGCGTTTTTCACGCTGCCGCCGACGGTGATGCTTTTGATCGCGAGCCCGGCGCTGTTCGCCACGCCTTCGGCGGAAATGCGTCCGCCGCGCATGGTGCCGCCGATTTTCACCGCGCCGAGCGTGCCGTCGGAGAGGATCCCGGAAAGCGTGTTCGAGCCGATCACCGCGCCAGTGATCGTGACATCGGCGATCGGTCCGCCGCTGAAAGTGAGGACGCTGCCGGAAGTGTTTCCCGCGCCGCTGATCGTGCTGCCGAGGATGGCGACATTTCCGATGCCGAGTCCGGCGACGATGCTGCCGCCTTCGCTGCCAGCGCCGCCGATGAGCGAGCCGCTGATGTTGACGCTGGCGATTTTGCCGTTGGCGAAAATCGAGCCGGAATACTGGCCGGCATTTCCGATCAAGCTGCCGCCGATTTTCACGGGGCCGATATTGTTCACCGCCGCCGCGCCGCCGAATGATTCCACGAGACCCGAAGCTACTCCGGCGGCAGTCCCGCCAATGATCGAGCCCGCGATATTTACCGACGCGATTCCGCCCGCACTGTGGACGCGTCCGCTGCCGTCGCCCGCGCCGCCAATCACGTTGCCGCGGATCACGAGCGCACCCATTTTTCCCGTGCTCTCGATCAGCCCGCCGTCCGCGCCCGCGCCGCCGAGGATCGAGCCGCGGATGAACACATTTCCCATCGTGCCACCCGCATCGACGATTCCGGAATTCCCCGCCGCGCCGCCCTGGACCGAGCCGAGGATCGTAACTGGGCCGATGTTTCCCGTGGCCGTGACGCCGCCGCCCGCGGCCGAGTCGTTGCCGATGATGTCGCCGCCGATCGTCACGGAACCGATCGCGCCATTCACCACGACGGTGGCGCGCGTGATGTCGGTTTTCACGTCGAGCCTGCCGAGCGCGCCGGCGATGTCGCTCTGCGTCGAGGCGGTCGTGGCGGATTGAGTCGCGGTGCCGAAATTCCCCAGCGACGCGACGGTGAGCGAGCGGAGCCCCGGCGTCGTCAGCGTCGCGTCGCCCGCGTCGATCTGCGCGAGATCGCCGCGCAGCACGACGTGTCCGAGGTCCACGCCGGTTGCGTTGATGTGGCCGACATTCGTGTAGCCGTCGCCATTCGCGCCCCGCCGCACGCCGATGATCGAGAGGCTCGCGCCCGCGAATTCCTGGCCGTCGTCGCTGAGATTCAGCAGGCGAAGTTGCGAGCCTTTCTGGCCGGTGGCGAAGGTGAAATCCTGCGCGCCGAGGGTGCCTTTTGAAACCCTCACCGTCACCGCGTCGCCATCCTGATCGATGTATCGCGCGACCGTCGGACTCACGAGCGTCAGGTCGTTTGGCAGGGCGACGGTGATCCCGTGGAAAAGCTCGGTCCCGGTGCCGATCGTGCCGATCAGGGTCGCCGCGCCGGTAGTGAGATTGACGGTGAAAAGTTGGTTTGCACCCGAGGCACTGCGGAGCGCGGCGTACGCGGTTCCCGTGCGGCTTTCGATGTCAAAGCCCGCGCGGAAATTATTCACATCCACGCCAAGCGGGCCGACCTGCGTCACCACGCCACCATTGGGCGACGGAACTCCATTCACGCCGCCGATGCGCACGAGCGAGTCCGTCGCGAAGTCGATTCCGAAAAGCGTCGTCTGCGGCGTGCCGGCGAAATTCCGATCGTACGCCGCGCCGATGAGCGACGCGGTATTCGGCGTGAGCGCGGTGTCCGTGCCCGCGAGTGCGCCGGTGTCGGGATTGATGCGAAGGCTCTGGTCGCCGTCATTGACGAGCCGGATGCGATCGACCGCGGGATTGAAATCGAACCCCCAATCCGAGTTGTCGGTCAGCGTCGTCGAGAACGGGGCCGCGCCGACCTGCGTGGCCGCGCCCGTCGCCGGATTGATGGTGTAAATGCGGCCCTCGTCCGTCCCAATCAGATCGACAATCCCGAGGCCGTAAAGTTGTCCCGTCGCCGGGCGGAAATCGACCGCCTCCAGCGTTTCTCCCGCGCCGAGGCCCGTCACCGTCACGACCGTTACCGCCCCCGGCGAGGCCGAGTCGAAGGAGAGAAGTCGGCTATTGGCATCGACGCCGATGATGGTGGCCGGAGCGATTCGGCTTTCGAGGATTTCGATGGAAGCGGTGCGAGAGGCAGGCTGGGTAATCATTCCCGCAGATAGCCAGAACCCTGAAAAAATGGCGAGAATCGAAACGGTTTGCGGCAAAATTCGCCCTTGCCCTCGCATGGTTAGTGCCTCTTATTGCGCCCCTTTTGACGCCGGAAATGCCCGTCCCGTGTCAGTATTCAAAACCCAAACAGCCTCAGAAAAATGGATCTCTGCATCATCGGTTCCGGTTACGTCGGATTAGTCAGCGGCGCGTGCTTCGCCGAAATCGGCCACCACGTCGTGTGCGTCGATAACGACCAGCGCAAAGTGGACAAGCTGCAAGCCGGGCAGATTCCTATTTACGAACCCGGCCTCGAAGAACTCGTCCACCGCAACGTCGCCGCCAAACGCCTGCGCTTCACGAACTCGATTGAAGACGGCGTCGATCACAGCCAAATCGTTTTCATCGCCGTGCCCACGCCGCCGCAGGTCGATGGCTCCGTCGATCTCAGCTTCATCGAGCAAGTCGCCCGCGAAATCGCCGGCGTGCTCAAGCCCGGCCAGTATCGTGTCGTCGTGGACAAATCGACTGTGCCGGTGAAGACCGGCGAAAAGGTCGCGGACACGATTCGCCGTTACAACAAGGACGCGGAATTCGATGTCGTCTCGAATCCTGAATTCCTCCGCGAAGGCTGCGCCGTGCCCGATTTGATGAACCCGGATCGCGTCGTCATCGGCAGCGCCAGCGACCGCGCGACCGATTTGATGAAGCGCGTTTACGAGCCATTCCAGGCGCCGATCCTCGTCACCGACGTGAATTCCGCCGAGCTGATCAAACACGCTGCCAACTCGTTCCTTTCGCTAAAAATCAGCTACATCAACGCCGTCGCCGCGATCTGCGAAGCGAGCGGCGCGGACGTGGAAATGGTCGCCGACGGCATCGGCATGGACAAACGCATCGGTCGCAATTTCCTCAACGCCGGGCTCGGCTACGGCGGCTCGTGTTTTCCCAAAGACGTGAAGGCGTTCATCGCGATCGCCAAACAGCTCGGCTCGCCGTTCAAACTTTTGGAAGAAGTCGAAAACATCAACGCGAAGATGCTCACGCGTTTCATCGACAAAGTGCGCAGCGCGCTCTGGGTCTTGAAGGACAAGAAAATCGCCGTGTGGGGAATGACCTTCAAACCCGACACCGACGACGTGCGGAATTCCGTCGCCATCGACCTCATCAACATCCTCGTCTCCGAAGGCGCGCAAGTCACCGCCTACGATCCGAAGGGCGCGGAAAAAGCCGTCGAGTGGAAGCTCATCGACCCCATGAAAGTCACGATCGCCAAAACCCCGCTCGAAGCCGCCGCCGGAGCCGAGGCGCTCATCCTCGCGACGGAGTGGAAGGAATTCCAAAACCAGGATTTCGCCGCTGTGAAAACCGCGATGCACACGCCGCTGATTTTCGACGGACGCAATCTTTTCGACCCGGTAACGATGCGCAATTTCGGCTTCGACTACCGCGCCGTGGGCCGAGCGGGCGCGCAGTAAGCCTTTGGCATCACCGGAGGGTGTAGAACTTTTTTCGTAACGATCGGTCCGCGATCGCCAAGGAATGGGTATGAACTTTTCCCTTCCCATCGCGCTCGTCGCGTTGCTCTTCGGCGCGATCGTCCGGCCCTCCGCGCACGCCGCTTCCTTCCGCCCCGCGGGGCTGCTCGCGACGCCACGTTACGATCACACCGCCACGACGCTCGCGGATGGTCGCATCCTGCTGGCAGGCGGGTATTGGGGCGACGGTCATTTGGACAGCACCGAAGTGTTCGACCCGGCTGCGTCGTTTGGAACTTTGACCGGCTCGCTGAGCGCACCGCGCTCCGAACACGCGGCGGTGCTGCTGGCGGATGGGAGGGTGCTCGTCGTTGGCGGACGAAACGACGTGGACGGGCCGCTCGGCACGGCGGAGCGATACAATCCCGCGACGGGAACGTGGACGCCAACTGGCCTGCTGACGGACGCGCGCCGAAACCACACGGCGACGCGGCTGGCCAATGGCAAGGTGCTCGTCGCGGGCGGCGGGGACAGCTTCGAGTCGTTTTCCAGCGCGGAGTTGTTCGATCCCGCGAGTGGAAACTGGACGCTCACGGGTGCCATGAATGCGCCGCGTTTCGGCCATACGGCCACGCTGCTCGCCAATGGCAAGTTGCTCGTGGCTGGCGGATACGCCGACGAGGCCGCCATTTCCACCGCGGAGCTGTACAATCCCGCCACGGGAACGTGGACGCCCACCGGCTCGCTCACGAGCGCCCGCTATTCGCACAGCGCGACGCTGCTGCCCGATGGCCGGGTGCTGCTCGCGGGCGGCAACGGCGTCGGTGGCCGGCTTTACAGCGCGGAGATTTACAATCCGGCGACCGGACTTTTCACCGCGACAGGTTCCAGCAGCCTACAGCATGAAGATCACGCCGCGCTCCTTTTGCCGAATGGCAAAGTCCTCATCGCCGGGACCGACGGCGAAGAACTCTACAATCCCGCCACCGGCACTTGGGCGCTCACCGCCAGGCCGCGCTATCTGGTCCAAAACATCACGCTTTCCCTTTTACCAAATGGCAAAGTGCTAGCCGTCGGGCAGGGCCGCTACGGCTACGCGGAAATCTACGATCCCGCCACCGGCACAGGGACCGCGCCTGGCCTGATGACGGATGTCCGCGTCGATCACACGGCTACGCTTTTGAGCAGCGGCAAAGTGCTCGTCGCGGGCGGCACGACCCAGTTCAGCACAGCGATCGCGGAGCTCTACGATCCCGCCACGCGACTGTGGACGGCGACCGGTTCGATGCCCGAGACGCGGCAATTTCACACCGCCACGTGGCTCGCGAATGGCAAGGTGCTCGTGACCGGCGGCTACAACGAAGTGTCCGGCCAACTCGCCAGCGCGACGCTCTACGATCCGGCGACGGGCGCGTGGACGGTGGTCGCGCCGATGAGCGTCGCGCGCGTGAATCACACCGCGACTTTGCTGCAAAGTGGAAAGGTGCTCGTCACCGGCGGCTTCAGCGCGGCGGGGTTCGCGGGCGCGCAGTTGTTCGATCCCGCGACGGGCGCGTGGACGGCGACCGGCTCGCTCCCTGTCACGCTCTTCTGGCACAGCGCGACGCTGCTCGCGAATGGCAAAGTGCTTGTGGCCGGCGGCCGCAACACGCCCAATGGCGGTTCGCTCGCGTCGGCTTATCTCTACGATCCTGCGACCGGCGTGTGGAGCGCCACCGGCTCGCTCGCGACTGCACGCCAGGAACACGCCGCCGTGTTGCTGCCAGATGGCCGCGTCTTTGTGATGGGCGGCAACAATCCCGCGGCGGAACTCTACAATCCCGCCACCGCAACGTGGACCGTCGCGAGCGCGCCGCCACTCGTCACCCACCTCGCATCGGTCACACTGCTCGCCGATGGCCAGGTGCTCGTCGCCGGCGGCAATATCGCGACGTTTCCCTACATCACCGCCGCCGCCGCGCTCTACCGTCCGTCGAGCGGGACGTGGACCACGACCGCGAGTATGAATGGGCTGCGCTGGAAACACACCAGCACGCGGCTGGCCGACGGGCGCGTGCTCATCGCCGGTGGCGAGGACGACAGTCCCAACTTTGCGCGCCTGCCCGTGTCCGACATTTACACGCCGGATGGTGGAACGCTGACGCCGGTGATCTGGACGAATCTTTCGCGAACCGGCGGCACGATGGCGCTGCGCTTCACCGCCTCAGCGGGCGGCACGAAGACGCTCATCGCCACGCCCGACCTCACCCAGCCGATCGCTGCGTGGACCGTGCTCGGTCCCGCCACGGAGACTGCGGCGGGCGTGTTTCAATACAACGACACGCTGGCCGGCGGTTTCGCGCAACGCTTTTACCGCGTCATCGCGCCGTAGCGCCATCGTTGCCGCTTGGCGCGCGGCGCTCCGTCGCGTTAGCTCTGCCGATGCCAGCCAATCCGCGCCAGCTCTGCATCCGCGCCCTTCTCGAGTGGGAAAAGGGCAAGATTTTCTCCGACGAAATCCTGCACACCCTGCTGGAGAAAGAGCGCCTCGGCGGACTCGATCGCGCGTTTCTCATGGAGACGTTTTTCGGCGTGCTGCGAAATCTGACGGCGCTCGATTTTTTGATCGGCAAATTGCGCGACGGCGACATCGACGATGAAACGCGGGAAGTGCTGCGGCTCGGACTCTACCAGATTTTTCACATGCGCACCGCGGATCATGCGGCGGTGAATGAAACCGTAAATCTCGGCGGACGCGCGCGCGGTCTGGTGAATGCGATCCTCCGCCGCGCGCTGCGCGAAAAGCCGCGACTCGATGAAGCGCTCGCAAACGCGGATCGCGCGGCGCGACTTTCGCATCCCGACTTTTTGTTGGAACGCTGGGACGCCGCGTTTGGCCCAGCGCAAACCGAGCAGCTTTGCGTGTGGAATAATTCGCCCGCCGAAGTCCACGTCCGCGCAAATGGCCTGCGCACAAGCGTCGATGCCCTGCTGAAATCCGCGCCAAACGCAGAGGCGTCGCCGCATCATCCGCGCGCGATCAAAGTCGCATCGCTCCCGCCCGACTGGCTCGCGAACGGTCTGTGTTACGTGCAAGACCCGAGCACGCTCATCGCCTGCGATTTGCTCGATCCGCAGCCCGGCGAATTCGTCCTCGACGCCTGCGCCGCACCCGGCGGCAAGACGACGTATCTCGCCGAGCTGATGAAAAACACGGGCCGCATTTACGCGTGCGATCTCTACGACTCCCGCGTCGCGCGACTGCGCGAAAATCTCTCGCGGCTCGGCATCACCAACACGCAAACCTTCGTCCACGACACGATGCAAGCCGGCGCGCCGCTCGCACTCGCAAGCTTCGACCGCATCCTCGTCGATGCGCCGTGCAGCAACACTGGCGTCCTCCGTCGCCGCGTGGATGTGCGCTGGCGGCTGACGGACGAGGATTTCATCCGAATGCCCGCGCAACAACTCGCCCTCGTAAAACGCGCCGCCACTTTGCTGAAACCCGGCGGCACGCTCGTCTATTCCACATGCAGTCTGGAGACGGAGGAAAACGAAGGTGTCATCGAAAAAGCCATCGCCGCAGTGCCCGAACTCCGCGTCCTCGAATCCCGCCGCACTCTGCCATTTGTGGACGGCATCGACGGCGCCTTCGCCGCGAAATTCACGCGCCAATAGCGGGAGGGCGCTGGGACGGCAACACGCGGCGCCACTCTTTTGCCACGCATCTGATCCTGCGCGGGGCAGGAGAGCCGGCGGCCTTGGGAAAAGGAGATCGCGGATGGAAATCTGACAACCGATCCGCCGGATTTTGGCTTTTCCCGGAATAGTCGGCGGCATTTAGCCCCAAATTCCATGCGACTTCATGCGGAGGCGCGGGTTACGCTTTTCATCAGAATCACTATGCTTGCCATGTTTCCGAATCCGATCGTCCGCTTTTTCATCGTCGCCGCCGCTCTTCCTGTGATGGGTGCCGGTGGCGCCGAGACTCCGAAGGAACACCTGGATTTCTTTGAGAACAAGATCCGCCCGATCCTCAAGGAAAACTGCTACAAGTGCCACAGCCTGGAAGCCGGCAAGGCCAAGGGCGGCCTCACGCTCGACACGCGCGATGGCTGGGAAAAAGGCGGGGAAAGTGGCTCGGCGATGGAGCCGGGAAATGTGGACAAGAGCCTTTTGCTCAAAGCGATCAGCTACGCCGACCCCGATCTGCAAATGCCGCCGAAGGGCGAAAAGCTGACGCCGCAGCAGATCGACGATCTCACGCAGTGGGTGAAAATGGGCGCGCCCGATCCGCGCAAAGGCAGTGCGGATATCGTCAGCAAACTCAGCGGCCTGACCGACAAGGCGCGGCATCATTGGGCGTATCAACCGGTTAAAAATCCGCCGCTGCCGGGTGTGAAAAATCGCGGCTGGTTGATGAACCCGGCGTTTCCGAAAGCGTTCAATCCGATCGACCCGTTCATCCTGCAAAAGATCGAGGTGGCGAATATGGTGCCCGCGCCAGCGGCGGACAAAGCGACGCTGCTTCGGCGCGCAACTTACGATCTGCTCGGCATGCCGCCGATGCCGGGCGAAGTGAAGGCATTTGTCGAAGACCCATCGCCGAACGCGTTTGAAAAAGTCATCGACCGTCTGCTCGCTTTGCCGCACTATGGCGAACGCTGGGGCCGCCACTGGCTGGACACCGCGCGCTACTCGGACACCGTCGGCGGCGAGCGCAATGCACAGAAACGCGGCATGGACTATCGCTACCCGTACGCGTGGACGTATCGCGACTACGTCATCGACGCGTTCAATGCCGACAAGCCGTATGATCAATTCATCATCGAGCAGCTCGCCGCGGACAAACTGCCGAATCGCACGGACGACCGTTCACTCGCCGCGCTGGGTTTCCTCACGGTCGGCGAGCGTTTCAAGAATCCGAACGACATCATAAACGATCGCATCGACGTGGTCAGCAAAGGTTTCCTCGCGATGACGGTGACGTGCGCGCGCTGCCACGATCACATGTTCGATCCGATCCCGACGAAGGACTACTACGCGATGCACGGCATCTTCGCCTCCACGCTGGAGCCGGAGGCCAAACCGAAGATCGGCGAATCGCCCGAGCCTGCGCAGGTCGCGGACTACGAGGCGAAACGCGCCGTGCTCGAAGCCGAAAATCACGCCACGTTTTACAAGCTCGCCGCCCAGGTGAACGGCGATATTCAGAAGAAAATCAGCACGATCATCCAGGTCATCCCGTATGGCGGGAAGAAGGGCGGCGGCACGGCGGACGAGATCAAGGCACGGACCGGGCTGCTCAATAAATTCAACGTCGATCGGGATGCCGTGAAGCTCGTGATGAATAACGCGAAACGCGACTCCGGCATCTTCACGCCAGCGCGGATGCTCATGCAGTTGAGCGACGCGGAGTTTGCGGAAAAAGCGCCCGCCATCGTGGCGAGGATCGCGAGCGGCAGTGGGGACGTGAACGCGCTCATCGCCGCAGCGTTCAAGGAGGCGACGATCGCGACGAAGCAGGATGTCGTGAAAGTCTATGAAAAGGTCTTCAGCGACGCCGCCTCAAAGCTGCGCGCGTACGTGGATGCGCAGGCAAGGAACGAACCGCTCACTGGCTGGGCACCCGCGCTCATCCAGCTCCTCGAAATCCCCCTCGACATCCCACGCAAGGCGGAACTCACCACGGAAAAAATCCGCGATGTCGCTGGAAACATTCCGCCAAAAATCGCCGGACGCACCGAGTTCGCTTTCGCGAGAATCAACGAGCTCGAAATCACCCATCCCGGTGCGCCCGCCCGCGCGATGCTCGTGGCCGACGCGAAGGCACCGAGGAATTCGCCTGTCTTCATCCGGGGCCAGGCCGAGACGCGCGGCGATGTCGTCCCCCGCCGCTTCCTCGAAGTGCTCTCGCCCGCGGGCAAGCCCGAGGCGTTTTCCAAGGAGAACAGCGGACGCCTCGAACTCGCGCAGGCCATCGCCAGCAAGGCAAACCCGCTCACCGCGCGCGTCATGGTGAACCGCGTGTGGATGCACCATTTTGGCGAGGGTTTCGTGCCAACGCTCGACGACCTCGGCACGCAATCCGAGCCGCCATCGCACCCCGAATTGCTCGATTATCTCGCGAACTATTTCATGGAAAAAGGCTGGTCCGTGAAAGCCCTGCATAAGCTCATCATGCTCTCGCGCGTGTATCAGCAGAGCAGCCAGACGAATCCCGCTTTTGAAACCAAAGATCCGCAGAATCGGATGCTCTGGCGGGCGAACATCCGGCGGTTGGATTTCGAGGCGACGCGCGATTCGCTGCTCGTTTTCAGCGGCAATCTCGACCGCTCCATCGGTGGCAAGCCGATCAATCTTACCGAGGAACCTTACAGCTACCGCCGCAGCGTTTATGGCTACATCGACCGCGGCAACCTCCCCGAGCTGATGGCGCAATTCGACTTCAGCGATCCCGACATGCCGAACTCAAAACGCGCCACGTCGATCGTCCCGCAGCAGGCCCTTTTCCTGATGAACAGCGCGATGTCCGTGGACGTGGCGCGCCGCATCATTGCCGGCCCCGAGGTCGTCAAGGCGCCGGACAATCTGCGGCGCATCTTTGCGATTTACCGGGTGATTTTTCAACGCGACCCGGCGCCCAATGAAATCAAGATGGCGCTCGCGTTCGTGGGAAATGAAATGACGAACGAAGCGCAGTTGCCCGTCCCGACTGTGCAGGATCCGAAAATGGCGGCGCGGAAAAATGATCGCGCGAAAGCGAAGGCGCAGCAGGCGAACAAGAACCGGTACGGTGGAATGGCACCGATCAAAAACGTCGGCGAGCGCATCGAAAGAACGCCGCTCACGCCATGGGAAACGTACGCGCAAGCGCTGCTGCTCTCGAATGAAGCGGCGTATCTGAACTGACGCTTTCAGCGCGGCGCGGGATCGGCGGCCACGCCCGCGTCCAGGAAATCCTGTGGGATTGGCGCGGTGAAATTCATGCGGTCGCCCGAGACGGGATGCGTGAAGCCGAGCTTCCACGCGTGCAGCATTTGTCGGTTAAATCCGGCGCGGCGGCCATACACTTCGTCGCCGAGAATCGGGTGGCCGAGATGTTTCAGGTGAACGCGAATCTGATGCGTGCGGCCCGTGTGCAGCGTGCATTCGACGAGCGTTCCGGCGGCGATTTTAACGAGCACGCGGTAGTCGGTCCGCGCGGCGCGACCGCGTTCGCCGGTCAGCACGGTCATTTTTTTCCGGTGAATGGGATGCCGTCCGATCGCGCCTTCGATGATGCCGCTGGCGTTGCGGAATTCCCCGACGGCGAGCGCGAGGTAGATTTTCATGACTTCACGTCCGGCGAATTGCCGCGTGAGCGCGCGGTGCGCGATGTCATTTTTCGCGGCAACGAGACAGCCGCTGGTTTCCTTGTCGAGCCGATGCACGATGCCAGGCCGCTCCTCGCCGCCGATGCTGGAGAGACCTTTGCAGTGATGCAACAGCGCGTTCACGAGCGTGCCGTGCCAGTGGCCCGCCGCGGGATGCACGACGAGGCCGGCGGGTTTGTTGAGCACGATGAGATCGCTGTCTTCATGCAGCACATCGAGCGCGATATTCTCGGCTTCCGTCGTCGCCGCGCTCGGCGGCGGCTCGGCGACCGTGATGTGATCGCCGGCGCGCAGCTTTGTGCTGGCCTTGGTTTCGCGGCCATTCACGCGCGCGTCACCAGCCTTCAGGAGATCCTGAATGCGCGAGCGGGAAAGCGCCGGAACGCGCGCCGCGAGAAATTGATCGACCCGCAAACCCGCGTCCGGCGGCGTGATGTGAAACTCCGCGGCGACCGTGCTCACGCGAGCAGCGCCTTCACGACGTGGCCATGCACATCGGTGAGGCGAAAGTCGCGGCCCGCGTGGTGATACGTGAGCTTCTCGTGATCGAATCCGAGCAGGTGCAAAATCGTGGCCTGCATGTCGTGAACGTGGACCGGATTTTCGACAACGTGAAAGCCAAGTTCATCCGTCGCGCCATAGGTCATCCCCGGTTTTACGCCGCCGCCCGCGAGCCACATCGTGTAGGCGCTCGGATGATGATCGCGGCCAAGCGAGCGACCCAGCGCCGGGTTCGTCTCGACCATCGGCGTGCGGCCAAATTCACCGCCCCAAATCACCAGCGTGTCATCGAGCAAACCACGCCGTTTCAAATCCAAAACGAGCGCCGCACTCGCGCGATCCGTCTTCGCGCAATTGCCTTTCAGATTCCCCACCACGTCGGAATGCGCATCCCAGCCTTCGTGGTAAATATTCACGAACCGCACGCCGCGCTCGATCATCCGCCGCGCGAGCAGACACGCCCGCGCGAACGACGGCTGAGCGGGATCGCAGCCGTAAAGCTCGAGCGTTTCCTTCGACTCGCTTTTCAAATCCATGAGTTCCGGCGCGGAGGTCTGGAGCTTGAACGCCATCTCGTAGTTCACGAGACGCGTCGCGATTTCCGGGTCGCCCTCGCGCGCCAGCCGCTCGCGATTCAGCGCGCCCACGAGATCGAGCGTGTCGCGCTGGAGCCGCGCATCCACGCCCGCCGGACTCGACACATTCAAAATCGGATCGCCCTGCCCGCGCAGCCGCGTGCCCGTGAAAGTGGACGGCAAAAACCCGCTCGACCACAGCGCCGACCCGCCGCTCAATCCGCTGCCCGTGCTCATCACCACAAACGCCGGAAGCTCCTGCGTCTCCGCCCCGAGCCCGTAAAGCACCCACGATCCGAGCGAAGGCCGACCCGGCTGCGAGAAGCCGCTGTTAAAAAAAATCTGCGCGGGCGCGTGATTGAACTGATCGGTCTTCACCGATTTCACGAGACAGATTTCATCCGCGATTTTCGCCAGCCACGGCAGCATCTCCGAGATCTCCGCCCCGCTCTGCCCATGCCGCGCAAACGCAAACTGCGGCCCGAGCACCGCCGCGTCGGGCCGGATGAATGCATACCGCTGCCCCGCGATCACCGACGCCGGAAGCGGCTTCCCCGCAAGCTTCGTCAGCTCCGGCTTGAAATCGAAAAGATCGAGCTGCGAAGGCGCGCCGGCCATGAACAGATGGATCACGCGTTTCGCTTTCGCGGGAAAATGCGGCTGCTTCGGCGCGAGCACATTTCCCAAACTGCTGGAAGTCAGCGCGTCCGTGAGCAGCCCGGCAAAAGCCATCTTGCCAAGGCCAACGCCGCATTCGCGGAGGAAATGGCGGCGGGCGATCATTGTTCCTTCACGCAATGGATTCGTGCTCATCATTCCAGTCCTTCGGTGATTTCGCGGATGATTCGCTCGATGGATGCGGGATCCTGCCTGAGATCGATCAGCGCGTGTCGCACGATCCCCCGGGCTTCGGAGCGATAAATGACGCAAAAGGATGTCGCCGCAATCGGGAGACGGCGCGAGCCCGCGCGACCTACGCGCATGAGCCGGGGAAAGTTTTCCAAGCGTGCGAGTTCGTGGCAGAGCCGCTCGTGGAAGCGAACGCCCGCGCCCTCGGTGCGCTCCTCGAATCGGGCAAATGCGTCCTGAATCTCACGATCGAATCTCCCGGTCCAGACTTGCTCAGCCACGTTTGCGGCGAGCGTCGATCTCGCGTTTCAACTCCGCCAAATGGGTGGACACTTCGGCGGCAGTGAAGACTTCATCGGGATGACTTTCGTTGTAGGCAACCCGATCTTCGAGGGCCGCCAAAACACCCGGCGTGAACTTGGCCTCGGCGTCCATCGCGAGGTCCCAGAGTTCTGCGGACAATTGTATCTGCGAAGCCGTATCGAGTCCGCGAAGCGTGGGAAACTGATCGAGAATCATGTTTTGACTTTAGAGTGGCCGGGTCACGATTCAACCCTGATGTCCGGTCGTGCGCGCTCCCCAAAACATTTCCAGTAACGTCGCGCGCTGCATTCGTCAGGAACCTGTGTGAACACCAAAATCTGTCCCGCCTGCAAAACTCCCATCCCGGCGAATGCGCCGGGCGGCCTCTGCCCCGCGTGCATCCTGCGCGATGCGGATGAGCCCGCGCCCGCCGGTCGCGCCGCGCCCGCGCTCGCGGAAATCGCGTCCGCGTTTCCCCAGCTCGAAATCGAATCGCTCATCGGCCAGGGCGGCATGGGCTTTGTCTACAAAGTGCGGCAGCCGAGTCTGGATCGCACCGTCGCGCTGAAAATCCTCTCGCCCGAGTTGGGGCGCGATCCGGCGTTTGCCGAGTGCTTTGCCCGCGAGGCGAGGGTGCTAGGAAAGCTGAACCACCCGAACATCGTCACCGTCTTCGAGCACGGTACGAGCGGCGGCTTTTTCTACCTGCTCATGGAATTCGTGGACGGCGTGAATCTCCGCCAGGCGATGCGTGCCGGCCGATTCACTCCGCAGCAGGCGCTCGGTGTGGTGCCGGGCATCTGCGACGCGCTCCAGGCGGCGCACGCGCAGGGCGTGTGGCACCGCGACATCAAGCCCGAGAACATCCTCCTCGACGCCCAGGGCGGCGTGAAAATCGTGGACTTCGGCATCGCGCGCATCGTCGGCGATCCAGGGCGCGATTTCACGCTCACGGCCACGGGCGCCGCGCTCGGCAGTGCTGCCTACATGGCCCCCGAGCAGCACGAAAAACCGCACGACGTGGACCACCGTGCGGACATCTACAGCCTCGGCGTGGTCATCTACGAAATGCTCACCGGTGAACTGCCGCTGGGCCGTTTCCCCGCGCCGAGCGAGCGCGCGGCGGTCAGCGCGCGCATCGACGAGATCGTGCTCCAGACTTTGGAAAAGGAACGCAGCCTCCGCCAGCAGAGCGCCGAGGAGGTGAAGACGGAGGTTGCCCGCGCGGCGCCCACCGCCGGGGAGCGCGCACCCGTCCGCAGCGAAGAAGAGCCGACACCGATCACGAAGTGGAGCATCGGGCTCGCGCTCGGCGGCATCGTGATGTTCGGCGCGGCGTCGGTGTTTACCCACGGTTCCACGCAAGGCGTCCTGCTGACGTTCGCAATCGTCGCCATCGTGCTGGGTTTCATCGGCGCGTGCATCGCCCTCGCCAAGATGCGACGCGATCAAATCCCACCGATCTGGCGTCCTGGCCTGCGCGTGCTGGTATGGTCGCCGGTGGTCGCTTCGGTCATGTTTGTTTTCGCCGCCGGTCTTTGGATCATGCCGATGCGCCGGGGAATGGCGGCAATGCATGCTGAACGAGACGCCATGCGTGCGGCCATGGCGCAGGCGGAGGCGGAGTTGCAGCGCAGGCAGGCATCGAACACTGGGCTTCCCGAGCCTCAGCAAATTTCCCCGCAGACAGACGCGAAATCTGCGGCTCCGGTGCCTTCAAAACGTCGAGTCGTGATCACGCCTTCTCCCGCGCAGGGATCCGTAGCTGATCCGGGGGTTCCTCGCGTCGCCCAGATGGAAGACATCGAAGTCGACACGTCCAATCCGCGTGGTGGAGATTCGCCATTGGAAACCATTCTCCGCATGAACGAGCTGGCGAATGCCAACGACAAGGAAGGCTTCAAACGCTACCTCGCGATGAACGTCTCTGGGGCTCGTTCCGAGGTGGAAAGGTACGTCGCGGAACGGCTGGACGTATTCACCGGGAAAATCGTGGGAGTCTGGCGGACGGGCGCAGAGAAGCGATTGGGAGCACAGCCCGACCGCAGGGCACCGCAGCCCATGTATTGGTTCGAGCGGGAGCGGGAGGGGAAAAGAATTTTCATTCAGTGCTTCATTTCGGTCGAGAAAGGGCGGTGCCTTAATTTCTCGCAAATGTCGGCGCCGTACCGGGCGACTGCGCGCGTCGAATTCCGCCCCGCCGAGGGCGACCCGTTGCGGATCCTTCGAGGTGTTCTGCCGGAGAACTCCGCCTTCGAGGTCGAACAGTTTTTCGCCGATGCCGCGCCGGTCGCCGGACAATTCAACGCACGTTCCTACGCGGTTCCCTTGGCGGAAGTGGCGGCGGCCAAGGCGAACGAACTCACGCAACTCATCGGCGATAGACTGAAAGCCTTGGGGCAGGGCTCGACATATCGAGTGATCAAGGCCGCGACCGTTCCGGAACGTCCGGAGTTCTTCACCATGCCGAACCTCGAACAGCTATTCCCCGAGTCGGCAAAGAACGGCCAATGACCCCCGCCACCGACGCCTTTTACCCGACGCGCAGGAAGCTCGTGCTGCGCGCGAGCGGCGGGGACGCCGCAGGATCAAGGGCCGACCGTCAGCCCCTCCGCCGCAGCGAGGGCGCGCTGCCGGCCGTCGAAGCTCCAGAATTCCGTCGCTGCGAGAATTTTGGCGGCGGCAATGTGGAGGACATCGTAGGCACGGTTTCCGGTGGTGCGCGTGTGTCTGGCCGAGATTTCCGCCGCGGCATCGAAGACCGCATTCTGATCGAGCACTGCGTTCAACAAAAAGCCGCGCCGTTTTTCTGCTTCGTAGTATTCGAGCCACTGGTCGCATTGCTCCGGCTCTATTTTGCGTCGGAAAACGAGCGCGCGCACGGCGTTGGCGTATTCGAAATCAATGATCGGATGCACCACGAGCGGCCCATCCGATGCCGCGCGAAGGGTGCGAGCCGCCGCGCTGTGTTCGTCATTTCCGTAAAGGGAAATCAGGAAACTCGTGTCCGCGCAGATCATCCCGCGTGGCTTTTAGTAACTCCCGCGCATGTCACCGTAAAACTCCTGGAGTTCCTCCTTCGACATTTTCAGCATCGGCTCGCCCGTGCGGTCACGGAACGCGGCGCTCTTACTCCAATCGACTTTCTTTTCGTCCTGCGGCGCGACCGGCGTGACAGGCTCGCCTTTCACCACCACATCCTCGCCGCTCCGCACCCAATCGAGCACGGTGTCGAGCCGGGTTTGCAGGTCGTTCAGCGTTGCCGTTTTCATGCTCGAAGATTTCCGTATCGTGCCAGCACTGTCAAAGCATGACTGCCGCCTTCCAAGAAACCCGCTGGACGCTCGTCCTCCGCGCGCGCGGCGAGGGCGCGGAGGCGCGGGCGGCGCTGTCGGATTTGTGCGCGGCGTACTACGCGCCGGTCGTCGCGTTTCTCAGGCGCGAGGGACGCGATGAGGATGCGGCGCGGGAAATGGCGCACGCCCTTTTCGCCGGGCTGCTCGCGGGCGGAGTCGGCGCTCCGGAGCGGGAGCGCGGGCGATTTCGCAGCTACCTGCTCGGCGCGCTGAAACATTTCCTTTCCAAATATCGCGCTGCCGCCATCGCCGAAAAGCGCGGGGCTGGCGCGGAGCACATCGCGCTGACGACCGACACCGCCGCCGGTCTGTCGCTGCCCGCCGCGCCGGATGATGCGCTCGCCTTCGATCGCGAGTGGGCCTTCACGCTCATCGCCCGCGCGCTTGCCGCGTTGGAAGCAGAAAAGCCTGCGCATTTCCCCGCGCTCAAACCGTGGCTCGATGGTGGCGCGGACTGTTCGCAAGCGGAAGCAGCACGCGCGCTCGGCATGAGCGAGACGGCGGTGAAGGTGGCGATCCACCGCTTGCGCACGCGCTTCCGGGAAATCATCCGCGCCGAAGTCGCCGCAACGGTGAGCGATCCCGGCGACGCGGCGGACGAGCTGCGCCACCTCATCGCCATCGCGAGCAGTCGGTGACGCCGAAGGCTCTGGACTGCTGCGGTTCCTCCGCGCTTTTGGCGCGATGGGAAAGCGGTGAAGGAATCACCGCAGTCCAGAGCCTTCGGCGTTTTGAAAAGCGCTCGCGCGGCGCGTGGCATCAGGGCCGGGAGACTATTTTCGCAAATCACGAAGCATGGTGGCGAACCGAGTGGACGTTTCCAGCGAGTCGCTGGTTTTCAGGGATGCTTCCGAATGGGTGAAACCAGCCGGCTTTAAGGTGGGGGAGGGAAGGGCGGCGCTCTGCCGCTCTTGCGCACTCGCCGCGCGTCAATATCATGCGCGCCCGTATGTCATCGACCATCGAAAAACACGCCTTCCAGGCCGAGATCGCGCAGTTGCTCGATCTCGTCATTCACTCGCTTTACACGGACAAGGAAATCTTCGTCCGCGAACTCATCTCGAACGCGGCGGATGCGACCGAGAAGCTGAAATTCCTCCAGACTTCCGGCACCGAGAACGTCACGCCGGAGCTGCCGCTGCAGATCAGCGTCGCGACCGATGACACGGGTAAGACGATCACTTTCACCGATGCCGGGCTCGGCATGACGCACGCGGAGCTGGTCGAAAATCTCGGCACCATCGCGCACTCGGGATCGAAGGCATTTCTGGAACAACTCAAGGCCAGCAAGGATGACGCGAGCCTCATCGGGCAGTTTGGCGTCGGCTTTTATTCGGCGTTTATGGTCGCGGAAAAAGTCACCGTTTTCACGCGCTCGTACCTGCCGGGAGAAACGGGCTGGCTGTGGACCAGCGACGGAAAAACCGGCTACGAAATCGAGCCCGCCGGCGAACTCGATCGCGGCACGAAGATCGTGCTGAACTTGCGCGACACCGAGTTCGCGACCGCGTCGCGCATCGAGCAGATCATCAAGCACTACTCGAATTTCGTGCAGTTCCCGATCGAGCTGAACGGCAACGCGGTGAACACCGTGCAGGCGCTTTGGACGAAAAATAAAAGCGAGATCACCGACGGGGAATACGAGGAGTTTTACAAATACATCGGACACTCGACGGACGCGCCGGCCTACCGGCTGCACTTCAATGCGGACGCGCCGATTTCCATCCGCGCGCTGCTTTACGTGCCGGAGAAAAACTTCGAGCTGATGCGCATGGCGCAGGACGAGAGCGAGGTGAACTTGTATTGCCGGAAGATCCTCATCCAGCCAAAGGCCAAGAAGCTGTTCCCCGACTGGCTGCGCTTCCTGAAGGGCGTGGTCGATAGCGAAGATCTACCGCTCAATATCTCGCGCGAGACGATGCAGGACAGTGCGCTGCTCAGGAAGCTGAACGATGTGCTGACGAAGCGTTTCATCAAATTCCTCGACGAACAGGCGAAGGAGGACCCGGAGAAATACGACCGCTTTTTCAAGGAACACGGCCATTGCCTGAAGGAGGGAATCGCGACCGACTGGACGCATCGCGAGGCGCTCGGAAAGCTGCTGCGCTTCGAGTCGTCGCACACTGAAAAGGGCAGGAGCACATCGCTCGCGGACTACGTGAGCCGGATGCCCGAGGAGCAAAAGGAAATCTACTATCTGCTCGGCACCAGCCGCGAATCCGCGGAGACAAGCCCGTATTACGAAGTGTTCCGCGAGAAGAAATACGAGGTGCTTTTCCCGCTCGATCCGCGGGATGAATTCGTGATGGAGCACCTGCGCGAGTTCGAGAAAAAGCGCGTCGTCGCCGCGGAAAAAGCCGACCTGAAACTCGACAAGGAATCCACCGGCCTGAGTGCGGATGACGCGCGGCTGCTGGCAAATTTCATCAAGGAAACGCTCGGGCAACGGGTCGGCGAAGTGCGCACCTCCAAGCGCCTCGTCGGCAGCCCCGCCGTCGTCGTCGATAGCGACATGCACATGACGTCGTCGATGCGGCGCATGATGAAGATGATGAAGCCCGAAGGCGCTCCCGACATGGAAGCCGCGCCCGATTTCGAGATCAATCCCGACAACGCGATGATCGTGCGCCTCGAAAGAATCCGCCACACCGACAAGCCCCTCGCCGAGCAAGTCGCCGAGCAAATCTACGACAACGCGCTCGTCAGCGCGGGCCTGCTCGAAGACCCGCGCGCGATGCTGAACCGGCTGAATTCGCTGCTGGAGCGTGTGCTGACTTGACGCCGAAGGCTCTGGGACTGCTGTGATTCCTTCACAGCTTTTGCACCCGCGCGCGCTTTTCCGAAGAGCTGTGAAGAATCACAGCAGTCCCAGAGCCTTCGGCTTTAACGGGGCGTCACGCTGAGGCGGAAGAAACGCGTCGGCGTCACTGGCACCGGGACGGTGTGCGGGAGCCAGCCGATGCCAAGCGTCGCGGCGGTTTGCGGCGAGGCAATGGCGTCGTCGGCGTTTGGTACGATGGGGAAAGTGGCGGTCACATTTCCCGACATATCGAAAACAAACTGCGCGGGCGCGGGGCGCGAGGCGGGATTGGTGTCGCTCGTGCCGCAGACGTATTCGATGATGGCGTGGAAGCCATCGCCATCGAGATCGGCGAGCGGCGTGCCGGTGAACAGGACGGCGTCCGTGGCGTTCGGGTTGCCGTTGAGCTGCGTGCTTTCGCGCCATGCGTACGCGCTTGGATTCGGATTCGCGCTGTTGAGCTGGCGCACGAGCGTGCGACCGCCGCCGTCGGTGCTGGCGAGGTTGTCGCTGTATGAAAAGCGGAAGAGTTCCAGCCCGCCCGCGGAGTAGAGCACGATGCTTTCCCCGCTATTGTCCAGCGCGCCGGTGAAGACGCCGGGCGCGAGCGGCAGGCCCGCGCCGTACATCGCTTCAAAGGCGACGCGATCGCGCACGACGAGGATGCGCGCGCCGGGCGCGATCTGCACTCCGGCGGGGAAGGTGTAGGCGATGCCCTGCCCGAGTTCCTCGTCAAAGTGGCAGCCGCCGAGGGCGAGCGTGGCGCCGGTGATGTTGAGCAGTTCGATGAATTCCGTGGCGTCGGTGGTTCCCACGGGATTGTAGTTCAGCTCGCTCACCACGAGATTTCCCGGTGCAGCGGGGAAGATGCCGCCGCTGCCGGTGATGGTGACGGTGGCGGTGACGAGCGTGCCGCCGGTGACGGTGTTGCCGAGTTGCACGCCGTACTTGTCGTAGGGCACGAGCGTGTAGAGATTCGTGCCCGCGGAAATCGGGAGCTGCACGGACCAAGTGCTCTGGCCGGTCCACGTGATCGCGAGCGGCTCGGCGCTGCCGAGCAGGCGGATCTCGGCGAGATTGATCCAGCCGTTGCCGGTCACGGTGGCGAAAGGCGTGCTCACCGTCGCCGGGCTCGCGCTGGTGCGCGCGAAGACGACGAAGGGAACCGGCGCGGTCTGGCCATTCGTCCCCGTCACGAACTCGCGCGCGTAGTTGGCGCGCGGTGTGAGATACGCGGCCACACTCGCCACCATGTCATCGGTGCCAAAGCGCGAGTAGTGCGTGGCCCACGTCGTCATCGTCGCGGTGTTAAACGAGCGGTTTAGCACGTCGAGCATGTGTCCGTAATACAGCCGCTTCCACGCGGGGTTGCTGATGAATTTCGCGATGTCGCCGCCAGTGGCGAGCGTGACCGCCGTGGGATTGCTTTGGTTGAGAAAATCCATGTCCCACGGAAACAGCACGGCCTTTTTTCCCGGTGGAAAATAGAACAGCACATTGTGCAGCGAACCCGCGCCGTTGGCCGCGAGGTAATTGTCCACGACGCCGTAAAGGACGCCGGGCACATGCGCGCGCGTCCACGCATCCACGTCGATGTATTGGGTCACGAGACTGTTGAAAGTCGCGCCCGCCGGCTGGCCGATGGCGTTGGTGACGTTCATGATTCCCGCGAAGTCGTCGGTGTTGCGCCCGCTCTCGACGAGCCAGTGCCAGCGGTAAAGCTCGGAGTTTGCGCCGAGGTTGGTGACGTTGACGCCGGGCGGTGCTAGGTGCGGCAGCGGCGAAGTCGTGTCCTGTGGAATCTTCGGATTCTCAGGCACGATCGCTCCATCCACCACGCGCGTCGCCGCATTGATGGTCTGCGTGAGCACGTAGATGCGCTCGTATTTGAACATCATCCCGTCGCCGCCGTTCTCCCACTGGTTGTCGAGGTAGTCGCCTTTGAGCCTTGTCTTGGACAGGATCGCCGCGCCGAGCATTCCCGCGCCGTCGAACTGAAAACCCGTGCCAGTCGCGCGCGCGGGGATGAGCCGAATGATGTCATCCTGCGGCGCGTGGATGCCGCCCGCGAGGATGCTCAGTTGTTTGATCAGGATTTCCTTTTGCCCCGCGCTCGTGCCGCCGGAGCGGTCGATCGAGATGCCGCCGTGCGTGCCGAGGAAAAGATCGTCCGCCGGGAATTCAATGTTGTAGCCGACGCGGTTGATGTTGAAGCGTCCGTGCTCGCTGCTTTTGAGCGCGACTCCGGCGCGGTAATACACCTCGCGCTCGTCGTAAATGACGGTGCAGGGAATCGCCGCGTTGCTCATCAGATTTTCGTGACGGTAAAGATTGTTCGCGTCCGCGCCGGGCATGATGACGCGGACGTTGTGCGGCTTTGCGCCGCTCGGGAGCGTGAGCTGCGCGCGGCCATCCGCCCACGGGATCATCGCGCGCGACGCGGGGCCGCCCGCGGGGAAAAAGCTGACCGCGCCGAGCGAATCGGTGGCGCGGATGTAGAACTGCACGGTCGCGCTCGCCGCCTGCCCCGCCACGGTGCCGGTGTAAATTTCGCCGCCCGCGGTCGCCATGTTTGTGCTGGTGAAAGCCGCGCCATTCACCGACCGGAAAAGCTCCACGGTCGCGATGCCATCCGCGTCCGCGACTTTCACCGAGACGGTCGCCGGCACCGTGGCGGCGGGGACGACTGGCGAATGCGAAAGCGCGTCGAAAGTCGGGCCGGCGTTGGCGTTGA
Source organism: Chthoniobacteraceae bacterium (assembly GCA_031409335.1). Lineage (GTDB taxonomy): Bacteria > Verrucomicrobiota > Verrucomicrobiia > Chthoniobacterales > Chthoniobacteraceae > JANLQB01. Next base: position 38,647 of record JANNWY010000186.1, on the reverse strand, counting down.
AGCGGCTGTTTTGCGCGCCGGGCGTGCCGCCGGTCGTCGGGCGATTGAGCAGCGTTTTGAGCGGGAGGCGGTTCACGTACATCCGCGAGTGGAGCGCGTTCGAGCCGCGCAGCCACTTCGCGCGGAAGGTGATGATGTAGGTGTTCGCCGCGACGATGGTGTGAAAGCTCGCGCCGTTTTTCAGCGTCGTGCCGGCGTGGTTGTGCATGTGCTCCGTCTCGGCGGTCGCGACGACTTTGAGCACGTTGTTGCCGCCATCGGAAACGACGCTGCCGCTGTGCGTGCCGATGATGCGCCAGAAGTTTGCGTTCCCCGCAGTGAAGTTGCCGTTTTGAATCAACTGCGTGCCTGCCTGCGTCACGCTGATGTCGTCGATGAGGAATTCACCCGCGTTCAGCAGTCCGAAATTGAACTCGTTCCAAGTCGTCGGATTGCTCCCCGGATTCAACGCCGCCGCGTCGGTGATGCTCACGTTTTGCCACGTCGAGTCGCCGCTCTCGTCGCTGGCATCCCACGCTTCGCCGCGCGTGTTGTCGGCGTCGGGGTCGATGAGTTCGAGGCTCGATCCGCCGCCGTCCGCCCACTGGCTCCAGCGTCCGCCGTCGGCGTAGGTCACCTGATCCGCCACGTTGTCATTCGCGTCGCGCAGCGTGATCGTCTCGCCTTTTCCGCTGAGGCTTCCGGTGAAAGGGCCGAGCGCGGTGACGCCGGGATGCAGCGTCGCGAAGGTCGCGGGATTCCACGCGACGACGAGGAAGCCGCCCGCGGGAATCTGCGGCGTCGCGGCGGGAATCAGGAAGTCGATCCCGTCGCTGAATTTCCACAGGCTCACATCGACCGGCGCGCCGCTGCGGTTGTGCAGCTCGACCCACTGCTCGCCGCTCGGCAGCGCGGGCGGCGTCGGCGCGTCGGCGTTGTAAAAAATTTCATTGATGACGATCGCGCTGCTGATCGTCACGAGATTCGCCGCACCCGGCGTCGCGGAATCGGGACGGCCCCAGCGCCCGTCCGGCAGCAGTCCGCGCAGTTGCGCCGTCACCGTCCGCGCGTCGCGCACTTCGGTGCCGCCCGGCGCGATCAGGAAAAGTCGCGCGCCATCCGTCGGGGTGAAGCCGAGGTTTGCGATATTGAAAACGACATAACCACCCGCGGCGACATTCTGCGCAGCGAGCGCGGCGGTCTGGCCGTCGCTCGATTTGATGCTCCACCCGTTCGTGCTCACCGGATTCGCCGTCGGGTTGCGCAGCTCGACATAAAATGTGGGACTGCCAAACGCCGCGATTTCGCTGAAGCGGAATTGATCCACATTCGGATCGGCGGGCGTCTCGGTGGATTCCAGCGTCGCATCGAAAAGCACGCCGGGACTCGCGATCGCTTTGTGCAGCGAGACCGCGAGCACATTCGTGCCGCTGACGAGCGACCCATTCGGAACGGAGATCGCGCCCGACGAGGCTGGATTCGCGATGATCGAACTCGCGGGCGTCGTATGCGCCACCGCGCCGCCCGGCAGGTTTGTGCGCAGGATTTCCACGCCATTCAAATAAAACACCGCGCCGTCCGCGACGAGGTGCGAGAGCCGCAGCGCGGTCAGCGCGGCATTGCCGGGCGAGGTGAAAGTTTTCCGAAAATAACTCGTCGGCGCGGTGACCGAAAGCGGCGTCGCGACCGCGCTGCCGGGGAACGCCGTGTCGAGCCCGTACTCCGATTCCAAATATCCGCCAACCGACAGGAAATCCGCATCGGTGAGTTCGCTTTTGTAGATCAGCACCTCGGCGATATCGCCGATCAATCCGCCGTTGGCCGTGGTCGCATGGCGTCCGATATTCACCGGGTCTGGATTGAGCGCGCCACCCGTGTCCGCCTCGGTGGCCTCCATCACGCCATTCACCCACATCTCGAAACGGTTCAGTGTCCGGTTTCTCCGCACCGCCACGATTTGAAAAGCGGCGGTGGAAATCGGCGTGGCCGAGACGGGTCCGCCCAGCCCGCTGTTGTCGTCGTACCGTTTTTGCAGGGCAAAGAAACCGCTCTGCGGCTTGATCGAAACCAACGGAGCGCCGCCGCCAGTGAGGTGCCGGTCGAGGATGAAGTTTCCGTCGCCCTGCGCACCGAGCGCCTTCACCACGACGAAGTACACAAATCCGCCCGTCGGCGTGATGCCGGGCAGGATGGTCGTGCGCAGTTCATCATTGCCATCGAAGCGCACCACCGCCTTGCCTGACGGCGTCACGTTCACCCGGAAAGTCGGCGTCGTCGCGCCCGCCACCGCGTCCTGCGAGCCATCGCCCGTCGCGCCATCGAGCCACGTCGCCACCGTCGCGCCATTCGCCAGGCCAGTGATCGCGCTGGCGCGGAAACGCTCCACCAGATCGGTCGTCACCGTCAACGTCGGCGTGCCGCCCGGCGTGCCGAGCACCGCGTTGCCCTGCGTCCACGCCGCATCGCTGAAAGCCGCGCTCGCCCAATCGGCGGGCGGCGCTGCGTCGGCGTCGCGATATTTCCACAAGTCGCGCGCGGCGATCAGCGAGCGATTGATCGGCCCGCCGACTGCAAAGTTTTCCGCGCCCGGCGTGCCGCCGATCGCAGTGCTCGCGGTCCACGCCGCCGCGCCTTCCGCCGCGCTGGCCGCGCGTCGCGAGAGCGTCGCCCCGCTGCCGTCCGCGGCGAGCGGCCACTCGCCAGCGTCGCCGTAGTTCAGCTCGTCCATGATGCGCCCGTTCAGATTCCGCAGCCGCAGCGTCTCGCCGCCGTTGTCGAGCTGGCCGGTGAAATTTCCCAACGCCCCCGCGACCGCGCCGACGAGCACGTAGCCGCCGCCCGGCACCACGGTGTTCGCGGGAAAAGTGAAATCCACGCCGCCGTCGATCTTCCAACCACCGACGTGCATATCCACGCCGTGGAGATTGCGTAGCTCGATGAACTCCTGCTGACCCGCCGCCGGGTTGTAGTGGATTTCGTTGAAGATGACGGTGCTGTCCGCGGCGAAGGCTGCAATTGCGAACGCGGAACTCGCGGCGAGGAGGGGGAAAAATCTCATGAATGTCGGGTGCGCAATCCTATCACCGAATGCGGATTCGGAAAGGGTCGCTTCCTTCCGTCCGGGTTCCACCGCGCTGAAAATCAGGCGCGGCGGCGACGACGGCCGAATGCGGTCGCGAGGCCGCTCAGAAGGAGAGCGATGCTCCCTGGCTCCGGCACCGCTTGCGCGGGACTGCTGGCGAGGAGGTCACCCTGCGCGCCGAATTCATCAGCGAACGCAGGCGGCGGCAGGTCGCTCAAGATCACGGTCGCACCGTTGGCGATGTTGAGCGCGGGCAGCGTTTGGCTGACGGCGAATCGCACGGTCGCAGTGGCCGTGTTCACATTCACCGCCGATCCGGTGAGGGTGCCGGTGACGATCAACGCGCCATCGTCCACGTTCGTGGCGCCGGTGTAGATGCTCGCGCCCGAGAATGTGAGTTTTCCAGCGCCCACCTTGGTCAGCGAACCGGTGTGTGCGGCGAAATTCTCGAGGATCTGCGAGATCGTGATGTCTGCGACTGCGGGCACGTCGAGCTTCGCGCCGCCGTTTTTGATGAAGGCATTCGTCAGCCCGCCCAGGTAGGCCGTGCTCGCGGCGGCGGGGATGAGCGTGCCGCCGTCGAAGGTGAGCGTGGCCGTGGAGCCCGCGCCGCGCGCGATGGGGAAGGCGGGGAGCGTGACGAGCGCAGTGTCGCGGATGAGGATGGTCGCGGTGCTCGCGGGGCTGGCAGCGAGCACGGTGAAATTCGTCGCGGTGAAAGTGCCAGCGGAGAGATCGACGTTGCCGACGTTGCCGGAGGTGTTCGCATTGCCACCGCCGATGCTGAGCGTGCCGATGGTCGCGGTGCTAGCCGCGCCGGTTTGGTTGAAATTGCCGGTGCTGCTCTGCGTCACCGCATCGTCGGAGCGGGCGACCATCAGCGTGCTCGTGGGCAGCGAGAGGTTGCCGGTGCCGCTGAGGTTGAAGGTGCCGGTGGTGTTGGAATTGACGCCGAGGGTGACGCCGCGCGCCGCCGATGCGCCGGTGCTGAGCGTGCCGCCGCTGAGGTTGTAAGTGCCGAGCGAGTTCGAGCCCACGACGTTTCCGATGAGCACGAAATTTCCGCCGCTGGCGGCGATGCTGCCGCCCGAGTGATTCACGACGCTCGAATTGGCACCGTTCGCGACGAAGAGCGAGGCGGTCATGGCAAAGTTGCCATTGGTAATGTTGAGCGTGGCATTGAGCCCCGCCGTGTCGCCGACGGTGATGCCGCCGCTCGTGACGGTGCGCGCGCCGGAGAGGATGAGCGTGCCCTGGCGGACGGTGGTGGTGCCGGTGTGCGTGTTCGCGCCCGCGCTATCCCAAATGCTGCTGCCGAGCTTGGTGAGACTGATCACCGAGGGCGTGGTGCTGGTGGTGTTGGTGATCGGACCCGTGACAGAATTCCCCGCCGCAGTCCCGCTCAAAACGAGCGTGCTGGTAAAGGCCGTGGTGCCGGTATAGCCCGCGATGGACATGGCGGCAGTGGTGGGATTCAAGGTCAGCGCGGCATTGGCCGCACCAGTGACATTGTTGATCGTGCCCGTGCCGAAGACGTAGCCGTTGCCGCCGGTCACGTTGATCGTGGTGGTGTTCACGTTGAAGCCCACGGGCGCGAGCGTGAGCGTCTTGCCCGCGCCGCTGCCGTTCACGTCGATGGTAACGGTCGCGCTGCCGAGTCCGCCAAAGTTATTTCCGCCCGCAAAGATCACGGAACTGTCGCCGCGCAATTGCAGCGTGCCGCCGGCGCTGACGATGAGCGGCTGGTTCGCGGTTTGTTCGCTCGATAGCGCGGTGGAAACGCCCGCGCTCGTATTCCCGGCGTTGGCCTGGAGTTGGAGAATGCCACCGGCGTTCACCGTATTGAGGCCCAGCGCCCCGGCGGGGCGCGCGGAATTTTCTCCCGAAAGAATCAGCGTACCACCCGTTCCGGCAGTCAGTATGCCGGTGAAGGAATTGTTCCCGGCGAGCAGCACCGTTCCCACGCCGGATCTTGTCACGTTCACCACATCGCTGCCGTTGTTCGCGATGGTGGAGTTGACGGTGAGCGCGTTCGTCGCGCTGTCGTTGATGAGCCGGAGCGTCGCCGTCGCCGCGCTCGCGGTCGCGCCGCTGGTGAGCACGCCGTCATTCGCCACCGTGCCGACGGTGAGCGCGCCGGAAGTCGCGGTCTGCCAGATCGCGCCGCCTGCGTCGTTGCCGACATTCAGCACGTCGGTCGTCGCCGCCGGAGCGATCGTGGCCGCGCCGTCACTCGCGTCCATTTGCAAAGTGTAAGCCTCCGTCAGCGCGCCGCCCGCGAGCGTGATGTTCCCAGCAGCGCCGCCGTTGACGATGCGCACGTTGTTCGCCGCACCGTTTGGAACCGCGCTCACGCCGAGGCGCGTGACATCGCTGTAGCCCGCGTAAGCGACGATCGGGCCATCGTCGGCATCGGTCATATTCGCTGCCCAGCTCGACACGCCGCCAATGTTCGTCCGCGCCCAAAAGCCGAGGATACCATTCGTATTCAGCGTGTCGGCGGTCGCGATGCCGGAGCCAGTGAAGGTGAGCGAGTTGCCCGCATTGGGCGTGATGAAATTCAACTGGAGCACCGCGCCACCGCTGCTGCGCGCGACGGTGCTGTTTGTGCCGGCGGTGAGCGTTGTGGAGAGCGCGACCTCGGCGTGGGTGCCGCCGGAGAGTTCCACCGTGCCGCCGCCGAAGACGAGCGGGCCATTCGTGTCGGCCAGTTTCGAGTTGTCGTTCGTGCCGTAGTCGAGCCGGAGCGTTCCCGCATTCACCGTGGTCGTGCCCGTGTAGGTATTGCTGCCGCCGAGCGTCCATGTGCCCGTGCCATTCTTGGTGAGTCCCGTGTTAAGGCCCGCGCTGTTCACGATGGCGCCCGCGATTTCCCCTGTGCCCGCGGTGGAGCCTTGCAGGGTGAGCGTCTTATTGCCCAGGCCCGTCGCGGTGAAGTCGCTCGCGAATTTCAAATTGCCCGCGCCCGATTGGGTCAGGGTCGCGCCGCCGGTGGTGCCGTTGAGATTGATGACGCGATCCGTCGTTTCGCCCGCGCCCGTGTAGATGAGCTGCCCGGTGGCCGCGACATTTCCAATGTCGATCGTGCCGTTCGCGACCGTGGTCGGCACACCGAGGCTGCTGCTCGCGGAGCCGCCCGCGACGTTGTTCAGCGAGCCCGCGCTCAGCGCCCCGTTGAGGATCGCCGTCTTGCCGGTGAAAGTATTCGGCCCGGTGAGCGCGATCGCGCCGCCGCCCGATTTGCTCAACACGCGCGATCCGCCCGTTTCACTGATCGTCCCGCTGATCGTGCCCGTGCCCGCATTCGAGCCGACGATGCCATCGTTGGTGCCAGTCATATCGCCCGCGAGCGTGACCGGGCCGGCCCACGTCGCGCCGCTGTCGAGCCGGAGCTGGCCGATGGACTCGCCGGTGTCGCCACCATTGAGCACGATCGCCGCGTTATGGGTAACGCTGCCGGTCGAGAACAGCGTTCCGTTCACCAAAATATTGATCGTCGCCGCCGCATTGTCGGCACCGTTCATCTGTACCTTCCCAGCCGCGGCAGCCGCGCCGATGCCGATGTTCCACGTCCCGGTGAAGGCGGAGTAATTCCCATTCAGAGTGGTCGTGTTCGTCCCCGTCGGCAGCGTCACATTCACGATCCCCGCGCCACTCATGCCATTGGAAAGCCCGGTCGGCGCGGTGTTGCCGACGTTGATGTTGAGCGTGGCGTTATTCGTCACCGCGCCGACGCCGAGCGAGCCGACATTGGTAAAAGCGAGCGTGCCCGCGCTGATGATCGTCCCGCCCGAATAAGTGCTGGCGGCCGAACTGTTGAGCGTGAGCGTGCCCGCGCCCGCCTTGGTCAGCGTGCTCGCGCCGCCCGCGTTGTTCGCGATCGTTTCCGCGATGGCGGCGCTGTCCGCGAGATTGGTTACCGTGATGGTGCTCGCGAGATCATTCGCGAGGAGCAACGAACCGATTCCGTTGCTGATACTGAAGCCAGTCACGTCGAAAGTCATGTTGTTGAAAACATTCGCGGTCGTGACGCCGATGGCCTCCGGCGTGCCCGAAGTCGCGTCGAAAATCGCGCTCTCGTTCTGCGTCCAAACGACATTGCCAGGCAGCCAGTTTGGATTCGCCGCGGCAGTGCTCCAGTTGTCGGTGGCCCCGGCGGAATTCCAGATCAGTTGTGCGTGAGCCGCTGGAGCGAAGAGCGCGACGATCGAGCCGGCGAGCACGAGAACGGTTTTGCGGGAGCGAGTCGTGGCGAGGATGGGTTGGAGAAATGACGCGGGTGTTTTCATGGGTCGGGAGTGGGTGGAAGTGTGTATGTGGGAGAAGCTCGTCCTGCGCGCCGAAACTCTCACGCGCACTGAACGCGGGAGATTACCCCGCGATTTCAAAATGGCAAAAAACTAAGTCCAACCAAAGCGCGCAGCACCCTGTTTTCCGGCGCGCGCGTTCCCTCCCGATGGGCTGGCGTCAGCCATCAACGCAGGTCTGCCCCCGACCAGCGTTTCATGCGGCGACGGCGGCCGAACGCCGTCGCGAGGCCGCTCAACAGCAAAGCGAAGGCTCCTGGTTCCGGCACGGCCTGCACGGTATTTCCAGCGAAGCCGCCGTCGAACTCGGGTTCCGGAGCCATGCCTGGCGCGCCGAGTGTCGCGATGGCTCCGTCGGCGATGTCGAGCGCAGCGAGGGTCTGGCTCACGCCGAAATTGGTGATCGCATCCACGTTCAGCGTCGAGTTGGTCGCGTCGGCGTTGAAGTTGAGCGTGCCGCTCGTGTTGTTGATCACCGCATTCGCGAGCGAAGTCGTGAGCGTCGTGGTGCCGCCGGTCGTTTCGAGCACGGCGTAACTTTGCGCGCCGCTGATGGTCACATCGCCGGTGCCCTGCTTGAGCACTTTCCCCGTGCCGGAAATCGCGCGGTTCATATTCCACGTCCCACCCAGCCCGAGGACTGCGGGCGCTGGCACTGGAGGATGCCGGCCTCGGCGAGGCGATGGAACAGATGGTCGGCGCGCTGGCGGATGCCTCGGGACCGGCGATCTCCGTCGAGTTGACCGGCCTGCGCGGCGAGCAGCCCGCGGCGGTGGCGGGGCATCTTTTCCGCGTGGCGCAAGAGGGCATCACGAATGCGCTGAAGCACGCGTCCGCACAGCATATCTGGCTGCTGCTACATCAGGAAACGGACAGCGTGACGCTGCGGGGCGGGACGATGGCGTGGGATTTGACAGGTCGCAGGCACCTTCGGATGAGGGTCACTACGGACTCAATGGCATGGCCGAACGGCTGGCCGCGCTGGACGGCGAACTGGAAATCCAATCGTCTGCGGAAGAGGGTACGGAGCTCCGCGTCCACGTCCCGCTCACGCTGAATGGCAGTTCAAAAACCTAACTGATGAAAACCAATCCCGAGACAATCACGCTGATGGTGGTGGAAGATCATTTTGTCTTCCGCGCCGGGCTGCGGGCGATTTTTTCGCTGCGCGCAAATTTCCAAGTGGTAGCCGAGGCGGGCACGCTCGAAGAGGCGGTGACCCTTTACCGGAAACATCAGTCCGCCGTCACGCTGATGGATCTGCGGCTGCCGGGACGCAACGGCATCGAGGCAATCCGCGCGATCCGCGCAGAGTGGCCAAAGGCGCGGATTCTCATGCTGACGACCTTTGACGGGGACGAGGACATTCACAGTGCGATGGAGGCCGGGGCGTGTGGGTATCTGCTGAAAAGCGTGCCGGGCGAGGAATTGCTGCGCGCCGTGGACGCGGCGGCTCACGGCCAAAGCTACATGCCGCCGGAGGTCGCGCTGCGCCTCGCGGAACGCGCGGCCTACGGAGTGCTCACCGAGCGGGAACGCGAAGTCCTGCCGCTCGTGGCCAAGGGACTGACCAATCGGGAAATCGCCGAGCAGTTAAAATTCACCGAATTCACCGCAAAAGCGCACGTTCGCAGCCTGATGGCCAAACTAGGCGCCGCCGACCGCACCGAGGCAGCCACCCTGGCCATCCAGCGCGGCTTCATCCACTTGAGTTAGGGCGCGGTTGTAAACTGATGGTCCAAAAGCCTGAAAGGCTGATACAACAAAGCCCAGGGAAACGCCCTGGGTCACCGTTTCCAGAGTCACCAGCCCTGAAAGGGCGCGACAATGAGCGTTCATGCCCTTCTCCCGCCCTTTCAGGGCTGGCTTCCGTTCCACTGCATCCCAGGGCGTTGCCCTGGGCTGTGTTGTTTCAGCCTTTCAGGCTGGGGAAGATCGGCGTTTACAAACACGCCCCTATTAGCCTTTCGGCTAATAGACAGCTCAAGATCGTCAGTTACGATTCGCGCGCATCGAAATATACTTCCTGTCCTCATGAATTGAGAAACCGCTGCCCAATGTGAATCACAAATTGTGATGACTGGCAGTATAGCTCCTTTCTACCTATCTCCACCCACACAAAAACTGGCAACCCAAAAAAAATTATGAACCCTAAACATCTCCTGTTAGCTCTCTCAAGTCTCACCCTGGCCACTTCGGCATCCGCCCAGGTCATCTACTCTGATTCCTTCAACCGCGTCACAGGGAGTGGCGACCCGAATGGAAAGCCCGCGAATCCGGCTAACTTTTCAAGCTGGGGAACGAACGACAATGCGCTCGGCGGGACGATCTAACAGGCATGGGTGGTGGGGCCGAACCGGACGGGTGGCGCCAATCAAGTAACCGACGGCGCGCTCGCATCGACCGCGGATGGCAGTGCGTTCTACGATTTTGACGTGACGACCCTCGCCTCCCAAGGCTTCTCCGTCTCTTTCACGTTCAGCCGTTTTCATCCCTTCAATCCTACAACTGGCAACGGTTTTCTTACCGTGGGATTGGGAGTCAATACGGCAACCGCGATTGCAGGTTCCGCCTTCACGACAACCAACGCCGACTTTGCGCTGCTCTTCCAGCAAGCGGCTGGCCCAAACGTCGGCAACACCCAGTTCTTCCAGGATGGCGTCTTCCTGCCCGGGACTGCCGCCACCGGGCCGCTGGACTATGGCACACCGACCACTCCGCATTTTGTGCTCCTTACCTTCATCCCTGCTTCGCCGGGCGCGTACGGTGCTACCGATAGCATCAGCGGCTCGGTCAGCATCGATGGCGGTTCCGCCTACAATTTCTCGGTCCTCGGCGGGGCAAATTTCGGCGCGCTGAGTTTCAGCAGCAGTGTTTTGGTGCATCGCTCTTACGACAATCTTGTCGTCAGCACCATTCCCGAGCCGACGAGCGCGCTGCTCCTGGCGACCGGAGCAGTCTTTGCCTTCTCACGGTCGCGCAAGCGTCGGGGCTGTGAAGCGATGTCGTGACCATTGATTCACCGCGGAAATAGCGGCGCTCCGTCGTCGCGCGAAAATCGGGAACTTTACACCGCGGCGCTCCGGTGGCACTGCTCTAGTGTGCGCTTCCACTTTCCCATGTCACTTGCCTGCGCCCTGCTCTGCGCGTCCTGCGCCTCGCCGGAGGAGAAAGCCGAGCGCGTTCGCAAACAGGAAAACAGCCGCGTGGTGGAATCGCAGCGGATGAATGCGCTGAACAATCGCGGCGCCGCCGGGACGGAGCGGTGGTCTGAAATGCTCGTGCTGGACCCGGACAAGTCATTCGACATGAAAAACACGAACACCGGATCGAAGCGTTCTTACAACACCGGCTCGGCGAACGTGAAGGATTTCAACTACGTGCAGAAGGTGACGACGAAATCTTACAAAGCGGGCCAGTTCTGGGGATCGAAGCAGTCGGCATTCGGCGATCAGCGCTTCGCGACTCGGGCCGCGCGGACGGGCGGGAACTACGAAATCCCGAACGCGACGAAAAGGGCGGACACGAAAACCGCGGCGACAAAAGAGGCGAGGGAAGCCGATCTGGCGGTGGCCGTGCGCACGCTGCCCGACGGCAGCCGCCAGTATCTGGGCAAAGAGAAAAAGAAAATGGAAACGCCGGTCGATCCAAAGGAAGCCGCCAACTGGCGCGGGGCCAGTGGGATGGTCACGACCGGCGGTGAGATCGGCGCGAGCACCGGCGGACGGCGTTACATCACGCCAGTCGAGCGGATCGGGCAGATGAAGGAGTTGTCCATCGAGGATCTGCGCGAGCTGCTGAACAAGAACAAGTAGCCGCGGTCGCGTAGGACCGCTCGTTCAATGCTTGTCGCCGCGCCCGGTAACTACCTACCCTCCGCGGATGGTGCCTCATCACACGCCAGAGCAACTCCGTCTCGATGAAGACGCGCGCCGCGAAAAAAATTGGAAACGCTGGGGGCCGTATCTTTCGGAACGGCAATGGGGCACGGTGCGCGAGGATTACTCGCCGAATGGCGATGCGTGGAATCATCTCCCGCACGAGCACGCGCGCAGCCGCGCGTATCGCTGGGGCGAGGACGGGCTGTTCGGCATCACCGATCGCCAATGCCGTCTCTGCTTCGCGCCGGCTTTTTGGAATGGGCGCGACGCCATCTTGAAGGAGCGCCTCTTCGGGCTTTCGAACCCGCAGGGCAATCACGGCGAGGATGTGAAGGAGGCTTACTGGTATCTCGATTCGACGCCGACCCATTCCTACATGCGCGCGCTCTACAAATATCCGCACGCGGAGTTTCCGTACGCGCGTTTGCTCGATGAAAATGCGCGCCGCTCGCGCCAGGATCGCGAATTCGAGATCGGCGACACGGGCGTGTTCGATGACGGGCGTTACTTCGATATTTTTGTGGAATACGCGAAGGCCGCGCAGGAGGACATTTGCATCCGCATCACCATCGCCAACCGCGGCCCCGAGGCGGCGACGATCCACGCGCTGCCGACGATTTGGTTTCGCAATGTGTGGACGTGGAACGGCTCGGCCAGGCCCGAGCTCGCGCTGCTGAATTCTGCCACGATCACCGCGACCCACCGGACGCTCGGCACGTTTCGATTCGAGGCCGACGGCGCGCGCGAGTTGTTGTTCACCGAGAATGAAACGAACAACGCGCGGCTCTACGGTTGCGCGAATGCGACGCCGTTCGTGAAGGATGCGTTTCACGACTACATCGTTACCGGTCGGCGCGATGCCGTGAACCCCGCGCACCGCGGCACGAAAGCCGCCGCGCATTTCATGTGCAACATCCCCGCCGGCGGCGAAGTCGTCCTGCGCGTCCGTCTGCGGCCTGAAGTGGACGACATGCATGGGCCATGGGTGGATTTCGACAAAGTCTTCCGCCAACGCATCGCGGAGGCCGATGTCTTTTACGCCTCGCGGCTGCCGGATAAATTGACCGCCGATCAGCGGCTCGTGGTGCGGCAGGCTTATGCGGGGCTGCTGTGGTCAAAGCAATGGTATGGCTACGTCGTGAAACAGTGGATGGAAGGCGATCCCGCGATGCCGCCGCCACCGAAAGGGCACGCGACTTCGCGCAATTCCGATTGGCCGCATCTGTTCAACAACGACGTGATCTCGATGCCCGATAAGTGGGAATACCCGTGGTACGCGGCGTGGGATCTCGCCTTTCACATGATCCCGTTCGCGCGCCTCGATCGCGACTTTGCCAAGGAGCAGCTCCAGCTTTTCCTGCGCGAATGGTACATGCACCCGAACGGGCAAATCCCCGCGTACGAGTGGAATTTTTCCGACGTCAATCCGCCCGTCCACGCATGGGCCTGCTGGCGCACTTACAAAATCGGCGCGCCGCATGGGAAACGCGATACGCTCTTTCTGGAACGCTGCTTCCAAAAGCTCCTGCTGAATTTCACCTGGTGGGTCAATCGCAAGGACACCAAGGGCAAGCACCTCTTTGGCGGCGGCTTCCTCGGGCTCGACAACATCGGCCTGTTCGACCGCTCGAATCCGCTGCCCAATGGCCGCCAGCTCCAGCAGGCCGATGGCACCGCGTGGATGGCTTTCTACTGCGCGACGATGCTCTCGATGGCGCTCGAACTCGCGCGCGACCGGCCCGCTTACGAAGACATCGCCTCCAAATTTTTCGAACACTTCGTCGATATCATCGACGCGATGAACACCCTCGGCGGCGACGGTCTCTGGCACGAAGGCGACGGCTTTTACTACGACAAAATCCTCGTCGATGATGGCACCGAAATCCCGCTCCGCGTGCGTTCGCTCGTCGGCATCATCCCGCTGCTCGCGGTCGAGGTGCTCGATCAGGAAGTCATCAAATCGCTCCCCGGTTTCCGCAAGCGGATGCGCTGGTTTCTGGATAATCGCAAGGACCTCAGCCGCCACGTCAGCTACATGGAGCGCGCCGGCAAACCCGGCCAGCCCGGCGAGGAAATCCGCCTGCTCGCGATCCCATCGACCGAGCGGCTCAAGCGCGTGCTGCGCTACGTGCTCGACGAATCGGAATTCCTCTCGCCGCACGGCATCCGCTCGCTCTCGCGCGCCTACTACGAAAAAGCTTACCAGCTTAAAATCGACGGCAACGAATACGGCATCCAATACGAGCCCGCCGAATCGCGCACCGGCATGTTTGGCGGCAACTCGAACTGGCGCGGACCGATCTGGTTTCCGATCAATTACCTGCTGATCGAGGCGCTCGAAAAGTATCATCATTTCTACGGCGACACCGTGCAGGTGGAATGCCCGACCGGCTCCGGCAATTTCATGAACCTCCAGCAAGTCGCGCTCGAAATCGCCACACGCCTCTCGCGCATTTTCCTGAAAGGCGAAGACGGCCACCGCCCATTCTTCGGCGACGACCCGCGCTTCCGCGACGACCCCCACTGGCGCGACTGCGTGCAGTTTCACGAATACTTCCAGGGCGACACCGGCCGCGGCCTCGGCGCGAGCCATCAGACCGGCTGGACCGCGCTCATCACGCGCTGCATCAACATGGTGGCGCGGGTCCGTGAGGAGTAGCCACCGGAGCGAAATTCAAGAAGCAACCCCTTCTTGCACCTGGCAGCAGCAAAGTCGGACGCTTCCAAGCCATCATGCAAATGCTCGCCACACGGCAGCAGATGGCCGAACCCCCGCGCGACATCGCCGCGTAAAAATCCCCCAGCGCCGCAGCGTCCGATCCGCTGCGGAGCTTTGCTATTTTCACGAAAGTTCGGTCACCTTTTGAGAGAACGGAGGAATTCGGAAATGGCGCAAAGTAGTCATTGACGAGCCTCAGAACGCCCGTAGGATCGCCGCAGTTGTAAGTATTTGTCCTACATGCGCCGCCACGTTATCCCCTGCTTTTTTCTCCTCATGGGCGGACACAGTGTTACCTTCGGAGCCGACAGATCGCTTTACAAAGGGGAAGGCGCGAGGCGTCCGAATGCCTGGGAGCAACAGCGCCTCGGCCCCGCTTCGAAGGGGTTGCGCTACGATGCGCGGATGCTCCGCGCGGTAAAACTGGCTCAGGATCGCGCGCACGAACGCACCACCTGGCATTGCTGGGCTTACGTGAAAAATGCGCTGCTCGCGGCCCAAGTCGTTCATTCGCGGCCCACGACTCTCTACGCCCGGCAAGCTGGCGAGGAATTGGAGCGCCACTTCGGCTTCAAAAAACTCCCCGAAAACGACCCTCGACGGGCTCCGGTCGGCGCAGTGGTCGTCTATGGCGGCCGAGACGCGGGCCACGTCGAGCTGCGCACCGAACGCGGCTTCGTCAGCGATTTTTTCTCCCCAACGCCATACCCGCGCCCGGTGCTCGGTATTTACGTGAAGCGGTCGTAGCGGGTCTGGCCACTTCGCGGTTGGCGGCCCGGCGCTTGTTTGACGAAATGGGACACGGGATCGGGCGAGCGGAAAGCTGCCAAAGGACCCCGTCCCAGACACCGGAAAAGCGATTGATCACACCGGCGATGGGCGTCACCATTCGGCCATGTTGACCTGCGGTTGGTGCCGGGTTGTCTATGACCAGTGGCAACCACAATGCACTTTTTGCGGCGGCAGCCTTCCGCCAGAGGGTGGTGGGCTCGGTCCGCCGCCGGGCCCAGCTCCCCGGAAGTTACCACGCGGGTTTGCCACGCGACAGCGATGGTCGCAAAACTTCAACACCGTCTTTGGCCTCGTCTTCTTCTTTTTTGGCTCAGTGATGTTCGCCCTGTTTGCGGCAAAAAAGACTTGGTTCGCGCTATTCCCCGGCTTTTTCATGCTCACCGGCTTCTGCGCCTTGTGCCGGGGGGTGGCCCACTCATCAAGGGTGTTAAAGGCTTATCGACATGGCATGGCTACGGAGGGAAAGGTGGTTTCCATCGAAAAGGATCCGCTCTACGCCGGGCAGAAAGGGATGAAGGCTCCGTGGATTTTCAAATACACCTTCACGGTCAATGGCGTGGAACGCGCGGGCTCTTTCTCCACCCTCGACAACCTCGTGCGCACGCGGTCGGCGGGCGAGCCGATCTGGGTGCTCTACCTGTCGAAGCATCCGTCGGCCAGCACGATCTATCCTCCGCTCGCTTGACTCTTCCCGTACTCCCATGAATATCAAATGCGGCTGGTGTGGCACGACCTATCCCGAGTGGCAAAACAAGTGCAACGCCTGCGGCGGACGCATGCCTCCCCGGCCCGGGATGGAACTCGGCGAGGAACCGTCGGCCATCCCGCGGCAACTACCGAAAGGGTATGCCTGGCGACGGCGGCTGACGAATAACATGACCAGCACGATGGGTCTTGCCATCGTAGTCATGGGAGGTCTGCCGGGGCTCAT
The DNA here is from genome assembly GCA_031409335.1 of Chthoniobacteraceae bacterium. Classification (GTDB taxonomy): domain Bacteria; phylum Verrucomicrobiota; class Verrucomicrobiia; order Chthoniobacterales; family Chthoniobacteraceae; genus JANLQB01. The sequence continues at coordinate 22,956 of JANNWY010000186.1, read as the reverse complement.
CCTGCTGCTCATTTTTCCGTGGGCCGCGCTCGTCGCAGGATTGGTTGTGCTCGGGGGATTGGCCATCCTGAGGCACGGGCTGACGACCGGCTCCAAATTGCTAAAGGCCTTCCGTCATGGCATACCCGTCGCAGGCGCGGTGGTCGCGGTAACCCGCTTTACCGAAGAATCGATGAACGGCGTCAGCCCGTGGAAACTGATCTACCGCTTCTCGCTGGAAGGCCGGGAATATCAGGGCTCGCTGGTTGCCTACGACGAGTCGATCCGGGAGCGCAAACCCGGCCAGCCACTTTGGGTGCTCTATCTCCGGGAAGATCCTTCGATCAATGCGGTCTTTCCCCCATTCAAGTGACCAAAGCAGTTTCCTGGCAGCCACTTGCTTCGCGCCTCTTGCGCACTTTCCTGAAGGCGGAAGACGGACATCGCCCATTCTTTGGCGACGATTGCGTGCAGTTTCCCGAATACTTACACGACGGCACCGACTGGAGGCTTCGCACGAGCTATCAGACTGGCCGGACCGCACTCATCACGCGCCACATCTATATCGGTCCCCGCGCCCGGAAAGAGTAACGCGGCAGACAACGGTTCGCGCGGCGTTGCGGTGCCGCCGATTGAGGCTAGTCTCTCACCCGCCAGACCTGATTCGCCCATCCCCGATGTTCACCCTCAGATTTCTCCTTCCAATCCTCGCCGCCACTGCTTTGCAGGCGGTCTCTGCGCAGGTCGTTATCAACGAAATCCACTATCATCCAGTGGAGAATCCGCGCTTTGATACCGCGGGAAATCCGATATACCCGGAAAACACGCCCGCGGACCTCACCGATGATGTGCATGAATTCGTGGAAATCCACAACGCAGGCGCGAGGGCCATCGACCTCAGTGGGTGGAGGCTTACCAGCGGGATCGACTTTACTTTTGACCCAGGCACGCTGCTTCCGGTCGGCGGGTTCAAGGTCATCGCGAAGAATCCCGGCCGTATCCAGAACGTCTATGGCATCACCGGCGCGCTCGGACCTTATGCGGGAGTTCTTTCAAACAAGGGCGACACGGTGCGGCTGCTCGATGCCGCCGGAACCGCGGTGGACGCGGTGACCTATGGATCGGATTTTCCGTGGCCGATCAGCGCGGACGCGCTGGGCGCCAGCGACGATTTCACCGGGCTTGATTCCGCGACCTATCAATACAAGGGCCGGTCGCTTCAGCGGGTAAGCGCGACTGCGCCAGCGAACGATCCCGCGAACTGGATTGCCGTGCGGCTTGCCAGCAACCCCGTTACTTTTGCAGACCAGCCCACGCCGGGTGCGGAAAACATCGTCTCGCGCAACTTTCCGAAGCCGGTCGTCACCGAGTATCTGGCGACACAAGCATCCGACGGTGCGGCGATCATTCGCGCGACCCAGCAAGTTAAAATCACTTGTTCATTCTCGAGCATGGCATCGCCTGCCGATGTTCAGGTCGAGTATTTCGTCGAGAATATGAACGCCTTCAACGAGGTGAAGACCACCGTCACCATGACCGCCAGCGGCAACGGCCAGTTCATCGCAATGCTCCCAGGACAGCCAAACCGGACCCTCGTGCGCTACCGAATCAAAGCCAACCTTGGCGACGGCTTGGAGGTCGTCGCCCCGCGCGTCGATGATCCTGCGGTGGTGCAGGTCGGCGCACCCACTTATCAGGCCAGCCCGCCAAAGCGACTGCCTGCGCGGCGTGAAGCTTGGTATGCCTGGTTTGTTTCGCCGGTGCGGACTTCGACGCGGCAGATCTACGATGTCCTGGTTCCCACCGATGGCACTGCAAACGAGGCGCGCTTCAATGGACTCAATGGCTTTCAGTCATTGGCATACAGCAGCAACGGCAGCCCCAAGCGCGTGACCTCGACGGACATCTCCGGCCAGCCCCGCGAGATTCCCAAAGTGCTGCCCACGGACCGGCTGTGGAACGACACCGTGCCAGGGGTTTTCGTCAACAACGGCATCGTGCGCGACATCCAGATCCGTTACCACGGCAGCCGCTACAATCGCAACCCAGGCCGCAAGTCGTTCAAAGTGTTCTTTGCTGAGTACCTGCCATTTCGAGATGGCGCAGGGAACGAGATCACCTCGGTCTTCGAGACGGACAAAACCGATTACTTCATGACCGCGCACGGTCTGCACCAACTCGCCGGTCTGCCGCTCTCCACAGTGCGTTACGTCGATTGGTATTTCAACACGGACAGTGTGATCACGCGGCTTGAGCAAGGCGAATACAACGGTGAACTGCTCGATGCCTACCATGAAAAGATGCAACGCCTCAATCCTGGTTCGGTGAAGGAGGAGACGGGCGAGTATTACAAGTCCGTTGGCTTCATCATCTCACCGAACACCGCTGGCGAGGGACCCTACGGAAGCGGCAACGAGTGGCGGCTGCCTGCCTCCGGTCCGTGGACGGAATTGCAGCGCTTCGACTACACTTACTCGCTCCAGAATCACAATTGGAAAGGTGCCAAACCCATCAAAGACACGGTGAACGGGATGTGGACGGCGCGGGGGGATACGCATACGGCACCGAATCCGAATCTGGTGAACTTGAAAGCATGGTTTCAGGCGAACTGGGATGTGGATACGGAACTGACGTCCATGGCGCTTGGCAACTGGATGTGTCCGTGGGACGACACCACGCAGAATCACTTCCTCTGGCGGCGCGCGAACGGCAAGTGGGTGCGGCTGCTGTGGGATTTCGATGCCATGTATGGGACAGGCGACGGCACCTCGTCTTCCTCGTCGATCTATCTCGGCGAGGTCGGTAATGCCAATAACAATTCCCGCGGCCCCAACTATGTGAAGGATGGCTTCATCAAGGCGTTTCGAAACGAGTTCAAGGAGCGCATGTGGTTTCTGAACAATACCCTGCTTGATCCCGAGAACCTGCAAACGCTGACTTACGTGACCGCCAGCGGAGCCAGTAGCACTTACCACAGCTACATCAACGGCCTGGCTGGTGGCTTTGCTGCGAATCGTTTCACCTCGGTCAACTCTCAAGTTGCCCTGGGCATCTTTTACAAGCCCACCCGGCCAACGGCGGCTGCGCCTGCGAATGGCGCGGCAGTATTGCCCGGTGTTTCGCTGACGACTTCCGCTTACGGCTACAACGCGGCGAGCACTCACACCGCCGCACCTTCCGTCAGTCCGCATACCTTCACAAAGTGGGAAATCAGGACAGCGGCCGGGAACTATGACGATCCCATTTACCTGGCGAAACTCGGCCCGCCAAATCTTACTGCGCTGCCCATCCCATTTGGGCAACTAACCTTTGGGCAGACTTACTTCTGGCGGGCGACTTACTTCGATGCCCTGGGTCACCCGTCGATTACGTCGGCGGAAAGGTCGTTTTCTTACGGCCCGACATCCACTACGGCAGGCAACGTCGTGCTCAACGAGATCATGGCTGACAATCGTTCGGCGGTTGCCAATGCCACGACCTATCCCGACTATGTGGAACTAAAGAACAATACCGCGCTGGAGGTGGACCTCACGGGCTGGACGCTCACGGACGACGAACTGGTGCCGAACAAGTATGCCTTTCCTGCCGGCACAAAACTGCCGGCCAGCGGCTATCTGGTCATTTGGTGCGACAGCGACGTGCTGCTTCCCGGCCTGCACGCCGGATTTGGGCTGAACGATCGCGGCCAGCGCGTGATCCTTATCCAGGCCGGAGTGGTGCGTGACGCGATCAGTTTCGGACCGCAGGTGCCGGACCTTCCGATCGGTCGCATCGCGAACGGGACGGGGGCGTGGAATTTGAACGATCCGAGCATCGGCGCCGCGAACGTGGCCCACGCCTTTGGCACGGACGCCACCAGTCTGAAGTTCAACGAATGGATGGCGGACCCACTTTCGGGCTCGGATTGGTTCGAGTTATTCAATCCCGATGCCGCACCCATTGCGCTCGGTTCCTTGTGGCTCAGCGACACGCCGGCCACGCCGAAGATCACGCAAATTCCCGCACTGACTTTCATCGAGCCGAATGGCTTCACGAAGTTCAACGCCGACGGCACCACCGATGGCTTCAACAGTGTCAACTTCAAGCTCGGTGGTGCCGGTGATGACCTGATTCTCACCACCACCAACGGCCTGACGACGCTTGCCGCGATTCAGTTCGGAGCGCAGGAGCGCGGGATTTCGCAGGGGCGATTCCCGGATGGAAATGCGGTGATCCATTCGTTTCCGCAATCCCCTTCACCCGGTGAAAGCAACTGGCTGCCCGCGCCGGTCGTCATCAATGAAGCGCTCACCAACTCCACCCCGCCACTCGGGGACACGATCGAGCTTTTCAATGGGAGCGCTGATCCGGTGGACATCGGCGGCTGGTGGCTGAGCGACGATATTCAGGCCTTGCGAAGATTCCAAATCCCGCCCGGAACGACGCTGCCCGCGGGCGGGTTCGCAGTGTTTTTGGAAAGCCAGTTCAACCCCGCACCCGGCGCGGGGACTAGCTTCTCGCTGGATGCTCTCGGCGAGAAAGTGATCCTGTCGGCGGTGGATGGCGGCGGCGTGCTAACTGGCTATCGCGCGCAAGTCAGCTTCGGCGCGGCATTGGATGGCGTGCCGTTTGGGCGGGTGAACACGGGGAATCTCGCAGGCGCGACGACGCCTGAATTCTGGCCGCTCGTGGCGCGCACTTTCGGACTGGTGAATGCGGCGCCGAAGACCGGGCCGATCGTCATCAATGAAGTGATGTATCATCCCGCGGATTTCCCCCCGATCCTGCCCGGCACCGACAATGGGCGCGATGAATTCATCGAACTGCACAACCTCGCGACCAGTCCGCAAAACCTCGCTGGCTGGAGGCTGCGGGGCGATGTCGATTGTGTGTTCGGAGTAGGCGCGACGATCCGGCCCGGCGAGTACGCGCTCGTTGTTTCGTTCAATCCGGCGACCGATTCCGTCTCGCTGAACGCCTTCCTCGCAGCCTACAACCTCCCGGCGAACGCCACGATTTTCGGACCGTATGCGCCGAGACTTTCCAACAGCACGGCGAACATCGAACTCGGCTACGCCAGCGAGGCCGTCGGTGGGATCACACCATTCATCCGCGTGGACAAAATCGAATACACGGATGCCGCGCCGTGGCCGGTCGCGCCGGATGGCACGGGCCATTCGCTCCAGCGCCTCAGCCGCGCGCAGATCGGGAGCGACGTGGGGAATTGGACCGCCGAGACGCCGACTCCCGGGAATGTGAATGTGGGTCAAACACCGCTTCTCGACAGCGACGGCGATGGCCTTCCCGACGCGTGGGAGACTGCGAACGGTCTCGACCGTTTCGATGGCACCGACGCGGCAATGGATGCCGACGGCGACGGGCAGGGCAATTTCGCCGAGTATCTCTCCGGCACGAATCCGCGGAATGCTGGCGATGTGTTGAAGGCGGAGGTTTCCGCGGCGGTGCCCGGCCCGGGCTTTGTTGTCCGTTTTACCGCAAAGGCTGGCCGCGCATACGTCGTCGAATTCAAAGACGCGCTAACCGATGCCGACTGGCAGACGCTTGCGACCATCCCCGCGCCGGCGAGCGATACCACGATCGAACGCGCCGATCCCACCGCGCAGCCGCAGCGCTTCTATCGGGTGAAAGTGCCGGGCTTTTAGCGGCCGCGACGACGGCGCCCAGCGCTCGCGAGCGCAGCTGCCGCGACGAGCAGCGCGCCGGTGCCGGGCTCGGGGACGGCGACGCTGGCAAGCACGACGCCCCGCGTCCCGTCCGTGAATGTGGCGGTGACGGCCACCGATCCGCTGCTGTTCAGCGACGGCGGCCCGAGGGTCGCGATGGTTTTCCCATCCACGATGCTGCCCGTGGCGACGACGAGACTATCCTGCGTAAAGATGCCCTGGCCGCCGTTGAAAAAAGCGAGGAACGCGACCGTGCCGTCGTTTCCGAGAAAGGGATCGCCGAGATCGGTGAGGGTCATGCCGCCGATGACCTGGCCGGTGGCGACGAGCAGGCCGGCCTGGGTAAAGATGCCAGTGCCGCCGCTGTAGTCGGCGAGGAAGGCGGTGTCGCCGTTGTCATTCAACGATGGCAGCACGCCGAATCCGGTGAGCGTCCTGCCGCTGAGCGTCTGGCCGGTGGCGATCAGCAATCCGTTTTGGGTAAAGATGCCGCTGCCGCCGTTGAACACGCCGCGGAAGGCGATGAGGCCGGCGTCGTTCAGCGACGGAGCGCCGAGGCCGGTGAGCGATTTGCCGCCGATGGTCTGGCCAGTCACCGCGACTTGGGTGGTTTGGGTGAAGATGCCGCTGCCGCCGTTGTATGTCGCAAAGTACGCGGCAGTGCCCGCGGAGTTGAGCGAGGGCAGGCTCGGGAGCGCGAGGAAGGTCTTGCCGGCGACGATGCGGCCGGTCGCGGCGAGCACTTGGTTTTGCGTGAAAATGCCGGTGCCGCCATTAAACGCGCCGAGAAATGCGGTGGTGCCCGCGTTGTTGAGCAAAGCGCTGCTCTGGAGTCCGAGCAGGGTATTGCCGTCGATAGTCTGGCCAGTAGAAACGAGCAGCCCGGTCTGCGAAAAAACGCCGGTGCCGCCGGAAAAATCGGCCTCGTACACGACAGTGCCGGCATCATTGATATGCGGAGCGTTCTGGAAACCGGTGAGCGTTTTCCCGCCGACGACGTCACCCATCTTTGCCAGCAACGCATGGGTGTAAGCCACCGCCGCGCCCCTGGCCGTGGACACGATGCCGGGGAATGCGAGAAAGACGCCGATGAATGCCGCCGCAGCGGGAGTGAGCGTGGTTTTTGGATGGGTTTTCATGACGATGTTTTCCGATCCCGGGAGCTGCACCAAATTCCCGCGGGAAGGACGCAGCGAGCTTCGTTCGGGGATTAGTCTAACGGCTACGCAAAAGCGGAGAGGCGGTCAAGTTCAGTGAAGTAAATTTTCTCTTGATTCCCCACCGCCATACCACCGAATCTCCAGGAATTATGGATAGCTTTTCTATCACTCCTATCGTGGCGCGAGGCGGCTTCGGCGGCATCGTTCGAACGTTCATTTATTTCATCGTCTATGACATCTGCATTACCACCATCCAAGATGTCCTCGGCGTCAGCCGCATGGTGGCGCTTTTCATCTTCCTTGGCATCATGCTCGCCATCGCCGCCATCGGCTACATCGTGCGCAAGAAGATGAGCGGCAGCGCGGACTCGGACATTTAGTTTGCGACCATTCGCGGTGTAGAGGACACCTGCGCGTTCATTTTCCAGCAACGCCAAACGCATCATGCGACATCAGATTCTCCACGCGCCCGCATTTTCCACGCTGCGGCTCGACATGAACGAGGGCGAGTCGATCCTCGCGCAGCCCGGTGCGATGCAGGCGATGACGCCTGGCTTTCACGTCGAGGTAAAGCTGGGCCTTCAGCGCGGGGAAAAACGCGGCTTCTTTGGCGGGATGCGGAGCGTCTTTGGCGGGGAGAATTTGTTCACCGTGATCTACAAGGCGAAACGCGACGAGCAGCACATCATGCTCGCGCCGGAGCAGATGGGGGAAATCCGCACCGTCGAAATCACGGAGGAGAGCGGATTGATGCTCGCGCCCGGCGCGTTCCTCGCCTGCACGCCCGACCTCGGCTTCAAATTGCAATACGCCGGCGTGAAAGGACTGCTCGCGACCCGCGGACTTTTTTTTCTCCGCACGGATGGCGCGGGCACGCTCTTCCTTTCGAGCTACGGCGGCGTCATCGAGCAGAGCCTGGCGGAGGGCGAGCGCTTCGTGCTCGATAATCGAAACATCGTCGCCTTCTCGAAATCGCTCGAGTTTGAATCCGTCGTGATCACGAAGTCGTTGAAAGATTCGTTCTTTTCGGGGGAGGGATTCATCGTGCGATTCACCGGGCCGGGAAATCTGATCTACCAGACGCGCGCGCGCCCGTCCGTGGGCATGATTCGCGGATTGTTCCAGACCTTCACCTGACGCGATGGACGCGCCAGGCGCCACCCATCCGCTGCCGGAACCGCGGCGTCTCATCACGCCAACCCGCGACGCGCTGCTGCAGAGCTTTTACGCGCACGAAAACCGATCGAAGCTCTGGCTGGCGCTGGAGGCGGCGGTCATCGTTATCGGTTTTGCGTGGTGGGCGGCGCAGCCGGAGCGCCTTCCCGGCTGGCAGTCGCTACTGCTTTTTACCGCGGGATTTCTCGGGATGTTCGACTTCGTGGTGGCGCAGTTTTTCACCAATCGAAAACGGCTCGAAGACGTGCGGCCCGACGCGCGGTTTGGCAACCACACGCGCGACTCGCTGCTCGCCGCGACGCGACGCGTGCAGGAGCGCCTCGGCCTCGCGGGCCATCGCGTGCGGGTTTATCTGGCGCGGGAAAAGGATGTGAACGCGTATGCGCTGCGCCTCGACCTGCTACCCGGCTGGCGCCTTTTCAACAGCGTGCAACTCAACCGCTCCATCGTCCATCTGCTCAATGAAAAGGAACTCGAGAGCGTCATCGCCCACGAACTCGGCCACGTCTTTCCCTACTCGCCGATCGCCAGCCGCTGCCTGCTCATCCACGGACTGCTCGCCAGCGTGCTCACGCTCGTCATCGCGCATCTGCTGCGGAATACGGAAATCTACATCGGCGCTCCGCTGCTCGGGCTGTGGATCGCGCGCTGGGCGGCCTATTCGTCGTGGACCACGCAAATCCGGCTCGTCGAATTTCTCTGCGACGATCACGGCGCGCGCGCTGCGGGCCTGCTCCCGGCGATGACCTGCGATCTGAAAATCGCCCTCGAACAGGAGGCCCGCGGCGATCTGCTCCAGCGCGTGATGGAGGCGAAACTCAAACACACTGACGTGCCAATTCAGGATTTGCTCCAGGCCTATGAAGACGCGCTGCCGTTTGGTGGTGTGAATACCGGGCAGGTCCGCGAGCAAATGGAGCAGGGCATCCAGCGCCGCCTGGCGGAGAACGAAACATCGTCGGTCCGCGGCTTCTACAACTACATCTTCAAGAGCGGCGACACCGACGAGGACGCGCTGAAGGATTCCATCCGCACGATGCGCGCGCTCCGCAGCATCGCGAAAGTGCCGGTGTCCATCCGCGACATCGTCGGCAAGCCCGGCGGCCCGACCATGCCCGACCTCGCCGCGCTCATGGCCGAGACCGAGCGCCACGCCGATCGCGTCCTCTTCAGCGTCGCGGAGGAAATCGACGACCGCGGTTCCACGCATCCGAATTCCTCGCGGCGGCTGCTTTATCTCTGGAGAAATCGCGAGGCGTTTTCCGCAGTGTAGCGCCCGCAATTTTCGCGGTGCTTTCGCCGGCAAATGGAATCGCGGTTGGCATTCCGGGATCGCTGGGACTAAGCGTTGGGACAACCGTGTCACCTCTTTGGATCACTCCCACTCCCGTCGATCCGACTGCCGTCGAAACGCTCGCAGCGCAACTCCGTGTCGCCCCGTTCATCGCCGGGCTGCTCGCGCGGCGCGGATTCGCCACCGGCCCGGAAGCCGCTTGTTTCCTTGATCCGCGGCTGAAGACGCTGAGCGATCCGTTTCTCCTGCCGGACATGGATCGCGCCGTGGATCGCCTGCTCACCGCGATCGACCGCGGCGAGCGCATCGTCCTTTACGGCGACTACGATGTCGATGGCGTCACCTCGCTCGCGCTGCTCACGCGCGTGCTGCGGGCATTTGGCGCGAAGCCGGAAAGTTTCCTGCCGCTGCGCGCGGATGAAGGTTACGGCTTGAGCGTGGACGGCGTGAATCGCTGCGTCGAAACGTTTCACCCGCAGCTCCTCGTGGCGGTGGATTGCGGCACGTCTTCCGTCGCGGAAATCGCGGCGCTGAAAGCCGACGGCGTGGAGGCGATCGTGATCGATCATCACGAAATTAAAGGCGCGCTGCCGGACTGCGCGGCGCTCGTGAACCCGAAACGCGGCGACACTTTTCACTATCTGTGCAGCGTCGGCCTCGTCTTCAAAGTCGCGCACGCGCTGCTCAAGCGCCGCCCGCTCGCGGACTTCGATCTGCGCGCGCATCTCGACCTCGTGGCGCTCGGGACCGTCGCCGACCTCGTGCCGCTCACGGATGAAAATCGAATCCTCGTCAAACATGGCCTGACGCAACTTGCGAAGACGACTTCGATCGGGCTGCGCGAACTGATGGATGTCGCCGCCGTGCGCCCGCCGCTGACGCCGTCCGATGTCGGCTTCAAAATCGGGCCGCGCATGAACGCCGCCGGCCGGCTCGGCACCGCCGAGGCCGCGCTCGAGCTGCTCCTCACCGAAGACCGCTCGCGCGCCCGCACGATCGCGGCGGATCTCGATGTGCAAAATCGCGAGCGCCGCTCGGTCGAAGATCACGTGCTCGCGCAGGCCGAGGCGCAGCTCGCGGGCTGGTTCGACCCGGCGCGCGATGCGGCGATCGTGGTCGGCGGCGATGGCTGGCATCCCGGCGTCGTCGGCATCGTCGCCTCGCGACTTTTGCGCCAGCATCACCGGCCCTCGCTAGTCATTGGCTTCGATGAACAAGGCATGGGACGCGGCAGCGGGCGCAGCATCGACGGCCTTTCGCTGGTGTATGCGCTGACGAAATGCGGGTCGCATTTGGAAAAATACGGCGGTCACGAAATGGCCGCCGGCCTCACGCTGCGCCGCGATTCGTTCGAGGAATTTCGCGACGCCTTCCGCGCGTGCGCGCTCGATATTCTAAATGCCGAGCAGCTTCAGGAACGGCTGCATCTCGATGTCGAGATTACGATCGGCGACATCAATTTCGAGCTGCTGGCGCAATACTGCGCGCTCCAGCCGTTTGGCATGGGCAACCGTCAACCGACCTTCTTTGCGCGTGGCGTCACGCTCGCGGGCGGGCCGCGCGTGATGAAGGAAAAACATCTCTCGCTGATGCTGCGGCAGGGCGGCGACGAGTATCGCGCGGTGTGGTTTGGGGCCGTGTCGGAAAAGCTGCCGCGCCTGCCGTGGGACATCGCCTTCAACATCGAACGCAACGAATATCAAGGCACAGTCTCCGCGCAGATCCACATGCGCGCCGTGCGCGCCGCAGAATCTTGATCCTGCTCTTGCTCTTGATCCACCCGTCCTCACTGCGGATTTCGGAGGGATCAGGATCAGGAGCAAGAGCAGGAGCGGTTAGAGCATCCGACGGTATTTCTCCACGGCCTTCTCAAACTTCCCGCGCAGCTCCGCGTGCGGATCGACGGCTTCACCCGCGCTCGCTGCGGCGACGCACAGCCGCGTCATCGCCTCCACGTCGGCGAGCGAGACATACTCGGAGTCGATCGTCGTGTCGGGGCCGCAGTTGTGATAATTCCCCAGCGTCACGCACAGCGCGCCAGTGCGGTAGCCGTAAAGTTGATACGAGGTGCCTTCGCAGGTGCCGCCGCTCATCAGGCAGCGTTGAAACGGGATTTCATTTTTTACCGCGAGCAGCGCGAGCATGGCCGTCGTGGCATCATCGAAGACCGTCGTGCGATCGCCGACGCGCACCACCACGCCCGCGCCCATCCGCGCGGAACCGCCGAGTTCGCTGCTTGTTTCCAAAGAGATCACCGTCACTTCGCGCGGGATGCGTCCCGACTGCGCGAGCAGCGTCGCGCCGACCAGGCCGACTTCCTCGGCACGCGTGAAAAGTCCGTAGCACGAGGCTTCCGCGCCAGTGCGTTCGAGTTCATGAAACATCGCCACGATCGCCGCGCAGCCGATCAGATCGTCGCAGGCGCGGGAGTAAATCCGGGAGTGCTCCAGCGTGAACGCGGGCAAATCCCACATCGCGAACGCCCCGAAATCGCGCGTCGGCGGCCGGCGTGCGAGATACTCCGGCGGCACGCCACCCAGGAATTTTCCATCCACAAATCCCGGATGATCCATGTGCGCCGCAAACGCGAAACGCGGGCTGGCCTCGCCGCGGGTGTAAAGCGCGATGAGGTTTTGATGGTCGTCGATTTCCAGCGTGACGTGGGGACACTGCCCGAGCTGCTGGCAGATCTCCGCGCGCACGGCGTCCTCGTGAAATGGCGCGGTCGGTTGGCCGAGGATCGAGCGGATGATGTCGAGAAGATGAGCGGTCTCCATGGATTTGGGATTTAAGAATTAGGATTTAGGATTTACCTCCCCGGTGCGACTTCCGAAATCCTAATTCCTATTTCCTAATTCCTAAATGCCGAAGCGCCTCCGCCATCGCCTCGAAGAATGGGGCTGCGCATTCCTCGCGCGCTGGTTGCCACGGCTTTCGCGGGAGGTGTGCGTGCGGCTGGGGAATGGGCTCGGCGCGCTGGCATTTCTCGTGGATCGACGCGGTCGCGCGGTGGCGCTGGGAAATATCGAATGCGCATTTGGCGCGCGCTTTTCCCGCGGGCAGCGAATCGCGATGGCGCGCGCGTCCTACCAAAATTTCCTCCGCACGATGCTCGACCTGTTCTGGGCGGGTGCGCTGAGTCCGGCGAATTTTCGCGACTGCATGAAGGTCGAGGGTTTCGACGAACTCCGTGCGCGGCTCGATCGCGAAAAGCGCGGCGCGATCTTCATGTGCGTGCATCAGGGGAACTGGGAATGGGCCAGTCTCGCGTGCGGCTTCCTCGGGTTTGGCAACACGGTCGTCGCGGAGAATTTCAAAAATCCGCGACTCACTGCGATCTTCCAGCGGCTCCGCGAAATCTCCGGGCAAAGAATCGTCGCGCAGGAAAACTCGATTCTGCGCCTCCTGAAGATCGCGAAACGCGGCGGCACCACCGGAATGCTCATCGACCTGAATCTCCCGCCCGCGCAGGCCGCGACGGTGATCGAGGGCTTTGGGATGAAAATGTGCGTCCCGCTTTTGCACGGAGTGCTGGCGCAGCGGGCGAACGCGCTGCTCGTGCCGGTCGAGACGCAGCCGCAGGCCGACGGCACCTGCCGCATCATCGCGCATCCCGCGCTGGAGATTTCCGATGGCGCGAGCATCGCCGCGATCGCGCAGCAGTGCTGGGATGCGTTCGAGCCGATCCTCCGCGCGCGACCGGAGCTGTGGCTGTGGCCTTACAAACATTTCCGCTTCCGCCCGCGCGAAAACCAACGCGCTTACCCCAGCTACGCGAACGCATCGGCGAAATTTGAGAAGCTGCTGAAGAGCACGATGACCAATTGACAAAGCGCGCTCGCGCGTCTTTCCATAGCGCCGCATGAAACCACTCCTCATCCTTACTCTCACCGCGATCGCGGCGCTGTTCTCCGGTTGCGCGTCCGGCGGCGGTCGCTCCATGGGCTCCTACAAAGCCACTGCCTACAAACCGAACAATCCCGGCAATGTGCGCGTGAAAGTTTCCACCTCCACGCAAAACGTCTATGTGATGGAAGGCGACCGGATGCTGATGGCGGTGCAAGGCTGCGTCGGTGCCAGTGGCGCCACCGGATCGGGCAGCTATCGCATCATGGAGAAGATCAAAACCAAACGCCGCATTAGCCAGCCCGATGCCGGTTACCCGATGGCTTACTGGTGTGCATGGAAGCCGGCTTATGGCTTCCACGAGGGCTTCGTCCACCCGCGCCCGCGCACCCACGGCTGCATCCGGATGCATCGCGAAGCCGCCGCCCGTTTCTACGCGCTGGTGCAGCTCGGCACGCCTGTTAGCATCGCATCGTCGCAGCCGGAAGACGCGAAGCATGGCCGCTCGGTCCGCGCCCTCGATCAATCGCGCGACCCCGATCCACCGCGCTCCTTCATGAACTCGCCCGCGTGGTTCAAAGACCCCGCCGGCCCGCTGCTCCTGTAACGCCGAGCCGCTCACCGCACATTATTTTAACATGCCGGTCGCTGACTGCTGGAAAATGCAGCTCAGCGACCGCATAGTTTCCATGCCATGACTACTCCAGCCGCAGCCACACCCCGCGTGAATCTCCGCACTCCCGACGTGATGGCCGCCGTGCAGGCGCAAGTCGAATCGCACTACCGCAGCGAGATCGTCGAAAAGCTGCGCGCCAGCGGCGGCACGCTTTCCATCGACGGCGTCACGGTGCGGCTCGCGAAACAGTTCGGCTTTTGCTACGGCGTCGAGCGCGCCATCGACCTCGCCTATGCGGCGGCGAAGGTTTTTGAAGGGCGGCGGCTCTTCATCCTTGGCGAGATCATTCACAATCCCGAGGTGAACGAGCAGATCGTCTCGCTAGGCATCAAGAATCTGCTCGGCAAGGACAAGGAAGCCGAGGTGCGCGACCTCATGGCGGAGGATGTGGTGATCGTGCCTGCATTCGGCACGGACGTAAAGACGCTTGCGCGCATCAAGGAAAAAGGCTGCCAGATCGTGGACACGACTTGCGGCGACGTGATGAGCGTGTGGAAGCGCGTGCGGCAAAATGCCAATGACGACGTGACCTCGATCATCCACGGCAAAGCATCGCACGAAGAAACCAAGGCGACCGCCTCGCGCGCCGTGCAAAACGGCAAGGGCCACTACCTCGTCGTGCTCACGCTCGCAGACACGGATTACGTCTGTCGCTACATCCGCCTCGGCGGGGAAAAGGCGGAGTTTCTGGAAAAATTCGCCGGTGCATACAGCGAAGGTTTCGATCCCGACCTGCACCTGCGCCGCGTCGGCGTGGCAAATCAGACCACGATGATGCGCGGCGAAACCGAAGAAGTGCAGCGCCGCGTCGAGGCCGCGATCAAAGAACGCGACGGAGCCGAACGCGCCCGCGAGAGCTTTCGCTTTTTCGACACCATCTGCGGAGCCACGCAGGAGCGGCAGGATGCGCTTCGCGACATGCTCGTCGCGCCGATGGATTTGCTGCTCGTCATCGGCGGCTACAACAGCTCGAACACCTCGCACCTTGCCGAAATGGGCGAGGCGAAACTGCCCACGTATTTCATCCGCAACGCCAGCCGCCTGGAATCGCGCGCCCGCATCGTGCATTACGATTCCCACGCCAAGCGCGAAGTCGCCAGCGGCGGCTGGCTGCCGGATCGCCCGCTCACCATCGGCATCACCGCCGGCGCGAGCTGCCCGAACAATTTGATCGAGGAAACCATCATCCGCATCTTCGAGCTGCACGACATCGGACGCGAGCGGCTGTAGCGAAAGTGGAACGGAGTTACACGGGGAGGTATTTGTGGAGGGTGTTGAAATGAAGCGAACATCGAACATCGAACATCGAACATCGAACATCGAACGACGGAGCAACGCGGCCACACGCTTCCTACTTCGATGTTCGATGTTCGATGTTCGATGTTCGATGTTCGCCTTTTTCCTCCTCGCCTTCCCTCTCCTCGCCGCCGAGCCCGAGCTGCTCACCGAGGCCCGCCGCGCGCTCGCCGAGTCCATTCCTGAAATCGCGATCCGGAAACTCGAAGCGCTGCGCGGGAACACGACGCTCACTCCGCAAGACCAGACGGCCACCGCGCTGCTGCTCGGCGAAGCCCTGCTGGATGCGGGGCGGCAGGCTGAGGCGCTGAAAGTGATCGAGCCGCTGAGCGCAGCGGAAGAACCGAACGCGCAGTTGTTGCACGCGCACATCCTCGCGAGCGGCGGACGCTGGGCAGCGGCGTTGCCGATTTACGAGCGCCTCGCAAACTCCGGCGATGCGCCGCCAGCGGCAAAGCTCGGCCTCGCGGAAAGCCTGCACGCCACGGGCCGCGTGGACGATGCGATCGCGGTGCTCGGTGCCTTCGTCGGCGGCAATCCGCGCGCCGTCACCGCGCGATTGCGCCTCGCGGGGCTGCTCGTCGAGGCGCGGAAAGTGGAGGCCGCGCGTGCGGCGCTCGCGGCTGCGCAGCCGCAGGCACCGGGCGATCTGCTTTGGAAAAGATATGTCGAAGGCCGGCTGCTGCTGATCGAGGGCAAAGCCGCGGAAGCGTTCGCGGCGTTCGAGGAAATTACCAAGGCGCCGGAGCACCTTTCCGAAAATCTGCTCGTCGCCGCGACGCTCGCGACGACCGATGCGCGCGTGGCACTCAGCGGCAATGAAGTCGCCGATCGTGTGCTCGAAAGCTTCATCTCGAAATA
The DNA here is from genome assembly GCA_031409335.1 of Chthoniobacteraceae bacterium. GTDB lineage: Bacteria > Verrucomicrobiota > Verrucomicrobiia > Chthoniobacterales > Chthoniobacteraceae > JANLQB01. The sequence continues at coordinate 7,005 of JANNWY010000186.1, read as the reverse complement.
TCCCGAAAGCGCGTATCTGGAACTCGCCTTTGCGCGACTCGACCTGATCTACGCCGCGCAAAAAAATCCGCCCGAAGGCGAACTCCAAAAATGGGCCGCCGCGCCGGAGCGAGGACGCGCGGCGATCGCGAGATATTTCGTGACGCGAATGCAGCTCAGGGCGCGCAAACTCGATCGCGCGCAGGTCTCGGTCGATGCGTTCCTCGGCGATTTTCCCGCGCATCCGCTGCTGCCCAAAATCCAGATCATGCAAGCCGACGTGCATCTGGAGCGCCGACAATTTGACAAGGCGGTGCTCGCGCTCGAAGCCGCGGAGCGCAACGCCAGAACGGAGGAACTGCGCGCTGAAATCGAACTCCGCACCGGGCTCGTGCATTTCCAGCAGGGCGAATATCTGCTCGCGTCGAACAAGTTCGAAAGTGTCGCGCGACGTTCGCCGGCGCTGCGCGCGGCGGCGATTTACGACGGCGCGCTTGCCTCGCTGAATCAGAAAAACTTCGAGCGTTTCCTGGAGCAGTGCCGCGAGTTGGGAGAGCAGAGTCCGGGGAGTGAATTGCTCGCGGAATTGATCCTCGAAGAAGGCCTGCTCCAGGCGCGCAACCGCGATCCGCGCGCGGAAGAGCGGCTGCAACTTTTCATCCTGAATTTTGCGAAGCACCCGCGCATCCCCGAAGCGCGGCTGGCGCTTGCCGAGATCGCTTTTGCCAGCGGCAATCCCACCGCCGCGGCGAATTTTCTGCAAGTGGCGAACACCGCTCAAAAGACCCCGCAGACCGAGGAGCACTCCGCGTATCTCGCGATCTTTCTCGAAGAGGCGAAAACACCGCGCGACGACACAAAGGTGGTCGCACTCGGCAGACAGTTTCTCCTCAACCATCCCGCGTCGGTGTTAATCCCGGAGATCCGGCTGAAGCTCGGCGAGGTCTATTTTCGCAACGAAGATTACGCGAATGCGGAGACGCAATTTGGGACGCTCGCGAACGAAACGCCGACGAGTCCTTACGCGGAAAATGCGCTCTTTCTCGCAGGCCAGGCGGCGATGAAGACGATCAATCCCGGCGCGATCGACCGCGCACTTGGGCTGTTTGATCAGGTGGTAAAACGCGATGGTCCGCTCAAACTGTATGCGCGCCAGCAGCAGGCGATCGTGCAAAGCGGGCTGCGCAATGAGGCGGAGGCGATCAAACTTTACGACATCATCCTCACCGCCCAGCCGCCGCCGGAGCCCGAGTTGCGCTATGCCGCACTCTGCGCAAAGGGCAACAGCCTGGTGACACTCGGTCGCTCCGATCCCACGCAACTCGACGCCGCGCTCGTGGCATTTGACACCCTCGCGAAACCCGAAACGCCGCCCGCATGGCGCAACCAGGCGCTCTACAAGAAAGCGGACGCGCTCGAAATTCTGGGCCGCCCGCAGGATGCGCTGATGGCCTACTACGATGTCCTGAATCGCGATGCCGCGCAGGACCGGGAATTCCTCTGGTATTACAAAGCCGGGTCCAAAGCCGCGCGCATTTTTGAAGCAGCGAAGGATTGGAAATCTGCGATCGGCATTTACGAAAAAATGGCCGCCTCCGATGGACCCGGAGCGGCGGACGCCCGGAGCCGCGTCAAGCAGTTGCGCCTCGAACATTTCATCTGGCCGTGAGCGGAAAACACCTGGGAAGGCGCGAAATTGCATCATGGTCCAAAGAAAAAAGCCGTTGCCGAATTTAATACGCAGACGTATGAAATGCGACTTCGCTTGAAACCATGACTCTTCCGCATCTACCCGCTCTCCGCCGTGGCAAAGCCTACGAAAGTATCGACAAGACGGAGGTGATCAATCACCGCACCGGCCAGCCGATGGCCGTCGTCAGCCAGGTGAATGCGGGCATCATCCGCAAGGATCTCGGCCGGATCGGCGAGGCGCGCGCGGCGCTGAAAAAGTTCACGGTTGCCGAGCTGATCGCGATCTCCGGGAAAGCGGGTGAGTTTTTCCTGAATGGCACGCTGCAGCTCGGCGACAAGGGGCACACGCAGTCGCCGCAAGACTATGTGGAAACGCTGAGCGCCACGAGCGGGCTGCCGCACATCATGGTGCGGCGGAACATGGCGAAGATTTATCACGCGCTGACGAATGTGCGGACGGTGCTTAACGGGCTTTCGCGCGGGCTGCCGATGGAGGTCATCGACCGCGGTTACGGCGAGCAGGCGGGCTGCGGCGTGAGTTATTACCCGACCACGAATGCGCTCGGGCTGGTGATGCCGAGCAATTCACCGGCGGTGAATTCGCTGTGGCTGCCGGCGATCGCGCTGAAAACGCCGGTCGTCATCAAGCCGGGCCGCGAGGAGCCGTGGACGCCGTTCCGTTTGATCCAGGCATTCATCGCGGCAGGCGCGCCGCCCGAGGCATTTGGCTTTTACCCGACTGATCACGAGGGCTCTGGCGAGGTGATGAAACTGTGCGGGCGCGCGCTGATCTTTGGCGATGCCAACACGGTCGCGCAGTACCGCGACAACCCGAAATTTTCCGTCCACGGCCCCGGCTTCAGCAAGATCGTGATCGGCGAGGATGAGATCGACCGCTGGCCGGATTTCATCGACATCATCGCCGCGTCGATCGCGGACAATGGTGGACGTTCCTGCGTGAACGCGAGCGCGGTCGTGGTGCCGCGCCACGCCGCGGAAATCGCTGACGCGCTGGCGCGGAAACTTGGCCCGGTCGTGCCGCTGGCTCCTTCGGATGAAAACGCGAAGCTCTCCGGCTTCGCGAATCCGAAGATGGCGGAATTCATCGACAAGGCGATCGAGGACGGCCTGCAAACGCCGGGCGCGACGGACGTGACGGCGAAGTATCGCGGTGGGCCGCGCAAGGTGGAGTTTGAAGGCGGCGTGTATTTGCGGGCGACGATCGTGCATTGCGATTCGTTCGAGCACCCGCTCGCGAACAAGGAATACCTCTGCCCATACGCGAGCGTCGTCGAAGTTCCGCAAAAGGATGTGCTCGCAAAGATCGGCCCGACGCTCGTCGTCACCGCGATCACGAACGATCCCACTTTCACCGGACAACTGCTCGATTCGCCGCTGATCGAGCGGCTCAATCTCGGCCCGATTTCCACGATGAAAATTTCGTGGGATCAGCCGCACGAGGGCAACATGTTCGAGTTTCTCTACAAACGCCGCTCGATCGAGCGCGCCGCGTGATCGTTTGCGAAACCGACCTGACCCGGCTGTGATGCATTCGACCGGCTTCGATCATCAACCCCGCACGCGGATCGTCTTCGGGGCCGATTCTCTGGAACGCGTCGGTGAACTGGCGCGTGAACTCGGCGGCAAGCGGGTGCTGCTCGTCACCGACAAAGGGCTCGCCGCGGCGGGGCATCCGGCGCGCGCCATTTCGTTCCTGGAAACCGCTGGTTTGCAAGTCACCATTTTCGACGAAGTACGCGAGAATCCGACCACGCTAGACGTGGATCGCTGCACGGAAATCGCGCGCGCGGCGAGCGTGGATTTCATCGTCGGCCTCGGCGGGGGAAGCAGCATGGACACGGCGAAGGGCGCCAACTTCATCCTGACGAACGGCGGGCGAATGCAGGACTACTGGGGCGTGGGTAAAGCGACCAAGCCGATGCTGCCGCTGATCGCGATCCCGACGACGGCGGGCACGGGCAGCGAGTGCCAGTCGTTCGCGCTGATTTCGGATGAGACGACGCATCAAAAGATGGCGTGTGGAGATGGGAAAGCGGCGGCGGCGGTCGCGATTCTCGATCCGCTGCTCACCGTCTCGCAGCCTCCGCGCGTTACTGCCTGCACCGGCATCGACGCCATCGCGCACGCCTTCGAGACGGCGGTGACGAAGAAGCGGAATCCGCTCTCGGCGATGTATTCGCGGGAGGCATTCCGGCTGTGTTTCTGCGCGCTGGAAAGTGTGCTGGAAGACCCGCGCGATCTCGCCGCGCGCAGCCGCATGCAGCTCGGCGCGGCTTTCGCCGGAATGGCGATCGAAAACTCAATGCTCGGCGCCGCGCACTCCGCCGCGAATCCGCTGACCGCGCACTACGACATCGTCCACGGCCAGGCCGTCGGACTCATGCTCCCAGCCGTGATCGCCTTCAATGCGCGCGATCCCGAAGCGCACAACCATTACCTGGAACTCGCAATGATCGCCGGGCTCGAAAGCATCGACGATTTGATTGGTGAACTGGACACGATCCTCGAAGCCGCGCGAATGCGTGAAGGCATCGCCAAGCTCAAAATCAACCACAGCGCGTTTCCGATGCTCGCTGCCGAAGCCGCGAAGCAATGGACCGCGAGTTTTAACCCGCGCAGAATCGACGCGAAGGATTTCGAGGAACTTTACGCGGAGGTGCTCGGATGAAGCGCGGAAATGCGAAGGGTGGAGCACTCGACTGGGGTGCCGTTTTCGGCGACCCGCCGAAAGCACTGGATTGCGCATTCGGACCGTGGGCGCGCTCGAAGTATTCGCGGCGGGTCGCCGCGAACGGCACTCGGGTCGAGTGCTCCACCCTTCTTGCATTCGCGCTTCTAGCGACTTCCGCCTTCGCCGACTGGCCCATGCACCGCGGCGGCCCGCAGCTTCGCGGCATCGCGGAAATGCCTGCGCCCGCAAAAGCCGTGCAGCTTTGGTCCGCGAACCTCGGCAAGCCGATCAAGGCTGGTGCAGCGATCGTGGGCGGGCGCGTCTTTGTCGGCGACGATGCGGGCACCGTCCACGCGCTCGAACTCGCGACAGGCAAAGTGACGTGGACATTCAAAACCGAAGGCTCCATCGAAGCCACGCCGCTCGTGCTGGATGGCGTCGTTTTCCTCGGCTCCTCCGACGCCAATCTGTACGCGCTCGATGCCGCGACCGGCGCGCTGAAGTGGAAATACGAAACCGGCGACAAAATCCTCGGCGGCGCGAACCACGCGAAAGCGCCCGACGGCAAAGCGACCTGGCTGCTCATCGGCAGCTACGACTCGAATCTCCACTGCATCGACGCCGCGACCGGCAAAGCGGTGTGGACCCACCAGACGGATAACTACATCAACGGCACGCCCGCGCTGCTACCGACGGGCGAAGTGCTTTTCGGCGGGTGCGATTCCTTCATCCATGTCCTCGCGCTTGCCGATGGCAAAGAGCTGCGCCAGATCGAATCCGACGCCTACATCGCGTCCTCCGTCGCCATCGCCGATGGCATCGGCTACGTCGGCAATTATGGCAACATAGTCCTCGCGATCGATCCGAAAGCGGGCTCCGTGTTGTGGAAATATCGCGACCGCAACTTTCCGTATTTCTCCTCCGCCGCAGTCACTGCCGACCGCGTCTTCCTCGGCTCTCGCGACAAACGCCTGCACTGCATCGACCGCCCAAGCGGCAAAAGCGTGTGGACCTTCCAAACCCGCGGCGAAGTCGAAAGCTCACCGGTCGTCTGCGGCGACGCGCTCGTCGTCGGCTCGGGCGATGGACGGCTCTACTGCATCACGCTCGCGGACGGCAAAGAGCGATGGAACTTCGAGATCGGCGCCCCCGTCACCGCCTCGCCCGCCGCGAGCGATGGCGTGATCGTCGTCGGCGCGGAAGACGGAAACCTCTTCGCCATCGGCACCCTTGATCCAATAACCGCAGCCGCGAAACCATGACCGCCGAACTCTTCGATCAACTCCTTGCCGAGAGCGACGAGACCACCGCGGGCAATTATTTCGTGGCGAATTATCCGCCGTTTTCTTTCTGGCAAAAAGAACGCGCTTCCGATGTGCAGCGGGCGCTCGCGTCGCCCGCGCCGGAGGGGACGCCGCTCGGGGTGTATTTCCACATTCCGTTTTGCCGGAAGCGCTGCCACTTCTGCTATTTCCGCGTTTATACGGATAAGAATGCGGACGACATCAAGGGCTACATCGAGAGCGGGATGACGGAGATGGAAATGTATGCGCGCACGCCGCGGATCGCGGGGCGGAGGCCGAAATTTGTGTATTTCGGCGGGGGCACGCCGAGCTATCTGTCCGTCGCGCAACTCAAGGCGCTGACGGATCGCATGAAGTCGCTGCTGCCGTGGGATGAGGTGGAGGAAGTGGCGTTCGAGGCGGAGCCGGGGACGCTGACGGAGGCGAAGCTGAGCGCGATCCGCGAGATCGGCATCACGCGGCTTTCGCTGGGCGTGGAAAACTTTGACAAGCACATCCTCGAGATCAACGGACGCGCGCACAAAGAGGATGAAATCTATCGCGCCTACTCGTTCGCGCGGTCGGTCGGTTATCCGCAAATCAACATCGACCTCATCGCCGGCATGGTCGAGGAGACGGATGAAAACTGGCAGCGCAACATCGCGAAGACGATCGAATTGCAGCCGGACAGCGTGACGATTTACCAAATGGAAGTGCCCTACAACACGGGCATCTTCCAGCAGATGAAGGCCGAGGGGAAACTCGTCGCGCCGGTCGCGACATGGCCCACGAAACGGCGCTGGGTGAACGAGGCGTTCAAGGCACTGGAGGCGAATGGCTACACGGTGACGAGCGCGACGACGGCAGTGCGCGATCCGGAAAAAACGAAGTTCGTGTATCGCGATGAGCTGTGGAAAGGCGCGGATTTGCTCGGGCTCGGCGTCGCGAGTTTCAGCCACGTCGGTGGCGTGCATTTTCAGAACCTTCCCGATTTTGAAAGCTACACGGCGGCGGTGCGCGCGGGTGAATTGCCGATCGGTCGCGCGCTGGAAACGACGGCGCAGGAGCGGATGATCCGCGAGCTGATTTTGCAGCTCAAACTTGGGCGCGTGAGCCGCAGTTATTTCGCGCAGAAATTCGGGGCGAACATCGACCAGCAATTCGACGCGCAATTCACCGAACTCAAACGCCGCGGCCTGCTCACCGAGCACGGCGACTGGCTCGTCCTCGACCGCTCCGCGCTGCTGAAGATCGACGTGATCCTGCACGCGTTCTTTTTGCCGCAGCACCAAAATGCCCGCTACTCGTGAAGGCTTCTTCCTCTTCCGCTTAAGCTTCCTCCCATGCCTTTCTCCCACG
>JANNWY010000185.1:0-15415 GCA_031409335.1 Chthoniobacteraceae bacterium | reverse complement strand
ACGCTCGCGCAGCAATTGCGCGCCTGGCAGTGCGACCGTAATCAAGCCGCCACGGGCATCCGCTGGCACTTCACCACCGCAGACGCCCGCGTGAAACTCATCAAGCTCTACCCATCATCTCACTGCTGACAAAGCACTAGGCATCCCCGGCGACCGGCGAGTTCCATCCGCGCCGGAAGCCCAAGGGCATCCCTCGTTCTGAGCGTCGAGATCGTGGTGAACGCGATGTTCAGCCGCAACCGAAGCGCAAGATTTTCCGCGAAATGACAGACGGCGCAGCCCTCGGATGTAGGCAGAAATCCGACGCGTTCCATGGTGATCTTTACCCAAGATGAACAAAGTGTGTGGCGCGATTTGTCCTCACTTTGCGGCGCGCGTTGGGGCGGGCGGGCCAAGTTTTCATGCAAAAAAAGTGTTTGCGCCCATTTTCCACCGCTGCTAATCCCCACGTCGCTGCCCGTCTGGGCGGCGAAAAAACCAAACCAAACCAAACCAAGAAACCAGAAAATAACTACACCATGAGCAATCAATTCATTGCCAAGTTGGGCGTTCTCTCGACGGCGATCCTCGCGATCCCCGCCATCAGCCTCGCCGGAACTGCATCGGCTGGGAAAGACTACAAGGACGCAAAAGTCATCGAGAAGTGCAAAGAGTCCTGCATCAGCGGCGACATCGGCATCGACGTCGTCTCCATGTATATCTCGCGCGGCATCTCGAGAGAGAATCAAGGCGCGATCCTGCAGCCCTATATGGACCTCCGCTTCCGCCTCTTCCAAGGCGAGGGCGCACTGACCAGCGTCAGCTTCGACCTCGGCTTCTGGCAGAGCTTCCACAGCCGCAAGACTGGCTCCGGCGGCGTCTTCGGCGGCGGCGGTTCCACGACGAATGCCTGGTTCGAGTCCGACTTCACAGCCGGGCTCAGCTTCGTGTTCAACAAGAACCTGACCGTCAATCCCTACTACCGCGCCTACATGAGCCCGAACGACGCGTTCGAGACCGCCCACGATCTCGGCCTGCGCCTCGCGTTCGACGACACCGATCTCCTCGGTGCGTTCGCGCTTCACCCGTATGCCCTCGTCCAGTTCGACGTCGAGAACACCTCCGGCAACGGCGGCGACGAAGGCGTTTACTACGAAATCGGCATCGCTCCCGGCCTCCAGGCTGGACCGGTGTATGTCAGTTTCCCGATCAAGGCCGGGTTTGGATCGAGCGATTATTATGCGGGTGACGAAACCTACGGCTTCTTCTCCATTGGCGTGAATGCGGACTACAAGATCGTCTGCATCCCCGAGTGCCTCGGCGACTGGTCGCTCCACGCCAACGCGACCTACTACAATCTCGGTGACGGCACCGATGATGCCAACGTTCCCGCTGTTCGCGACCGCGACGAAAACGAATTCGTCTTCGGCGGCGGCCTGCGCGTTGCGTTCTAAGGCCCGCGTTTAGAGAAAGTATTACAAAGCTCCTCCGGGGTTCTCCCCGGGGGAGCTTTTGCTTTGTACGCGGTGGCGATATTCGGCCAGTTCGCCTTCTGCCGGCTGAAGAAGTTCGCTCATTTCAGCGCCAGTCGGCACCGAGAGGCGGCAGAAACTTCCATCTCCATCCCGTGAAATCCACGAGGGGACTGGCTGAATTTGCCGCGTGAATGCCAGCAGAGGGGAAAATTTTCCGCCTTCGTGGCACGCCTTTGGCTAATTGCGCCCGTGCCGAAATTCGGCATCAAAACCAAACGAAAACCAACCAATAGAAAACACCCATGATCAAACAGAACCTCGCCAAAGTCGGAATCCTGACCGCGGCAATCCTCAGCATTCCGGCCCTCAGCTTCGCGGGCACTCCGTCGAAGGAGATGAAGGAAGTTGTGGAGAAATGCAAAGAATCCTGCATCACCGGCGACCTCGGCATCAATGTCGTCTCGCAGTACATTTCCCGCGGCGTGATCTTCGAGAATCAGGGCGCAATCACCCAGCCATACGCCGACCTCTACTTCAAACTCTACGAGGGCGAGGGCTTCCTTAACAAAGTCAGCCTCAATCTCGGAATCTGGAACAGCTTCCACTCCCGCAAGACCGACGCCGGCATCGCCAGCGGTGCGGGCAGCAGCTCCACGCGGAGCTGGTATGAGTTCGACTTCACCGCAGGTGTCAGCTTCACCTTCGCGAAGAACTTCGTCTTCACGCCGAGCTACTACGCGTTCCTCAGCCCGAACGACGGTTTTTCGACCTTCCAAGGCCTGAACCTCGCACTCGGCTACGACACCACCGACCTCATTGGCTTCAACCTCGCGCCAAAAGTGCAGGTTCTGTTTGAGCTGGAAAACAAAGCCGGCACCGGTGCTGACGAAGGCGTTTATTACGAAATCGGCATCACCCCGAGCTTCCCAATCGGCACAACCGGACTCACGGTATCCGTTCCCATTGCCGCGGGTTTTGGTTCAAACGACTTCTACGGATCGCTCAACACCACGACGGGCAATATTGACGACGAAGCGTTTGGCTACTTCACCGCGGGTGTGAGCGCCAGCTACGCCCTCGCCTTCATCCCAGAATGCTACGGCAAGTGGACCGCCTCCGCAGGCTACTCCTACTACTACCTCGGCGACGGCACTTCGGACTTCAATACCGCGGCGCGCGGCGGAGCAGTTCGCGACTTCGACGAGCATGAGCACGTCTTCTCGGCGGGCATCGTGCTCGCCTTCTAAGCGAGCTTCCAAAGGCTAATTCTACGGGTTCCCCCGGGCTTCGGCCCGGGGGAATCCTTGGAGCCCGGAAGGGTTCCAAAATCACGGTTCTTTTCAGTCAGTCTGCAAGTCGGCTCGCGGCGATCCCTTCCCAATCACCCGCCGCGAATCTTCCTTCCTCTTTTTGGACCATCCGCCTCGGTTCCAAGCAATCACCAACACCAACACACCAATGACTCCAATCCGTTCCTTTTGCCTCGCCGCACTCACCGGCGTCGTCGCTCTAACCTCTTTTTCCGCACGTGCGGCGGATGATTCCGTCAAAGTCGGCGTCCTCCATTCGCTCAGTGGCACCATGGCCATCTCTGAGACCTCGCTCCGGGATGTCCTCCTCTTCACCTTCGACGAGATCAACGCCAAAGGTGGCGTGATGGGCAAGAAAATCGAGCCCGTCGTCGTCGATGGCGCTTCCGACTGGCCGCTCTTCGCCGAAAAAGCGAAACAGCTCCTCGGCCAGGACAAGGTCGCCGTGACTTTCGGCTGCTGGACCAGCGTTTCCCGCAAGTCCGTTCTTCCCGTCTTTGAGGAAAAGAAAGGTCTCCTCTTCTACCCAGTTCAATATGAAGGCGAGGAAATGTCCCCGAACATCTTCTACACTGCCGAAGCCGTCGGTCAGCAAGCCACACCAGCGATCGACTATCTCCTCGCTCAGGGGAAGAAAAAATTCTACCTCCTCGGCACCGACTACGTCTATCCGCAGACAACCAATCTGGTCCTTCTCGAATACCTTCTAAGCAAAGGCGTCCCGCTCGAAAACATCGGCGGCGGCTTCAAGAAGGATGAAACCGGCAAGATCATCGCCGCGGGAAAATACACGCCATTCAGCCACACCGACTACCAGCAGATCGTCGCTGAAATCAAGCAGTTCGCCGCGGGCGGGAAGGCTTGCATCGTCTCCACTTTGAACGGCGATACAAACGTTCCATTCTTTAAGGAATACGCCGCTTCCGGCCTCTCCGCCGAGACCGCGCCGGTCGTAAGTTTCTCGATCAGCGAGGACGAATTCCGCGGCCTGCCAGCCAAGCAACTCGTTGGGCAGCTCGGCTGCTGGACCTATTTCCAAAGCATCAAATCGCCCGCGAATACCAAGTTCCTCGCCGCGTGGAATGCGTGGCTGAAGACCACCACCGCGGAAGGGGTAAAAAAGGAGGGGCGCGTCACCTGTTCGCCCATGGTCCTCAGTTACAACGGCGTGTATCTCTGGAAAGCAGCGGTCGAGAAGGCCAAAAGCTTCGATGTGGACAAGGTAGTTGCCGCGCTGCAATCCGGCATCAGTTTTGATGGCCCAGGCGGCAAGGTGACGACTCAGAAGAATCATCACCTGACGAAGAACGTTTTCATCGGAGAGACAAAGGCCGACGGGCAGTTCAAAATCCTCAAGGAATACAAGGACGTGTTCGGCGAGCCCTTCCTGAAAGGCACCTTCAAGCCCAAGAGCGCTTCCAGATAGAAAGCCAGCTCCGCCCCGTCTGGCAAATTGCTTTGATTATATGGGGTAGCGAGGGGCGGGTCCTTGGTTTGGGGCCCGCCCCTCTTTTTTTCAAGGAAGCTCGGTCATCACCACACGTCATCAAAGCATTGAACAACTCCGCCGCTATAAACCTTCCTCTTCCTCTTAATCTTTCACCCAATCTGCGAGGCATCACCACAGCAGTAGAAGAAGGAACCTCAAGAGCAGTTCGGAGAGGAAGACTACTTGCCGTCTTTCTCCTTCTCCTCACCACTTTGTCCGCATTCTCTGCGAACACCCCGCGTCAAACCATCGTCGCGGCCATCCTCGAAGAAGACGACGCAAAGAAGGCCGCGCTGATCTCTTCGCTCTCAGGCAATGCTTCCGCCGACATCGCGCCGCTGATGGCGGCATGGAAGGAAGATGCCATCTACCTTTTCAAGACTCCCGAAGATAAAGTCATCCCCGTCCTCCTCGCCGAAGAAAAAGACGCCAATGGCAAACAGACAGCAATACTCGTCGAAGACGCCTCACCATTGAAGGACGCGACAGGCCAGCCCGTCCGCATCCTCGCCTCCGATCTTGATGCTGCCGCGCACGATTCAAATCTGCGTGGAGTGATGAAGGGCGTGCTCGATCTGCAAGCCCTCGCCAACCCCAATCCGGCCAAACGCATCCTCGCGATCGGCACCCTCGGCATGGCTCAAGATCCCGACAAACTTCCGGCGCTCCTCTCGCGCCAGTCCGTCGAAACCGACCACGCCACAAATCGCGCTTTTCGCGAAGCCATCGCGCTGATTCAGCTCAAAGACGAATCTCCCGATACCAGGCTAAAGGCACTCGTCGAGTTAAAGTCCCTCGCCTCGCTCGCCAGCTACGACTTCGTCAAAGCCGCTCTCGCCGAAGCCAGCGCACCGCCTGAAAATCCTGCGATAGCAGCCGCCGCCCGCGACGCTATTCTTTCCATCGATTCCCACCGGGTGACGGTCAATACCCTCGGCACCTGCTTCCGCGGCCTGAGCCTTGGCAGCATCCTCCTGCTCGTGGCGCTCGGGTTGGCCATTACATTTGGCCTTATGGGTGTCATCAATATGGCGCACGGCGAAATCATGGTCGTCGGCGCTTATGCTACCTTCGTCGTGCAGGCGATTTTTGGTGAAGGGCTGGACATCAGTCCTTTCGGCTTTCATCTGCCTATTCCCGGGATGCACCTCAGCGGCGCGAAGCTCGACGCCTACTTCCTGGTCGCCCTCCCGGTTGCCTTTCTGAGTGCCGCGGCAGTCGGCATTGCGCTTGAGAGAACCGTCATCCAGTTCCTTTACCGTCGGCCGCTCGAAAGCCTGCTGGCGACCTGGGGTGTCTCACTCGTCCTGCAGCAACTCTTCCGCTTGGTCTTCGGCGCCAATAACGTCCAAGTGTATTCCCCGGCATGGCTCTCGGGAAACTGGACCATCAATGACATCATCTTTGGTTGGAACCGGGTCTTTGTCATCGGCTTCACGATTGCCGTTGTCGCCCTCGTCTGGGTCATCCTCAATCGCACATCGCTTGGGCTGCTCATCCGCGCCGTCATGCAAAACCGGCAGATGGCCGCATGCATGGGTGTTCCCACCGAGCGCGTGAACATGCTCACATTCGGACTCGGCAGCGGGCTCGCGGGACTTGCCGGCGCATTTCTTTCCCAAATCGGAAACGTCGGCCCTTCCCTCGGCCAAAGCTACATCGTCGATTGCTTCATGACCGTCGTCGTCGGCGGAGTCGGCAGCATTGCTGGAACGGTCTTGAGTGCCCTGGCAATCGGCGTCACCGATCAAAGCCTCCAGCAGTATCTTGGCAACCCCGTGCTTGGTAAAATCCTCGTCCTCGTCGCAATCATTGCTTTCCTGCAATGGCGGCCCGCAGGTCTATTCGTCACCAAGAGCCGAAGTCTCGAAGGATAATTTCGTATGACGCGCACCTTTTCCAAGATCGAATTGCTGCTGATCGCGATCTCCGCGCTGCTTCTGATCGTAGTAGTCCCGGCGCTCAATGCGATGGGCATGATCTCTGATTACAGCATCAACCTGTGGGGAAAGTATCTTTGTTATGCCATCCTGGCCATTTCGGTGGATTTACTCTGGGGCTACACCGGATTACTCAGTCTCGGCCAGGCACTCTTCTTTAGTCTCGGCGGCTACATGATGGGCATGTATCTCATGCTCATGATTGGCAAGCTCGGGCAGTACAAGAGCGACCTGCCGGATTTCATGGTCTTCCTCGGGCACACCTTTTTGCCGAGTTTCTGGAAGCCATTCTATTCTCCGCTCTTTGCAGGCGCGATGGTCCTGCTCGTGCCCGGATTGCTGGCTTGTGTCTTCGGATACCTGGCCTTTCGCAGCCGGATCAAAGGAGTCTATTTCTCGATCCTCACCCAGGCGCTAACCTACGGGGCGGCGCTGATGTTTTTCCGCAACGACATGACGATGGGTGGCAACAACGGCTTCACCGACTTTCGCTTCATTCTCGGTGCGGACATCCGTTCGCCGGAAACCAAGCGCGCCCTCTTCATCGCCACGGCAGTCGCGATCGTGGCGGTGTTCGTGGGCTGCCGCTGGCTCACGCGCACGAAGTTTGGCCTCGTGCAGCGCGCCATCCGGGATAGTGAAGTGCGCGTGCTTTTCTCAGGATACGCCGCTGCGAACTACAAGTTGTTCGTATTCGTTGTTAGCGGCCTCATTGCGAGCATCAGCGGCGCGCTCTTTGTCCCGCAGGTCGGCATCATCAATCCGGGTGAAATGGAGACCACGAAGAGCTTGGAAGCGGTGGTGTGGGTTGCAGTCGGGGGACGTGGCACCCTCATTGGCCCCATCATCGGAGCCATCGGCGTGAATTGGATGAAGAGTTGGGCGACGCAGGCTTACCCCGATCTGTGGCTGATCATTCTGGGGGGAATGTTTGTCGTGATTGTATTGTTTCTGCCGAAGGGAATCGTCGGACTGCTCGGCAAGCTCCTTGGATTGTTTGGGAAACCGAACACCGTGATTGACGAGTCAACTGCGCCACATGAAACAGAGGCCGCCAAGTCGTGAAGATCGAATCCATTCAAAAGCAGTTCCTCCTTGCTGCTGAGGGTGTGAACAAGAGTTTTTCAGGCTTCAAGGCGATCAACGATCTCAACTTCTATCTGGATGCCGGTGAACTGCGCACGGTCATCGGACCCAATGGCGCTGGTAAGACCAGCTTTCTCGATCTCATCACTGGCCGGACCAAACCGGACTCGGGGACGATCGAGTTTGAAGGCACCGTCAGCATTCCGAAGCTAAACGAATATCAGATTTACCGGCTCGGGATCGGGAGGAAGTTTCAGACGCCGACCGTGTATGCCGATCATAGCGTTTGGGAAAATCTCCTGCTCTCGATGGAAGGCAGCCGCAGCGTGTGGGCGAGCCTCTTCCACAAGCCCAATAGCACCGAGCGGGATCGCATGGATGAAATCCTGAAGACGATCAACCTCGGATCCCAGCGCGATGCGAAAGCCGGTTCGCTCGCCCACGGGCAAAAGCAATGGCTCGAGATCGGCATGCTCCTCGCGCAGAATGCAAAGCTTCTCCTCGTCGATGAACCCGCAGCCGGGATGACCGACACCGAGACTCATAAGACCGGCGAACTGCTCCTCTCGCTCGTCGGCAAACACACGATTGTGGTCATCGAGCACGACATGGTCTTCGTCCGCCAGATCGCGGCAGGCCGGAAAGTGACTGTCCTTCACCAAGGTTCGGTGCTCTGCGAAGGCAGCGTCGATGAAGTGCAAAACGATGACCGTGTGCTTGACGTGTATCTCGGTCGCAAGAAGCGCAGCCACTAAGACCATCCCGCAAATTGTCCCGTGCTCAACGTCCAAGCCCTTGAACTTTCCATCGGTGGCAGCCGCATTCTTCGCGGCGTCGAATTCGATGTCCCCGGCAACCAATGTTTCTGTCTCATGGGTCGCAATGGTGTGGGTAAGACATCGACGCTCCGCGCCATTACTGGCGTGCTGAAACCCAGCGCAGGAAAAATCACGCTCGCGGGGAAAGACATCACCAGCCTTTCCAGCGAAGCACGCGCCGCCGCTGGCATCGGCTATGTGCCGCAAGGTCGCGACATTTTTCCGCAACTCACCGTCGAGGAAAACCTCAAGATCGGAGCCATCGCTCTCGGCAGGAAGCTCACTGGCAGCCTTGATCGCGTTTTCAGCCTCTTCCCGATTCTCAAGGAGTTTCTTCCCCGCAAAGGCGGCATGCTTTCCGGCGGTCAGCAGCAGCAACTCGCCATCGGTCGCGCTCTGCTCACCGAACCCAAGGTGCTGATTCTCGATGAGCCGACCGAAGGCATTCAGCCCAACATTATCGACCAAATTGGCGACGCGATTCGGTTGCTCCGTCGGGGTGGGCACCACAACGAGCCGGGCCTTCTCGCGGAGATCAACCAATCGCTGAAAAATCTGCGCGGGAACGAAGACGCGCCAAAGTCCCCGCTCTTCGACGAAGCCAGCGAAACCGTGGTGGTGCTGCTCAAGGACGGCGTCGAGCAGCATCCTGCCATGTTGAATCGCTTCGCCGACTGTATTGAGGCATTGCGCAAGGAGCAGACCACCGGCTTTAAGCTCGCCGACGAAATTGGCAGCGCACTTCAGCGACTCAAGGGTGAGGAGAAGATCAGCATCCTTCTCGTCGAGCAGTATCTCGATTTCTGCCGCGAACTGGCTGATACATTTGCGATCATGGATCGCGGGACTGTCGTGATCGCGGGGCCGGTGTCAGCGCTAACCGATGAGGTCGTCCGCAGACATCTAACGGTGTAATCCGACGCCGCGTGCGATGCTGCGTCTGTATAAAACGCGCCGCCAGCATGGCGAGAATCGCGCACGGAGGTCTTCATCCGAATGATTCGTTTGGATGGGATTCGCGAGTTCACGAACTATTTTACACAGGCGTTTCGAAGTATTCCAAACGCCTTCCTCGCCGTGGCATCTGCTTTGCTAATGGGCGACGCATGTCCAACCAGCGCCTCAGTCGTTCCGAGCAACTCGCTCACGACAGGGCTCTCTTTCTCCGGATGACGCTGATCGACATCTGCTGCGGACCGCCGGTGGGATTCTAGGTCGCGGATTTCAGAACGCAGATTGGAATCAAGTGCTGCGACTGAGGTCTGCGTCGCGCCTCCTTTCCAATCCAACAACTGAACTCTGCAATCACACTAATCCCATGGGCTTCGGCCACTCACACAAAAAGAAAAATGCCGCGCGGCGCGTCCGCTCGGCCAGTAAGGCAGCGCAACATGATCTCGCTCATCACGAAGGCAAGGATCACCACGAAGCTGCCGGACACGCTTTCATCCCCGGCGTGCATCA
The DNA here is from genome assembly GCA_031409335.1 of Chthoniobacteraceae bacterium. Taxonomy (GTDB): domain Bacteria; phylum Verrucomicrobiota; class Verrucomicrobiia; order Chthoniobacterales; family Chthoniobacteraceae; genus JANLQB01. The sequence goes on along the minus strand of JANNWY010000185.1, from coordinate 5,854 downwards.
TCACGCAGAGCACGGGCAGCCATATCCCAACCTGCCTAGCTCGCACCACCCGCACCCTGCCCATCCCCAAGGCTACCCTTGGGCACCGGTGGAGCACACGGACTACAGCAAGCCTGGCCATGTTCCGCCGGGGCATCCGCACCCAGAAGTCTTTGACCCGGCACATCGCCAGGGCGCATGGGCGAAGTATCGCGAGGCAGAGCTGGGTCACAAAGGCTGGAAGGAGGAAGTGGATCGCTGCCTTGAATATGGGCTGGAGGCAGCGCCTTCGATTAAAGACCGAAGCATCTCGACGTTTGCGCGCGGGGAGCTGCCGCACTTTGCAGGCATCAATACCTTTGCGAAGACGCACTACCTCGAAGACGTCAAGAAGGTCTCGCAATATGACGCGGCGATCATCGGCGTGCCCTTCGACATCGGCACGACCTACCGGAGCGGCACGCGCTTTGGCCCGCAAGCCTTGCGCCGCATTTCCGCGCTCTACGGCACCTACAACTACGAACTCGGCGTGGATCTCCGTGAGTCGCTGAAGATGTGCGATGTCGGCGACATCTTCACAATCGCGAACATCGAGAAGGGCTTCGACCAGATCTCGAAAGGGGTCGCGCATGTCCGCTCAAATGGCGTTTTCCCGATCATGCTTGGCGGCGATCATTCCATCGGCTACCCGGATGTCCGGGGCGTCGCGCCGTACATGGATGGGCCGGTCGGCATCATTCACATTGACCGCCATGTCGATACTCAGGAGACCGACATGGATGAGCGGATGCATACATGCCCCTGGTTCCACGCGACGAATATCCCGAACGCGCCGCCCATCAATCTCGTGCAGCTAGGCATTGGCGGCTGGCAGGCACCGCGCCCCGGTGTCCGGAGCGGCACCGCGCGCGGCAGCACGGTGCTGACCATCGAGGACATCGTGATGATGGGTGTGGATAAGGCCGCGGAGATCGCGCTCGATGTCGCCTGGAGCAACGGCGCGAAAGCCGTCTTCCTGAGCTTCGATGTGGACTCGCTGGACGCGGGCTTTGTTCCCGGCACTGGCTGGCCCGAGCCGGGCGGCTTCCTTCCGCGGGAAGTGCTGCGCTTGCTCCGGCTCGTCGCACGCGAAGGTCTGTGCGGTATGGAAGTCGTGGAGGTCGCGCCGCAGTACGACGTCGGCGACATCACTGGCCTGCTTGGCTGCCGCGCCATCATGGATGTGCTCGGCACGCTCGTGAACGAAGGCAAGCTCGGAAAGAAGCCCGAGACGCGCCTTCCTCCACCGCCTTACTGGCCAGAGCGCAAACCCGTCGCAACCAAAAAACGAAAACGCAAAAAGAAAACCAAGTAACTCAATCACCAACACACCATGAAACTCCGCACATTTCTAACCACCCTCTTCGCCGCGGTGCTCGCCGTCCCGGCCTTTGCCGAACCGATCAAGATCGGATATTCCGACTGGCCCGGCTGGACCGCCTGGGAGATCGCGAAGGAAAAAGGCTTCTTCAAGAAACGCGGCGTCGATGTGAAACTCATCTGGTTTCCCATCTACACCGACTCGCTCACCGCGCTGAACACCGGCAAGCTTGATGCCAATTGCCAGACCTGGAGCGATACGATCCCGCCACTCGCTGAAGGCATCAAACTGAAAGTCGTCCTCGCCAACGATAACTCCGCTGGCAACGATGGCTTCGTCTCAAAGAAGGAGTTTAAGACGATCAAGTCGCTGAAAGGCAAGACGGTCGCCACGGAACTAGGCACGGTGGATCACTTCCTCCTGCTGCAAGCGCTGGCGAAGAATGGCATGACCGAGAAGGACATCGTCTATAAAAACATGACGGTGCCCGATGCCGCCGCAGCCTTCCGCCAGGGGAAACTGGATGCCGCGGTGATCTGGCAGCCATCGCTCAACGACGTGATGAAGGAAGGCAAGGCCAACCTGCTCTTCACTTCGAAAGATGTACCGGGGCTGATTCCCGACCTGCTCGTCTTTCAAACGAAGGTCGTCGAAAAGCGCGCTGCGGACATTCAGAAGGTCGTCGATGCGTGGTTCGACGTGGTCGATTTCATCAACAAGAACGAGGACGAGGCTGTGAAGATCATGGCGAAAATCGTCGAGCAGAAGCCAGAGGACTACAAAGCATTCCTGCCCGGCACGAAGTTCTTCGACCTCAAGGCGAACCTCAAGGCGTTCAAGAAGGACGAAGGTGATGTTCACTCGCTTTACGGAAGCGGAAAGGTCATCAGCGAATTTCTCGTCCAGACTGGGCTGATGACGAAAGTGCCCGACTACGCTGGCGCGCTCGACGCGACGTTCGTCGAAGCCTCGAAGAAGTAACATGAAAGCAGCCGCCCGCTATTGGGCGCTGCGGCAGGATGTGCCGCGGGCTCTCTACTACTGCTCTGCCATCGCGGGCTTCGGCTCCGTGGTGGCGGCGTGGTGGTGGTTGAGCCACAGCGGGCTTGTCGAAACCGCTTACCTGCCTCCGCCGGAAGTGGTGTGGCACAGCGCGGGCGAATTGCTGCGCGGGGAGACGCTGTGGAGCGATTTGAAGATCAGCTTCCTGCGGGTCACCGCGGGCTTCCTGCTTTCCGCCGCGCTCGGCGTGCCGCTCGGCATCTGGATCGGATCGTTCAAGCTCGTCGAAGGCTTCATGCAGCCGCTCACGGAGTTTGTCCGCTACGTCCCCGTGCCTGCGCTGATTCCCATCCTCATGCTGCTCTTCGACCTCGGCGAGTTGTCGAAGGTCATGCTGATCTTCGTCGGCACCTTTTTCCAACTCGTGCTCATGGTTGCCGACGAAGTGCGCCGCGTGTCTTACGAGTTGCTGCAAGTCAGCTACACCCTAGGGGCGCGGCGCGGGGAAGTGATCCAACGCGTTCTCTGGCCGGCGGCCAGGCCCGGCATCTTCGATGCGCTCCGGCTATGCAATGGCTGGGCATGGACGTACCTTGTCGTCGCGGAACTCATCGCCGCCAACGAAGGCCTGGGCTATCGCGTGCTGAAGTTTTACCGCTTCGTGCAGACGCCGAAAATCTTCGTCTATCTCATCCTCCTCGGCGCGGTCGGACTGCTGCTCGATTTCGTATTTCGCAAAATGAACCAGCGCCTTTTCCACTGGGCCGACACGACGAAGCGATGAAGCTCGAAGTCCGCGCGGTGGAGAAAACCTACACGTCGAAGAAAGGCGCAACCCAGGCGTTGCTGCCGACCTCGTTCGAAATCGGCGACGCGGAGTTTGTCAGCCTCGTGGGTCCGTCCGGCTGCGGAAAATCCACGACTCTTTACATGATCGCCGGGCTCGACGAAGCGACTGGCGGCGAGATCAGGCTCGATGGCCAGCGAGTAACCGGGCCGGGTCCGGAGCGAGGGATGGTTTTTCAAAACTACACGCTCTTCCCATGGCTCACGGTCGAGGAGAACACGAAGTTTGCGTTCCGTCTCGGCGCGAATCTGGATCTTTCCTGCACCTCCAGCGAGGTGATGACCCAGATCGGACGCGCGAATTCGCTGCTCGATCTGATGGGCCTCAACAGCTTTTACAACGCCTACCCGCGCGAACTCTCCGGCGGTATGAAGCAACGTGTCGCCATCGCGCGTGCGCTCACCGCAAAGCCAAAGGTGCTGCTCATGGACGAGCCCTTCGGCGCCCTCGACGCGCAGACCCGCGAGGAAATGCAGGAGCTGCTCCTGCTCCTCAGCCGCCAAGAAAAGATCACCACGCTCTTCGTCACGCACGATGTCGAGGAGGCCATCTATCTTTCCACGCGCATCCTCGTATTCTCCGGCAGGCCAGGCCGCATCATCCGGGAAATCGTCGTGCCTTTCGGCGTCGAGCGCCCGCCCGAGATCAAGCTCACGCGCGAATTCTTCGACCTCAAACGCGAACTCCTCAGCCTCCTCGCGCACGATCGCGCCCCCACCGGCGAGCGCGATGAAATGCTCCGCAAACTCGTTGCTCGCACCAAATAGAAAAGTCACCTACAACCCAAAATCTCGAACATGAAAAAAACCGCACTTACCTCCGTCGCCGCTGCTCTCTTTCCCGCGCTAGCCCTCGCGCATCCCGGTCACTCAGCCATGGATTTCTCCGCAGGTCCTCCACACGCAGGCCATGGCGCGGAACTCGGCACCCTGCTCGTCGCGACCGCGCTCACCGTGGCGCTTTTCGCGACCGCACGCTGGCTGACGTCCCGGCGCCGCTGATGCATCTGTCTCCGCGCGAGCAGGAAAAATTGCTGGTCGTCGTGGCCGCAGATCTCGCCCGCCGTCGGCAGGCTCGCGGCTTGAAACTCAACTACCCGGAAGCCATCGCGATCATCACGTTTGAAATCCTCGAAGGCGCGCGCGATGGCCGGCGCGTTGCCGAGTTGATGAGCTTCGGAACGACCATTTTGAAAACCAGCGACGTGATGGAAGGCGTCGCGGAGATGATCCACGAGGTGCAAGTCGAGGCGACTTTTCCCGATGGGACGAAACTGGTCACGGTTCACAATCCGATCCGATGAGGAAGAAATGACCGATGACCAATGACACAATGACCAGAGACGGATTCTGTTTTAGTGCGCTGGTTTTTGAATTGGTCATTGGTCATTGGTCATTGGTCATTTTCCTATGATTCCCGGCGAAATCATCCCAGCAAACGCACCGGACATCGAAGCCAACACGGGCCTTGAGACCAAAGTGCTCGCCGTGGCGAATATCGGCGATCGACCCATTCAAGTCGGGAGCCATTACCATTTCTACGAGACGAACACTGCGCTGCGTTTTGAGCGCGAAGCCACGCGCGGGTTTCGGCTGAACATTCCCGCGGGCACAGCGGTTCGCTTTGAACCCGGAGACACGCGCGAAGTGGAACTAGTCGCTCTTGCTGGCTTGCGTGAAGTGTTTGGCCTGAACGGAAAGGTGAACGGCAGGCTATGAAAATGACGCGTCGGCAGTACGCCGAAATGTTCGGGCCGACCGTGGGTGATCGCGTGCGGCTTGCGGACACGGAGCTGTTCATTGAAGTCGAGCGCGATCTCATCGCCGAGGCCGGTGCGTATGGCGATGAGGTGAAATTTGGCGGCGGCAAAGTGATCCGCGATGGCATGGGTCAATCGCCGACGGCGCTCGATGCGGAGTCGCTCGATCTCGTCATCACGAACGCGCTGATTCTCGATGCGGTCCAAGGTGTCATCAAAGCGGATATCGGCGTGAAGCACGGCCGCATCGTGGGCATCGGGCACGCGGGGAATCCGGGGATTCAGCGCGGCGTGAACATGACGATCGGCGCGGCGACGGAAGTGATCGCGGGCGAAGGCTGCATCGTCACGGCGGGCGGCATTGATACGCACATCCATTTTATCTGCCCGCAGCAGATCGAGCATGCGCTCGCGAGTGGCGTCACGACGATGATCGGCGGCGGCACAGGTCCGGCGCACGGGACTTACGCCACCACCTGCACGCCCGGCATTTGGAACATTCACCGGATGCTCGAAGCGGCGGACGAATTCCCGATGAACCTCGGCTTTCTCGGCAAAGGCAATTGCTCCACGCCCGAGCCGCTGCGCGAACAGGTGCTCGCCGGAGTCGTCGGACTCAAGCTCCACGAAGACTGGGGCACCACGCCTGCGGCGATCGACTGCTGCCTCGGCGTCGCGGATGAACTTGATGTGCAGGTCGCGATTCATACCGACACGCTGAACGAATCGGGCTTCGTCGAAGACACCATCGCTGCGTTCAAAGGCCGGACGATTCACACCTTCCACAGCGAAGGCGCGGGCGGCGGTCACGCGCCGGACATTATCCGCGTCTGCGGTGAACTGAATGTCCTTCCGTCATCCACGAACCCGACGCGGCCTTTCACAGTGAACACCATCGCCGAGCATC
>JANNWY010000184.1:0-3733 GCA_031409335.1 Chthoniobacteraceae bacterium | reverse complement strand
GCTCGGGCCAGATGACAAGCTCTACATCGCGCACGGCAATTCGACGCCGCCGGTGGAGGGGATCGACTACGAACATTCGCCGTATCGCCATTTCGCGGAAGACATCCTGGTGCCGCGCGTGATGGACCCGGTCGCGACGTTCTTCGACAATCTGAAAGTCCCGTACGGCCACATCCTGCGCACCGATGAGAACGGGGCGAAATGGGAGCTTTTCGCCGGTGGTTTTCGCAATGCGTATGACATCGACTTCAACGAGGACGGCGAGCTTTTCACCTATGACAGCGACATGGAATGGGATGCGGGCCTGCCGTGGTATCGGGCCACGCGCATCCTGCACATCGTGCCCGGCGGCGAGTATGGATTCCGCGAGGGGAATCAGAAATGGCCGGTGACATACGCGGACTCGCTGCCGCCGGTTTGCGACATCGGGCTCGAAACGAGGTGCTTGGGGACAGGGCGCTGCGGGGTTTCTCAACGTGATCGCAGCGCTTGTTCATAAAACGCGGGGCAACTTACCGGCGCCCGACTCGCGGCCCGGCCCGGTTTGGACGATTCAGCATTGCAGACACGATGAGTCCGAAACCGAACAGCGCACTGGACGGCTCCGGGACGCCGGTCGGCGCAAACGAGGCAATGGGCGGAGTCGTGCCCGCGCCGGAGACGACGACTTGGCCGGGGCCGAAGTCGGTCGCGTTCGTCCGGACGAAAAGAAACGCGCTGGGGTTTTGCGCGCCGAAATTCGTGAGGCTGCCGAAGGGGAAGAAGAACGCGACGTCGTCCGGCGGGGTGAGGTCGCGCGTGGTGAACTCGGAGGGCGTGATGCCGAGGGAGAAGGCACCCGCGCCGAGGATGTTGGGTGCTCGCAGCCCGAGCCACCGCGCGGGGATCACTGAGGGTTGAACGGGGAGAACGGCGACCTTTCGAGCCGCCGGATCACGGATGGGGCAAGGAGAATCTTCGGATCGCCTGGCGAAAAAATCCTGAGTGCGTTCCGGGTTTGCCATCCCGGCCCGCACGGCGGTAGTGTCTCCGTCGCCCATGGCAAAAAGCACCGCAAATCCCGACTCCGAGCAGACCTTCGAGAGCGCACTTTCGCGTCTCGAAGCGATCGTCCAGCAGATGGACTCGCCCACGCTCCCGCTCGATCAGCTCATCACCGATTACGAGGAAGGCGTGAAGCTGGTGAAGATTTGCCAGGGCAAACTCAAGGACGCCGAACAGAAGATCGAAATCATCACCCGGCGCGCGCAAGGCGACCCCGAACTGACCGCTTTCGATCCGGCGGAAAAACCCGGCAGCCCTGGAAAAAACGTTGCCCTCTTCTAAACCATTCCTCCAACTCTTGATCGTGATCCCAATCTTGATCCTGATCCCATTGGCCTTGGATTCCCGGTGAGGATCAAGATCAAGATCAGGATCAGGAAATTTGACTGACACTTTTCTAAAAAACAAACATGCAGCCCAACATCCTCTCGAAAATTTCATCGCCTTCCGACATTAAGGCCGTCGCCGAAAAAGACCTGCCGCAACTAGCTCAGGAAGTCCGCGACGAATTGATCCGCGTCCTTTCCGAGGACAATCCAAAATCCGTCGGAGGCCACCTCGGGCCGAATCTCGGCGTGGTCGAACTGACCATTGCGCTGCACCGCGTCTTCGAGACACCGAAGGACAAATTCGTCTTCGACGTTTCCCATCAGGGCTACGTCCACAAACTTTTCACCGGGCGGCGCGAACGCTTTGACACGATGCGCCAGTATGAAGGGCTGAACGGCTTCCTCCTCCGCACGGAAAGCGAGCACGACTGCTACGGCGCGGGCCACGCCGGCACCGCGCTCAGTGCCGCGCTCGGCATGGCCGTCGGGCGCGACCGGCGCGGCTCGAACGAACATGTCGTCTGCGTCGCCGGCGACGCGGCGTTCACCTGCGGCGTCACCTACGAGGCGCTCAACAACGTCGCCGAGCAGACCAAAAAACTCATCGTCGTGCTCAACGACAACGAGTGGTCCATCGCGAAAAACGTGGGAGCCATCGCGACCTACTTCAACAAAATCGCCACCCATCCGACCTACGCGCACCTCCACGAAAAGGCCGCGCAATTCATCCAGACCATCGGCGGAAAATTTGCCGTGAACCTCGCGCACAAAGTCGAGGCCGGTGTGAAAAACCTGCTCCTGCCGAGCGTCATCTTCGAGGAACTCGGCTTGCGTTATTACGGCCCGATCGACGGCCACGATGTCGCGCTGCTCATCCAGACTTTCGAGTTCCTGAAAACGCAGAACGAGCCCGTGCTCCTGCACATCCTCACGCAAAAGGGCAAGGGCTTCGCCCCGGCGCTCGAGCAGCCGGACAAGTTTCACGGCCTCGGGAAATTCGAGCCGAAGACCGGCAAAACCGCGTCCGCTTCGTCGCCGACGTACAGCGAACTCTTTGGCAAGACGCTCGCGAAATTCGCCGAATCGAACAACAAAATCTGCGCGATCACCAGCGCGATGCCGACCGGCACCGGCCTTGTCCATTTCGCCAAGGCGCATCCCGACAAATACTTCGACGTCGGCATTGCCGAAGAGCACGCCGCGCTCTTCGCCGCCGGCCTCGCCACGCAAGGTTTCAAGCCGTTCCTCGCGATCTACTCGACCTTCATGCAGCGCGCCTACGACATGATCATCCACGACATCGCGCTGCAAAATCTCAACGTCGCGCTCTGCATGGATCGCGGCGGACTCAGCGGCGACGACGGCCCCACGCACCACGGCCTTTTCGACATCGGCTACCTCCGCCACATCCCAAATCTTGTCCACATGCAGCCCAAGGATGAGGATGAGTTCGTCGATATGCTCTGGACGATGGCCCATCATCAAAACGGCCCCATCGCAATGCGCTACCCGCGCGGCGCAGGCACCGGCGCAGTGCCGAAAGCGCAGCCAAAAATCCTCGAAATCGGCAAAGCCGAAGTCATCAAACACGGCACCCAAGTCGCCCTCATCGGCCTCGGCGGAATGTGCCAGATGGCCGAGGAAACCGCCGCTCTTCTCGAAGCGCAAGGCATCAGCGCCGCCGTCATCAACCCGCGCTGGATCAAGCCGCTCGACGCCGGTACCATCGAGTTTTTCGCCCGCGGCGCGCAGGTCGTCTGCACCTTCGAAGATCACGTCCTCCACAACGGTTTCGGCTGCGCCGTGATCGAGCACCTCAACGGCGCCGGCATCAAAACCCCGGTCGTCCGCATCGGCTGGCCGGACAATTTCATCGAGCACGGAGCCGTCGATATTTTGCGGAAGAAACACGGCCTCACTGCGCAGGCGGCACTTGAAAAGATCCTCCCGCACGTCAGCGCGGCGCGCGACGCAAAAGCGGCAAAGAGCGTGGCGTAAATGTCACACGGGCTTTCCAGTCCGTGAATACTTCTCAAGCCCACATCATCAAGGCGCCGTCACCCACACCCGTCCGAAACGGATCGCCTGATTGCCGTTCGTCACGCTGTCCTCCACCACGACGCGTTCCCAATTCGCGTCGATCGGTGTGATGATCGGTGCGTTCACCGCTGGCTGAAAGCTGGCCCCAACAGGCGAATTGCCGAACTCTGCGGTGTAGGTTAGCCCGACTTGGCGGATTCGCGCATCTTTGAGGCGTAAGTCGTTGATTTTCAAGGAAGGTGTCTGAAAAGTCTGCACTACAGGGCTTTCATTGGTCGAGTTGGCCGGCGGCGGTGATCCGGGGCGGGGCCTGCTCGGGA
>JANNWY010000183.1:0-2657 GCA_031409335.1 Chthoniobacteraceae bacterium | reverse complement strand
CTCCTGCGACCAGCGGGCGGGGTGGTCCGTCGCCTTTCCCGCTGGTCGCAGGAGCGGCCAGCCACGGGGCAGACCCCTTCACCCGCCAAATCCTCCCCATCGTTTTCCCGCTTTCAAAGTCCGTCCGCTTCCGCATTTCCTCCGGCAGATACTCGGGATGCTCGATCGTTTTCCGATACATGTCGCAGACGTAGAGCGCGCCGTCGGGGCCGCTCGTGAGGAAGACCGGGCGGTGCCAGTCGTCGCGCGAGGCGAGGAATTCGCGGCCTTCGAGCAGCGGTTCGGCGGCGAAGGTCGCTCCGCGCGGGATGAGTTTATCGACGTGGACGAGATTGCCGGTCGGGTCGCAGGTGAAGGCGCAGCCGCGATATTTTTCCGGCAGCGTGCCGCCGCGCCAGATCGTGATCGCGCACGCCGCGCTGAAGGAACCCGCGTGCGAGTCGGCGGTGGTGATGTTGGCGCTGATCGGAAACAGGCGCACGCCATCGCCGCCGCCACGCAGGCCGGTTTTCACGCTGCGTTCGTTGCAGTCCTGCACCGTTTCGGAAAAGGCGAGATGCGGATTGCGCGCGAGGATCTTCGACGAGAGCACGACGTGCTGCACGGGCACGCGATTCATGCAGATGAAGCGGCGTCCGAAGTCGTCGAACGACATGCCGTATTGCGAGCGGCCATCGACGTTTTCGATGTCGCCGGTCTGCGGATGCCAGCGCAGATCGCCCGTCATTTTCAACCCTGCGACAGGCTCAGGGCCTCGCGGCGCGGGGCGGCCGGGATGTTCGGGCGAAGTGATGTCGCCGCCACTCAGTCCCGCCGCGAAATAGATCCAGCCATCCGGGCCGAGCGTCGGGCAATTCACGCGGAGTTGCGTGCTGCCGCTGGTCGCGAAGCCGGTGAGCAGCACGCGCTTTTCATCCGCCTTCCCGTCGCCATCGGTGTCCTTCAAAAACAGCACGTCCGGCGCACAGGTGACGATGAGCCCGCCGCGCCACGGCATCACGCCATTCGGAAAAGTGAGGCCGTCGGCGAAGACCGTGCGCCGGTCCATGCGTCCGTCACCATCGGTGTCTTCGAGCATTGCGATGTCGCCCTGGGGCGGTGTCGCCATGTTTGGATAGCCACGATTTTCGGCGACGAAAAGGCGTCCGCGTTCATCGAAAGCCATCGCGCACGGCGACTCGACGAGCGGCTCCGCGGCGATGAGTTCAACCCGCACGTCAGGCTCATGCTGGAAGGACTTGAGCGCATCGCCCGGCGAAAGCTGCGCGCTTGCCATGCCGGTGAGCGCCGCGACGGCAGAAAGACACCATGTTGCGGAGCATTTCGGTTTCATCGCCCGGCAGGTTGCAATGTGATCCCGCGCAAGTCGAGCCACGCGCTGGAAAGTGACTACGGCCACAATCGAGGCCGCGATCGGCACTTCCACACCTTCGTTCATTTCGGCGGGAAGAACCCATCCCGCACCTTCCACACCGCCTCCATGTCGAGCTTCTCACCTTCAAAGACGATCTGCCGGCTCTTCCTGTCCTTCCGGGCCTTGAGGTAGCGCGTCACGTTCATCCAGCGAATGACTTGCTGGCCGCTCATCTCGTCCGTCTGGCGGATGACGAGATACACATCCACCGGCTGGCTGATCCAGTATGCAAGGTGACGCTCGTCCTTCACATCGAAGACCTCGCTGCCGTCGCCTTTGCGAGTGCGCAGGTAGGAGTTGCCGCTCTTGAGCTGAATGTAGATCCGCTTCCCGCTGGCCTTGCCGTCGTTGTCCTTGAACTCCACTTCCCCATCGCTGCCGTGGTCGAACATCGTCACCGGGCGGAGATTTGGTTCGCCTCGCCCGCGATGACCATCATGTGGCCGATGAGGATTTGCTCCAGTGCCTGCGTGTCGAGTTCGCGCGTGGCCGTCTCGTCCATCGCGAGAATCTTGCTGGCGACGGGATCGCTCTTCAGTCGCTGCGCAGCTTGCTCATTTCTTCCGCGGCTTGGGTTTCTTCGCCTTCGGCAGCTTTTTCAAATCCTTCGTGGCCTCCTCGAAATCCGCGTCCACCGGGCGCGGAGCACCGGAGGTGAGCGCCTTGAACTTGTCGTATTCCAGCTCGGCTTTGGCCTGGGTCATCTCGTGCGAAATGCGGCCGGCATGGGTGAGGATGTCGCGGTCATTCAAAGTCAGAAACCCGTTCAGCTTCTCGATCCAGTCCGCCATGTGCATAGCCACGCGACGCATGGCCTGGCCTTGGGCGAAGATGAGGTATTGCTCCACGAGATTGTTCAGTGCCGCCAGTTCCGGCTCGCTCAGATAGTTCTTCGCGATGGCGACATCCTGCTTGCGAATCACCGCGCCCCGCCAGTTCGTCAGCCCGAGGTTGGGCTTCGCCGCATCCACCCGCCCGTGGACGATCTCGGCAGCGGTCTGTCCGGTGATGGCCCAATGCACCTTGTCCTGCACCGTCTTGAAAAACAGCAGGCTGACCTCCTGCGTCGGGTCGTAATCAATGCTCGTCGCGTAAATGTCCGTGATCTTCTGGTAGAACCGCCGCTCCGAGGTGCGGATGTCCTGAATCCGCCGCATCAACTCCTCGAAATAGTCGAACGGCAGGTCGGGATTCTTCAGCCGCTCATCGTCGAGGACGAAACCCTTCACAATGTATTCCCGCA
>JANNWY010000182.1:0-48130 GCA_031409335.1 Chthoniobacteraceae bacterium | reverse complement strand
GGCGGATTGCTCGCGCGGAAATCGTCAACGGGATCGACGAGGCCGCGGCCCATCAGATGAAACCACACGCGATTCACCTGCATCCGCGCAAACATCGGCGAACGCGGCAGCCAGTCGGCCAGCGCCTGCAATTCATCGCGATCCGCGCTGGTCTGCGGCGCGTCGCCGCCGAGGAAACGCGGCGTCGCGGATTCACCGGTGCGCGCGTTTTTCACCGCGCCGTCCGCTTTCACCAGCACGATCTGGTCGCCCTTGAATTCGCGCGTGTCGTTCGTGTCCTTGCGCTTGTTCTCGACGATCTTGTAGTCGAGCCGCGCGAACAGCCCGGCCCAGCTGTAGTAATCATCCTGCGTCCAGCGCTCGAACGGATGATTGTGGCACTGCGCGCAATTGAGCTGCGTGCCGAGGAAAACCCGCGCGGTGCTTTCGGCGCGCGTCACCGGATCGCGATTCGCGCGCCACCAGTTCGCCGCCGGATTTTCGTAAGTCGAGCCGCGCGCCGCGATCAGTTCCCGCGCAAATTGATCGAGCGGTTTGTTCGCCGCGATGCTTTCTCGAATCCAACCGTGGAAAACTTTCATCCCGTTGCGATCGAGCTGGCGCTCCTCGATTTTCAAAAGGTCCGCCCATTTCAGCGTCCAAAAATCCGCAAACTCCGCGCGCGCGAACAGCCGCTCGATCAACTGCGCGCGTTTGTCCGGCGCGGTATCCGTGGTGAAGGCGCGCGCCGTTTCCGCAGTCGGCACGACGCCGAGCAGGTCGAGATATGCGCGCCGGAGAAACGTTGCGTCGTCGCACAGCGCCGACGGGTTCATGCGCAGCGTCCGCAGTTTTTTGAAAACGTGCCCGTCGATGAAATTGTGCGCCGGCGCTTCACTCCAAACGAAATCCGGGCGCGCCGGAACGAACGCCAGGCGCACGGGAATTTGCTGATCGAGATACCGCACGAGCACGGTCGATTCGCCCGTTTTCTCCCGCGTCACTTTGCCGTCGGCGGACACTTTCACCGTCAGATTGTTCGGCTCGAAAACCGCCATCCGCGTCACATCCCGCCGCGAGCCATCGGCAAAAACCGCGGTCGCCTGCAACTGCACGCTGGCCTCCGGCTCCACCAGCACGCGGTCGCCCGGCGTCACTTCCAGCTTCACCAGCCGCGCCGCATCCGAGTCGCGCGCCCCATCGCGCAGCCACGCCGCGAAGGCCGCATATTCCGGCGAATCCGGCGCGAATCGCTGACCACCTTCATGCGCGATGACCGCGGTCGCTTTCAAAAGCAGCAGGCTCTTTTCCGGCTCGATCGAATTCACGCGCCGCCCGCCCTGCTCGCGCGTCATCGCCGCCCAATCCAAATCCGGATCCTGCCCGCGCAGCGAAAGCTTGAAGCCGCCCTTGCCGTTCCCGTTGCCATGGCATCCGCCGAGATTGCACCCGGCCTTTGACACCACCGCCATCACATCACGACGGAAGGCCACCTCTTCACCGCGCGCACCGATGCAGCAAAGCAACGCCGCGGCAAGCAGGACGCGAATTTTGGGCGAGGAAAAAATCACGAGTCAGGAATTCACGGGAGAAGACTCGCCCGGCGCGGGAACGCTAGTCGGAAATTCGGGATGCCGATCGTGTGAATAATTCCGGGCGCATGGAATACCCGCGCTGGCCGGGTGCTCTCTGCGTGCGTTCTCCCGCCTTACATTTTCGGCAGCTCATGCCGCCGGAGGGCGGGAGATCGCAACCCTAAAAAAACGACAGTCATGATCCTAAATATCCGTAAATCACTCACCGCCATTGGCGCGGTCGTCGCATCACTCGTCCTGGCCAGTTCCGCGTCCGCCCAGTGGACGATCAACCGGCCCGGCAACTACAAGCTGTTTCACAATCACAACGTCGGCAGCGGCGACGGCATCATCATCACCGCATCGAATGTGACCCTCGATCTGAACGGACGCACGGTCACCACTTCGGCGCGCGGCACCGGGCGCGGCATCGTCGTGCAGGGCGCGCGCGGCGTCACGGTCACGGGCGGCGGCGTCAGCGGTTTCAATGCGAATGTGGCTCTGACGGACAGTCAGAATGTGAAGTTGGAAGGTCTCCAGATCATCGGCGACGGCCTCGCGCCGAGCGGTGGACCGACCGAGATCGGCATCCTGCTGATCAATAGTTGGTCCTGCGACATCGTCGGCAACACGGTCTCTTCGGTGAACCTCGGCGTCTTTGTGCGCGGCGAGCGCTCGACGGGAAATCGGCTGATGAAAAACATCATCGTCGGTGGTGCGACGGCGGCGAACAATCTGCTCGGGATTTGCTACAATCCCGCGCCGACGCCCGCTGGCGGCACGCCAAATCCGGCCGGCCCGCGCGGCGACAGCATCTACAACAACCACATCGCGCGGTTCGGTTTTGCGATCGCGGTGAGCGTGGGCTCGGTGAGCAATATGTTTAACGACAATACGCTTGCCTCCTTCACCGGCGGCATCCGCGAGCCGCAATTCTTTACCGCGCAGGGCGGGACGAATGTGGATGGCGACAACGTGATCGTCACCATCCCGGCGACGAATCTGTAACCGCCAGGAAAGCCAACTCGCGGGACTGCGCCGACTCCGGCGCGGCGCAGTCCCGCACTCTTTTTCCAATGCACTTTCCTCAATTTCCCGCGCTGCTTTCCGCTGCGCTGCTCGTCACCGCGGCAGGCTCCGTGTCCGCCGTTCCAATCCAGTTTTCGATCACGAATCTCGCGCCTGCGGACTCCATCAGCATCGCGCCCGAGCTTTTGCAAATTTCACTGCTCGACATCACGGACGTCGTCCTCACCTCCGCCGTCGGTGGATTGGTCGAGACGATTCCATCGCTGGGTTTCCAGTTTGGGCTGAATGCGCCAACCTCGCCGTTTCCCGTGCCGGGTGGCGGCGCTCCGCTGCCAGAGTTGCTTCCCGGCGATACTCTCACCCTCACGCTGAGCGATGTGGATTTGCTCGGGCAAGGTGCGCTGCATTTTGGCGCGGGCATTTTCTCGCAGTCATCCATCGCGAATGCGGGCGGCATTTTCACCGGGGCGGATATTTTCCTCACGGCGGGCGCCATCGCGGAATTCGACAATGCCGGCGGCGGGCCGCTGCGGCTGGTCATCCCGGACAGCTTGACGCCCGGGCCGGATTCCATCGCGCCCGGCACGCCGCTGCTGCGGATCACCGCAGTGCCTGAGCCCGGCGCGGGAATGCTGCTCACATTTTCCAGCCTCGCCCTGGCATTGCACCGCCGCCGCAAGTAAGGACGCGATTCCTTTCCCGATGCCCGACGAAACCCAACCCGCACTGCCGCCGCGTCCGCCCTCCGTGGATGACGCTGGCGTGCAAGCGTGGCTGGAGGCCGTGGTGCTGCGCTACTACCGCCAGCTCTACCGCTACGCACTCAGCCTCACCGGGCACGAGGCGGACGCGGCGGATCTCACGCAACAGACTGCGGTGAAATTCGCGCTGAAGTGGCAGGACATCCGCGAGGAAGGCGCGATCAAGTCGTGGCTTTACACGACGCTCTACCGCGAATTCCTGCTGCTGCGCAGGCGGGCCAAGGAGACGGTGGAATTTGACGAGTCGCACCTCGCGCCGATAGCCCCGCAGAATTCAGCGCAGGAGGCGAGCGTGGATGGCTACACGGCTATGGAAGCGCTCGGGAAGATGGACGAGCCTCACCGCTCGGTGCTCACGCTTTTTTACGTCGAAGACCTGTCCTACCGCGACATCGCCGACATCCTCGGCGTGCCCGCGGGCACCGTCATGTCGCGCCTGAGCCGCGCGAAAGTGGCCCTGCGTCAACTGCTCACCCCTGCCGTATGACCGAAGAACAACTCCAGCTTTTGCGCGCAGCGCGTCTGTCCGGTCAGGATGAAAACGATCCCGAAGTCATGGCCGCGCGCGCTGCCGCTGCCTCGGAGGCGAAGGTGCTCGCGTATCTGGAAGAAGAGCGGCAGACCGATCTCGCGATGCAGCAGGGATTGAACGATGTGGACCCGCCGCCCGATCTCGAGGCCGCGCTCCTCACCGCGATGCGCGCCGCCCGCGGCCACGCCGAGCCCCCGGCAAATCTGCGCGAAGACATGCTCCACGCCGTGCAACTTCCCGCCGCGCCGGGCACGGTCGTGCAGCATGATTTTTCCCGCCGGAAATGGATCGGCTGGAGCCTGGCTGCTGCCGCGAGCATCGCCGCGGGTGGCTTCTGGTGGTGGCGTGAAAACCATGCCTTTTCGCTGCGCCGCCTTAGCGAGCAACTGGCCGCGATCACGAAAAAAGGCGTCACCCTTTCGCTGATGAGCATGGAGAAAGACGCCGTCGTGAACTGGCTCCGCGACAACCAAGCGCCGCGCGCCGATGTGCTGCCCGAGAAGCTGGATGCGCTCGGCCGCAAAGGCTGTCATCTCTATCAGATCGAAGGCCACCCCGTCGGCCTCGAGTGCCTGCTGCTGCCCGGAATGCGCGAACTCCATCTCTTCTGCACGCCAGCCCGCGGCCTCACCGACCCGCCCGCGGATGGGAGAGCCGCCGAAGTGCGCACGTTTGCCGATCGCACGCTCGCGACCTGGACGCATGGCGGGCAGACCATGCTGATGTTTTGCAACGAGCGAGTGGAGGAAATCCGCGCGCTGCTGGGGTGAGGCAGCGCTTGATTTCCGTGAGCGGCCCGCGGCCGATCGTCAGTCCCCGCGCGGCGTCGCGCGCCTTTCACCTTCTCTTTGCGACATACACGGTGCTGGCGGATTCGCGGTCGAGGAGCGGGTTTGGAAACGTGACGACTTGCGCCGTGGCGGTCGCGAAAACGGATTTCAGCGCGCGGAGGAAATCCTCATCCGGCGGGTCGTCGGACCACAGCGCGAAGACGCCACCTTCATGCAAATGCTCCGCGAGCGCGCGCAGGCCGGCGGGTTGGTAGAAGGCGGCGTTTTGCGGGGCGAGCAGGTTGCGCGGGGAGTGGTCGATGTCCAAAAGGACGGCGTGAAATTTCCGGCCCGGCTGCGCGGGATCGAAGCCGGATTCGGACGCGGCGAGCGCGAAGAAATCGCCGTGGATGAAGCGGCAGCGCGGGTCGGCGGTGAGCGCGGGGCCGAGCGGGACGAGACCGCGCTGGTGCCACTCGATCACAGCCTCGAGCGCATCGACGACGAGCAGCGAATCCACCGCGGCATGATCGAGCGCAGCGCGCGCAGTGTAGCCGAGGCCGAGTCCGCCGACCACGACCTCCCACGCGCCCGCATCGAGCGCGGCGAGGCCGAGATTCGCAAGCGCGACTTCGACTTCGTGAAAGAGGCTCGACATCAAAAATGCGTCGCCAAGTTTCACCTCGAAAACGTCGATGCCGCCGAGTGAATGCACGCACCGCCTGCGTAGCGTCAATTCCCCGAGCGGCGTTTCGCGGTAGTCGAGTTCTTCAAAGTCGCGGCTCATAATTTCACGCGTGTTCGCCGGCCAGCATGTCGGCGCGATCGAAGGTGATGGCAAACGGCTCGAGCGGCATCGGGTCATCGTGCGAAAGGTGATCGGCGCAAATCGCGAAGAACTCCGGCTCGGTGGTCGCGCGGCGGATTGCGTGGAGGAAGCGGCCCGTCGGCTCCACGCCGAGCGCGATGAAATTGAGATACTTTTTCATCTTTTGCACCTGCTGCTTCTCGGTCACGAGCGGCAGGAAGGTGACGGCGTAAAGCTCGCGGATGTAGGCGAGCACATCGCGTCCGCTTGGCTGGAAGATCGGCACGTCGGCGCGATGCTGGCGGATCTGCTGGAAGATCCACGGATTGCGAATCGCGGAGCGCCCGATCATCACGCCGCGCGCGCCCGTGAGCGCGAGCACTTCGTCGGCTTTTTTGGCGGAGAAAATGTTGCCATTGGCGATGACCGGGCACGGCAGCGCGGCGACCGCTTTCGCGATGACGTCGTAGTGGACCGCGCTGCGGTAAAGCTCGGCAACGGTGCGCCCGTGGACGGTGACGAGATCGACGGAGTATTTCGCGAAGATCGCGAGCAGTTCCTCGAAGTCGTCGAACGTATCAAAGCCAATGCGCGTTTTGATCGTGAACTTTCCACGCACCGCATCGCGCAGCGCAGGCAGGATCGCGTGCAGCCGCGCAAACTCGCGGAGCAGCCCGCCGCCCGCGCATTTGCGATAAACGACCGGCGCGGGGCAGCCGAGATTCAGATCGACCGCGGCGATGGGATACTGCTGCAACTCGCGCGCGGTGCGGACGAGCGACGCCACATCATTCCCGATTATCTGCGCGACGATCGGCCGGCCCGTGGGATTTTCGGTGATGGAACGCAGAATCCATTTTTCCAAATGCGACTCGGCGTGGACGCGAAAATACTCGGTGCAATAAAGATCCGCGCCGCCGTACTGCGCCATCAGCCGCAGGAACGGCAGATCGGTCACATCCTGCATCGGCGCGAGCGCGAGGATCGGCTCGTTGTCTTGCAGGAGGGTTTCAAATGTGGCGGGCGTGTTCAGATGCTTGCGGGCGAAGGTGCGGGACGTTCGCGTGAAAGCAAAGGCTCCGCGCGCGGACGGCCAAAGCGCCAGATCGTGAACGCCGCGGCGAGGCCGAGCGCGCCACACAGCAGCCACAGCGAATACGCATCGTGCGCGATTAGGCGGAAGCCAACGAGCGGACCGAAAATTCCCGCGACATTCCACGAAAGCCCGAGCGCGCCCATGTAGCGTCCGCGCATCCGCTCGGGTGCGAAGCGCGCGACCTGGGCGCTGGTCGTTGGGGCGCTGATCATTTCGCCGAAGGTGAAAATCGTCATCGCAAGCCACAGCGCGAAGATCGAGTGCGCGAAGACATTCAAGGCGAAGCCGACGCCGACGAGAATGTAGCCGGCGGCGAGCACGCGCCGCGGATCGAAGCGCATCGTGGCCGACGTGAGCGGCAGTTCGCCGAGCATGATAAACGCACCATTCCAACCGACGAGCAGGCCGTACACGATCTCGGGGCCAAGGTGGAAACCGAACGCGTCGAACGTCAGCCCGGTGCGAATGATGTGGAGCGAATACGTGGATGCGAACTGGGTATAAACCAGCGCGGCGAGAAACGCGGAAATCCACAGTGCTTGGAACGGACGGTCGCCCGCGATGTGCCGGAGCGATTCGCCCCAGCGCGCCGTTTTTTCGCGCGTCGCGCGGAGGCCGTGCGGGAGCCAGAGCAGCGCGATGCAGCCGTAGATCGCGGTGGTCAGCGCATCGCCGGCGAAGAGCCAGAAGAGCGAATAATTTGCGAGCACGCCGCCGGTCGCCGCGCCACATGCGAAGCCGGCATTCGCCGCCGCGCGGATCGCGGCGTACGCGCGGACGCGCTGCTCGGACGGCACGATATCGACCAGCAGCGCGCCGATGGCAGGGTGGTAAATGCCGCTCGTGAACCCGGCGAAAAACGTGCAGGCGATGATCGTGGGCAGCGTCGCTGCGGCGTAGAGCAGCATGAACGAAGCGGCGGACAGGAAGGTTCCCATCACGATTGTATTCCGCCGCCCGATGTGATCCGCGAGCCAGCCGCCGGTGAGTCCGCCGCACAGCGCGCCAACCGCAAAGGCGCTCACGGCAAAGCTCGCCGCCGTGAGCGAGTAGCCCTGGCGCGTGAGGTAGATCGCGAGAAATGGCCAGACGAACGTCCCGAAACGGTTGATGAACGTCCCGGCAAAAAGGATCCAGAACGCGCGGGGCAGCGCGCGCAGGTCGGCGATCAGGGATGGAGGTTGGGTGGTGGCTTGCATGGGTCGGTGCGACCGTTGGAAACAAAAAACCCTGCCACCTTTCGGTGGGCAGGGTTGCTTCTTCGGTCTGTAAGTTGCGGAACTAATCAGTCATCGGAAAACAACCCCGCGATGGGTTGCGCTTGGCGGCATTGCCGCAAATGCGGACGGATTTCTCCATGCGCCCAAACGCAACGAGCCACGCGACGTGAGTCGTGGGTTTCGGTTGAGGCATGGAAGTCTGGCGCATCATCGGTAGGGGCGCAGAGTCAGGGAGTGGGCGCGCGATGTCAAGGTGCGCAGTCGTCGAAGAGTGAGGACTTTGCACACGCAGAAAAGTTGGGCGTCATGGTGTTTCCGGGAACAACCCATTCGGCGGGATCTTCAAACCGGGGATGACCGTGCTCTCCAGCGTTGCTGGAAACGTCGCGCGTTCCACCTGCCGATAGGCGCCTGCTTGCGGATCGGTATGCCGTTCGATGATCCGCTCCTCGGCCAGCAGCAGCCAGCATTCGCGCACCCCGGCCTCGGCGTAGATTTCCAGCTTCGCGCGATCAAGGCGTTCACTGCTCACGGAAACCTCGACGACCAGTTCCGCCGTCGTCGGATGACCGGAAAGAAATTCGCGTCGGGTGCCATGTACGACGGCTAAATCGGGTTCGGGTTCGGAATCGGCGAGCGTGAGCGGCTTTTCCTGCCGCACGATCGATTTCCCGACCAGCAGGTTCACCAAGTGTTCGCGAAGCAATTCCACGATCGAAGCGTGCAGGGGAGATTGGGACATTTTTTCGATGAGGCTGCCGCGAATCAGTTCCACGTTTTCCGCGATCACTCCGAGTTCATACATTCGGTGATATTGCTCGACCGTCGTCATGGTGAGACGGGCGCGGATGGCGGGGTCTTCGAGGACGGCGATCATGCTCCGTGTATTACACCGCGCTCCGAGCCTGTCACCGGAAAAACTTCGACAAAAAAGCGTGCCTCCGCATCTTCGCGCGATGCCTCGTTTCGCCCTCGTGATGGTCGATGACTCCGGCGGGAATGCCTTTGATTACGAGCTTCCCGAGCCGGTGGCGGCGCAATTGCAGGTCGGCTCGCGCGTGCGCGTGCCGGTGCGGACGCGGACGATGCTGGGGACGATTTTGGAGCTGCGCGACACGACCGATGCGCGCGGCGTGAAGCCGATCGCGGAGGTGGTGAGCGCGGAACCGATCCTGAGTCCGCTGCTCATCCAGCTTGGGAAATGGATCGCGGATTACTACTGCTGCCCGCTGGAGGCGGCGTTGCGGAGTGTGCTGCCGAATGTGATTCGCAAGGCGCAGATCGGGCATAAGAAGCAGCTCTTTGCGCGGCTCGCGCGGGAAGTCGGCGCGGAGGAAATCGAGGGGCTGCGCGGGAAAGCGCCGCTGCAAGCGGGCGTGGTCGAGTTTCTCGCCGCGGCGGGAAAGGCGGTCGCCGTTGCCGAACTCGCGCAGCAGTGCGATGCGAATCATCAAGTCATCAATGCGCTGGTGAAAAAGGGGCTGCTCATTTCCGAGGATGAAAAAGTGGAGCGCGATCCGTTCGAGCGGGAGACATTCGTCGCGGCAGCTCCGCTGGCTTTGAACGAAGAGCAAATCGCCGTGTTCGAGCGTGTGCGCGCGGCGATCGGGCATTGGTCCCATCAGTCCCCTTCGTCCCATCGGACTCATGGGAGCGATGGGACCCATGCGACTCCGCGCCCGATGCTCCTCCACGGCGTGACCGGCAGCGGGAAGACGGAGATTTACCTGCAAGCGATCCAGCTCGTCGTCGCGCGCGGGCAGTCGGCGATCATGCTCGTGCCGGAAATTTCGCTCACGCCGCAGACCGTCGAGCGTTTCAAATCGCGCTTCGCGGCCACGCAACACGAAGTCGCCGTGCTGCACTCGCATCTCAGCGAAGGCGAGCGGCACGATGAGTGGCATAAGATTCGCGATGGCCGAGCGCGTATCGTCATCGGCGCGCGGTCGGCGATCTTTGCGCCGTGCGGAAATCTCGGGCTCATCGTTGTCGATGAAGAGCACGAGAATTCCTACAAGCAGGAGGAAACGCCGCGCTACCACGCGCGCGACATCGCGGTGCTGCGCGCGAGCATGGAGAAATGCGCGTGCCTGCTCGGCAGCGCGACGCCGTCGATGGAGAGCTACCACAACGCGACGCTCGGCAAATACGAACTGCTGAACATGAAGCTGCGCGTGGACGACAAAAAGATGCCGCTCATCCGCATCATCGACCTGCGGATGGAGTCGGTGAAAAGGTCCGCGATCCTTTCGGAGAAACTCATCACGGCGATCAACGTCCGGCTCGAAAAGAAGGAGCAGACGATCCTATTCCTGAACCGCCGCGGCTTTTCGACCTCGCTCATCTGCCCGACCTGCGGCCATGTCTGCACGTGTCCGAACTGCTCCGTCTCGCTCACCTTCCACCGCACCGCCGCGCGCATCGTCTGCCACATCTGCGGCTACGCAGCCGTCGCGCCATCGAAGTGTCCCGAGTGCAAAGATCCCGCGATCCGCTACAGCGGCACGGGCACCGAAAAAGTCGAGGACGCCGTCAGCAAACTCTTTCCCAAAGCCGTCGTGAAACGCATGGACGCCGACGCGATGACGCGGCGCGATTCCTATCGCGAAACGCTCGGCGCCTTTCGCACCGGCAAGATCGACATCCTCGTCGGCACGCAAATGATCGCGAAAGGCCTGCACTTTCCCAACGTCACCCTCGTCGGAATCATCAACGCCGACCTCGCCCTGCACCTCCCCGATTTCCGCGCCGGCGAGCGCACCTTCCAGCTCCTCACCCAAGTCGCCGGACGCGCCGGCCGCGGCGACGTGGAAGGCGAGGTCTTCGTGCAAAGTTTCACGCCGTTCAGCCCCGCCATCCAGTTCGCGCGGCATCACGATTTCGAGGGATTTTGGGAACAGGAAATCGAGTTCCGCAAACAGTGGGACTACCCGCCCTTCACCCATCTCATCATCATCCACATCCGCTCCCCGCACGAGGCCCGCGCCAGTTTTTCCACCGAAACCCTGCACCGCCGCCTCGCCGAATCCCTCCCGCCCGGCACCACCCTCAGCGAACCCGCGCCCGCCCCACTGGAAAAATCCCACGGCAACTTCCGCTTCCAACTCATGCTCCGCACCCGTGCGATCCTGAAACTCAGCCGCCACCTCCGTGCCGTGCTCGACAAGCTGCCATTCCCCGAGGATGTCGTGGTGACGGTGGACGTGGATGCCTATCAGCTCATGTGAGCGGCTACGCGGACCGCCGCTTTGCCAGCACGCTCGCGATCAGCTTGCGCAGCGCGGCTTCGACGGCGTTGAAGCCGATCTGCTGGGTGGAAAAATCGCGCACGCAGCGGCCATCGGGCAGCGTCGCCTGCCAGGCATCCAGTTTGAACTTCACATCCTTGCCGGTGGCCTTGTCGTGGATGGTGCGCTCGCCTTTCCACTGCACATTGGGTTCGAGAAGCACGATGGCGATCTCCGCCTCGCGGGCGACGCGGCGTTGGATGGCGCGCAATAGTTCGACACTGCGAATGTAGCCGGAAGCGAGGAAAGCCGTGCTCACCAGTAGCACGATGATGTCGGCCTCCTCGATCTCGCGGCGAATCTCATCGTCCCACTCGGCAGACACCGGAATCAGCCGGTCGGTCCACGAGTCTGCGAGGCCGTCCGCCTTTAGCAGGTCGAGGTTGGTGCGGAAGACATCCAACAACCGGGCGTTCTTGTGCGAATAGCTCACGAACAGCCTCACCCGCGGCTGCGCCGGATCGCGCGCCGCCGGGGCGGAGATGCGGTTGAGTTCGCGCGTCTTGTCGATCGCGATCGTGCCGTCGTCGGTCTCGATCGTCGATTCACCGCCTTTGCGTTCGTCCGCTTCGAGCACCTTCACGGCCTTGAAAGCGCCGGGATGTCCCTCCGGTTCGAGCTGTTCCCGCGCGTTGAGCCCCGGCAACTCCGCGTTGATGTGCGCAAAATGCTCGCGCACCACCTTCACCAGCCGCAACCGCGCCTCGGGGTCGCCGATCGCGGCGACGGTCACTTCGTTGCGTGTGCGGTCGGCGCGGACGAGCGCGCGGGCGCCTTCCATTTCGAGCACCACGCCGTAACGCCAGCGCGGCTGCCCTTCGCTCAGCGGATGCGTGCGCACGATGAAGCGCGCCAGCAGCCCCTCGGTCAGCACATCGTAGCGGTATCGCAGCCGCGTTGCCTCGGCCGTCTGCCACCCGGCTTCGAGCGCGGGCTGGAAACGGCTGAGCAATTGCGGCACCAGCCAGCGCTGTTCGTCGGCATCGACGGCAAAGCAGAGCTCGAAGCGGCGCATGAGGCCGATGAGGTATTCCACCATCTCGCGCGGCTCCCCCGGCAGAGCGCGCGCCGCTTCCTCCACCGTCAGCGTGCCGTCGCTCGCGGGGCCTTCCTTGAGCCGGAGCAGCTTATAGACGCCATTCGTCACCCAATGCGGATCGAGCACCGCATTGTGCCGCAGCCGCGGATCGTCCCCATAGTGCAGGATAATGCCGAGCGCATGCAGGATGCGCGCGAGCCGCTCCTGCTCCGCTTCATCGGCGATGCCACACTCGGCGCACTTCGTGCGAAAGGCGCTGAAGGCGATGTAGGGCTGCTTCGGCTCGCTGTAATTTTCCTTCGCGCGCGCCCAGGCGGCAGGGAATAGCTCGTGGACCGGCTCCCACACCGTCAGCAGCTTGGTGAGCACGGTGCGCAGTTCCGAAAGGCCGCGCTTCGTCTTGCAGTCTGTCGGGATGAAAGTGCGGATCGCCGGGTGGCGCTCGCTGAGCAGATGTTCGTCGATGGCAAAGGGCTTCTCATCAAACTTATTGAGCAGCACGAGGATCGGCGACTCCTTGCCAAAGGCCGCGATCAGCCGCAGCCAGTATTCGGCGTCGGCCTCCTGCGTATCGGCGCGCGCATCGAGCACCAGCACATAGACGCTGCGCTCGGTAAGGAAGAACTGGTGGGTGGCATGGGTGATCTCCTGCCCGGCGAAATCCCAGAGGTGGACGTGGACGCGCTCGCCGCCGCAGTCGAGCGGCCAATGCGCGATGTCGATCCCCGGCGTCTCCTTCTTGCCGGGAACGAAGCTATCGTGAACCAGCCGGTCGCGGATCGAGCTTTTGCCCGCCCCGCCGCGTCCCACGAGCAGGAGCTTCACTTCATTGAGCGGACGCGCCGCCTCGCGGGTCTTGAAGTAGTAATCGATGATGTCCTGCGGGCGGGCGGGTGTCGTTCGGTCGCCTCCAACCTCCTGCCAAGTTGGCCCGAGGATTTCCGGTGGGATGCCGAGCGCATCGTTGCCGTGCAAGTAGAGCATCTTGAGCTGTGTGAGACGGCGCATCCACTCCGGCAGTGCACTTAATTGATTGTCGCTGAGACCGAGCGCTTGCAGTTGCGTCAACTGGCCGATAAAGTCCGGCAGCGTGTGCAGTTGATTGTCATCGAGGTAAAGCCATCGCAGTCGCGCCAACTGGCCGATAGACTTTGGCAGCACATTCAAACCAAGCCCAACAAGGTCAAGCATCGCCTCTGGCTTGCTACGCACCTCTTGAATCCTGCGTAGCGCCTCTTCCTCCCGCATTGGCTTTTTCGTTGGCATTGGTAAAGCCATAGCAATCGCTCCCAGCGACCGCAATCCCTCGCTGTGCCTTACCGCAGCCCCTTGTGGCGCATGACCGCAAACCGCGGCGGTCCCTTACCACAAACCCCTGCGGTCGCCGACCGCACCCCCTTACGGCGTCTTCACCGGCGTATCCCAGCGGTCGCGGCGCAGGATGCCGCCGCCGCGCCGACGGCATTCGAGACGCACCCGATACTGGGTATTGGCCGGCAGCCCTTCGGGCCATTGGAACTCCGTCTCCTTCTCCCCTTTCTTGCGGAGATTGGCCACGGCCACGCGCACCGCGCGCCACCCGACACGGGATCGAGATACACCCCTTCATCCGGCTTGCTGGGATCGAAAGCGAGCCGGTAGCCGCGCAGCACCACGATGTCGCGCGGACGCAGCGCCAGCAGGTTCGCGTTGAGCGCCGCCGCCTCGATGATGTCGGGCGCTTTGTCGTCGCCAGCCACGCGTTCGCCCGTAGCATTGGCCTTGAAGCCGGTCAGGAACCCGCCCACGGCCTTGATGCTGATGCCCCAGACGCTCTCCGGCGGAAGGTCGCTCGCCGCAGTGAGCATCTTCCCGCTGAGGGTCGGCTCGATTTTCAGGGTATCCTGCCACAGCACGGCGTTGCCTCTAGTTACAGTTAAAACTTTCAGTTGGACTTGCTCTTGCCAAGAGAGCGCCGCATTGCATAGGCAAAATCGCGCAGGAATTGCTGTGGTGGAAAGAACGGCTCCGCGATTTCTTTGATATACATTAGGTGGATAGGGCTATTTGATGCATCCTCGGAGCGGATAATGATCCGGCATTTAGGCAAGCTCTTGCCGAGCATGGTGGACGACTCCAAGGGAATCCTCTGGTCACCGAAAAGAGAAAGCCATTCTAACTTCTCCAGTCCCTTGAGGCCATTGATATCCTGCAATGCACCACAGTTGTGCAGATCAAGCGCCCGGAGGGAAGTCAGGCCCTGAAGACCATGCACATCCAGTAAGGCGTTGCAGCCGCTAAGATCAAGCCCTCGCAGGGAAGTCAGTCCCCTAAGCATATCGACATTTCGAAGAACAGTGCAGTCTTCGAGTTTGAGCAAACCTAGCGAAGTGAGGCCCTGGAGGTCATCGACATTCTTTAATTTGCGGCAGGAACTGAGATCAAGGGACCGGAGAGAAGATAGCTTCTCAAGGCCAGCGATATTCTGTAAGGCGCCACAGTTGCTGAGGTCGAGCACTTGGAGGGAAGTCAGATTCTCGATCCCATTCACGTTCCCCAAGGCGTCACAGCCTTTGAGGTTGAGCGCTTTGAGCGAAGTCAATCTCTTGAGATCATCCACATTCTGTAGGGTGTCGCATTCGCTGAGGTCGAGCACCTGGAGAGAAATCAGATTCTCGAGGCCATTCACATTCTGCAAGGCGTCGCAATCTGTGAGATCTAACGTCTGGAGCAAAGTCATCCTCTTGAATATATCTACACTTTTCAAGGCCGAGCACCGGCTGAGGTAGAGCAACTGAAGGGATGTCAGCGTCTTGAGGACATCCACATTTTCCAAGGCTGAACAGCGGATGAGTTTAAGCAACCGTAGGGAGGTCAGCTCGTTCAGGAAATCCACACTCTTTAATGCCGAGCAGTTGCTAAGGTCGAGCGCCAAAAGGGAATTCAACCCCGTGAGACCATCCACACTCTCCAATTTCGAGCATTGGCTAAGGTTGAGCGCCAGAAGAGAACTCAACCCTGCAAGGCCATCGACGTTCTGCAAGGCGTCGCAGAAGCTAAAGTCGAGCCGTTCTAAGGAAGTTAGTCCGCTGAGGCCATGTACATCGTGCAAGGCGCGGCAGCCAATGAGAGTGAGCGTCCTGGGGCGAAGGTGCCGAAGCGCTCGCTGAGTTCCATCAAGAGATCGAAGATGCTCCTGTCCCCAATCGCTGACAGAGACTTCATGCTCCTTTTCGTTCCAACTCAGCCCCACATTGGCAAGTTCGGCGATGGCACGATGCTTTTCCACCCAAGGCCAAGCGCCGAGACCGACGAGCAACCAAAGCGCAAAAGAGGCCGGACCGAGCCACGGCTTGACGGCGTGCCAGAGGGTGCGGTGCATGGCATCGAGGACGCGCTCGGTGAGGGTGGCGATGAAGTCGTGCGCTATCTGCCAGACGCGGCGGGCGGGGGTGCCTTCCTCGTCATTCAGGCAGCGGACGAGGCCGGCGAGCTCGAGATGGCCGAACTGATCGTTAAGCGTCGAGGGGGCGAGGCCGGTCTTGCCGGCGATCTCTTCAACGGCGCGAGGCCGGGCGGTGTGGAAATCGGTGAGCAGCTCGCGCAAGGCGGCGGCGCGCTCCTTTTCCAATGGACCCGCGAGGCAGTCGCGCACGTAGCTGCGCAGTAGGTCGCCCGACCGGCGCCAGAGCGTGGGATGGCCGGCCATGCGGGCGAGGACGATGCCGAGGATGTTGGCCACGATGGGTCGCATGACGACGTGGCCCCCTTCTTGCCGGGCGGCCTCACGTAGGACACTGCTCATCCGCTCCTCCGGAATGGGGAGACCGGGACATTTGCCGAGGAAGTCTGCCGCCTCGGCGAAACCCAGCGGCTCGACGGAGCGCCAGTCTTCGCCTTCGCGCCGCGTCGGCAGCCCTAGCGGCTCCATGAGACCGCGGTGGTCCTCTCGGTACGAAAGAAGCAGAGTCGCGTTATGCGGAGGTTCTGCGCGGAAGTCGTTGAAAAACTCGCGCAGTGGTGCCAGGTCCGCAATGGGGACGATGAGCGGCGCGCCGCCTGCGGTGCCCTCGGTGGCGGTGGCGCGCAGGATGAAGAACTCCTCAAACTGGTCGAACGCAACGAGCAGTCTTTCCCCGGCGGGGAGCCTGGCGGCGGCACGGCGGAGCGCTTCGAGCGGAGGCAGCGAGTCGTAGTCGTCGGGCTTCTTCTTCCAGAACTGCACGAGCGCCTCTTTCATGGCCACGAGCGGGTCGGTATAGGAGCGCAGGATGACGAGATGCGTGCGCGGCTTCGCCTCCGCGAGTCGCGGGGCGAGGAAGGCGCTGAGGAGGGACGATTTGCCGGAACCGGAGAGCCCGGTGAGGTGCAGGATGGAAGCCACCGGGACCGCGGCCCACTCCAGGAAGGCATCGTAGCCGTGGGCGAAGAAGCCGTGCGGGTCATGTTCGCGCGGCTTAGTGGTGAAGTATTCCCGGTCGATGCGGTCGTCGGGAACGGGCTTGAGCCGCTTCTCGCGTGCATGAAGGATGGGGGGGATGATGTTGAAGGCGAGGAGGAAGAAGAGCGAAAGGGCGAGCGCGGCGGCAGCAAACCAGATGGCGGGGCCGGGCATAGTGTCGCCGCCGCCAGATAGAAAGATTTTTTTAACCACCTCCCCGAGCGCAGCGCCCCCGATGAAATAGGCGGTAAAGTGGGCAACATAAACGCCGGTGCGGCGAAGCCATTCGAGGGGCAATGTCGTGTTGGCGGGAGCCTTCCCAATGTCCATTCCGCGCGCTGCATGAGGCGCAGGTGCTTGAGATTCGCTTGCGAGAAGCGCTGGCGCGCTCATGCGCTGCACAAGCAGGGCGTGGCGCTTGAGGATGAGTTCGGCGCATTGCTCGGCGGTCTTGGCGATGCCCTCGAGATAGGCCGTGGTCGTGAAAACTCCCGGCACGCTTCCATCACCCAATTTCACATTGAGCAGACGAAGGCGGCCGGTCTCATCGCGCGCGGGATCCAAATCAAAACGAAGCGCCCGGATCGCGCTTGCTTCAGCCCGGCACCATGGACGCCCAGCGTATTCGTCCGAGAGGTCCGCGACGACCATGAGACTTCGCTCGTGATAGAAGCGTTGCAGCAGCGCGCCCGTTTCGTCGCCGAGGATTTCGTGTTCGTACCACTCGTCATAGAACACCCGCTCACGACCAAGCTTCGCAGCGACCAGTTCGGCGATAGTCCGCACCTTCTCGCGATGCGGGCCAGCGAAGGAGAAGGCGACATCGAAGCGAAAGGTCTCCGCAGGCTCGGGCATGGCGCGAATGGCACCGCGTTGTCTTGCCAAACGCAAGCGCGCACTTCGGCTTCCGCCATTTCGCCCTCTGGAAAACAAGCCTTTCTCGGGAACCCTGTCGGCGTCCGCACGGGGCGGCGCTTTCTTGCGGGCAGTTCCGGGCTTTTTCGGTTTCGGTGTCGTGCTCACAGAGGACCGTCGCCCCGCGCTGCACGGTGGCAGGCGCGGTTGGCGACACGTTTCCTCCTATCAAAACGCGGTACGGTCAGGCGAGACAGAGAACGGTGATTTCGCCCACGCTCCGTCGCCGTAAACGCGGAAGACGAGTGGCATGTCGATCTCAGCCAAATTCGCGAGCGAGGTCTTCGTGCAAAGTTTCACGCCGTTCAGTCCTGCGATTCAGTTCGCGCGACATCACGATTTCGAGGGCTTCTGGGAGCAGGAAATCGAGTTCCGCAAACAGTGGGACTACCCGCCCTTCACGCATCTCATCATCATCCACATCCGCTCCCCGCACGAAGCCCGCGCCAGCTTCTCCACCGAAACCCTGCACCGCCGCCTCGCCGAATCCCTCCCCCCCCCCGGCACCACCCTCAGCGAACCCGCGCCCGCCCCACTGGAAAAATCGCACGGCAATTTCCGCTTCCAACTCATGCTGCGGACGAAGGCCATTTTGAAACTGAGCCGGCATTTGCGCGGTGTGCTGGACAAGCTGCCGTTTCCCGAGGACGTCATCGTCACCGTGGATGTGGACGCGTATCAGTTGATGTAACGCGGGCGACTGCTCCGCATCGACTAAAGACCGAGGAAATTCCCGAGCAGCTTCTTCCCTTCCAGCGTCAGGATCGACTCGGGGTGAAACTGCACGCCGTGCATCGGAAACTCGCGATGCCGCAGGCCCATGATTTCCTTCTCCGCCGTCTCCGCGGTGATCTCCAGCGCGGTGGGAAATGTCTCCCGTTTCACGACGAGCGAATGGTAGCGCGTCGCTTCAAACGGATTTGGCAGCCCGGCGAAAACTCCCTCGCCATTGTGCAAAATCGGCGAGGTTTTCCCATGCATGAGCCGCGGCGCGCGGATGACATCGCCGCCGAAAACCTGGCCCATGCACTGATGCCCGAGGCACACGCCGAGGATCGGTGTGCCCGCGCCAAAAGTGCGGATCACGTCGTTGCTGATGCCGGCTTCGTTTGGCGTGCAGGGGCCGGGGGAAATGACGATGCGCTCGGGTTTCAGCGCGCGGATTCCATCGAGCGTGATTTCGTCGTTGCGCTTCACGAGCGGGTCCGCGCCGAGTTCGCCGAAATACTGGACGAGGTTGTACGTGAACGAGTCGTAGTTATCGATGACGAGAAGCATGGCAGCGGAATGTATAAGTGGCTTGCCGCTCCAGCGGCGAGCGGGACAAACGGCAGGCCCGCCACCTTCCCCGCTCGCCGCTGGAGCGGCAAGCCACATTGCGGATGCTACTGCTCGATCAAGCGCGCGCGGAAGTATTGCTGATCGCCATTCGCCGACCCCGTGATGGTGCGCATCGCGCCTTCAAACGTAAACATTGGCTGATTCCCCGGCACGTCCCACAGCGACCACGTTTGCAGATCAAGACTCGTTTCGACGAGCACGGCGCGGTTTTCCGTTTGTGGAAAAGTGACCTCGTAGTTTCCGCCTACGAGCTGCGCCGAGAGCGTCCAGCGGCCGTTCGCATTGAGCGGATCGGTGCCGGTGAGGAACTCGAATCCATTCGTCTGTCCGTCGAAATCGGCGTCGCCCGTGAGCGGGGCGGGAGAGCCGAAATTGCGCGTCTGCCATTGCGCGAGGCTTTCGCGGGTGGGCAATTCGAGTGTGATCCAGTCGGTGAGGAGCTGGATGGCCACGGGATCGAGTTCGTTCGACCCGAACGGCGGCATCCGCGGCGCACCCGCGCCTTGCAGCCGCGTGAGGACCATCGAATGCGCAGTGTCGTTCGGCACGGCGAAGCGGTTCGCCGTGTCGCCGCCGTTGTTCACGAGCAGGCCGTTGATGAGATTCGCCGCGTCGGTCGGCGTCGTCACGCGCGCGTCCCAGTTCCCCGTCGCGGGGCCGCCGGGCTGGTGGCATTGCACGCAATTCACCGAGAGGTAGGAGCGCACGCGGAATTCGTAACTCTTCGTCCCATCCCCAGCCTCGGCCAAAAACGGCAGCGTATTCGTGACCGCAGGCGCGGTGCCGGCGGTGAAATAGCTCGCGGGCAGCGCACCGCTCGTCTGCGCGTCGCGCAATGCGGCGATTTGATTGAGCGTCTGCGCGCCGAAGACATGATCGTTATTCATCTGCCGCGTATTGAAGCTGAGCGCGAATCCCGCGACGCCCGTGTGGCACGCGCGGCACTCGCTCCGGCTCGGGTAGCGCCAGATTTGGGCGGGACTGCTCGCGGGGATGAGTTCCGAGAGACCGTTCTCCGCGACGAGATCAGCCTCCAACTGGTCCGGGCGCCATTTGTAGCTGAGCCCGTAAACGTCCGTCGCCGTCTTCACGAGGAAGCGCGTCTCCAGCCTCCGCCGCGTCGCAGGCACGCCGCGTGTCGTCTCGATGTCGAAATGTTTCACCCACACCATCCCCGTCGGCAGCGTCCAGTTTCCGTTCGCGGAAAAACCCACCGTGTCCGTCAGATTCTTGATCGCGAACCAGCGCGACTTGGTGGCGTAGTCGCTCCAAAACGGCACGTTCTGCTCGTAATCCACGAGGCCCGCATTCGGCGTGAGCGTCGCGAGATTCGAGAATGCGCCCGTCGCCGAAAGCGTCGCGGGCGGATTCGCACCGGTCGTGCCGGAGCGCGCGAGCCGCCGCACCGAGCCCGCATTCAGATCGCAAAAAATCACGTCGCCGTTGCGCGGATCGACTCCGAAATCGACGATGCCGCTGTCGGTCGCGAGCCGCGCGCCGGTCCAGGTGCCGTTCGCCTGCTCGGTCAGGGCCGCGATGAAGCCCGAGTTGTAGTCGGCAAAAATGTAAGTGCCGTAAAGTTCCGTGAGCCGGCTCCCGCGACACACGATGCCACCGGTGATCGAGCTGCCGGAAATCACCGCGTCGTTGCCGTTGCCGTCAGCCGTGTGATCGTATTCGTAGATCGGATCTACGCGGCTGAAACCCGTTCCCGGCGGATTGCCCGCCACGGGCGGCGCGGGCGGAGTCGTCGGCGCGGGTGGGCTGAAATACTGATGCAGCCCTTCGCGCCAGCTCCACCCGAGATCGTCGCCCTTTTTGACGATGTTGATTTCCTCGTAAATGCCCTGCCCGACATCGCCGATGAAAATGCGCCCCGTTGGCGGATCGAAATTCCAGCGAAACGGATTGCGCAATCCTGTCGCGTAAATCTCCGTCCGCAGCGTGCCCGCCGGGATGGCAACGCTGTGCCAGAGCGTGTAGCCGATGAAGGGATTGTCCGCCGGCACGCGGTAGTTGCCGTGCAGCGCGCTCGGAAACGCGACCGAGTTTTGCGTGTGCGCATTCGGCGCGAGCGCGCCCGCGGCGAAAATGCCAGGCGCGGTTTTTGCGTTCTCTTCGACGGCGAGCCGCAGCAATTGCCCCCAGAATCCGGGACGCCGCGCGGTCGCGTCATTGCGATGATTGATGAAGCGCGCGTTGTTGCGGTTGTCACCGCCGCCACCTTCATCGCCGAGCGTTAGGTAGAGAAAACCGTCGGCTCCGAAATGCAGGTCCCCGCCGTTGTGATTCGTGTCACGGTCCAGGACGGTGAGCAGCGGCTTGTGGGAAAAAATCACCGCGGTGTTTGCCGAGGGATTCGTCACGGAAACTTGATGCAGCCTTTGAAAAAGCACGCCGCCCACATCGATGCTGAAATAGACGAAAAACGTGCCGTTCGTAGCGAAATTCGGGTGGAATACGAGACTGAGAAATCCGTTTTCCCCGTCGGTGCGCAGCGTCTGACCGGCGATCAGCAGACTCGTCAGATTGAGGTAGCTTGATTTCACCGGCGTCGTGCCCAGCGCGCTCACGCACTGAATCGTCCCACTGCGTTCAGCGACAAAGAGACGGTTCGTCTCGCCCGCCGGATACGCCGTCACCATCGGTGCGGCAAAGGAGAGTGTGCCGAGGGCATTCTCCGTGGTGTAGCCGGTGGCGGCGGGGAGATTGGCGGGGAGGGTGAGCGTGGTGTTGGCCTGGCGGACGAGTTGCGCGTGGCCGGTGGAAAGGCAGGCTGCGAAGGCGAGCCAGTGGAGGTGGGAAAGTTTCATGGCAATCGGAAGAGGGCGCACGTTTGCATCGCGCACAAGTGACAAAGCGGACGCAAGTATTCCGGGGAGCATACGCGTCCCGCGTGTTGGTGAACGCGTCCCGCCGAACCGAACTTCCCTGCCTCATCGTTTTGGGAAAACGTGAACGACATCCGCGCCGCCGCGTTTGGAAAGTTCGCGAAGGCGGGACGCCTTCGCCAACGCTCGGGACGAGCGTGCTACCCGGATCACCTGCGCCGCATAATCGTGATCGCCCGTCCACGAAACTGCGTCGCTTCCAAAAACTCCCAACCGAGCGCGCGGTAAAACGCTTCCTGTCCCGGCGTGTACAAATAGAGCGTCCCGATTCCAAATCTCCGCGCCGCCGCGACCGCATGTTTCACCAGCATCTTTCCGAGTCCACCACCGCGCTTTTCCGGCAGGACGTAAAGCGACGCCAGCCACGGCGTCAGCTCCGGACGCGTTTCCAGATCATCTTCGATCAAACTCACCGTCCCCGCGGGCGCGCCGTCTTCCAACGCGAGAAAGGTAATCGGCACGCGGTCGCGCGTCGTCCGTGCGCGGAGGTCTTCCGCGAACGCGTCGCACGAAGCGCACGGCAGCAGATCACTCCACTCCGCCCAGTTCCACCGCGCGACGAGCGGGATGAATTCCGGTCGATCGCACAGCGTGACGATCTCGATCACTTCACCGCAGGCTCGCCGAGTTTCAGCTTCTCAAAGATCGGCTGCAACGCGGCGGTCCACTTTGCGTAGCCGACGCCGTTCGGGTGCAGCAGATCGGGGAACTCGTCCTTGTTCACCGACTTTTCCGCATTCAGGAAAAGCGCATACGTGTCGTGAAACGTGACGAGCGGATCGTCTTTGAACGCGGCTTCATAGAGCGCGTTCAGCTTCGGAATCGATTCCTCAAAACTGCGCTCCTTCTTCAGCCCGCGCGGCATCACTTTGTTCAGGATGATCGGCATCTTCGGATTCGCTTTGTGCAGCGCGGCCACGATCGCCTTCATATTCGCCGCGATCGTTTCCGGCGTGCCACCCTGGTCGAGATCGTTCGTGCCAATGAGGAGTGAAACCGCGCGCGGATTCACATCGAGCACGTCGGCCTGAATGCGCGTCAGCAGACCGCGCGTGGTGTCGCCGCTGATGCCGCGATTTGCCACTTTCAGATTCGGAAAATCTTTCTCCAGTGAGCCCCAGCCCTGCGTGATCGAGTCGCCGAAAAACACCACCGCGCCTTGATCCGCGGCCTTCGCCTTGTCCCACTCACCGCGCCGCGTATCCCACAATTTCCGAAACCACAGCCCCGACTGCATCGGCCCCGCGCCCGGACACTGATTCGACGGCGGCTGCGCGAGCGGCCCCGCGATTCTCGCGAATGCGACCGCCGGCTGCCCGCGACGCTGCGCGAAAAGCCACGGCAAAAAGTCCGGCTCGCCGTAGGCCGTCGTCCACGAATCGTGCGCGAGATACGGATACTCGCTGAAGAACGCATTCCCGTCCGCAGCCTTGATCGCATCGATCATCTCCACTGTGCGGATGAGTTTCACCGCCTTGTCGTCCACGCCGTGAAACGCCCAGATCGGCACGTCTTTCGCAAGCGCCGCTTTTGCCTTGTCGCCACCGCCGCAGATGGGCGCCGCCGCGGCGAATTGCTTTGGAAATCGCGTGGCCAAATCCCACGTCCCGTAGCCGCCCATCGAGAGTCCGGTGACGTAGAGCCGGTCCGCGTCGATGCTGAATTCCTTTTGCAGCGCTGCGATCGCCGCGAGCGTCAGCGCCATCGACGCGCTCACCTTCTCCGGCTGCGTCGGCGCATCGCTCGCCCAGTCGATGTCCGCCCATTTCTGCTCGGTGGGACACTGCGGCGCGATGACAAAGCACGCATACTTTTCCCGCGCCTCCGGTTTGATGAAAAGCGGTGCGCCGTGCCTGAGTTGCGACACATTGTCGTCCCCGCGTTCCCCCGCGCCGTGGAGAAAAAGGACGATGGGATACTTTTTCGTCGCGTCGTAGTTGAGCGGCTTGAGCAGCCGATAGTTCAGCGTCTGCCCATCCGCCGCGACGTGCTTGCGCGCTTCGTATTCGTCGGCGGGATTTTTCTTCTCGTTCGGCGTTTGTGCGAACGCTGGCGCGAGGATGGCGAGGAGTGTGGCGAGTGCGAATGCGGGAAATTTCATGGCGGCGCGCAACGTAGAGACACGCCTCGCCGCATGGCGAGCCCGCACGCTGAAAATCCGCCGACGAGGGTCAGCTCGGATTGGTCGTATTCTTCCTCAGCGAGTCGAGGCCGCTCGGCTTCGCCGCCGGACTGCTCGACGCACCGCTGACGGCCTTCCGCAGCGAACGCTCGAAATCCTTGTCGAACGGGCTCCCGGTAAAGACCATTTCACCCTTCGGATCGAAAATGAACACGCGGGGGATTCCGCTGAACGGCACCGGGCTCGTGACGCCTTTGGTGATCGTGTAGTGGAGTTTGTTTTTCTTCACGACTTCCTTCACCTCGTCATCCGTCGCGTTCTGCGAGTGCGCGCCAAAGACGACCATCTTGTCCTTGTACCGCTTCGAGATTTTTTCGATGTCGGGCAGGCTCGCGATGCACGGCCCGCAGTGGACGCCCCACGCTTCGATCAGCACCGCTTTTCCGGCGGCGGTTTCGAGCGTGGCTTCGGGACCGGTGATGCGTTCGCCGAGTTTGAACTGGCTCAGTTGCGCGGACGGCGTGGCCTCGGCCGCCCGGAGAGTGGTGCTGAATGCGACGAGGGCGAGGGAAAAGACGAGTGCTTTCATATGGGTCGATGCTAGTTCCGCGCGCGGTGACTGCAAGGCGTTTCACCGAGCGGCGGACGGCATTCCACGCGCCAAAATATCCTTCGGGCTTGTGCGAGCGCGCGTCCCTCGTCCTTAGTCCATCGTGGTTTCAGAAATGTCACTCGTCGCTCTTCTTCTCAGCCCGCTTTCGTTCGCCGGCTGCGCGCTCGTTGGCTATGCGTTGATGATGTGGACGAACCCCGCGCACGATGGTTTGCGCGATGGCTTTCGCGCGCTCCGGCGTTACCCCGCGCTGTGGGCGATACCCGGTCTGTTCGGATTCTGCGCCGCGCTTTTCCAGCTCGCGCAGCGCGTCTATTTCGCATGGATGTCGCCACCGTCGGACGAGCCCGCGTTCTTCTGGCTGCGCGGGGATTTCTGGTGGCTGCCGCACGACGATTTGCTCGGGGCGCTGCACGCCAGTCGGCTGCCTGCATTCGAGACGCTCGCCGGTATTTTCAATTGCCTCACCGCCACGTTCCCCGTCTCCGCACTGGCCGCGATCCTTTTGCTGATCAATCGCGGCGGGCATCAGGGCGTGCTCATCCGCGCGCTGCACAAGCGGCTCGGCATCGCCGGTTGGGCGATCCATCTCGGCATCCTCGTGTGCGCGCTCGCGGCGATCGCAAAACCGCTGCTTTACGTCGCGCCGCAAATTCTCGGTCCCGGTTCGGCGGCGGCGGAGACCGTCCTGCAATGGTCGCGCTTCATCGTCTCGCTCTCGTTCGTTTTTGAATATCTCTGCAGCCTTTTCGTGCAGACCTATCTCATCCTGCTCGCCTACATCTGGGCGCGCGGACTCACGTTCACGCACGCGCACCTCGTCGATTTTTCGCTGCGCCGTTTCAGCTCCGTCGTGAAATGGGCCGCGGTCGTGATGGTGCTCAGCGTGGTCTTCATCGAGGCGCCGCTCATCCTGCGCAGCTTCGCGCCATTCGCCGGCTGGTTCCCGGAGCAGGAGGCATTTTCACAGCGGCTCGCCATCGTGCGCGGGCTGCTCGCGGTCTTCGCGCTGGTCGCCGCCACGATGCAGATCACGCTCATTTTTCACAGCGAATCGCTGTCCACCGCACTGCGCGATCACCGCGCTTTTCTGGCAAAACACTGGTGGCCATTTGCGTGGTTCATCGTCGTCGCCGCGCTGCACTGCTTCGCGCTTCATGCCATCCAGCGCATCGTCGCGAGCGGCCTCGGCGAAGGCGCCGCGTCGTGGGTTGTATGGACCCTGCTCTTTCCGTGGATCGCGGGCATCGTGCTCGGCTGGCTGCTCGCGAGTTGGGTCTGCGTTTACAAACGCTGCGCGACTCCGGCACAATCCGCGACGACCCAGACGATGTTCCGATTCTGACCGATGAGCGATTCCTCCCAGCCCGTCCTCGAACTCCGCGATGTCGCGTGCGCTGCCGATGGCGATGCCCTGCGCGGTCTCTCGCTGCGCATTCGCGCGGGCGGATTTTATCTCATCACCGGGGAATGCGCCGGCTTGCAGCGCGTGCTCGGCCTGGTGGATGCGCCGCAGAGGGGCGAGGTCTTTTTGGAAGGGCGCAGCGTCGGCAAACTCGCCGAGCCGGATCGTGACAAGGTGCGCAATGAGTGCTGCGGATTTCTCTTCACCGCGCCGTTTTTGCTGCCGGCATTTACCGTCGTCGAAAATGTCGCGATGCCGCTTTTCAAAATCTCCCACGTCACGCCCGAAGAGGCGCGCGAGCGGACGGAAATGCTTCTCGAATTTGTGGGCCTCACCCTTGAAGCGCAGCATTCCATCGACGACCTCACGGATTTCCAGCAGCACGCCGTATCGCTCGCCCGCGCGCTGGCAAATGATCCCGCGGTCATCACCGCCGAGAATCTCGAAACCACGCTCGCACCGGAAGACGCCGCCGCGTTCACCGCGCTTTTGCGGAAATGCTGCACGCGTTTTGGCGTCGCAGTGATCGCATCGGTTTCCGCCGATTTTCCATTCGAGCCGGGCGATCACATCCTCGCGATCGGCAGCGATGGTGCGATGCGGGAATCCATCATCGAAGGGAAGCCGCTCGCATGAGCGCCGCCGCGCCGGATGCGGTGGAAATCACCCGCGCGAGCAAATCGAATCTCGCGCTCGCCTTCGTCGCGCTGCCCCGCGAAAAGCGCGGCGACATCTCCACATTTTACGCCTTCTGCCGCGTCGTCGATGACATCGCCGACGAGCCCGGCGATCCAGTGATGAAGCAGGCGGACCTCGATGCGTGGAAGCGCGCGGTCGGTGAAAAATTCGACGGCGAACCGGCGCTCGCTCCCGCCGTGCGCGAGGTCATCGCGAAGTATTCGCTGCCGGTCGCGCACCTCCACGAAATCATCGCCGGCGTGGAGATGGATCTGCACGGCGCGGCGTATGCGACTTGGGAAGACCTGCGCGTTTACTGCCACCGCGTCGCCAGCGTCGTCGGCCTCGTCAGCACCGAAATCTTCGGTTGCCGCGACCCGCGCAGCCGCGAATACGCGGAGCGCCTCGGCCTCGCGCTGCAACTCACCAACATCATCCGCGATGTCGGCCAGGACCTCGCGAATGAAGGCCGCATCTACCTTCCCGCCGAAGACCTCGCGCGTTTCGGCATCACCCGCGCCGACCTCGCCGCGCATCGCCGCGATGAACGGTTCCTCGCGCTGATGGATTTTGAAGCGGAGCGCGCGCGCGACTTTTTCGACCAAGCCCGTCAAGCGCTGCCGCCCGCGGATCGGCGCGCACTCGTCGCCGCGGAAATCATGGCCGCGATTTACAGCCGCCTGCTCGACAAGATGCAGCGGGACCGGTTTCAAGTTTTCGACCGCCGCTACACACTCCCGAAATGGCGAAAGCTGGCGCTCATTCTCCGCACGACGATCGGCGCGCGGATCGGAAATGCGGGCTTGTAAAACCCGTCGCTTCGCTGGAATTTTCAGTGCTGATTTTCCCTCAGCCAGCCCCCTCGCTCGTCATGAAAACTTCCCTCCTTCTCTTGCTTGCCACGTCCGCGACTCTCCTCGCGGATGCTCCAACCGAAATTCCTTCGCGAACCAGCTATGCCGGCGTCATTCGCAATGCCGCCAGCGACGACCATGCCCATGCCGGGTTTTTCGCCGCGCGGCTCGGCGCGTCGGGTGCGTTTAGCGCGCGGGTTTCGTGGCAGGGATTTGGATACGCGCTTGGTGGCGCGTTGAGTTCCACGGGCACGTTTGATGGGACTTTGCCGAAAGTCGGCGGTGGCACTTTCACCGTGCATCTCGATGCGGCAGCGGTTCCGGGAAAGATCGTTGTCGCGGTGACCGACGGCGCGATCACGAGCGGCGTCGATGCGCGCCCTGCGCTTTACGGTCACGGCACGCCGTCGCCGTGGAACGCGAAATTCAACGGCGTGGCGAATCACTTTCCCGACCTCGGCTTTCTCCCGAATACTGACGGCCTCGTGCGGGTGTCACGCGACGGCTCGGTGCGGTACATCGCACGGCTCGGCGACGGGACGATTTACACCGCGGGCAGTTTCCTCGTCGCGGATGATGCGACGACTTTTCCCGATGGCACGGTGCGGGTCGTTGGCGATAAATTTCCGCTTTACACCGGGCTGTATCATCCGGCGACACGCGGCAGCGTGTGGGGCGATGGGACGGTGCTCGATCTGACTCTGATCCCAAATTACACATCGCCCTTCTCGCAAGCCGCGGACGGCGCGTTGCAATGGCACAGGCCCGCCCAGCCAAACGGCCCGCAGCCAAACACTGCTGGCCAGGCAGCGGTCTATCCGTTCTTTTCGGAATTCAGCGCGCCCGCGCCCGGCGAGCCGGTGGTGCCGCTCGCGCTGCCGCCGCTGCCGCCGGGATATTTGAGTTTCGACGGCGGCGATCTGGCGGGATTTATTCGGGTGGATCTCAGTTGGAATCCCGTCCAGCAATTCGTTCCGGCTCCGAACCCATACGAAGTGCGACTCTTCAGCAATGCTCGCGAAGGCACGTTCGTCGGCACGTTCCGCCACCCAGGCACTCAGCGCGTCGTGTTCTTCAGTGGCGTATATCGTCCCTTGAGCGGCGGGGTCGGCGCGTTCATGGGGCCGGATCACGTCGGCTCGGTTTTCCTGATCGGATTAGATTGATCCGCGTAGCAGGGCTCCCGGCCGCGGGGAGTTTCGGGCATGTTTCCTGCGTTCTCACGGCTTCGGGCGCGATGAGTCGATAAAATCGTCTCCCCGGAAAACACTGTCTTACAATTGAGAAATGGCCCCGCTACAAGTGAACCCGCTGCGTCGTGCGGACTGTTGCCCGGAAATCCCGAAATGGATGGCGGCCGCGGGGACGTTTCGCATGGCGGGGTGAAGGACAGCACGGCAGTCGGCGCGAAGAGCGTGCTGGTGCTCGAAGACGACATTTTTTTCAACGACATCATTCGCGATTTCCTCAGCGAGAACGGCTATTCGGTGGTGGTCGTCCATAGCGGACTGGAGGGTGTCTTCGAAGTGCAGGCGCGCGATTTCGATGTCATCGTTTGCGACATGATGATGCCGGGAATGCCCGGCGATGAATTCTATCACGCGGTCGAGGAGGCGCGGCCCCATCTTTGCGAGCGTTTCGTGTTTATGACCGGACTCGGAGGAAATGCGGAGGCGAACGAATTCATCAAAAGCGTAAAGGGCTGCGGGATCCTGAAGCCGCTGCCGCTCGCTGATCTTTTGGAGACCATCCGGTTCGTCGAAAACCGCGGGCGATTTGCGGTGTCGCCGGGGACGCGCGCGGCGAGAGCGGAGCCGCGTTCCGCGCCGGATCCAATCGCCGCCACGCCGGTGCCGCAGAATGTTTGGCCGCTGAGGGGCGCCATTCCCACCATCGCCGCGGAGGAATCTGTGGCATCGAGTCCGCGAAATCGGAAGCTGCGGAGGGGCGTCACGGGGTTCGTAGGATTGTCCGTTTTTGTCGCGCTCGCGGCGTTTGCCACGCGCTGGCACGGGGCGCTGCGGGATGAGGTAGCGGTGTCATCCGGGGAAGTGCTGGTGCTCGAGGGACAGTGGGAGGGCGCGACGAAACAACAGCGCGATGTCGAGACGGCGCGGGCTGGGATCGAGGCGCTTTTGAAACGCCCGGATCGGCTCGCGGAAGATCGCGCGGCACCGCGATGGGCGGCCGCCTTGCGGGACGTGGCGACGGCTGCCAGTCCCGAGATCGCGATCCTGGACGTGCAAGCGAAGGGCAGGCCGGGCGATCCGGGAGCATGCGAACTGCGCATCACAGGCATTTCGACCAGCCCAGCGCCGCGAGTGACTGCGGACAGTTTCCTCCACGCGCTCTCCGCCCACATCGAGCGCCACTCGATCAAGGGCTCGGCCACGGTGCGTTTCGAGAGTCTTGAAGACGAGCCGCATTTGCCCGCGACCGCGCCGAACCAGCGCAAGTCGAAATTTACGATCGTGGCCGCGATCGGAGCAAAGGAGGCGCTGCCGGGGAAGGCGAGTGCAAGTCGATGATCGAAAAACCCGAACGATCCAGCGCGGGCGGATGGGTGTGTGGGACGCTGCTGCTGGCCATGGTGGCCGGGGGATTTTACCGCGGCTCGATCGTGCCCCTGCGCGAGCGTGGCGCGGAGAATCAGCGCCGCATCGCGGAGCTGCGCGGCAATGTTGAAAATGCAAAAAAGCGGATCAAGGAAACCCAGGAGATGGAACGGCGGGCGTCTGGTGCGCGCGCGGAGTTGGTCCGGTGGAATCGGCAACGTGCCGCGGCATCGGCGATGGTGTGGTTTCCTGAAAATCTGAAGGGATACTTCCGGCGATTTGGCATCGCGGACGCGGTGACGCGATTGAACACGGTGAGGCCCGAGCCGGAGCTGCCCGGGTACCAGCGGAGCTATTGGGCGGTCGATCTGCCGATCCAGGATGGGACGGTGGAATTTGGCAAAGTGCTGATGGCGGTCGGCGAACTCGAACAGGCGGAGCCGCACGTGAGGGTGCTGGATTTTGCGGTTCGCAGGGATTCTGCAAATCCCGCGAAGCGCACGGCAGTGATCAATCTTTCGACCCTCGCGAGACGGTAAAGTTTACCGGACTGCCTCGACCCAACTGCGGACCGAATAACCCGGGCCTTCGCCATGGGTGAGCGTCGAGAGCGATTCGTCGTAGTGAAAACGGGTGCCATCGGTGGCATCGACTTTCCACCCGAGGAAGGAGCCGTAGGCGTCCTTGCCGGCCATGTCGAATTTCAACTGGTACCAAGGTGCCGAAACGACTCCCCAAAAGTCCGAATTCGCGAGGATGAAATCCTTGGGGGCGCCGCTGCTGCCGCCGTAGGCGTGGATGACGAGGCTCGATGGCAACTGGCTGCCGTTCTTGATGCCGTAGCCACCGCCGCCGCCTTTCACCTCGACGCGTCCGCCAAAATGAACCGTCGCATGCACGCCGGGGGCAAGATTGATGCCGGTCAGATTTACCCCATCGATGTAGGTGTCGCCAGTGACCCAGATTTCGACCCAGCTCTCGGTTTCGCCGGCGGGGTGGTTGATCGTGATCGCGGTGTTGGCGTTGGTGAGATTGATGCTGTCGAATTGATGCAGCGTCGGGCTTGCCTCCGTGCCTCCGACGATGGCCGCGCTCGTGTTGTTCACCGCGCCGTGGTTTTGCGTCACGGTCGTCCAGTCTGGCGAGACTTCGTCGGGGAAGTTGTAGGTGAGCCCGCTGTTGATGGCTCCGCTCACATTGGTGGTCTGATTCACGGTGCCGTTTGGCGTGAGAATGTCGCCCGAAATGTACGCGTCGTTCAGATTCCAGGGCAGCGTGGCGTCGGTGGTGGCGATGTCGCCGTTACTCTGTTTTTTCGCCGCGTCATATACGCCGTAGTAGGTGAAAGGGGCGTAGTCCGACTTTGCCGGGTCGGTCGAATCGTAGCTGTCCGATGTCGTCAGCGCCTGAAGGTCGAGCACGGCCTTCGAGACAAAGGCATGCTTGAAGGGCATCGCTGCCTTTGGCGCGGCGAGGATCTCGACGGTCCGGCTGGCGCGGGGAGTCGTGAGCACGGTCCCGCTCTTGCGATCCTTCCGCAGGCTGAGTTTGCGGAGCATCGAGTCGCGCGTGTCGCTGCCGGCGATCGCTCCGCCGGAGAGGTCCGCGTTGCCAGTGGCCCGGATGCGAAGCCAGTCGGTGCTGCCCATCGTGATGGTATCCACGGCGATCGCCGTACCGATCGACCCGGTCCCGGGCACATCGGTGGAAAGCGTGACGGACTTCGTCACGGCTGCGGCACCGGTCGCCCCCGGTGCGCCCGACCAGCCGTCGGCGGTCCACGAGTTCTTTTGCGCGGTCATCAATGCGATTTCTGCACCGGCTTCGGCGGCGTGCGAGGCCTGGGCCCAGCGTGAAGAGTGGTGGCTGGTGCGAAAGCCCTGGCTCGCGAAGTTGAGCGCGGTGCCGACGAGAATGAGCGTGACAGCGAGCACCGCGAGCGCGCCGATGACGGCGGAAGCGGACTGCTGCGCGGCGGCGGAACGGATGCGGGGTATTAGGTTGGCGGAGATCATCACATGGCGCTGGAACTGGCCTGAAGGTCGGAACGCTGACGGCCAACGATATCGACCTGGCGTCGAAGCGTTTGGCTGCCACTGCCGCTCAACGGCTGATTGTAAAAAATCTGCGACAGGATATCCCCGTCGGTCTCCCAGCGAAACGAAAGCACGAACGCGCCGTTCGCATCCGCGATGGGCCGCTGGATGCCCGCCTCTTCGCGAATGATCGCTCCGCCCGTGACGTAGTAGCGGACGAGCATGGTCCCGCCGTAGCTGACCGCCGTTGCGGAAAGCGTGGGATTGTTCGGCGTGCTCGAACCGATGGCGTTGTCGTCTTCCCGCGCATCCGCGTAGTAGTCCGGCACGGTGAGTGCCAATTCCGTCCCTGGATTCGACCCGGCAACGACGGTCCCACCGTTGTAAATTTCGACCGCCGAGGCCCGCCGGATGTCGCGCTTGAGATAGTCGATCACCCGCATTTGGTCACTCTGGCGATGGCTGTAGGTGGCGGCGTTCACGG
Source organism: Chthoniobacteraceae bacterium (assembly GCA_031409335.1). Classification (GTDB taxonomy): domain Bacteria; phylum Verrucomicrobiota; class Verrucomicrobiia; order Chthoniobacterales; family Chthoniobacteraceae; genus JANLQB01. Next base: position 15,721 of record JANNWY010000182.1, on the reverse strand, counting down.
CGTTCGCCTGCAGCGCCGTCCACGCCACCATGAGCCCCGCGGAGAACACGCCGAAGACGCCCATCCCGACGATGAGTTCGACGAGGGTGAAACCTGCGGGACGCCCGTGCGTGCTAGGGAAGATCACTTTTTGAAATTCCTCCCCTTGAAATCACTGAGACGATCGCGCGCGTTTGCTGCCGCCCCCAGCGGCGTCCAGCCCAGGTGATGGTCGCGACGATTTTCACCGCGCCGGCCGTGCTCAAATCCGGGCCACCGCCGCCGAGCGTGGCGGCCGGTCCCGATCCATCGTCCCAAGTTCCGTCCAGGATTTTGGCACCCACGACATCATAGGCGGAAATGGCGATGGTCTCCTGGGCGACGGTGATGCCCGCCATTGCCGACGGGCGGGCGATCCAGATATTCGTGGTGACGCCTGCGGTGCTGGTGATTTCGTCCCATTCCAAAAGGCGGAGCTGGTCCATGCGCTGGTCGAGTGCGGAGGAAGCGAGCGCATCCTCCTCCGCGGCGGAAGCGAGACGGCCCGCCTGCGAGACGGTCGCCAGCGAGCCGAGAAAGCCGATCGCGACGATGGCAGTGGCAACCAGCGTTTCCAAAAGCGTAAAGCCGCTCTGGCTGCGCAAAGTGCGCGCAGCGGTTTCTGTCGATGGGAAGGGTGGCGCGGGTGCGAATCCGCTCCCGAACGCGGTCCGCCGCGGTCCCATTTGGCCAGAGAAGATTGAGTTTCGGATGCGCATCGCGACGTGATTAAGCCACCGATGAATGTAGCGGGAAACGTACCTTGGCGGCCCCCAAAGTGATGACCAAATCCGCCTCGCGCAGAGGCAAAGCTTCCGCAGAGCCGACCCTAGTCGATGACCTCGAAGTGGCTCATCAAGCGGAACATTTCATAGCGCTCGGCGACAGCGTCGTCGCTGAGGGTGCGCATGCGTTCGAGGCTGAAGCGTTCAACGTTAAAGCTGGCGAGCACACTGCCATAGACCACGGCTTTGCGCAGGAGCTCGAAGGTGATCTCGCCGCCCTGCGCGGCGAGCCAGCCCGCGAGGCCGCCGGCGAAGGTGTCGCCCGCGCCGGTGGGGTCGTGGATGTCTTCGAGCGGATAGGCGGGGCAGGAGAAAAATTGATCGTTGCCGAAAAGGAGGCAGCCGTGTTCGCCCTTTTTGATGGCGACAAAGCGCGGACCCATGGCGCGGATGGCGGCGCCGGCTTTGATGAGGCTGGTGAGGCCGGTGAGCTGGCGGGCTTCGCCGTCATTGAGGATGAGCATGTCCACGCGCTTGATGAGGGCGAGGAGGTCGGGCTTGGCGATGTTGATCCAGAGGTCCATCGTGTCGGCGATGACGAATTTGGCGGGCTGCATCTGATCGAGGACGTGGCTTTGCAGACTCGGCCCGATGTTTGCGAGGAGGACGTAGGGCGTGGCGTCGTAGCCGGCCGGGAGCGTGGGGGTGAAATGCTCGAAGACGTTGAGTTCGACGCTGCGGGTCTCGCGGGTGTTGAGGTCCCACATGTATTCGCCGGACCAGCGGAAGGTTTTTCCTTTCACTGTCTGAAGGCCGCCGAGGTCGATCTTGCGGGATTTGAAATACTCGATGTGCGCGGGCGGGAAGTCATCGCCAACGACGCCGACCATATTGACCGGGGAGAAAAAGCTCGCGCCCACGGCTGCGTAAGATGCGGAGCCGCCAAGGAGGTCGGCGTGTTCTTCGACGGGAGTTTTGACGGTATCGAGCGCGATGGAACCAACGACTAGGACGGACATAGGGCGCTTGAAATGCGGGAGGTTTCGCGTGTTGGCAAGTAATTCCTCGTTACGCGATTCGTGCGCCGGTTTGACGGATGCGATCCCGGCCGATATGCGTGAACGCAGCGCACTCGATCGCGATCGACGCTGCGGATAAACGCCGATCCTTTATGGCCAATAACGATCAGACATCAACGCTCCCAAATGGTCCCGGCTCGCCCCGGCGCGGTGGTGCGGAGGGGGCGATCCTGATGTGCTGCGCGCTGGCGTGGCTCGGGTTGTCGATTTCGATCCTGCTGGTGCAGCAGCACGCTGGCTTGCCGACGCTGTTCTGTCCGGTGCAGGCGAGCTGCGAAACGGTGCTTTCGAGCAAGTATGCGTCGGTGCTCGGGGTGCCGCTGCCGCGGCTCGGGGTGGCGATCTATTCGCTCCTGCTGGCGCTGCTGTTGGCCGCGTACGGGACTTCCCGGACGGCAGCGCGCGGTCGCTGCGTGGGTGGCGTCCTTTGGATTTCGGTGATGGGCGCGAGCGCTTCGGCGGTGCTGATGTTCATCCAGTTTGGCGTGCTCCACGCATTTTGCCCGCTCTGCACGGCGTCGGCAGCGACGATGATTTCACTCGCGGTCGCGTCCGCCATGGCTGAGGGCCGCGCGACGGACGCGGCCTTTTCGGGTCGCCCAGCGGCGGCGCTGGCGCTCGCGGTTTTCACGCTGATCCCGGCGGTGGCGCAACTGCTGCCCCGTGCTGCGGTGAAAAGCGACGTGCTGGCGGTGGTGGACGGGCAGAAGTTCACGCGCGAGCAAATGGAGGAAGAACTGGGCGCGTCGCTTCAGCCGCTCCAGCAGTCGGTGTATGAATTGGAGTTCGATTGGGTGCGGAGAAAGGTGGACGGCGCCCTGCTGGCGGCGGAAACCGCGAGAACGAAAACCGACGCGTCGGCGGTGCTGGCCGCGCGCCTTGCCGCTGTAAAAGCGCCAGCCTACGAGGCAATCGCGGCGCGACTTTCCAGCAAGGGCCTTCCTAATACGCCCGACAATGTGGCGCGCGTGAAGGACGAGTTGCTGGAGGAATCGAGAGAGCAGGAACGGGTGACTTATCTGGAGGAACTGGCGCGCGGGCATCGCATCGCGGTGCTGCTGGAACAACCGAAAATCCGGGCGCTGGAGATCGATCTCACGAAGGCAAAAATCATCGGCCCACGCGATGCGAAGGTGCAACTCGTCGTTTTTTCGGATTTCCAGTGCGAATTCTGCAAGGGGCTTGCGACGGTGTTGAAGAAGATTCGCGCCGATTTTCCGAATGATGTGATGCTCGCCTACCGGCACTTCCCGGTGGAATCACATGCGCGAGCCGTGCCAGCGGCGATTGCCGCGGAGTGCGCCGCCGAGCAGGGCGCGTTTTGGGAATATCACGACAAACTTAACGCCGAAGGCGGCGACCTCGGTGATACGCGCCTCGCAGCGATCGCCGCTGGGCTAAAGCTGGATCAAGCGCAGTTTGAGGAATGCCGAAAATCAGACCGAGCCCGCGCTGCCGTGGAGGCCAGCCGCGCCGACGCTGCCGCGAGCGGGCTCGAAGGAGTGCCCGCGCTTTTCCTGAATGGAAATCGCGTCACTGGTGCGATCGACTACGAACGGCTTGCGAGCCGCGTCAGGCAGGCACTGGAATCACCAGTTCCACCCATTCGGTGACGTGGTTTGGCCCACTTCGTCAATTGGCAGGCGTGACGGCGGGATTCGCACGCGACTTTTTCTCCTGAATCTCCTTTTGGATGTTCTGTAGATTCCAAACGTCGTGGGGGGTATTCCCTTTCTTCAGGGCGGTTGCGTATTCGGCCTCCGCTTGTTCCAGTTTTCCCTGCTGTTGGAAGTGCGCGGCGTAGGAAGCGTGAACTTTGTTTGAATTCGGGTCGAGCTGCAGGGCGCGCAGATGCACCAGTTCGGCTTCGTCGAAGCGTTTGGCAGCATCAAAGGACCATGCGAGACAAAGCACGTAGCGCACATCGCGCGGAGCCAGCTCCACGGCGCGCTGAAAGGAAATGATCGCTTGCTCACAAAGGCGGCTCTTTTCCTGCGGTTCTTCCGTAAGCATCGCCTGGGTCGATTGCGATTCGCCCAGATAGTAAAGAAGCTCGGGGTTTTTGGAGTCGTATTTCAATCCATTCTTCGAAAGCACCTCGGCTCGAACGGCTAGGTCCGGGGATTCGAGCAGTCGCCAATCCGAAAGCAAACGCCTGGCTTTTTCGCCATAATATTCACCGGGCCAATGAAGGATCGCCAGGGTTAGCAACGGCAAACCGAACGCCGCTGGAACCCTTTGCAGCAATGGGTTCGCTTTGAGACTGCCGTTGTCCACCGCGCTGCCCGGAGTGCTGGTGCCTCCCGGATTGACCAGGACCGCAAACACGAACGCCATCATGCAGGCATTCGCTGGAATGTGCAGATTGAAGTCCACCAGCGAATGCACGGCGTAGGCGGCAACACTGGCGAGCGCAGCGGCTGTGAGAGCGATCGAATTACTGCCCTTGAATGACACTTGAACCTGTTCGAGGCGTTTGGCTTCGACATCCTCCACCGCACGCCACGCGGACCGCGATCGCGACCCCTTCTCGGAACGCCGTTTACTCTGTGGGTCACGGATTTTCGGAGCATTTGAAACAGCGGCGGATGCCAGCGTTTTCCACCCGCTCCGCAAGTGCAGCACGACGAAAAGTGCCATCGTGCCGAATCCAATCAATCCGTATTCCCCGAGCAGTTGGGCATAGTCATTGTGGGCGAAAATCGGGTCCGCCAGGATGAGCTGAGTGCGAAATTCCCTCCCATGATAGAGATACGTCCGGCTGCCGGTGCCGAACCATGGATTGATTTGGAATTGCTTGAAGGCCGCTCGCGCAAGATCCGCGCGAACCCCGATGTCCAAGTTCGCCGACTCGACGCGATATTGAAGGAATTCACTCTTTCGCACCGCCGATTGGATCACATAGCCAACCGCGGTTGCACCCAGCACAGCGGAAATCGCCGTGGCGTACCAAAACTCCCGACGCAGCCATTTTCCGGCGACCAAGAGGCTTATGAAGCCAAATGCAGCGAGGCCAGTGATCGTGCTCGCATAGCCGCCACGACTTCCTGTCAGGAGAATGCCCGCAGCGCACATCGCCGAGGCGTATCCCATAACAATGCGAATCAGGAGACTGGAGCGGCCCCAACAGGCAATTGAAAGCGCAAATAGCATCGCTACTTCGAGGAAGCCAGCCAGATGATTCGGGCACCCAAAGAAGCCACTTGCCCGCGCACCGTAGTCTCCACGCGGCAAAAAGCCGAAAGGCATAAAGTTATGCCCCTTGAAGAACTGAATTCCAGCGACCCCGACACTAGCGGCTGCAATCGCTAGGATCACGTAAATGAACTGCATTCGCTGTCGGGGAGATGTGATGACGAGTGAGAAGGCGGAGTAGATTATCAGAGCAGCCAACGCCAAATACAGGTCCGCCCGCGCGAGGTATCTGTCAGGTGAAAGCCAACCGCGCAGCAGGATGTAGCCAGAAGCGAGCGCTCCAGCGAGAATTGCGATCGGGCTGAGAGTCCGGTGCTGGACGTGCCGCAAGGGACTCAGCGTCAATAGACCACCGACAGCAAGTAAGGCAAAGGCGGGAAGGGAAAATGCGGCCCGCAATCCACCGAAAAGGAGGATTAATGCACTTTGCGCCGCGACAATTACGAAGAGGATTAACGAGGACACAACCAATCGACGAGCACGAACAGCGCTGAAAGAATCACAGACTTAGACAGCAAAAGGCCCCATGGCGAAAACGCCATGGGGCCATACAAATGTGATGCTATTTCGTCCCTTACGGGGTAACTACGCAAGCACCGGGAGTCGTACCTGCTACTGCGAGGTAACGCGGGAGCAGATACGTTGGAACTTGCACAGTTCGATTGCGGAAGCAGATCGTAATCAAATCATCACCTTGCGCCATCGCGGAGGCAACAACTGCACCCATGCCAATAATTCCGGCGAGTGCAAACTTCATGAGTGATTTGGATGTTTTCATATTTTGTTAGGGCTTCGGTTTGCGTTAAACGGCTTTGATTGCACGTCCCCTAGCACGGTTTGTGAGGGCTACACCAAACATCGCCAAGCCGAAAAGAACTGAGCTCGGCTCAGGCACGGCGGCAAATGAACGAACGAGACTGGTGTCACCACTACTAATTGCCGCAGCAACTGCTTCGAAGCTGCTGCTATTGGTGCGAACCACCATAAATGTGCTCGATTGGCCTGGCGCAACATTTAGAGGATCTCCAGTAAATCCAGGTGCCACAGGAAACTCAAATCCCACGCTCCCGGGACTACCCTCACCACGATCCGCAGTTCTTGCTGGCTTCAAACCAACAATCGCCGGACCACCCAGAGGACTAACGTCTGTCTGCGCAACAAAAACAGGATCGATATTATCGACACTGGTGAATCCACCTATGGTCTTCACCCGCCAAACTTGGGCGTCCGGGGTTGGCGGAGGAACTGCAGTCGTATTGACAACTTGATAGTAAAAATCGAGCAGAACTCCAGCACCGGGATCGCGATCAACGACCCACGTATTAAAAGTGCCGGTATTAAAGGCATTACTGAAAGGCTCGGACAGAGACGTAAGGATGGTGCCTCCACCAGTGGCAGTGAGTCCACCGAGAAGAGCCCCTGGAACTTCAGGAGTCGGGTTTGGCAACCCGACGAAGGCTGCTTGCGAGGAAGCGGCAACCAGTGAAAACGCGCCAACGAGAGCGATGGCCTTGGCAGTTACTGTGATAGCTTTTGGTTTATTCATGTTTTTGTAGTTTAAGGAGTGGACTTTTATTACTGGAATGCACCGGACCATCAGCAGAAGCGGAGGGAATTTAGGCGCGTTTTGATTTGCTTAATCTGGATTGTTTCGGGGTTTGGAACTTCGGTGAGAACATCCTAGCGGTTGCGGGTGGCGTGGCGAGGAGGTCTGAATTCCCTGAATACGACCAAATTTTTCGCCATTTGTCCACAAAAAAAACGAGTAATTTTTCCGCATGGCACGGTTTGATTCCGAGTTTTTGAGAATCGGCGCTGGAAGTCAGAATAAAGCAACCTAATTTACCTGTGTTAATATCCTCTGGATCAATGATATAGGAGATGCGAGTCTGTCATTGCAGTTGCGCTCAAGTGACCCGCGGCACCCGCCCTGCTTTGGCCGAAATACGGGCCTGGCACCCACTGTGCTTTTGCCAAAAAGCGCTAACAATCGCTGAACAATTGCCGCCAACCGCCCCCAGTTAGCGATCACATTCGCCCATTACAAAATCCAGCGATCCGAGAATGGCGACCACATCGCTCATCATGTGACCGGGAAGGATTGCGCTGAGAATACTGAGATTCACAAAGCTCGGAGCCCGAATTTTCATCCGGTGGGGTGTCCCGCCGCCCTTCGAATGGATGTAGAAGCCGAGTTCACCCTTGGGGTTCTCCGCGCCGAAATACACTTCGCCGGGCGGAGCATCGATCCCTTCGGTGTGGACGATAAAGTGGTGGATCAACTCTTCCATCTTCGTCAGCACGGTTGTCTTTGGCGGCGGGTAGTTCTTCGCATCCTGAACGTGGATCGGGCCGCCAGGCAGGGTGTCGAGCACTTGATGCAGAATGCGCATTGACTGCCGCATTTCCTCCATCCGCACGAAGTAACGATCGTAAGAATCGCCCTTTGAGCCGATCGGCACATCGAAATCATATTGCTCGTAGCCGAGATACGGCTGTTTCTTGCGGAGATCGTGATCAATGCCGCAACCGCGAAGATTCGGGCCGCTGAGGCCAAAGGAGATGGCTTGTTCCTTGGTGATCGCCCCGATGTCCTCCGTGCGATCGACAAAGATGCGGTTCCGCGAGATCAGGGCGTCCACCTCGTCGATCGCGGCCGGGAGTTGATCGATAAAGGCGCGAAGCTGGCTGGTGAAGCCGTCTGGCAAATCGCGGGTCATTCCCCCAATGCGGGTGTAGCTCGTGGTGAAACGCGCGCCAGTGAGCATTTCGATGAGGTTGTAGATCTTCTCGCGCTCGGTAAAGGTGTAGAGAAAGATCGTCATCGCGCCACAATCCATCGCGAAACAGCCAACGCCGAGCAGGTGCGAACTAATGCGGGCGAGTTCACAACAGAGGACGCGGATTGCTTGCCCGCGCGGGGGCAACGTCCACCCCATCAGTTTCTCGACGGCCAGCGCATACGCGACGTTGTTTGCGAGCGGCGCGAGGTAATCCAGCCGGTCCGTGTACGGGATGAACTGGTTGTAGTGCATGTTCTCGGCGATCTTTTCGTCGCCGCGATGCAGATAGCCGATGTCGGGCGTCGCCTTGGTGATGATCTCGCCGTCCATTTCCAAAACCAGACGCAGCACACCGTGCGTGGCCGGGTGACTCGGCCCCATGTTGATCACCATTTTTTCGCCCAGCAAATCCGTTACGTAACCGGATTTTTCGAGCCCGGCTTGGGCTTTTGCGAGTGTGTCTGGCGTTTCAAAGGCGGTCGTTGTCGTGGCCATAAAATTGCTTCGAGAATAGGAACGCACGCACAGGCGGCGCAAGGGACATTTCAGAAATGTCGCAAACTTCGCGGTTCAGACGATTCAAAATCCGCTCTTCGAGCGCGAGCGGGCGCGATGCCAGATTGAAATCCCACCAGTCACCACCAGCAGCGCGAACAGGACGTGAACCAACGAAAAGCGACTCTTCCGCGAGCGCGCTGCGGGCGTGTGGATTTGAGCGAAAGTGACCGTCTGAGTTTCACCCGCGGCCACTGCGTCCACGCGGAATGTATAGACTTCTCCGGGTTCGAGCTTGTCCACCGTCGCCAGGTGCGAGCCACCGCGCTGGACGATCTTGAACGCCGGATAGGGCTCGAATGTGGACACGAGTTCGCCAGCTTCATCCAGGCTCAGGATTCGCCGGAGGAGGCGAAAATCGGTACCTTCGGACGACGCCCCCTTCCATCGAAAGGTCGCCGAATTGGCTGATACCGACTCAACCATCGCGGGATAATTTCCGATCTCCGCAGGCGGTGGCTCCGCGAGTTCCGCCTCTTCCTTTTTCACCCGCACCGGAATCACCGTTTTTGCCCGCTTCACGACCGGCGAACTGCCCGCCTGCGCAACACCCACCGACGCAACCGCAATCTCAAAACCACCGCCATCGACGCCGACTTTCAGAGCAGACTGCGCCCCTCCCCCGGATGCCGAGGGGAGTGAAATGGCGACGGCCTTTTCCATCCCGGGCGCGAGCACAAACCCAGCCTCCTCCAGCGCAAACGGCGCGTCGATCGCCAGCGTCACCTTCGCATCCATCCCGCCCGGATTTACGAAAATGACGCGTTCCGCTCCCGCGCCCTTCTCGAAAATAACACGATCCAAGCTCGCCCGCACCCATCCGGGAAGAGCCTTCGCCTTCACGGGCAGTCGCCTCGTCAGCGCACCCGCGCTCAAGACGATCGTCTCTTCCAAAGCCGCGACATCGGTCTCCGCCGTTTGCACCGTCACCACCGCCACTTCGTGCGCCGCGAGATGAATCGGCGTTTTCAAAATCAGCCGCGGGCTGGCCGCGATCGCCACATCGAGTACGCCGTCCGTATTGTTGCGAATCTCGAAAAACGCCGCCCGCAGCGGACGCCCGGTTTCCTGCGCCAGCAGCAGTTCCGGGGGATTCACCGCGAGCGCATCCTCCGCGACCCCGCGCAGGATCACTGCGCGATCCGGCTGCGACGTGAACTTCACCTCGCTCTCAAATCTCCCCGCGCGCTCCGGCGCGAACCCGATCTTCGTCGCCAGCTTTTCCCCGGCCTGCAATTTGTAACGCCGCGCACCTTCCACCTTCCACGGCGCACCCACTTCGATCGTTCCTTCCGCGATGCCGCCGCCGATATTGGAAAATTCCAGCGTCCTCGCCGCGCTCGCACTTACAAGGATCACGCCGAAGTCCAGCTCCGCCGGTGACCCGATTTGCGGCGGATCATCCGTGATCGTGATCGTCACCTCCCCCGGCGCGGAAACTCCTTCGCTGCTGCGCACGCTGAACGTAAAACGATCCGACACCACCCGCACATCCGCTGGCGGCCGATACGTCACCGCCGCCGCCTCAGCCGCCGTCGCCCGGATACCCGAAAGTTTTCCACTCACCGGCTGCTGGCGAATGATCCACGAAAGTGTCTGCGCGCGCGTCCCGTAGATTTTCAGCGGAATCTCCACGCTGGCGCCGCGTTTCACCGTCGCCTTTTGCGCCATCGGCTGCGGCGGAGCGGGCTGCACGGCCGCTTTCGGCGCCGCCAGCATCTCCGTGCAGAGATTTAGCACCACAAAAACGACGATAACCGGCCACAAGCGGGCGTGAAACGAACGGAATTTTTCCACAAATCTGGAACGAGTGTTGCGATGTAGCCCACGCTCAGCGCCTTGACAATCCACACCGCAGCGACCTTTCGACAAATTGGTTGCCGCTCAGGATCGGGGTCGATATGAAACTACCGTCTTTTCGCACATGAAGAATTTTTGCATCCACCGAATCCTTGCGGCGGCACTGGTCTGCTGGCTTTGCGCCCTCTCGGGGAATGCCCTCGCGCAGGCAGGCGGGCCGCGTCCGATGGACGGCAAAAGGATGAAGAAACCGGCGAGCCTCATCGGGCGGCAGCCAAAGCCCGTCGTGAACAAGGATCTCGCCAGCGCCATCAATTCAGAAAACTCATACGCCGTCATCTCGCTCTCAAAACAGCGGCTCTATCTCATGACTGCCGATCAGGTCTATATCGACTCGCCGATCTCCTCGGGAAAAAGGGGGCACTCCACGCCCACCGGCAATTTCAACATCATGCAGAAGCACGCCGACCATCGCTCCAGCATTTACGGCAGCTTTGTCGATCGCAGGGGTCGCGTCGTCCGCAGCGGCGTCAGCACCAAGATTGACTCCGCGCCCAGCGGCACCCGCTACGTCGGCGCGCCGATGAAATACTTTTGCCGTCTCACCGGTTCTGGCGTCGGCTTCCACATCGGCATCCTCCCCGGCTACCCCGCGTCGCACGGCTGCATCCGCCTGCCGGAAGACATCGCCCCGCTCATTTACGAGAAGGTGAAAGTCGGCACCCGCGTGCGCGTCGAGAGCTGAGCGTCACGCCAGCAGCATCCGCCGCAGAAGATCGAGCGCAGTCCGCGCCGTCAGGCCTTTGAAAGTCTCGCGATCCGTCGCAAAGCGAAACCGCTCCACCTGCGTCTCGCGCCCCTTCGCCGCGAGCGCGATGAAGACCGTGCCCAGCGGCTTTTCCTCCGTCCCGCCGCCCGGCCCCGCGACCCCCGTCGTCGCCAGCGCATAGTCCACACCCGCCCGATTTCGCGCTCCTTCCGCCATCGCCGCCGCCACCTCCCGGCTCACCGCCCCGTGCGCCGCGATCAAGCCCGCATCCACCCCGAGCGCGCGCACTTTCGCCTCATTCGCATAGGTGATGAATCCCTCCAAAAAAACCGCCGACGCACCCGGCACATTTGTCAGTTCATTTGCGAGAAAACCGCCCGTGCAGGACTCCGCGGTCGCGACCGTCGCGCCGCGTTCCGCCAGCAAATCCACGATCACTTTCCCGAGCGACCGCTCATCCTGCGAAACGATGTGCCCGCCCAGCCGCTCGCGGATGATCGCCTCCGCGCGATCCAGCAATTCCGGCGCACCGATCGTCCGCACATCCACCTCGCCGGGCCGCGCGCAGTAGCCCAGCTCAATGCCCAGTGCCAAAAGCTCCCCGCCCACGCGTTCCTCAACCAGCGATTCCCCCAGCCCGCCGATCCGGTAAATGCGCATCCCAAACGCGGAAACCGGCGCGATGTCTTGCAGAATCGGCAGCACCTTTTCGCGAAACATCGGATGCAACTCACGCGGCGGACCCGGCAGCAGAAAAAAATGCGGCGACGGTTTTCCCCCGCAATTCGCCGGAAAATAAAGCCCCGGCGCCGTCCCAAATTCGTTCGCCAGCACCGTCGCCTCGCGCGGTCGCAGCGCCTGCAATTCCACCCGCGGACTCATCCGCATCTCGCGCCGCGCAAACCGCGACGCAATCGCCGCCATGATCGCCGCATCGTGCTCCATCTCCAGCCCGAGCAAATCCGCCACCACATCGCGCGTGATGTCATCCGTCGTCGGCCCTAGCCCGCCCGTGATCAAGACCACATCCGCCCGCCCAGAAGTCTCCAGCAATGCCTCACGAATCGCCGCCCCATCCGGCACCGTCACCTGCCGTTCCACGCGCAGGCCGAGCGGAAACATCGCCTCCGCCATGAATTTCAGATGGGTATTCAAAACCTGCCCGAGCAGCAGCTCGCTGCCGGTATTGAGAACTTCAACAATCAAAGGTCTGAGAATTCCTAAATCCTAAATCCCCTCATTCCCCCCGCAGCCGCGATTCCCAGCCCGAGATTTTCTCGGCCAGCGCCGGATCGCTGTTCGTCGCGATGAAACGCAGATTTGTCAGCATCCGCCCGAGCATTTGCCGCGGTGACGTCGGCTCCAAATGCTGCTGCGTCAGCACCAGGTTTTGCTGCGCCAAAAGCGCCACGCATTCCTCCACACTCACGCGCCGGCCGCCGTGGAATGGATCGAAAATCACCTCGCCGTGCCGCACCAAAAAATGCCCCGGCAGCCCCACGCCATCGATCGCGATCCCCGCGCGCCGCCCGACCAAAATGTAAACCAGCGCGAGCGAAATCGGGATGCCCAGCCGCGTCTCGATCACGCTCGGCAGCAGCGAATTTGTGTATTGGTAATACTCGTTTTCATTCCCCCGCAGCCGCAGATCGCGCCCGAGGAATTGCCCCAGCGCCGCCACGCGCGACAGCTTCCGCGGTCCCGTCGCCGACAGCCGCGTCAGCGCCTCGCGTCCCCACGCATCGAGCAACTCGCGCTGCGCATCGAAATCCTCCCCCGGCAAAAACGCCCGCGCCAAATCCCACGCCGCCGTCTCGATGTCGCCATGCTCGCCGAAATTCGCGCACATTTCGCCGAATGCATCGCCCGCCTTCCGCTCCTCGATCACGCGGATGATCTCGCGCAACTGCTTCGCCGCCCGCGCCGAATCCGCGGACGCCAGCAAGTCGCGCAGCCCGTCGATTTCCTCCTCGCCGCGGATCGTCAATTGTTCCTTCACCAGCGCAACCGTCACCGGATCGTCGTCACCGAGGAGTTGCAACACTGCGCGTTTTTGAGGGAGTTCGAGCATGATTTTAGCCGGGTTCGCTTCTGACTTCCACTACATCGCCCGGCTCGCAGCCAAACGTAAATTGAATCGGCCGGCAGCACACCGTGCAGTCCTCGACCGTAGTGTAGTCGCCTTGCGACGTGTCCACCATCATCGTCCAGCCCTCGCCGCAGTGCGGACATTCGACTTCCGTCTGGACGAGCAGATTCATCAGACTTGCGTAGCAAGGCTGAGACGCGGCGCGTCGGCCCACAGGTCTTCGAGCGAGTAATAGGCCCGCTTTTCCTGGTGAAAAACGTGGACGATCACATCCGAGAAATCCGCCACCACCCACTGGCTCAGCGGGAAGCCGTCGATCCGCGTCGGGCGAACCTCGTGCTCCTTGCGCAGCCGGTCTTCGAGTTCGCTCACCAGCGCCTTCAGATGCGGCTCCGAGTTCCCCGAGCAGATCAGGAAAAAATCCGTGAAGCTGGCCAAACGGCGCATATCGAGCGCCACAATATCCTCGGCCTTTTTGTCGGCGAGGATTTCGGCGCATAGCTGGACGAGTTGTTCTGAGTCGATTGGGTTACTCCTGGTAAAGTTGCTGGCGCGAGATGATTTCCCGCACCATGTCCGGCACCAGATAGCGGATGGACTCGCCGCGCGCAACCCGCGTCCGCACTTCCGTCGCCGAAACATCCACGCGCCGGACGATCGTCGGAAAGTCGTGCGGCGCATCGTGCTCACCGCGCCCGAACACGACGAACTGCACCGCCCGCCGCAGCTCCTCGTAGCAATGCCACGTGGGCAGCTTCGCCACGTTGTCATGCCCGATCAGGTAAAAAAACTCCGCGTCCGGCCAGCGCCCGCGCAGCTCGCGCACCGTCTCGATCGCAAAGCTCGGCCCGGCGCGGTGCAGATCGCATTCCTCCAGCGAAAACCCCGCTTCATCCGCCAGCGCCGCCGCCAGCATCTCGCGCCGCACCTTGCCGGGCGTCGGCACCGTGCCGAGTTTGTGCGGAGAATGCGCCGCCGGGATGAAAAGGACGCGATCCAGCCGGAGCCGCTCGCGCGCTTCCCGGGCGAGGATGAGATGCCCGAGATGAATCGGGTCGAAACTGCCGCCATACAATCCGAGCTTCATCGCCAAATTAGATAACCCGGCCGCGCCGACTTGCAGAGCGCCTCCAGCGGCGACCCTTCCCCGCGCGAAGTGCCCAGTGGATTCAACCGGTCGCGCACGGTGACCGTGAAATAAACAAAGCGAAGCATTCGCAAGCGTGAGCCAAACCGCACGGCGGCGGAAAGCCCGAAATCGCCAGGCAACGTGGATCACCACCGACCGAACCCTGCCGATGAGTCACTACGAACTCTTTGTAGAAAGCGTTTTTCCAAAAGCGAGGCCCATCGCCTGCTATTCCCACGATCGTCACGGCGACAAACGCCGAGGTAGTCCAACCAACAAAGAAATCCAACCTATCAGCGTATGCCTAACCTCAAAGCTCTCACCTTCGCCGCCTCCCTTTTCACGACCTCGGTTGCATTGGGTCAAAACCTCCTCCTAAACGGTAGCTTCGAGGACGACGGCCCGACCACCGTTTTAGGCATTACGACAGTCAATAGTTCCGCCATCTCCCACTGGAGTTTGCAAACGACCTCTTCCAGTAGTGCCTACACCGTCTTTCTCGCTCCCGGCAGCAATGAACCGAATCCCGCGGATGGTAGCCATCTCTTGAATATCGGCGGATTCGGCACCACCAAAGGCGTCGGCGATCTTTGGCAGGACTTCGCGACCATCCCAGGCCAGACCTACGATGTCGCCTTCTTCTTTGGTCGCGGAAACAATGACCCGACTCCCACTGAAAACGTCAGCGTGCGCGCGTCGATTTTCGACATCACCAGCGGCGTGCCTTCCGGCCCCGCCCTGAGTTTCATCGACTCCGGGAATGCCGCTGGCACCGGGACCGTCGGCAACCTCGCCCAAATCGTCTTTCAATTTACCGCCACGGGAAACACCTCCCGCCTGCACCTCGACGACACCACGGTGAGTTCCGCCGCGAGTTTGCAACTCGACGCGGCCTCCGTCGTCTCCGTCGTCGTCCCCGTGCCCGAGCCCTCAGGCATGCTGCTCGCCATCTCAGCCGGAGCCCTGCTCCTGATGCGCAGACGCCGCGGTTAAGAAACAGCGTGTAGGCGCCGCGGTAATATCGCCAGCGTTACACCACATCCGCGCGTGTCGTCATAGAGCCGTCCACCGAAAACCAACTGGCCACCGTCGCTCTTCTCCAAATTCGTGAACGGCTGCAACGGCTGCAAATCCCCCGAACCCGAGCCGGATCAAAACGTCCAGCTTCCCGTCATACCACTTGCCCATTCAGTAAAGATGAAGGCTCCAGCAAGACGTGCATCGCACGCCAACGATGCATCATTCACCCAAAGGCCGACATCGCTCGCGGCAGTCACCCCGCCAACTCCGACCGAGAGAAATCGCTCCAATCCAAATTCACCCGCAGAGTTTGCGAACAATCCCCAGAAGCCGCTGAATTCGCGAAAATTGATCCCGGCGTTTTCCGACGGAGCCTGGGTGCCAGTGCGCGCCACGACCGTGATGATCGGGCCCGAAATCGGGGATTGCTCAGTAGGTATTGATTATGATTTTGTGAGCAGGTAAAAGAGGATGCTGGCGGCGAGATTGGCGAGTTTCTTGGTGTAGCAATGGGTCTTGCGGCGCAGGCGGGCGAGGTAAACGCGCAGGCGGTTGTTGT
>JANNWY010000181.1:0-6317 GCA_031409335.1 Chthoniobacteraceae bacterium | reverse complement strand
TCGCGGTCCACTATGAGATGGCGCGCGGCAATTTCACCGAACGCGAAGTCATCGAAAAGATGATCGCCATCGTGCGCATCCTGCGCAAATCCATCGCCAGTGGCATCGCCGGCACGCACTACGAGGATCGTGTGCTCGGGTATCAAAGCGGACGTTTTGCCGAGATGATGAAAGCGGGCCGGCTGCTCGATGGCGGCGCACTGAACCGCATCGTGCTTTACGTCACCGCATTGATGGAAGTGAAGAGCAGCATGGGAGTCATCGTCGCCGCGCCCACCGCCGGTGCATGTGCTGCGCTGCCCGGAGCCGTCATCGGCATGGCAGAGGCGATGGATCAAAGCGAAGAAGAAATGGCCAAAGCCATGCTGGCCGCTGGATTGATCGGCGTATTCATTGCCACGCGCTGGACGTTCGCAGCCGAGGTCGGCGGCTGTCAGGCGGAAGGTGGTTCCGCTGCTGCCATGGCTGCTGCCGCCCTCATCACGCTCGCCGGTGGCAGCCGCGATCAAGCCATCGCTGCGGCATCAATGGCCTTTCAAAGCATGCTCGGCCTCATCTGCGATCCCATCGCCAATCGTGTCGAAGCGCCATGCCTCGGCAAAAACGTAATGGCCGCCAGCAACGCGCTCTCCTGCGCAAACATGGCCCTCGCGGATTTCGATCCGCTGATCCCGCTCGATGAAGTCATCGACGCCGCAAAAAACGTCTCCGCCATGATGCCCCGCGAACACCGCTGCACCTCGCTCGGCGGCCTCGCCATCACACCCACCTCGCTGGAAATCGAAAAGCGCCTCGCCGCGCAGAAAAGTAAAAGCTGCGGCAGTTGCGCGTGTCATTGATCTCGTCAGAGCGAGGCTGTATTCCTGCGGAAATCCGCCGCCAGTTTCGCCATCGCCACGGCGGGACTTGAAGTAGTGAGTCATTGGCGTGCTCGGAGTCGGCGGACCGACGGCGGAGTATGGCCCCGACCAGCAGCGCTACAAAGCAACGCATCAAAACTTCCGCGACACGATGGCGGCTCCGGCGTTGTTGCCGGAGTTCAAAGGCAACGTCCTGGCCATCCGCACCGAGAAGTATTGGGACCAAGAGTTGACCGCCGCGAAAGCCAAGGACAACGCTATCAAGCAACAGACCAAAAAACTCGCGATGGCGGGCAAATTGAATCCCGCAGAGGAAAAGGCGGCGCTGGAAAAAATGCGCGCGGAGGGACTGACGGAGCGCGAGCGCACGGTGCTGGAGAAAGGAATTTCGAACCTCGAATTCCACTACCTCGGCTCGGCGAAGATACTCGGCGGCATCGGCAAAGGTTTGGCCGAGGCGATGGCGGAACTCAAACAATTCAAGAAATGATCCGGATGAGAAGCATGGGGAAATGACATGAAGTCGAAGTAGAATCGGTTCACCACCATGAAATACCTCAGCCACATTTCCGTCGCGATCCTGACCCTGCACTTGCTGGCCGGGGCGCGCGGGGCGGATTCCATCGCCGAAACGATCCCGCTCCACGCGGCCACGCCGGACCGGGTCTCGGCCCGGCCTGAGATCGTCATCACAACTCTCGGTTTCGGGTCCTGCGCCCGGCAAAACCGGCCCCAGCCCATTTGGGACACGATCAATGCCGCCCGCTGCGATGCCTTTGTCCTCTGCGGCGACAACATCTACGGCGATTCCTCGGACCCGGTTGTGCTCCGCGAGAAATACGCCTTGTTCGCAGCGATGCCGGGCTTCGCCAAGCTCCGCGAGACCACCCCGTTGTTCGCCACTTGGGACGATCACGACTATGGCACCAACGACGCGGGGGCTGGCTATCCCGGCGCGGCGGCGTCGCAAAAGGAGTTTTGCGACTTCTTCCAAGTGCCGGACGCTTCGCCTCTGCGCACCACGCCCGGCGTTCACGACTGTGTGACGCTTGGCCCGGCGGGCAAAAGAGTTCAGGTCATTCTGCTGGATACCCGGATGTTCCGCTCTCCGCTGAAAAAAGATCCAGCCAACTCCAAGGTCACCATCCCCAACACCGACCCGGACGCGACCGTGCTCGGCGAAGGGCAGTGGGCCTGGTTCGAGCGCCGCTTGCGCGAACCGGCCGAAATCCGCGTGGTGATTTCCAGCATTCAATTGATCTCGGCTGAGCACGGTTCTGAGAAGTGGGAAAACTTTCCCAAAGAACGCGCCCGTTTCTTGGAACTCCTCCGTCGCACTGCGGCCCAGGGCGTGGTTGTCGTCAGCGGCGACCGCCATCTCGCCGAACTCTCCGCGTTGACGCCCGCCGACGGTGCTCCCTATCCGCTTTATGATCTGACCACGAGCGGTCTCAACCAGGCGATACCCCAGAAGCCTGCGCCCAAGGAGGACAGCGCCAAAGAGCCTGAGACCAAACCAGCTGCCCCGAAGAAGCCTCAGCCCAATCGTCACCGTCTCCACGAACGTCCCTACACCGGCTCCAACTTTGGCCTCATGCGCGTCAAGTGGGACGGCCCCAATCCGTCCCTTCGCCTGGAAGTCTGCGGACTGGACGGCGAGGTCGTTCTTTCCCGCGACATTCCGTTCTCGGAACTCCGCCCAAAGTGAGACTCGACCGCGCCGCGTCCAGAAAGCAAATTCCAACCATCATGATCATGAAACACCTCGCCGCATTTCTCCTCGTCACGCTGGCCGCGAGCGCTTCCGCATGGGCGGCCGCGAAGCCGCTCAAAGTCTTCATCCTCGCCGGGCAGTCGAACATGGAGGGACACGCGAGGATTGAGACCTTCGACTACATCGGCGACGACCCGGCGACCGCGCCGCGCCTCAAGCAGATGCGCGGCGCGGACGGAAAGCCGGCCGTCTGCGACCACGTCTGGATTTCCTACCTCACCGGCAAGTTCGACGGCAGCGCCAATGGGGAGGGAATCGGCAAGCTCACCGCAGGCTTCGGTGCCAGAGGCGCCAATCCAACGCAGGACGGCGGAAAAATCGGCCCGGAGTTCACCTTCGGCCTCACCATGGACGCCGCGCTGAAGGAGCCGGTGCTCATCATCAAGACCGCGTGGGGCGGCAGGAGCCTGAACACCGAGTTTCGCCCGCCGAGCGCCGGGCCATACGAGTTCAGCGAGGCGCAACTCGCGCAGATGCAGAAACAGGGCAAGGACATCGCCGCAGAGAAAGCGGCGAAGGCAAAGGAGACAGGACGCTTCTACCGTTACATGGTCGAGCATGTGAAAAATGTCCTCGCAGACCCGAAGCGCGTCTGCCCGGCCTACGACCCTGCGGCGGGCTACGAGATTGCCGGGTTTGTCTGGCTTCAGGGCTTCAACGACCTCGTGGACGGCAATACCTACCCCACGGGGGCGGATGGGAAGACGAGGGACTACACCAAGTACGGCGTGTGGCTGGCCGATTTCATCCGCGATGCGCGCAAGGATTTGGCTGCGCCGAAAATGCCGTTCGTCATCGGCGTGCTCGGCGTCGGCGGTGTGAACGCGAAGGACAGCACTGTTTCCTTCCACAAGGCCATGACCGCGCCGTCGCTGCTGTCGGAGTTCAAGGGCAACGTCATCGCCGTTCCCACCGCGCCGTTCTGGGCCGAGGAGCTTGCGGCCATTGATGAAAAGCGCGGCAAAATCAAAGCCATGGCCGCCACGCTCAAAAACAAAGGCAAGAACGGCCCGAACAAGGACGGCACCATGACCGACGCGCAGCAGAAGGAATATCTCAAGAAGTATGAAGCCGAGGTGATTTCGCCCGCCGAAGCCGAGTTGTGGAACCGCGGCGCGTCCAACGCGGGCTACCACTACCTCGGCTGTGCAAAGACCTTCGCGCTCATGGGCAAGGCGTTTGCGGAGGCGACGCTTCAGATGATGAAAGAGCAAAAACGCTGAACTACTTCCGATAAAAACCTCACTCCTCGTGCTCACCGCGCTGCGTTGAGGAGAATCGCACTGAACCGAGTCATGCACCACTCTGCGATAGCCGCCGTTCTCTCCCTGTTCCTGCTCGGCGCATCCGCCATCGCCAAAGCCGCCCCAACGCCGGCGACCCGGCCCAACGTGGTCATCTTCCTGACCGACGATCAGGGGACGCTGGATGCAAATTGCTACGGCTCGACCGATCTCCAGACGCCGCACATGGACAAGTTGGCCGCGTCCGGTGTGCGATTCACGCAGGCTTATGCGCACACCGTGTGTTGCCCGGCGCGGGCGGCGCTGTTCACGGGGCGGCATCCGCAGCGCGGCGGCGTGGGGCATTGGACGCAGGGCGACCGGCGTGGCACCGACCGTCCCAAGATCAACATGGCGGTCGAGGAGGTTGCCCTCGCCGAAGTATTGAAATCCGCCGGCTACCGCACCGCGCTCTTTGGCAAGTGGCATCTCGGGGCAAAGCCCGGGCACGGGCCGCTGGAGCAGGGATTTGAAACTTACTTCGGCCACCTCGGCGGCTTCATTGACAACTACCGGCACTTCTTTCTCCACAACCGGGGCTTTCACGATCTCTACGATGGCAATGAGGAAAGTTTCCGCCGCGAGGAATACTACCCGGACCTCATGATCGAACGCGCCGTCCAGTTCATCGAGGCCAACAAGGCCGCGCCATTCTTCATGACGGTGACCTTTAATTTGCCGCACTATCCGACGCAGCCGATTGCCAAGTTCAAAGACGCCTATGCGGACATGCCGATGCCGCGCCAGGCGTATGCCCGTGTCATTTCATCCGTGGATGACCATATCGGGCGCGTGCTCGACAAGCTGGAGTCCACCGGTCTGCGGAACAACACCATCGTCATCCTGATGAGCGACAACGGCCACTCCACCGAGGACTCGGCGGGCATCGCCGTCGAGAATCACGGCAGCGGCTATCCGCGTGGTCATTACTACCTGGCGCACGGTGGCGGCGGGAACACGGGAAAGTGGATCGGCCAGAAGAGCACCTTCCTCGAAGGCGGCATTCGCGTGCCGGCGATCATTCGTTATCCGGCCAAACTCCCCCGGGGCCAGACGCGCGATCAAATCGTGACGATCATGGATTGGTTCCCGACCGTCCTAGAACTCTGCGGGATCAAACCGGCAGTGAGTGCGCCCAAACTCGATGGCCGCAGCATGGCCGGCGTCATCGCGGATGCGAAAGCGGCGAGCGCCCATGAGGTGCTGCACTTCGCGTGGGCGAAAAACTGGGCTGTGCGCAAAGGTGTCTGGAAATTGATTGGCACCTTCGACGCGAAGACCAACGCGATGCGTCACTCGCTGCACAACCTCGCTGAACCGAAGCCCGAGGTGAAAGACCACGCCACGGAGCAGCCGGAGATCGTGAAGGAACTCACCGCCTTGCATGAGGCGTGGGAAAGGGGCTTGGATACGAAATGAACTGCCTGACAACGCAACGAACGATGAAACTAATTCTGAACAGGGCGCAACCGGACACACGCACCAAACGCGGCGAAGCCATTCGCTCGGAGTCCCGCCTTCAGGCGGTTTGGACGTGGAGCGGCGTAAAGCGCGACAGTTGGGAAGGCGGCCATCGCGTTCCCTTCCTCGTTCGCTGGCCTGGCAAAGTAAAAGCCGGAGCCACCACCGCGCAACTCACCAGGCTCACCGACGTGATGGCGACCGTCGCCGCCGTCATCGGCGCAAAGCTCCCCGACAACGCCGCCGAAGACAGCTTCAACCTGCTCCCCGCGCTGCTCGACCAGGCCACCGCACCCATTCGCCCTTATCTACTCCAGCAAGCCTTCAGCGGTGCGCGCACGCTTTCGATCCGGCGTGGCCCGTGGAAGTATCTCGACCACCCCGGTTCCGGTGGAAACCGCTACGAAACTTCACCCGAGTTGAAACCCTTCCACATCCCCGACCGCGCGCCTGCCGCGCTCTACAACCTCGACACCGACCCCGGCGAAACGAAGAACCTTCTCGTCGAGCGAGCTGATATCGTGAAGGAACTCAAAGCGCTGCTTGAACAAACCAAGGCCAGCGGAAGTAGCTCACCGAAACCATAATCACACCATGAAAACCATCGCCACATTACTCACAACCCTGCTTTTCGCCGTTGCCGGCGTGGAAGCGAAACCGCTCCAAGTCTTCATTCTCGCCGGCCAGTCGAATATGGAGGGGCACGCGAAGGTGGAGACGTTCGACTACATCGGCGACGACCCGGCGACAGCGCCGCTCCTCAAACAAATGCGTGGCGCGGACGGAAAGCCGACGGTCTGCGATCACGTCTGGATTTCCTATCTCACCGGCTGGTACGACGGCAGCGCCAATGGCGAGGGAATCGGCAAGCTCACTGCGGGCTTCGGTGCCCGAGGCGAAAGGCCAACGAAGGATGGCGGAAAGATCGGCCCGGAGTTC
>JANNWY010000180.1:0-39970 GCA_031409335.1 Chthoniobacteraceae bacterium | reverse complement strand
ATTCGGCGCGCTGAACGAGCGGCTTGCCGGCTTCGCAGCCAGCGCGCATAGTCGCGCCATGACTGCAACGCTCGACGACATCCATCGCGATCCTGCGATTCTCGACCAGGCCATTGCCCGCGGAGAGTCGCTGGAAATCGTCAACAACGGAGCAGTGATGGCGACACTCATTCCCAAAGTAAGAGGCGTCGAGCCGGATTTCCTCGCGCGCGCAAAACGCATCTGGGGTGAACGTCCGCCCGGCGCTCCGCTCAGCGAAATCGTCTCGGCCAGTCGCGGATAATCTGCCGTGCTTTATCTCGATACCGGCTGCCTGGTGAAGCTCTACTATCCCGAGGCGAACAGCGCGAGCGTGGCTGCGGCAGTGGCTGGGGAAACGATCGGCTTTACAGACCTGCACGCCTTGGAACTGACCACGGCGTTGCAGGTGAAGGTTTTTCGGGGCGAAGCCACGGCGGAACAGGCTGAGGCGGCTCATGCGGCTGTGGAGGAAGACCTCGCCAGTGGGAAGTTGGCGCGAATGGATTGCGATTGGCCGGCGGTTTGGAAGGAAGCGCAAACGCTGGCTCTCCAACACGCCGCGACGAGTGGATGCCGCGCGCTGGATACTCTGCACTGCGCCGTGGCGCGGGTGCTCGCAGCGCGCGAATTGCTGACGACCGATGCGCGCCAAACGGCCCTCGCAACCGCTGCGGGCATCGCGCTGCACCGTTGGTAATCCGTTGCGTGTTTTCTCCCGACGACTTGCACGGTCATTTCATCAAAGAAGCACTGGCGTGAGATGTTGAGCGATTGGAACGATGCAATTCACCGAACATGAAGCCGCCTTTCGTCGCGACGCGCGCCAGCTCTCGCGGCGCGATTTTCTGAACCGCCTCGGCGCGGGCATGGGTGCGATCGGTCTTGCCGGAATGCTGCAGCCGGCCCGCACATTCGGCGCGATGGCTTCGTCGCCGCTGCTGCCGAAGCTGCCGCATTTCGTGCCGCGGGCGAAGCGGGTGATTCAGCTTTTCATGCCCGGTGGGCCTTCGCAGGTGGATACGTTTGATTACAAACCGATGCTGGCGAAACACGCGGGGGAGCGGCCGGAAATCGTGGATCGCAAGACGCTGCGGAATACCAAGAACGGGCTGATGCCTTCGCCGTTCGGCTTTCAGCAATACGGGCAGACGGGCAAGTGGGTGAGCGACATTTTCCAGAACGTCGGGCAGTGCGTGGACGACATTAGTTTCATCCACTCGATGCACACGGACATCCCCGAGCACGCGGGGGCGATGATGATGATGAACGTGGGCGCGTTGCAGCCGAACCGGCCGAGCATGGGCTCGTGGCTGGTGTATGGGCTCGGGACGGAGAATCAGGATTTGCCTGGCTTCGTCGCGATGTCGCCGCGGGCGCAGCCGCGCGGGACGCTGGCGAATTGGGGGAATGCCTTTCTCCCCGGGGCCTACGCGGGCAGCTATGTGAATATCGCGGAGATGAAGCCGGACGCGGTGATGCGCGATTTGAAAAACTCGCGTCTCCCGACGGCGGAGCAGCGCCGGCAGGTCGATCTCGTCACGCAGTTGAATCAAATGCACCTCGCGCAGATGGAGCGCGATCAGGATCTCGAGGCCGGGATCGCCGCGATGGAGATGGCCTTTCGAATGCAGTTCTCCGTGCCCGAGGTCTTCGACATCAGCAAGGAATCGCAGCCCACGCGCGATCTCTACGGCGACAGCGAATTTGCCAAAGGCTGCCTGCTTGCGCGCCGCCTCATCGAGCAGGGCGTGCGCGTGGTGCAGTTGTCCCTTTCCATCGACGGCTACGACATCGCGTGGGACACCGGCCACGACGACATCGTGGGTGGGCACGCGAAGCTCGCGAAAGCCTGCGATCAGGGCATCGCCGCGTTGATTCACGATCTGAAAGCGCGCGGGCTTTTCGAGGACACGCTGATCGTTTGGGGCGGAGAATTTGGCCGCGCCCCGACCTCCGAAGGCGCGAAAGGCCGCGACCACGATCACTACGGCTACACCAACTGGCTCGCCGGTGGGGGGGTAAAAGCCGGCTTCAGTTATGGAGCCACCGATGAGTTCGGCTGCTCCGCGGTGGAAAACCGCGTCCACGTCCACGATCTGCACGCGACGATCCTGCACCTCA
Source organism: Chthoniobacteraceae bacterium (assembly GCA_031409335.1). Lineage (GTDB taxonomy): Bacteria > Verrucomicrobiota > Verrucomicrobiia > Chthoniobacterales > Chthoniobacteraceae > JANLQB01. The sequence continues at coordinate 37,828 of JANNWY010000180.1, read as the reverse complement.
TGGGCCTCGATCACGAGAAGCTCACCTACCGCTACTCCGGGCGCGACTACCGGCTGACGGACGTATCGGGAAATGTGATTCGTGATCTCATCGCCTGACCCCTCCGCTCTCAGAATGTCCGATCACATTCTCCCATCACTCACTGGTGACGCGGCACTGCTTTCGCGTCGTCATTTCCTGTGGAACTCGGGCGGAGGGCTCGGCGCAATCGCGCTCGCGTGGCTGCTTGATCGGGAAAACGCGCGAGCCGCCCTTCCCACGGGCCAACCGCATTTTCCGCCGAAGGCGAAGCGCGTCGTGCAGGTCTTTTGCGCGGGCGGCGTGAGCCATCTGGAGACGTTCGATTACAAGCCGGAGTTGGAGCGGATGCATGGCAAAACGCTGGAGGGCAAAGGGGAGAACCTCGGATTTTTCGGCCAGCCGGGGCGGCTGATGAAGAGCCTTTATCCGTTTCGCCAGCACGGGAAATCCGGCGCGTGGGTGAGTGATCTGCTGCCGCACATCGCGGGCTGCGCGGACGACCTCTGCTTCATCAAGTCAATGTTTGCGAAGAGCAACAATCACACGCCCGCGGCTTTTCAAATGAACAGCGGCTTCACGCTGAATGGTTTCCCCTGCATGGGCGCGTGGCTCAGCTACGGGCTCGGGACCGAGAACGAAAACCTGCCCGCATTCGTCGTCCTGCCCGACCCGCGCGGCCTGCCGGCGGGCGGCTCGATCAATTGGACCTCCGGCTTTCTTCCCGCGAATCATCAGGGCGTTTCCTTCCGCACCAACGCCGCGGAACCCATCGCCGACCTGCACACTCCTGCCAGCATCTCCCCCGCCGCGCGCTTGGCCGACATGGACCTGCTCGCTTCGATGAACCGCGATTTTGCCAACGCGAATCCCGGCGACGGTGCTTTCGCCGCGCGGCTCCGCTCCTACGAACTCGCCGCGCGGATGCAGGCGAGCATCCCCGACGCGACGAATCTCGACAGCGAACCGGACACCGTAAAAAAACTCTACGGCCTCGACGAGCCGCAGAACAAAGGCTTCGCGAAGAACTGCCTCATGGCGCGCCGCCTCCTCGAACGCGGCGTGCGCTTTGTGCAAATCCTCAACGGCGGATCATTCGGCAGCCCGCGCATTAATTGGGACGGCCATGAAAACGTGAAGGAAAATCACGACGTGCAAGCCGCCACGATGGACAAGCCCGTTGCCGCGCTCGTGCAGGATCTCAAACAGCGCGGCATGTTGGAAGACACGCTCTTCATCTGGTCCACCGAGTTTGGCCGCAGTCCCGCCACGCAAGGCATCGGCTCGATGGGCCGCGACCATCATCCCAGCGCGTTCACCTGCTTCCTCGCCGGCGCTGGTGTGAAGCAGGGCATCAGCTACGGTGCCTCGGACGAAGTCGGCTATTTCGTCGGCGAAAACAAAGTCATCATCCCCGACTTTCACGCCACCATCCTGCACCTGCTCGGCCTCGATCACGAGAAGCTCACGTTCTACCACAATGGCATCGACCGTCGGCTGACCGATGTGCATGGACATGTGATCCGGGACATTCTCGGATAGCAGATACTTAAAAAAGTTAATTGACGAGTTAAGTTACTTAACTCATGTTCCGTGAAAAATGAGCGCAAAGCCCGTTAAGAAGCTCGTCTCGCGCTGCCCGTTTTGCGAAGGGAAACTGGAGATCAGCCGCCTGGGCTGCATCCAGTGCGATACCTCGATCGAGACGACGCTGCCGATTCCCGCGTTCTTTCGCCTGCCGCCGGACCTTCAGGAATTCGTCATGATCTTCCTCCGCTGCCAGGGGAAAATTCGCGACGTGGAAAAGGAACTCGGCATTTCCTACCCGACCGTCATCAAGCGGCTCGACCTCGTGAATGTGCTGCTAGGCAACCAGTCCGCCCCGTCCGGACGCAAAGATATCCTCGAACAACTCGAGCGCGGCGAGATCACCGTGCAAGAAGCCACCCAACTGCTCAAAGCGAGCTAAACACCATGCACCAATCACCGACCGTTCCATTTGGGATGAGCTTCCTCATCCTCGCCGCACTCGTCTTCATTCCTGCAATCTTTTGGTTCCGAAAATACACCGGCCTTTCCGCTGACAAAGGTTTCCTCGCGCTCCTCGCTTCCATCATCGCGGCGGGATTGCAGGTTTATTCGATGGCTCGCGAGCTGCCGCGCACCGCGTTCCAGGCAGGGAATGACACCGCGACGACGCTGTGTCTCTTCGCCGCTGGAATGTGCGTCGTCTTTTGCGCGGCGCTGGCGCTGCGGCTGTGGGGGAAATGGGTCGGCGGAAAGACCACCGCGGATGAATCGCAGCCAGGGCAGGCGGGCGTGCGGGCGTGGTTTTGCGCGTCGAATGTGGTCGTCGGTCTCGCGATCGTGGTCTGCGCCTGGAGCGGGTACCAAATCTCCCCGCTTTTCACCGCCGTCGCGGTCGGCGGCGCGCTAGCCGCGTACCCGCTGCTGCGCATGGAATCCGCCGCGCCGCCGATCTCCGTTGTGCCAGATCATTCATCCGGCGAACGCGAGAAAATCGTCGCCATGCTCGAAGCGGGCAAGATCACCGCGGACGAATGCGCCGAATTACTCCAGGCGCTTGGCGCAACCGCGCGCATCCCCTCGCGCCAGGCACCGCTCACCAGCAGCCAGCGCCTCCTGCTGATCGGCGCGGCACTCGTCGCGCTCGGATTTTTCCTGCCATGGATCGTCATCAATCCCGGAGCCGAAGCGGGCCGGATGATGTCGCAATTCGGTATGAAAATGGGACTGGAAATGCCCGGCGGCGGACTCGCCATGCCAAAGCCGCAAATCCAAACTCCGACCGTCTCTTACTCCGGCGGCGACATTCAGCGCGGGCTCGGCTGGGCCGCGCTCGCGCTCGCCCTTGGCGCGGCGCTGATTCCCTACATCGCCACCACGCTCGACACTGCCACCGCGCGGACGGTCCGCCTGCTGTGCCTTGGCGTCGGCGGCATCATCATCGTCTATCTACTTACGCAAAACCTCCGCTTCGTCGGCATCGGCCTCATCGTCGCCGTCAGTGGCTACGCCTTGGAAATCGCGGGCGCTTTGCGCGAGAGGAACGCGACGACCAGTTAGCAAGACTACTGCGGAAATCCGGACGGCTCGACCGCGTAGAGGCGGAAAAAGATGCGATTGCGCGTCGAAGGTGGCGTGGCGATTTCCATTAGAAACGGCGGCGCTTTGAGTGGGTGGTCGGCGAGGATCGTGGCGATCGGAAACGCGGGGGACTCGATGCCGAGCAGCGCGGTGGAGGTGTCGAGGATGTGTTCGGCATCGTCGGCGAGCACCCAGGCGACGCGGCGTTTTTTCAAGATGGCGGCGGCGTCTTCCGGTTTCTCGGCGAGGTAAAAGCGGGCGGTATCGACGATGCCGGGCAGGCTCTGGTGCGAGCTGCCTGCCACTCCGGGCTGCCGCGTCCAGTATGCGATCGCGGGCGATTGCCACCACGGTGCGATGAATGCACCGGTCGGCGCCGCGCTGACGATTTGGCGGAGTGCCGTACGCTCGGCGCGCTGCTCGGCGCGGTTGCGCTCCGCTTCGTCATCGGGGAAAAGTCGCGCCTCCCAATTCTGCGCGACGGGATAAAGCGAAACGAGGAACACGGTCCATGCGATCCAAGCGCGGCGGATGACCGAGAGCTGCCACGGCAGCGACATCGCAAGGACGAGCACGAAAAAATATCCCCAGCGCAATTGCCAGCACGTGAGCCCGAACGTGACGAGCAACAGCCCGAGCAGGAACGCCGCGGGCCGATACGCCGGATGCGCGCCGCCAGCCGCGCGCGCGGCTTTCGCTTTCATCCAAATGGCGATCCCGAGCGCGATGGGCGCGAGCGCGACAGCCCAGCCGCACCAATGCCAGAGCAGCGGCTCGCGCGGATCGAGATGCGCGAGTTCGCCGATGCTGTGGCTCCAGTTCGTGAAATACGTGCGCACCGATTCGTCGGGCAGCGAGATGCGCCAGCCGTCGATGAGCAGCGATGCGGCGTAGATGGCGGCGGCGATGGCCCAGCCGGTCCAGCGTTCGCGCCAGCGGAATTGCTCGCGATCGAGCGCGGCGATGAGGACGAAAATCACGCCGAACAAAACGAGCGGTTCGTAGAGCGAAACCCACATCGCGAAGCCGCCCGCGACGCCGCCGATGATCGACCATTTCGCGATGTGGCGATCCGGTGGGCGCGCGTGTTTTTCCCACTCGCGCACCGTCTGCATGAGCCGCACTTCCGCGCCGATGATGATGGCGAGTAGGAGCAGGACGAGGGACTGATGATCGGGCCGGCCGAGCGCGCCGCCATGCACGGCGATCGGCGAGATGGCGAAAAGGAGCGGCGCGGCGAAACTCGCGTGGCGCGCGACGAGCGAAGAATGTCGCGCCGCGGACCACGCCCACGCGGCGAGCCAGCCGCACGTCAGCGCGCCGAGCAGCGGCGAAATGAGCGCGCCCGCGAGATCGAGCGTCTGCCCGCGCAAAACGCTCGTCCCGCTGAAATCCGCAATCCGCAATCCGCAATCCGCGATCCATTTCCCCGCGACGATGAGCCAGTCCATCGGCGCAGTCGTGTGCGGGGTGATGCCGTCCGGCGAGTTCTCGAAATCGTGGTGGCGGATGACGAGCGGGCCGCCTTCCGCGATCGACGCGGCGCGGGTCATCCGCGAGTAGCAATCGGGATCGATGAAGTAGATGCGATCGTCGATAAAAACGTCGCGCAAATTCCAGCAACGGATCACGAACGCGAGCGCGCAAAAAATCAGGATCGAAAAGAGCCAGGGCGCGCGGTTCACGGGTGGCAAATTCACTCCGACCGAACCTCCGGTGTCCAACAATATCTTGTGGTCGTCTTTTTTCGAGGCCACAAGATTTTGCGGAAATCCCCGACAATCGCCTAAAAATCCCCTTGTGACTGCACCCCCGCACTTCTAAACTCCGGGCTCGATTTTTCCCTCACATTTTATGGCCGATCCCGACGCTCCAAAATCCGAAACCGCATCCAAAAAAAGCACGTACGACGCTGATGATTTGAGTTCCCTAAAAGGGCTCGAAGCGGTGCGCAAAAAGCCGGGCATGTACATCGGCGGCACCGACGAGCGCGCGTTGCATCATTGCGTGTCGGAAGTTCTCGACAACTCGGTCGATGAATTCCTCGCCGGGCATTGCACGCACATCGACGTGACTATCCACAGCGACGGGTCGATCTCGATCCGCGACAACGGGCGCGGCATCCCGGTGGACATCAACAAGGAGGAGGGAATGCCCGGCGTCGAACTGGTGCTGACCAAGCTGCACTCGGGCGGCAAATACGGGCAGGGGAATTACGAGTATTCCGGCGGCACGCACGGCGTCGGCGCGAAGTGCGTGAACGCGGTGAGCGAGTGGTTCAAGGTGGAGGTGACGCGCGATGGGAAGATTCACGCGATGTCCTTTGAGCGCGGGACGACGAAGCAGAAGCTGCACGTCATCGCCGAGGTGAAATCGAAGCGGCACACGGGGACGCTGATTACGTTCAAGCCTGACGCGGAGATTTTTCAGGAGACGTTGGAATTTAAATCGGAGCGCATCATCACGCGGCTGAACGATCTCGCGTATATCAATGCGCCGCTATCGTTCACCTTCATCGACGAGCGCACGGAAGGCGAACATTCGGTGCGGATTCAGCATCCGCGCGGCGTGGAGGATTTCGTGGCGCGGCTCTCGGAGAACAAGACACTGGTGCATCCCAAGCCGATCATGATCAAAGGCACGCGCGACAAGATCATCGTCGAAATCGGACTGCACTATAACGATAGCTATAACGAGCAGCTTCTTTGTTACACGAACGCCGTGCCTAACCCTGACGGCGGGACCCATTCGAGCGGCTTTCGCGGCTCGCTCACCCGCGCGATCAATCAGTACGCGAAGAACAATTCGCTGCTGAAAGAAAAGGACGTGGCGATCACCGGTAACGACGTGCTCGAAGGGGTCGCCGCGGTGGTCAGCGTGAAGCACCCGGATCCGCGCTTTGAGTCGCAGACGAAAGTGAAGCTGATCTCGCCGGAGGTGGAGAGTGTGGTCGGGTCGGTGAGCTACGAAGGACTGATGCTGCACTTTGACCAAAATCCCGGCGTCGGAAAACGTATCATCGACAAATGTCTCATGGCTGCCCGCGCCCGCGAGGCTGCGCGCAAAGCCCGCGAGACCGTGCGCAAAGGCGCGCTCACCGGCGGCGGCTTGCCGGGCAAACTCGCGGACTGCTCGGAGCGCGATCCGGCGCTGACTGAGCTATACGTGGTCGAGGGCGACTCTGCCGGCGGCTCCGCGAAACAGGGTCGCGACCGGCGTTTCCAGGCGATCCTCCCGATCAAGGGTAAGATCATCAACGTCGAGAAAGCGCGGCTGGATAAGGTGCTGCAAAACACGGAAGTCCAGACGCTCATCACCGCCATCGGCACCGGCATCGGCGTCGCCAGCGGCGAGGCGACCGCGAAGGAAAACGAAGGTGCGTTCAACCTCGCGCGGCTGCGCTACGGACGTATCATCATCATGACCGATGCCGACGTGGACGGCTCCCACATTCGCACATTGCTGCTCACGTTTTTCTACCGGCAGATGCCCGATCTCATCCGCAAAGGCCACGTCTATATCGCGTGCCCGCCGCTGTATCTCATCAAGCGCAAGAAGCGCGAGGAATACATCGAGGACGACGCCGCGCTCAACCGCATCCTCATCACCCTCGGCTCTGACGAAGTGAAACTGAAGAACCTTGCCGATGGAAAAGTCATCACCGCTGCGCAACTCAAGGACATCCTCGAACTGCTCGAACGCCTCGCGAAATTCAGCGACGCCATCCGGCGGCACGGCGGCGACTTCGAGACTTATCTCACCGAGCGCGATCCGAAGTCCGGCAACCTCCCCGCCTTTATGGTGAAAGTCCGCGAGGGCAACACCGAGTGGGTCACTTACTTCCCCGGCGAAGCCGAAGTGCGCGCCTTCCACGAGGAAAACCGCGACCTCGCGCTCTTCGACGATCCCGCGCCGGAACCCGCCGACCTCACCCTCGAAGGCGAACCCGCGCCCGTCGTGGAAAAAGTCGCGCCGAAGAAAAAGGAGGAAGGCACCCGCCGCCGCGCGCGGCTCATCGAACTGCACGAATCCGTCTCCGTGCATAAACTCGTCGCCGAACTCAACCGCAAGGGCCTCAAAGTCGAACACTTCTCCGACAGCGATAACCCAATCTTTGAACTCATCGAAGGCGAAGGCGACAAAGCCGTGACGCACGCCCTTTTCTCCGTCCCGGAAATCCTCGGCAAAGTCATCGAGATCGGAAAGAAGGGCCTCAGCATCCAGCGTTTCAAAGGCCTCGGCGAAATGAATCCGAAGCAGCTCTTCGAGACGACGATGGACCCGAACAAACGCAAGATGTGGAGGGTCGAACTCAACGAAGACAACGCCGTCGAAGCCGACCGCATGTTCACGATCCTGATGGGTGATGTGGTGGAGCCACGGCGGCAGTTCATCGAGGATAATGCGCTGAATGCGCGGCTGGATGTGTAGCTAGCCAAATGGCTATTCCGGACTTCCAATCTATTCTTAAGCCGCTGCTTGAGTATGCGGCAGGACAAGAGACGGTCGTGATGAACTCTGCGATCGAAGCGATGCGAAAGCGATTCAACCTGAGCGACGACGACTTTAAGCAGAAGAACTCGGGCGGAACTCCGACTTTCCGAAATAGAGTTCACTGGGCTCGACAATATCTGGTCTTCGCGAACCTTCTCGATCCGCGTGGACGTGGATGCGTTCAGATAACGCCACTTGGCAGGGAGTGGTCCAAGAAAAAGGCTAGTGGCTTTAAGATCTCGGACCTAAAGACGATTCCCGGCTTCAACGAGCGTGTTCAACCGCGTGCCTTCAAGTCAAAGGTCGGTGAGACAACAATTCAAGTTACCGTTCCCGGTGTCGATGACTCGGAAGGTGATGAGCCACCTGCGGAGAAGGCTCCTACCGAGCACACAGAGATTCAATGGCTACTGCTAAAGCTTGGAGTCGATATGGGATTCGACGTGTGGGTTGCAAAGAATGATCGTGGACGCGCATTTCAGAACGACAAATTCTCAAACCTGCCGCGACTAAAAGACGAGCTCCCGTTGCAGTTTGACGATGCGACAAACAGCACCATCGAACTCATTGATGTGCTCTGGCTCAACCGGAACGCAATCGTTGCGGCTTTCGAGATAGAGAGCACTACGTCCATTTACTCGGGGCTGCTTCGTATGGCTGACCTAGTTGCGATGCAGCCTAACATTAACATTCCGCTTTACCTCGTTGCGCCAAAGGAACGGCGAGGCAAAGTGATGATCGAGGTCAATCGCCCGACCTTCTCACGTCTCTCACCACCGTTAGCAGGGATTTGTCGCTACATCGCGTTCAACGTTCTTCGGGAACGCGTTAATCAAGTAGCGAGCATTGTAAAGTATTTGAAACCTGAGTTTCTCGACGAACTCTCTGAGAGCTGCAAACTCGATGAGTGACCGATCATGCCATCGCTCTACATCATCGCAGGCCCAAACGGCGCGGGGAAGACGACCTTCATCAAGCGTTTTGCACCGCGCGAACTCGCGTTGCTCGACTTCATCAATGCCGATGAAATTGCGCGGGGGCTTTCGCCATTCGCGCCCGATCGGGCGCTGCTCGAAGCCGGGCGACTGGTGCTTATGCGCTTCCGAAAGTTCGTCGCGGATGGGCGCGATTTCGTGCTGGAGACGACGCTTAGTGGAAGGACGTATCGGCGGCTTTTCGCCGATGCCCGCGGCGCCGGTTATTCGATTCAACTCGATTTTCTAATGCTGCCGACTCTCGAACATTCCCAACGCCGCGTCGCGCGTCGCGTCCTCTCCGGCGGACACAACGTCCCTGACGCCGACTTGCGCCGCCGCTTCGCAGTCAGCCTGCGGAATCTTTTCACGATCTACCGCCCCGTCCTCGATTACTGGCGCTTGCACGCCGCGAGTGTTGGACGTCCGCGCCTCATCGCGCACGGCTCTGCCAACGCGTTGACCATCGAAGACAAACCCGCCTTTGCGAAGGCCGTCGCCGACTTTAACCTGTCGCTATGAACCCGGAAACCTTTCCACCCGCGCACGGCATCCCGATGGAATTGCTGACCGAACGCGGCCTGCACCAAGCCTTCCTCGAAGTCGTCGAAGACAGCCGCCGCGAAGGTCTGCCCGTCGTCATCGACCGCGAAGGCACCGTCGCCGAACTCATGCCCGATCAACTCGGCAGCGAGGTCCAATTCGCCCGCGAGCGTATCGCGGAACTTACCGCCGAGATTCAAGAGCGTGCGCGATTGCAGCAACTGCTGAAAGCTCCGCGAGAGCCTTTTTCTGGAACGAGTGAACATCTAAAATCCATGCCACCGTGGGCCGGGGAGGCAACGGCCGACGAGATCATCCGCGAAGATCGCGACTCGCGGGATTGAGGTCACCATCGAAAAACGCACGCAAATTCTCGGATCAATCAAAAACGTTTAACCACATACCAAATGTCTGGAGTCCAATTCCTCATCGATGAAACCGGTCACAAAACCGCGGTCGTGATCGACCTCAAGCGCAACAAGGCAGTATGGGAGGACTTTTACGACACCCTGCTCGCCAAACGCCGCGCAAACGAGCCACGCGAATCGCTCGCCGCCGTGCGCAGCAAACTCCTCAAGGCCGGCAAACTGAATGGCTGAGTATTCCATCACGTTTGCCCGTTCGGCCCGCAAAGACCTCGAACGACTCGACGCCCAAACCGTGCAACGCATTTTCCCAAAGATCGAAAAACTTGCCAGCCAGCCACGACCTTCTGGCTGTCTGAAGCTGCAAGGCTCCAGCGATCTGTGGCGGATGCGCGTCGGTGATTACCGCGTGATTTATTCGATCGATGACCGCACGCGCGTCGTGGACATCACCGCAATCCGCCATCGGCGCGATGCTTACCAATAACCCGTTAGTTTTCCCAACCCACCTTTCCCATGCCCAACCTGAATCCCAACGAAAAAGTCCAACCCATGAACGTGGCCGAGGAGATGTCGAAGTCTTTTCTCGACTACTCAATGTCCGTCATCATCAGCCGCGCGCTGCCCGATGCGCGCGATGGGTTGAAGCCATCGCAGCGGCGCATCCTCGTCACCATGAATGACCTCGGCGTGCTGCCGAATCGCAAGCACATCAAGTGCGCGAAGATCGTCGGTGATACGATGGGTAACTACCATCCGCACGGCGACCAGGCGATCTACCCGACGCTCGTCCACATGGCGCAGCCGTGGGCGATGCGCGACATGCTGATCGACGGGCAGGGGAACTTTGGCTCGGTCGAAGACGATCCGCCGGCGTCGATGCGATACACCGAAGCGCGGCTGCGGCACCTCGGCGCGGCGCTGATGGACGACATGGACAAGGCGACGGTCGATTTCGTGCCGACCTACGACGAGTGGCTGACGGAGCCGGTGGTGTTGCCGGCGGCTTTCCCAAACCTGCTCGTGAATGGCGGCACCGGCATCGCGGTGGGCATGGCGACGAACATCCCGCCGCACAATCTCAGCGAGTGCATCGACGGCATCTGCGCGCAGATCGACGACCCGGACATCACGCTCGATGGGCTGATGGAGCATGTGAAAGGGCCGGACTTTCCCACTGGCTGCACGATCCAGGGCGGCGCGGGCATCCGCTCCTATTTCGAGACTGGCAAAGGCGCGGTCCGCGTGCGTGGCAGGGCGGGCGTGGAGGAGCTGAAAGGCGGGCGCGAGCAGATCATCATCACGGAGATTCCGTTTAACGTGAAGCGCAACGAACTGGTGAAGCGCATCGCCGACTTGGTGAACGACAAGGTGCTCGCGGGCATCAGCGACGTGCGCGACGAGTCCGACGAAAACACGCGCGTGGTCATCGAGCTGAAGCGCGACGGCAATCCGAAAGTCATCCTCAACAACCTCTTCAAGCACACCGCGCTCGAATCATCGTTCAGCGTGAACATGCTCGCCATCGACCACGGCAAGCCGCGGCTGCTCGGGCTGAAGGACGCCATCGGTTGTTACATCGAGCACCGGCGCGAGATCGTGCTGCGCCGCACGCGCTACCTGTTGAACGCGGCGGAGGTCGAAGCCGAAAAACTCGAAGGCTACCTCATCGCGCTCGCGAATCTCGATGACTTCATCCGCATCATCCGCGACTCGCGCGACCGCGACGACGCGAAGGGCAAGCTCATGGCGCTTTCGTGGGCACGCGGCGCCGTCGAACAGATCGGCGTCCTCATCCGCTCCGACGCGCGCCTCACCGCCGACGGGCAATACAAATTCACCGAGAAGCAGGTCGGCCACATCCTCGACCTGCGCCTTTACCAACTCACCGGACTCGAGCGCGAAAGCATCAAGGGCGAATACGACGCGCTGCTCGAAACGATCAAGGACCTCATGGACATCATCGCGCGGGAAAAGCGCGTGCTGAAAATCATCAAGGAAGAGCTGCGCGAGATTCAGAAAAAACACGGCACTCCGCGCCGCACGCAGATCGTCCCGGCGGAAGGCGAGATCAGCATCGAAGATCTCATCGCCAACGAAGGCGTCATCGTCACGCTCACGCACAACGGCTTCATCAAACGCACCGCCGTTTCCGCCTACCGCGCCCAGCGCCGCGGCGGCAAGGGAGTCATCGGCATGACCGCGCGCGAGGGTGCGAGCGAGGAGGATGCGGATGATTTCGTCGAGCATCTCTTCTCCGCGACGACGCACGATTACCTGATGTTCTTCACGACCGATGGGCGGTGCTACGTCGAGCGCGTGTTTGAAATTCCCGAAGGCTCGCGCGCCAGCAAAGGCCGCAGCATCGCGAATCTGCTGGAGCTTCGGCCCGAGGAAAAAATCGCCGCGACCATCCGCGTGCAGGGCCAGAAGGAGGAAGTGGATACCTGGACGGACAAGCTGCACATCGTCTTCGCGACGCGCAGCGGCATCGTGAAAAAGTCCAACCTCAGCGACTTCAAAAACATCCGCAAAGGCGGGATCATCGCGATCCAGATCGAGGAAGGCGACCGCCTCATCGACTGCAAATTGACCTCCGGGCTCGACGAAATCGTGCTCATCACGCACGAGGGCATGAGCATTCGCTTTAACGAAGAGGAACTGCGCGACCAGGGCCGCAACACCGTCGGCGTCTGGGGCATCCGCCCAGACAAAGGCGATTACATCGTGGGTGCCGCGCTTGTGAACAAGGACGCGATGCTGCTCGTCGCCGGCGAAAACGGCCTCGGCAAACGCACGACCTTTGACGACTACCGGCTGCAATCGCGTGGCGGCAAAGGCGTCATCACCATGAAGACCACCGAACGCACCGGCGGCGTCGCCGGCGCACTCACCGTGCGCGATGCCGATGAACTGATGCTTATCACCAACAAGGGCAAAATGGTCCGCACCCGCGTCGCCGAAATCCGCGAAACCGGACGCAACGCCCAAGGCGTGAAACTCATCGACATGCGCGAAGGCGAGATGCTCTCCGGCATCGCCCCCGTCGTCCGTGACGAAGAAGAGGAATCCGTGGAGGGCACTGAGTAGCGGGAAATGCTCTCGCTTCAGTCGTGGCGATCGAGTTTAGCCGCTGTCCGATAATCTTCCGCCATGAATGACTCCTACGACTTCATCGTCATCGGCGGCGGAAGCGCGGGATACGCCAGCGCTTCGACCGCGGCCAAGCTCGGACTGACGACGCTACTCGTCGAAGGCGGGCGCGAGATCGGCGGGCTGTGCATCCTGCGCGGCTGCATGCCGAGCAAGACGCTGCTGGAAACGGGGCACCGCGCGGCGGCGATTCGCGAGGCGGCGGAGTTCGGACTGCACGCGGAATACATTGGGCCAAACGCCGCGGTGATCCTCGCGCGAAAACGGCGGCTCATCGGCGAGTTCGCGGACTACCGGCGCGGGCAGATTGCGAGCGGACGCTTCGATTTTGCACGTGGCAATGCGGAGTTCGCCGATCCGCACACGATCGACATTCGTCTTTACGCCGGTGGACTCCAGCGCGTGACCGCTCGCGCATTCCTCATCGCGACAGGCTCGCGAATCGGCGGGCCAAAGGTGGAAGGGCTCGACGACGCGGGCTTCTGGACGAGCGACGACGTGCTTGATGCGGACACGATTCCCGAATCCGTCTGCATCCTCGGCGGCGGCGCGATCGCGCTGGAACTCGCGAGCTACTACGCTGGCCTTGGCGTTCCCACGAGCGTCATTCAGCGCAGCGCGCAAGTGCTCAAAGAAATGGATGCGGACATCGCGAACGCCACTTCCGATGCGCTGGAAAAACGCGGCATCAAAATTTTCCGCGACACCAAATTGCAGCGCGTCACCAAAGACGACGCGGGCAAAACCATCCACTTCGAGCACCACGGCGAACCGCGCACCGTCGCCGCCGCGCAAATCATCTACGCATTGGGCCGCGAGCCCGCCATTGCCGGACTCGCGCTGGATCGCGCCGGAGTTAAAACCAATCGCGCGATCATCGCGGAGACGACACAGCAATGCGGCGCGCCGCATCTCTTCGCGGCAGGCGACGTCTGCGGTCCGTACGAGGTCGTCCACATCGCCATCCAGCAGGGCGAACTCGCCGCGCGCAACGCCGCGCGAATCCTCGGAAAACTCGCCGGTGAACTCGAGCGCATGGATTACGCGCTCAAGCTTTTCGCCGTCTTCACCCACCCCGAAGTCGCTGCCGTCGGGCTCACGGAGCGCGAATGCGCCGAGCAAGGCATCGACCACATCGCCGCCACGTATCTTTTTTCCGATCACGGAAAAGCCATCGTCCGCGGCGCGACGGATGGTTTTGTAAAACTCATCGCCGACCGCACCACCCGCCGCATCCTCGGCGGCGCGTGCGTCGGCCCCGAAGCGTCCGAATTGATCCACGAAATCGTCGTCGCGATGCGCTTCGGAGCCACCGCCGGCCAGCTCGCCACGACGCCGCACTATCACCCAACCCTGAGCGAAATCTGGACATACCCCGCGGAGGAATTGGCGGAAGGGTAATGCGCGGCATTCGACCCAGCTTCGGCGATGGAAGCCGCGGACGACGCGGAACACACGGAGAACGCGGAGATTTACGAAGCTGGAGCCGCTCACCCAATCGGTGAACGACGCCCGCCTGGCGACAAGGAACGCCACCTCTTCCTCATCCGCGTTTTCAGTGTCCTCCGTGTCCTCCGCGGCAATCTCCATCGCCGCGTTCGGGTTCATTGGTCCGCAGGCACCGTTGCTGAACGCTTGCGCGGCAACGCGCTGAACGGGGCAAAACGAGATGCTTGGTTTGTCCGCGGACACTTTCCGGAAAAGTTTGTGAAAAATTTCACAAACTGCTTGCCATGTCTTTCCACGGGATGTTCAATCCGCGCCTCACCGACGAAATCTCGGGACTTTCTGGCTTGCGAGCCGGGTAGTTTTTGGCCGCCCCTGCGCCGAGTCCGAGCCTCTCCGGTGGCCTTGCATCACCATGAGCACCAGTCTCTTCATCGCCCGATATTCCTTTGCCAGCCGCATTTTGCGGTCGCTGATTCTCGCCATCGCGATGTTCGGATTTGTCGGCGGGAACGTTTTTGCGGCGGACGAAGTCGCGCCCGCCGTGGAGAGCATTTCGAGCGGCGCTGCGGATCACGCGCACGCCGAGCACGCGGCGGAGGGGATTCCGCTTCGGGCGCTGCCGATGAATGAGCAGTCGGGGATTTCGCCGACGAATTCGATGATCGTGACGTGGATCGTTGCGCTGGGGATCATTGTTTTCGCGCAAGTCGCCACCCGGAAAATCAAGGACGTGCCGGAGGGCGCGCAGAACTTTTGGGAGTTCTTGGTCGAGGGGCTTTACAACTTTCTCGAAAGCATCGTCGGCAAGGTTTTGGTGAAGAAAACGTTTTGGTTCTTCGCCACGGTGTTCATTTTCATCCTGTTCACGAACTGGTGCAGCCTGATTCCCGGGGTCGGCACGATTGGGTGGGGGCATCCGGACGCACTTGGCAAGATGGATCACATCAGCCGCCCGCTCTTCCGCGGGGTGAATGCCGACCTAAACATGACGCTGGCGATGGCGATCATCTTTTTCGTCTGCTGGATTTGGTGGGCGCTTCAGTCCAATGGCATCGGCGGCTCGATCGTTCACATCTTTGGAAACCCGGCGCGGAAGGAAATGTCCGGCCTGCTGAAAATCGCGATGGCGGGCATCTTCGTTATGGTGGGTCTGCTGGAAGTTATTTCGATTCTGTTCCGCCCGGTTTCGCTCAGCTTCCGCCTTTTCGGCAATATTTTCGCGGGCGAAAACGTCCTCGAATCCATGTCGCATATCGTCCCGGCCCTTGCGTGGCTGATTCCGATTCCGTTCTATTTCTTGGAGCTGCTCGTCGGTATCGTGCAGGCGCTGGTCTTCATGCTGCTCACCGCCGTTTTCACCCTGCTCATGTGCGGGCACGCCAACGATCACGACGAGGCGCATCACTAATTTCTAACGAATCAATTTCGACGGTCTGACCATGCGTGTCAGTGGGGGCCGGCGGAGAAACAAAAAACAAAAGGAAACCAAATGAACATCGCAACCATCCTCGCCGAAATGTCCGGCAGCATTCACGTCGGTCTTGCAGCGCTCGGCGCAGCACTCGGCGTGGGTCTGATCGGTATGGGCGCGTCGTCGGCAGTCGGGCGCAATCCCGGCGCGGCGACCCCGATCCTCGTGCAGGCGATCCTGAGCACCGCCTTCGCAGAAGGCATCGTGTTCTTCGCCATCTACCTGGTGAAATAAGTTCGCGGGCGCGGGGTTTTCGTTCGCGAAACCCCGCGCCTATTCCTTCCCTTTCATTCTCAAAATATGATTTCGTTCATCACTCTCGCCGCCGCCGAGGTTACCAAGGAAGGCAACCCGATCAAGGAGATCGCCGAAACTTTCGGCGTGAGCTGGTGGTATTTTCTCTCGCAGGTCATCAGCTTCACGATCGTCGCGTTGCTGCTGCAAAAGTTTGCCTACAAGCCGATCCTGAAAGTCCTCGAAGAACGCCGGACGAAGATCGCCGAGGGCTTGGAAAATGCCGCGAAGATCAAGCTCCAGCTCGCCGATGCGCAGAAGACTTCCGCGGACGTGATCGGCAAGGCGAACGCTGAAGCGCAGAAGATGATAGACGAGGCTCGTGCTGCCGCGAAAGCCATTGGTGAGCGTGAATCGCAGGCAGCCATCGCGACCGCCGAGCAGATCATCGCGAAGGCTCGTGAAGCTACGGTGATCGAGCGTGAAAAGGCTTTTTCTGATCTCAAGCGTGAAGTCTCCCGGCTCGTGATCGACACCACCGCGAAGGTCACCGGCAAGGTTCTCACCGCCGACGATCAGCGCCGTCTGTCCGAAGAAGCCTCGCGCGAACTCGCCGCCTGATTTTTCCCCTCTGACTCCCGATGAAAATCAGCAAGGAAGCCCGCAAGCTCTCGAAGAAACTCTTCCTTGGCAGTTTCACCGAAGGAAAGCTCGATGAGGCCAAGGTGCGCACCATCGCGCAGACCGTCATCGACAAGAAGCCCCGCAAATACACCGACATTTTGAAGAACTATCAGCGGCTCATCCGGGTCGAAGTCGCCAAGCGCCACGCCGTCATCGAAAGCGCCACCGACCTGGCCGGCGATATGCGCCAGCAATTGCTCGGCACGCTTCGCAGCAAGTATGGGCAGGACCTCACCACCGAATTCAAAATCTCGCCCGAACTCATCGGCGGCGTCCGCGTGAAAATCGCCAGCGATGTGTGGGATAGCAGCGTCCGCGGGCACCTATCCCGCCTCGAATCCAATCTCGCCACCGTCTAGCCGCTCACCCTTTTCAACACCCAACTCTCCACTTTCCGATGAGCAACATTCTTCAAGAACTCGAATCCCAAATCAGCGCCCTCAAGACCACGACGGTGAAATCCAACGTCGGCATCGTCCGCGAGATTGGCGACGGCGTCGCCCGTATCGAAGGCTTGAGCGATGTCATGCTCAATGAGCTGATCGAATTTCCCGGCGGCCTCTACGGACTCGCGCTGAACCTCGAAGAAGGCGAAGTTGGCTGCATTTTGCTCGGCGACGAAAAACAGATCGTCGAAGGCGTCGAGGTAAAGACGACAGGTCGTCTGCTCTCCGTGCCGGTTGGCAAAGGCTTGCTCGGTCGCGTAGTCGACACACTCGGTTTTCCAGTCGATGGCAAAGGCCCGATCGCGGCGACCGCGACCTACCCAGTCGAAAAAGTAGCGCCCGGCATCATCAAGCGAAAATCCGTCAGCCAGCCCGTGCAGACCGGCATCATGGCCATTGATGCGATGATCCCCATTGGCCGTGGACAGCGTGAACTCATCATCGGCGACCGCGCCACCGGCAAGACCACGATCGCCATCGACACGATCATCAACCAGGCGCGGATCAACAAAGCCAACGAAGGCAAGCCCGGTTTCCGGCCGCTTTATTCCATCTACGTCGGCATTGGGCAGAAGAACTCGAACATCGCCCGCTCCCTCGCCATTCTCGAAGCGGCTGGCGCGCTGCCTTACACCATCATCGTCTCGGCTCCCGCGTCCGACACCGCCACGAACCAATACCTCGCGCCGTTCTCCGGTGCGGCGATGGGTGAGTGGTTCATGGATAATGGGATGGATGCGCTCATCGTCTATGATGATCTCTCCAAGCACGCCGTCGCCTACCGCCAAGTCTCGCTCCTCCTCAAACGCCCATCCGGTCGCGAGGCGTATCCCGGCGATGTCTTCTATCTCCACAGCCGCTTGCTCGAGCGTAGCGCTCGTGTTGATGAAAAGAACGGCAACGGTTCCGTCACCGCGCTCCCGATCATCGAGACTCAAGCTGGCGACGTGTCGGCTTACATTCCGACGAACGTCATCTCCATCACCGACGGTCAGATCTATCTCGAAACCGACCTATTCTACCAAGGCATCCGCCCTGCCGTGTCGGTAGGTCTCTCGGTGAGTCGGGTAGGTTCCGCCGCGCAGATCAAAGCCGTGAAACAAGTCGCCGGTAAGATCAAAGGTGACTTGGCCCAGTTCCGCGAGCTTGCGGCCTTTGCGCAGTTCGGCAGCGACCTGGATGCCAAGACCAAGTCGATCCTCGATCGTGGCGCGCGCATCGTCGAACTCTTCAAGCAGGTGCAATACAACCCACTCGCCACCGAGATCATGGTCTCCACGCTCTGGTCGATGCAGAACGGTTACATGGACGATGTCCCCGTGGATAAGATCAAAGACTTCCAGCTCAAGCTGCAGGACTACTTCACCACGCGCAAAGACGCCGTGCTCGGGAAGATTCGCGACAAGGGTGCGATCGACGATGACATCACGAACGATCTCAAGGCCGCACTCACGGAATTCAAATCCAGCTACCGCTAAGAGTTAGTGCGCTACTCAACACTCAACTCTCGACACTCAACCTCCTGACATGGCCGCGAACACGCGCGACATCCGCCGACGCATCAAGTCGGTCAAAAATACTTCGCAGATTACCAAGGCCATGCAGATGGTGGCCGCGGCGAAAATGCGCAAGGCCCAGATGGCCGCATTGGGCGGACGGCCTTACGCGGAGTTACTGAACCGCACGCTCCAGGCAGTGTCCGCGGGCACATCGGATGGGGCGCACGAGTTGATCAAAGTTCGCGAAGTGAAGAAGGAACTGGTCGTCGTGGTTAGCACGGACAAAGGCTTGTGCGGACCGCTGAATACAAACCTGCTGCGCGAAGTCGCGAAGTTCGATCCCGAGAAGACGATCTTCGTCGCCGTGGGACGCAAGGGCGTCCAATACCTCGTCCGCTCGAAGCGCACGCTTGCCGCCGAGTTTGAGTTGAAGGACAACTTTTCGTTTCTCCAATCGAAGGGCGTCTCGAAGTTCGCGATGGACAAATTCAAGAGCGGCGAAGTGGATCGCGTGACCGTCGTTTTCACGGATTACATTAACACCCTCACGCAGATTCCGAAGGCGCGCACGATCCTCCCGATTGGCTCACTCGCGGTAAGTATCGGTGTCGGCGGTGCGCAGGAGGATGCGAAAGTCGAAGCGAAGACCAACGATGCCAGCGAATACACTTTTGAGCCCGATCAGGCCGCGGTGCTCAGCGCGATTCTCCCGCACTTCGTTCACTTCCAAGTCTATCAAATGATCCTCGACGCGCGCGCCTCCGAGCATAGCTCGCGGATGGTCGCGATGAAGAGCGCCACGGATAACGCGAAGCAACTCATCAAAGACCTGACGCTCGAATACAACAAGGTCCGCCAGGCCGCGATTACCACCGAACTTCTCGAAATCACGACCGCCCAAATGGCGCTCGGCTAACCCTTCTTTCCCAACTCGCATCCCGCATTTTCCTATGAGCAATACCGGCACCATCGTCCAAGTCATCGGCCCCGTCGTGGACGTCGATTTTTCCGTCTCAGGCATCTTCCCGAAAATCTACGAAGCGCTTGAGATTCAGTTCAACGTCAACGGCGTCGATACCAAGCTCGTCCTCGAAGTGCAGCAGCACCTCGGCGAAGGCTGGGTCCGCGCCATCGCGATGAGCGGTAGCGAAGGTCTGAAGCGCGGTTTGCCAGTCGTCGCGACCGGCGCACCGATCAGCGTGCCGGTGGGTGAGGGGATTCTCGGACGCATTTTCAATGTCACTGGTGATCCCGTCGATGAACGCGGTCCCGTGGAACACACAAAGCGTTACCCCATTCACCGTCCGGCTCCTGCGCTCACCGATCAGGATGTGAAATCGACCATCCTCGAAACTGGCATCAAGGTCATCGACCTGATCTGTCCTTTCACCAAGGGTGGCAAAGTTGGCGCGTTCGGCGGTGCGGGTGTCGGCAAGACCGTCGTCATTCTCGAACTCATCAATAACATCGCCAAAGGCCACGGTGGCTTCTCAGTCTTCGCCGGAGTGGGTGAACGCTCGCGCGAAGGTAACGATCTTTACCACGAGATGAGCGAAGCGGGCGTCATCAACCAGAAGGATCTGAGTAAGTCAAAGGTCGCGCTCGTGTATGGCCAGATGAACGAGCCTCCCGGCGCGCGTCTCCGCGTTGCGCTCTCCGCGCTCTCGATGGCGGAATACTTCCGCGACGAGAAGAATCAGGACGTGCTGCTCTTCGTCGATAACGTTTTCCGCTTCTCGCAAGCTGGCTCCGAAGTGTCCGCGCTGCTCGGGCGCACACCGTCGGCGGTAGGCTATCAGCCTACGCTTGCCGCGGAAATGGGTGCGCTTCAGGAACGCATCACCTCCACGACGAAAGGCTCTATCACTTCCGTGCAGGCCGTGTATGTCCCCGCGGACGATCTCACCGACCCAGCTCCCGCGAATACCTTCGCCCACTTGGACTCGACGATCGTGCTAGAGCGTTCCATCGCTGAGCTGGGCATCTATCCCGCCGTCGATCCGCTCGCTTCCACATCGAAGGCGCTCGCGCCTGAAATCGTCGGCGAAGAGCATTACCTAGTCGCTCGCGGCGTCCAGCGCGTGCTCCAGCGCTACAAGGATTTGCAGGACATCATCGCGATTCTCGGCATGGACGAGCTGTCGCCCGAGGACAAGCTGCTCGTCTTCCGCGCCCGCAAAATTCAGCGCTTCCTCTCGCAACCCTTCAGCGTCGCCGAAGTCTTCACCGGCACGCCCGGACAGTATGTGTCGATCAAGGAAACCGTCCGAGGTTTCAAAGAAATCCTCGATGGCAAGCACGATGACATCGGCGAAACGAACTTCTACATGAAGGGCGGCATTGAGATGATTAAAGACTAGTTGAGGGTTGGTAGTTGAGAGTTGTGAGCCGCCTTTCAATTCCTGACACCCAGTAAGTAAACGCGGCTCTCAACTCTCAACTTAAAACTCTCAACCTTCCCCAATGGCTACCCTCAAACTCGAAATCGTCACTCCCGAGAAAGTCGCCTACAGCGACGACGTGGATAGCGTCGTGCTTCCCGCTGTCGAGGGTGAAATGGGTGTGCTGCCCATGCACATTCCCGTGCTCACGCAGATAAAGCCGGGCGAGTTGGTGGTTTCCAAAAGTGGTGCCAAACAATACCTCGCCGTTGGCGAAGGCTTCGTATCGGTCGATCAGACTTCGGTGAAAGTGATGACCGACATGGCGCTCGAGTCCGAGCACATCGACGAAGGCGCCGCCGAGGCCGCCGTGCAACGCGCCCGTGAAGCGATGGCGCGAAAAGACCTGGGTTCCGAGGAAGCCGCCGCCGTGCAGGCCGCACTCGCCAAGTCCCTCGCGCAGCTTCACGTCAAGCGTCGCCGGCGTTCGTAGTTTTGCCGCGGGAGTGGGTGCCCTGCCCCGTGGCGTCCTCCGCGGTTCCCATCACCGAAGTTGGGTTGAACAAACTCGCCGACATTTCATCACGCGAGCAGGTCTGCGATGACATGCCCATGCACGTCTGTGAGGCGGCGGTCGATGCCATTGTTGCGGAAGGCGAGCTGGGTGTGATCGATGCCTAGTAAATGCAGGATGGTCGCGTGGATGTCGTACACTTCGGTCGGTGCGCCGCGGTCCATCGGCTTGTAGCCCCACTGATCGCTCTCACCCGCGATGACACCGCCTTTGATGCCACCGCCGCACAGCCAGTTCGTGAAGACATACGGATTGTGATCGCGCCCTTTTCCGCCCTGGCCGGATGGCATTCTCCCAAACTCCGTCGTCCACAGCACGATCGTATCGTCGAGCATCCCGCGCTGTTTCAGATCGCGGACGAAAGCTGATGCGCCGCGCGCGAAACCACGCGCCAGCGGGCCGTGATCGCGCTCGATGTCTTCGTGCGAATCCCAATTGCGCCGCGGGAAGCCGTTGTCATTCCCGCTCCACACTTGCACGAAACGCACGCCACGTTCGAGCAGCCGCCGCGCGGCGAGACACTTGCGCCCGAAGACATCCATCTCTTCCGCCGCATTGATTTCCTTTGGCCACTCCTTCACGTCATTGCGGATGCCATACATCGCCAGCGTCGCCGGAGATTCGCGGGAAATATCGAGTGCCTCCGGCGCCGCGAGCTGCATTTTCGCCGCGAGTTCGTAGCTGCGGATGCGCGCATCGAGCCGCGCATCACCGGCGCGCGTGGCAGCGTGCGCCTGGTTCAAACGCGCGAGCACTTCCCCGCCCACGCGTTCGCTTGCGGGCGTGATGAAATCGCCGCGTTTGTCCGGGAAAAGATCGGTGATCGGAGTTTCCGTACCCGGATAAATCATCGTGCCCTGATGCTGCGCCGGCAGAAATGCGGCATCCCAATTTTTCGTCCCATTCGATGCCAGCCCGCGATGATCCGGCAGCACCACGAAGGTCGGCAGATTGTCATTCATCGAACCCAGCCCATAGCTTACCCAGCAACCCATTCCCGGAAATCCAGGCCGGTTGAAACCCGTCGTCTGCAACAGCGTTCCCTGCGAATGCACTCCGGTTTTCCCGACCAGATTGTGAACCCACGCGATCTCATCTACCACCGCGCCCAAATCCGACACGACTTCGCCGAGCATCTTTCCCGATTGCCCATGCGGTTGAAAATCCCACACCGGTTTGAGCCACGGCCCGAGCCCATTTTGAAACGCCTCCACATGCTCGCCGAAATCGCTCGGCTGCCCGTGCCGCTTCACGAGTTCGGGTTTGTAGTCAAAAAGATCGAGATGGCTCGCCGCCCCGGCCATGAAAAGTTGCACCACGCGTTTTGCCTTCGCCGGATGATGCAGCACACCGGTCGTGGTGTGCGCGAGAAGGTTTCCTTCACCGAGCATCGCGGCGAGCGCGATGCCGCCGAGCCCACCGCCGCTTTGCCAGAAGAAATCGCGGCGCGTCACCGCTGCGCCAGGCCAGGTTTGGTGAAAAGGCGAGTGGTTCATCGTGCAGGTCAGTCCACAAACGCGAACTCGTTTAGATTCAAAATCAGTCGGCAGGCATTCGTGAGGCCGTGTTCGTTCGCGTAGGTCGTGAGGGCAGTTAGCTCGTCGGGTGTCGGCGGTCGCTGCACGGCAAGTCGCATGGCTTCCCTGATTTTTGTTGGCACGTCCGTGCCGGCATTGTCCACGCGGGCGGCGAAGTGTTTCGCCATCGCGACGATGATCTGGTTGTTGAGCTGGGCGAGCGCCTGGAGTGGCGTGATGGTTTGGTTGCGCCTTTCCACGAGCATGGATGGGTCGGCGCAATCGAGCGCGGCCATCCACGGCTGCTGCTGGCTGCGCACGAGAAAGCGATACACGGCGCGACGGTGGAGCGCGGGATTCTCCGGGTCGGCGAGTGGATATTCGTAGTGCGGCGAGTGCTCGGGATGGGTGATGACGAAGTCCTGGAAACTCGGCCCGCCCATGGTCAGATCGAGCTTGCCGGCGACGACGAGCACGCTGTCGCGAATCGCCTCGGCCTCCAGCTTGCGACGGTTCTGCCGCCAGAGCAGCGCGTTGCCCGAGTCGCACGCCACGGCCTTTTCATTGATCGTGCCCGACGACTGCCGGTACGCCGCGCTCGTGACGATCAGGCGGTGGAGCTTTTTCATCGAGCCGGCCATGTCGTCGCGGAAAGTCACAGCGAGCCAGTCGAGCAATTCGGGATGCGAAGGCAGCTCGCCCATGCGGCCGAAATCGTTCGGCGTTTCCACGAGTCCGCGACCGAAATGATATTGCCACGCGCGATTCACGATGGTCCGCCAGGTGAGCGGATTTTTCGGGTCGGTGATCCATTTCGCCAAAGCCGCGCGGCACTCACCTTCCGCCGCTTCTTTGGGAATATCGAAACGCGCGGGTAGCGCTGCGATGCCGGAGATCGCGCCGGGAAACACGTCGCGACCGGGCCGCGTCACATCGCCACGCGCGAGGATCGTGATGGGTCGCGGTTTGCCGCCCTTCGCGCCCGTGCCGGCAAACGCACCGCCCCCGGTGTGAATCGTGCCCGCGTAAACCAGGTGCGGCTTCGGCAGCGCGCCGAGTTGGTTGTGGATTTCCAAAAGCTCCATCTCCGCCGCGTCGAGTTCCGCGATCTCGTTTTCGCTTAGCGCGGATTCCAAAATCAACCGCCGCGCCTGCTCCAGCTTCGTCGTGTCACTCCCGGCGACCGCAGCCTTCGCCGGGTCCGCGCCGGCATACCAACCGTCGGTGAGATTCACCCGCGCCCAGCGCGCCGGAGCTTCGATGCTGTCGATGGAAGTCACCGCCGCTTTCGCCGCGAGATTGCGGCCGGTCGCGTCCATCACTTCGAGTTCGGCGAGGGCGAAAATGAAATCGTCTTTCCGCGGAGCGAGTCGCGTCGCCGTCAAGCGGACATGGCGGGCGCTGCCGCCCGCGCCATAGCGCACCGCGTGGATTTTCGGATTGGCAAAATCCTTCGCCGTTTCATCCGCCAGCACCATCACACCACGCGCAAAGTCCGCATCGTCGGAAGCCTCGACTTTGAACCGTACCGGAAAACCGAACCCATCGCCGATGCCATTGAAATCATCGCTGCACGAATGGAGCAGGATCTGGCTCAGCGCGGTCGCTTTCCCGAGATCGACCTGCACCCATTTCGCGTCGTCCTGCTTTTGTGAAATCGCCGAGTGCCAGCCATACTGCGCACGCAAATCCCCCGCTGGGTTCTTCAGCTCGGCGATCTTTTTTTCAAGCGCGGCGAGCGCATCGCCCGCCTTGTCCACCGCCAGTTTCCGCAGCTCGGCCGCCCGCGCGGAAACCGTCTGCTTTCGAGCGTTCAACGCAGCACGTTTCACCGCAACGGGAGCCTCGTCGTCGTACGCGCGATCAGCGCGATCGAGCGCCGCGAAGACCGATTGCAGGCTGTAATAATCCTCCGCGGAAATCGGATCGAACTTGTGATCGTGGCACTGCGCGCAATGCACCGTCAGCGCACAAAACGTGTTGATCGTATTCGCCACCATGTCATCGCGATCGAGATGCCGCGCGATCTTGCCGTCGATCTTTTCCTCGGGCACCTCGGCGTGCCCGATCAAGTCCCACGGTCCTGCCGCGATAAAACCGAGCGCCGTGATGCCATCGCGAGTGCCCGGAAAAAGCTCATCGCCCGCGAGCTGTTCCTGCACGAATCGCGCGTAAGGTTTGTCGGCATTCAACGCGTGGATCACATAGTCGCGATACGGCCACGCATTCAGCCGCGGCTGATCTTTGTCGTAACCGTGCGTCTCCCCAAAATGCACGACGTCGAGCCAGTGCCGCGCCCAGCGTTCGCCGTAACGCGGCGACGCGAGCAGCTTGTCCGCGAGCCGTTCATAAGCGCCGGGCGTTTTGTCTGCGACGAAAGTGTCCATTTCCTCCGGCGAGGGAGGCAGACCCGTCAGATCGAAATAAAGCCTGCGGCAAAGCGTCCGCGCATCGGCCTCCGACGACATCGCGAGCCCTTTCTCCGAGAGCTTTTCCGAGATAAATGCATCAATCAGATTTCCGCTTTCGGCTTTCCGCTTTCCGGTTGGCACCATCGGTTTCAGCGACCACCAATCCTTCTTGTCCACGACCTTCGCGCTCGCCGACTCCGGCCATTTCGCGCCGTCATCGATCCAACGCCGCACCAAGCCGATTTCCTCCGCCGTCAGCGCGCCATCTTTCGGCGGCATCTTCATGTCCGGATCGAGTCCCGCGATGAAATGCACGAGCCGACTGTCCGCGCTTTTTCCCGGCACGATATTCGGCGCGTGATTTTCGCCGCCCGTGAGCGCGACGCTTTTCACATCGAGCCGATACTCGCTCTTCTGCTTTTCGATCCCGTGACACTTCACGCACTTCGCCTCGAAGATCGGCTGAACGTCTTTCCCAAAATCCACCGTCCGCTGCGAAGGCGCTGGAAGTTTGGAAACCTCGGCCACCGCGACGGAGGTGGCGGCGGCGAAGAAAAGAAGACTGGCTCGCATCATTTCAACCATACAACCACGAAGACCCCGACCTTCCTAGTCGCGCTGAAGCGCGCCGTCTGTGGCACTTTGTCTAGCGGCGACTACCGCGCAGCGCCCCGCAGATCGGCGGCACGCTTAATCGCTGCGGCGATTCGCGTCGTCGTGCGCACTCAAAGCCGTCTCGATCCGCGCTCGCGCGGCTTCGATCGCAGCGTCCGTGAGTGGCACGGGCGCGGCAGACGCGTTCGATGGCTGGAGAAGTTCGTACGATTCTCCGTCCGCGGTCCGCACCGCGACGGTCAGTTCGCCGGGCTCCACGCGCGTGTCTTTTCCGCCGGACACGGTCTCGAAAACCACCCTGCATTTGCCACCCGCACCGATCACCGCATCAGTGAAAACCTCGCGCATTTCATCGCCCGCCGGGCGGAGTCCCGGCAGCGGCGGAGATTGCACGGGCGTGACGGGATTGTACCCGTCCGCCGATCCGCTCGGCGGCTTGGTCCGCGCGATCACCGCGCCATTCACCCACAGCCGCCCGAGGCCGCGCGCGCGGACCAGAAAGCGATGTGTGCCGGGCGTGAGCGCGACATCCGCGGCGAGGCGGATGAGCACCGGCGACTTCCAGCTTTCGCGAATTCCCCACGGGTCGTAACGCAGCGGCACGCGCGCCAAAAGGAACTCGCCGCCGAGCCAGCGCGCAGTCTCTTTCGGGAGCGACTCGCCTTCGTTCAGCCAGCGATTGTGCGCGGGAAGGCCCTCGTGGAAAACCGCGAGCACGCGACCCGGCGATAGCTCGCCGAGATCGGGCATTGTCTCCAGCGCGAGCTTTGCAGTGAGTGGCCCGCCTTCGCGGCGGAAATGCGTGCGCATCGTTTCATCGCGGAGCATTTCGCGGTGAATGGAAATCGCATCGAGCGAGCCGCGGAAACTGTTCGCTGGTTTTCCGCCGAGCGACGAGCCGATCCAGATCGCGTCATCATCCACGACCGGCGTATCCGTGGTCGCGCCGCCCATGTCCCACTCGCCCGGCTGCGACTTGCCATCGATCCAGCCGCGCACGCTGGCCGGTTCGCCAAAGCGATACGCGATCGCGACGTGATGCCAGCCCGTGGTGGGCGCGAAGCCCGCGGCAGTCGTCCAGCGATGCCAGTGCGCGTCGTCTTTTTCCGCGCCATCCTTGCGCGGCGTCGCGAAGAGAAAACTCACGCACGCCTGTCCTTTCGTTTCGCGCAGACGCAGCGCCCAGTTCTGATTGTCGCCCGAAAATCCCGGCGCAAGCGTCCGCCCTTTGCCGATGATGTAAACGTTCTCGCCCGTGCGCAGATCGTCCGCCTTCACCCACGCCTCGATCGTGATCTCATCGCCATTGGTGAAGTCGAAAGCTCTTGCCGCACCCGAGTCGGCGAAGGCGAAGTGCGCGCCGTTGCCATCGAATTTCGCCGCCGTATTCGCGGAATCGAAATCGGGAAATTCGGGCGGGCGCGGCCCCGGAACGTCGCGCTGCACGCCGCCGTGCGCGACGAGCGGCGTGGCTTCCTCCTGGCCGAAATTCCAGCGCGCGACCGGACCAGCGGCGCTCGCGCTCGCGGCGGCGAGGATTGCGCAGACGGCGAGGCGGAATCCGGAATTCATGGCGCGGGACAGTTAGTAACGCGTGATCGTCTCGTGCAGATTCAGCATCACGCGGCAGAGCGAAGTCCAGGCGGCCAGTTCGGCTTCGTTCGCGGTTTTCGCGGGGGTCAGGCCGACGCGCAGCAGTTTCTTCGCGTCGTCTGGATTGGCCTGAAAATGTTCGCGCTGCGTGGCGAGGAATGCGGCCAGCGAATGCGCTTCCTTTTCGCGCGGAGCGCGGGCGAGGGCTTGCTGAAATGCGGACGCGATGCGCTCGCGATCATCGTTCGAGGGAGCGGCGAGGAGCTTGGTGGCAAAGGCGCGCGCGGCTTCGACGAAGGTCGGATCGCCGAGCAGCGTGAGCGCCTGCTGCGGTGTATTGGCGACGGTGCGCGAGCAGGCGGTTTCCTCGCGCGAGGGCGCGTCGAAATTTGCCAGCATCGGGTGGAGAAAAGTGCGCTGCCAGTGCGTGTAGAGGCCGCGCCGGTACTGGCGCTCGTCCTTGTCCGCGGCGTATTCGCGATCCGGAAATTGCAGGTTTTCGTAGTAGGCCGCTGGCTGGTACGGCAGCGCGCTTGGGCCGCCGATTTCGAGATTCAGCAGACCAGCGATAGAGAGCGCGTTGTCGCGGACAAATTCGGCTTCGAGTCGGCGCGGATTTTGGGATGCGAGCAGGCGGTTTTCGGGATCGGCTTCGCGCAATTCACGGCGCAAATTCGAGTCCTGCCGGTATGCCGCGGACGACACGATCAGCTCGACCATGTGCTTCACATTCCAGCCGCTCTCGCGGAATTCCACGGCGAGCCAGTCGAGCAATTCCGGGTGCGTCGGCCACTCGCCTTGCGCGCCGAGATCGTTCACCTGCGCGCTGAGCGCGTTGCCGAAAAACTGCTTCCACAGCCGGTTCATGAAGACGCGCGCAGTGAGCGGATTTTCCGGCGCGACGAGCCACTTCGCGAGGTCGAGCCGCGTGAGGCGTTTGGTTTCCGCATCCACGGGCGGAGTCAGAAATCCCGGCGGCGCGGGCTTCACGATTTCGCCGGTGTCATCCTGCCAGTTGCCGCGCGCGAGCACGCGGATCGGCATTGGCTCCGCGACGGCTTTGGTGACGAGCGTCATCGCGCGGCCATTGCGACATTCGGCGATGCGCTGCGCGAGTGTTTTTAATTCCGCATAGCGCGCCTTGTCCGCCGCCGTGCTGGCGAGCCAGAGCGCGCGCGCGGCGGGCGAATCGCTCTGCGCGATCTTCACGAGCGACGCCCAATCGCCGCGCGCCTCGGGTGCCGCGAGCGGTGAGATCGCCACGCGGAGCGAACTCGCGAGGTTATCATCAATCTGAACCGAGAGCGTGTCGCCCACGGCGATGCGGATCGGCGCATCAAGGAGCCACGCTGCCGTTGCCGGTGCCGACGCATTTGCGATGGACCAGGCTCCGCCGATGCCGAGCTGCGCAAAGCCGTTGTAGTAGCGCGGCAGCGCGTGGTCCGCGTCCGCCTGCCGCATCGCGAGATTCGTCGCGGCGGTCGTCCCCGATTTTCTTGAGGTAAAGGCCACCTTGAGCGCCGCGCTCTTGGCGTTGCCGCGCAGGATTTTTCCACCGTGACTTTCGTCCGGCAGCAGCTCGATCCGCACCGCCGCGAGCCAGCCCGCCGCTGGCTGAAATTCGATGCTGGATTTCGTCCCAGGCCCGGCTGCGAAGACGACACGATTTTCATCCGCGATCTGAAATTCCGGCACGGCCGCTGGCTCCGCCGCGGGTTTCGGCTTGGCCGTTTTCTTTGGCGTCGCTGGTTGTTGAGTGCCGCCGGTCGGCGTCAGCGCGAGCCAGCCGGACGGCGCACCCTTCAACTGCGCGAGCGCGTCCTCCCGCCATTTGGAAAACGCGGATTTCTGCCCAGCGTCGAGTTTCTCGACGAGCTGCACGATTCGCGTTGCGAGCGTTTCCTGGCGCAGCTTCAGCGCCGCGTTTTCCACTTCGATCTCAGGTGGGAAAGGATGGTCGTTGCTCCAGCCGCGGAGGTCGGGATTAGGCGTGTAATCGTAGTCCTGATAGACGCCCCACTGCTTCACATCGGCGAAGAACGCGGACATCGAATAAAAATCGCGCGCGAGGAAGGGATCGAACTTGTGATCGTGGCATTCCGCACAGCCCATGCTGGAGCCGAGCCATGCGCTGGAGACGGTACGCACGCGGTCGCCGCTGTACTTCGTGAGATACTCGCCCGGCTGCGCGCCGCCTTCGCGCGTCACCATGTTCAGCCGGTTGAAGCCGGTGGCGATGAGCTGCTCCTGAGTCGGCTTTGGCAAAAGATCGCCGGCGAGTTGCTCGATGGTGAATTGGTCGAACGGCTTGTTCGCGTTGAACGCGGCGATGACGTAATCGCGATACGGGAAAACATTGAGCCGTTGATCGCCGTGAAAGCCGACGGTGTCGGCAAAGCGCACCGCGTCGAGCCACGGGACGGCCATGCGTTCGCCGAAGTGCGGGGAGGAGAGGAGATTGCGGATTGCGGATTGCGGATTGGCTCGCCCGTCCTCCGTCCCCCTCGAGTCCCCTCCGCCTCCTCGGCGGATTGATTCCGCGGTGAACGCTTTGACTTGTTCGGGTGTCGGCGGGATGCCGAGGAGATCGAGATGGATGCGGCGCGCTAGCGTGGTCGGCGCGGCTTCGGGGGAAGGGGCGAGGCCTTGTTGGAGCAGGCGATCGAGCACGAAGGCGTCGATCGGATTCCGCGGCCATTTTTCGATCTCACCCAGCCTTTTCCGCAACTCCGCACCGCGAGTTGCATCGCGCTTTTCCCAATCCGCAATCCGCAATCCGCGATCCGCAATTCCGGGCACCGCCGGACGCTTCGGCGTGATATACGCCCAGTGCTGCTGATACTCCGCGCCTTCCGCGATCCAGCGTTTCAGCGTTTCCTTTTGCGCGGCGGTCAGCGTTTTGTGCTCTTCCGGCGGCGGCATCACTTCGTCTTTGTCCTCGGAAAAAATCCGCGCCACCAGTTGGCTCTCATCCGGCTTGCCGGGCACGATCGCGATGTCGCCGGACTTCGCGGGCTTCAGCGCGTCCTCGCGCACATCGAGCCGCAGCCCGGATTTCCGATGCGACTTATCCGGCCCGTGGCAGTGGAAACATTTGTCGGAAAGGATCGCGCGGACATCGCGGTTGAACTCGACCTTGCGATCCGCCGCACCGGCGGACACCTGCGAGGCGAGTGCGGCGGCGAGGATGGCGATGCGTAGTCGGCGAGACATGGTAATGGGCAACACTACCAACCTGGCCTGGCGGAGCAATGTTAGAGACGGTGTGAAAGGCTGGAATGACTGCGGTTCTTCCTCTTCCTCTTCCTCTTAATCTTCCTCTCCGCAAACGGGGAAATGAAGAGGAAAATTAAGAGGAAGAGGAAGAGATGCTCCGCTACCGCTTCTCCAAATCACCCGGCGACATCGCGCCGAGATATTTTTCCGCAAACGCATCCGGGTCTTCCGGGCCGGTCGTGCGGAAAATGAACAGCCAGTCCTTCAGCCACCACATCCGCGTGTGGTCGTCGCCATTGAACACCGCATGCATCCGCCTCGGCGTCCGCGTGGTCACCACCGAACTGCTCCTCGTCGTGCGGATGTTCGCGCTGCTCGTTCCCGAATTGCTGCGATCGGAATCTCCTGCGTGCGATGTCTGGAGCGCCGCAACTGCGCGGCTCATGACGCCCTCGACTTCCAGATCGCTCACCGGCACCACGATCACCGCCACGTCCTGCTTTTCCCCGCGATACTTTCCGCGGCGTCCGGGCCGGTCGAGTTGCAGCTCGGGCAGCGTGGTAAAATCCTCGCTCGTCCCCAGAGTCCACCCATCCACCACCGGCGGGAACCAGCTCGCATCCGGCCGCAGACTCGGCTCCTTCCACGCCGCCTCCACGGCGGCACGCCGTCCCGAATCGGCCATCTGCGCGTTGAACCAACCCGTTCCCTTTTTGTAAAGTCGCGGCGCGGCGAAAAAAATCCCTGCGGCGATCGTGCCGATGAGGATCAGCACGAGGCAGCCGCAGCCGAGGAGGAATTTGCGATTCATGGCGGAGTGTTCCTGCGTTTCTCGCCGCAGACCTCCCCCGCGGCAAGCCCGCACAAACACTCAAACATCCGCCTTGGTCCGCGATTGGACATGTCACAGTCTCCTCCGTCCACGTTCCCATGCGCTTCCTCTTCCTCTTCCTCTTAATCTTCCTCCCATCCACGCGCGCCGCCGATCCATTCGAGATCATGGAAGGTGACCGTGTGCTGCTGCTCGGCGACACGCTTTTGGAGCGGGAGAATACTTATGGTTATCTCGAAACGCGGATGCATGAGCAATTCCCCGACCGCCACTTCACCGTGCGCAATCTCTCGTGGGCGGGCGACACGCCGCGCGGCGTCTCCCGCGCCAGCTTCGACGGGCCGGACAAAGGCTGGGAGCGGCTGAAGGAAAGCATCGCGATGGTGAGGCCGACGGTCGTCTTCCTCGGGTATGGCATGGCGGCGAGCTTGCAGGAAATGACGGATCGCGCGCAGGACATCACGCTTAACCGCGACGAAACGCGCTACGGCGCTGAGCCGTATTCCGCGGCGCGTTTCAAAAAGGAAATGGGCGAGCTGATGGAGGTGATCGCAAGTAGGGCAGGCGCCCCGCCTGCCGAAGTCCGACCGGGCGCCTCGCCCGTTCGCGCGGGGGAGCGGGCTCCGGCCGCTGCGGGCGAGGCGCCCGCGGGACTGCCGACAGGCGGGGCGCCTGCGCTACTTCCCATCCGCTTCGTCCTCGTCTCGCCGATCCGGCACGAAGACCTGCGCGTCGGGAAGCCCGGCCTGCCCGACCCCGCGCCGCACAACGCCATGCTCGAACAATACTCGAAGGCCATCGAGGAACTGGCGAAGGAGAAAGGGGCGCGGTTTGTCAGCGGTGTCACTACGCAAATCATCCTCATCAAAACTCCGAATAATCAGCTTCTTGCGCAAACAGAGAACGGAATCCACCCAAACGCATTTGGCTACGGAATGCTTACAACTAGATTAGGAGAGGAACTCGGATGGCCTAGTGATTCTCGTTCGGTTGATGAGATAGCGAGGCAGAGCGAACCTCTCCGCGCCGCGGTCCTCAAAAAGAACGAATTCTTCTTCCACCGTTTCCGGCCCGAGAACGCCACCTACCTCTTCGGCTTCCGCAAGCATGAGCAGGGGCAGAATGCCAAGGAAATCCCGATGTTCGACCCGCTCATCGCGCAGGCCGAGGCCGAGATCGACCGGCTGAAAAAAGCTGGGGTCGGAAGGAACGACGCTGCGCAAGCAGACCACGTGGCAGCCAGCGAGAAAAAGCTCCAAATGGTCATCATGCCAAATCTGGAATTCAGAGATGCAACGGTCGTGGAGGCGTTTGATTTCCTAAAAAAGAAAGCCTCTGATTGGGAGGTCAATACGATGATGCTGATGCCGGAAGGGGCGCAGCTTCCGGACGCGGCAACCCGGATCACGGTGAAACTCCCGAATGTTTCCCTGCTGGATGCGTTTAAGCGCGTGGCGGAACTGGGTAAATTGAATTTCATGATCGATCCCAAGGGAGCGGTGGTTCTGACTCCTACCGCCGCCGTGGCGACCCCGCCCATCAAAGGCCCGATCGACGCCCGCACTCCACCGCCGCTCCCCGATTTCACCGTGCAGGATGGCTACCAGATCACCCTCTGGGCCGAAAACCCGCTCCTCGAAAAGCCCACGCAGATGAATTGGGACGCGCAAGGCCGCCTCTGGGTCTGCAGCTCCTCCCTTTACCCCCAGATCGAACCCGGACAGCCAGCGAATGACAAAATCCTGATCCTCGAAGACACGGACCGCGACGGGAAGGCGGACAAAT
Source organism: Chthoniobacteraceae bacterium (assembly GCA_031409335.1). GTDB lineage: Bacteria > Verrucomicrobiota > Verrucomicrobiia > Chthoniobacterales > Chthoniobacteraceae > JANLQB01. The sequence continues at coordinate 4,466 of JANNWY010000180.1, read as the reverse complement.
CGAGCGTGTTTGCGGACGGGCTGCTGATCCCGACGGCAGTCGCGCCGGATTTCGGCGAACATCGAACATCGAACGTCGAACATCGAACATCGAAGGAAGAGAAGACTGCGACGGCGAAATCCGACACTTCGACGTTCGATGTTCGACGTTCGATGTTCGATGTTCAAAATGCTTGCTACGTTGGCCAGAGCACCGAACTCCTGCGTTTCGAGGACACCGACGGCGACGGCAAGGCCGACACGAAGCGCGTCGTCTTCAGCGGCTTCGGCACGGAGGACACGCATCACCTCATCCACACGCTGCGCTGGGGGCCGGATGGGCGGCTGTATTTCAATCAGAGCATCTACATTCACAGCCATCTGGAAACGCCGTGGGGCATGGTGCGGCTCAATAGCGCCGGGGTCTTCGCCTACGATCCGCGCACGGAGCGCGTGGAGGTGCTCTTCAAGGGGCTGTGCAATCCGTGGGGCCACGCGTGGGATCAGTGGGGGCAGTCCTTCATGACCGATGGCGCGGGCGGCGGCGGGATCAATTGGGGCGTGCCGGGCGCGATGTATTTCACGTATGAAAACGGGCGGCGCATCATGCCGAGCGTGTCGCCGGGGAGCTATCCGAAGTTCTGCGGCCTGGAGATCATGCACAGCCCGCACTTCCCCGACGACTGGCAGGGAAATGCGATCACGAACGACTTCCGCGCGCACCGGATCGTGCGCTTTGCCATCGAGGATTTGTCGAAGGAGTCAGGAGTCAGCGGTCAGGAGTCAGAAAAGACTCCCGCCGCGAACCTTACCCCTGACTCCCGACCCCTGACCCCTTCCACCGCCCGCAGCGGATACATCACCAAGGAAATGCCCGACCTCGTGCGCACCAGCGACCAAAGCTTCCGCCCGATCGACGTGCGCATCGGGCCGGACGGCGCGCTGTATATCGCCGATTGGAGCAACCCGGTGATCAACCACGGCGAAGTCGATTTCCGCGACCCGCGCCGGGATAAACACATGGGCCGCATCTGGCGCATCGCGAAGAAGGACGCGCCGCCGGTGAAGTGGGAGCCGCTGCTGGGGAAGACGAACGCGGAGCTGCTGGAGAAGCTGCTGAGCAAGAGTGCGTGGGAGCAGCAGCAGGCGCGGGCTGTTATCGTAAGTCGTCCAAGTCAGGCGTTTGCCGATGCACTCAATGCTTTCCGTGTCCAATCCGATCTCGCCGAAACCGAAACTCTCAGACTGCTCGAGTCTTGGAAGATCTCACCTACAGCGTTTGCCGATAAGGTGGAAGCACGCCGAGTAAGGGAGAAAAAGGACGACATAGAAATCTATGTAGCGCCGGAAGTCCGTATGGCTTCTGCTCGTGCATTAAGTCGCTGGTTTGGCGGATCGAAACAGCTTGGCAGTTCATTTGCCCACTTTGCTGCACTGACGAAAGGGTCCGATTTATCGGACGATGAATTGGCAAAGGAAATCAAACAAGAATCAGACTCTAACTGGAGAACGCTAGCTAGACATGCTGTGGACACGAATCCCCGCGTCCGCCTCGAAGCCATGCGCGCCCTTTGCCGCATCCCGACCGCCGAGAGCGCCGCGCTCGTCCTCGAAGCCGCGCTCAAGGCCCCGGCGAACGATCCGTATTACGACTACGCCGCGTGGCTTTCCATCAACGACCTCGCTAAGCCGTGGACCGACGCCATCGCCAGCGGCGCCTGGCAGGCCGACACCGCCGAGCGCGCGAAGCAGCTCGAATGGGGACTCAAGGCCATCGACCCCGCGCTCGCCGGAGCCACGCTCTCCCGGCTCGTCACCGAAAACAAAGTCCCCCTCGACGGCACCGGCCCCTGGATCGAACTCCTCGGCACCGCCGGCGGCGCGAAGGAAATCGACCGGCTCTGGACGCGCGTGCAGGAAAAGAAGACCGAGGAAACCACCACCCCGCGCATCCTCGCCGCGCTCACCGAAGCGGCCTTACTCCGCAATGTCCGCCCGAGCCAGCCGATGGATCAACTCGGCTATTACCTCGACTGCGGCCACGCGCCGACCATCCGCACCGCCACCCGCCTCGCGGGCGCTTGGAAGATGGAGTCCGCCGTGCCGCGCCTCGTCGCGCTCACCGCCGGGCCGGATGACGCCACGCGCAACTTCGCCTTCGAGGCACTGCGCGGGATCGGCAGCGAACCCGCCCGCGCCGCACTCCGTCAGCTCGCCATCGCACCAAACGCACCGCCGATCCGCGGACAAGCCGTCGCCGCCCTCGCCGCGCTCGATTTGAATCCCGCGCTCACCTTCGACGCCCTCGCCGTCCAGCCCGCCGAGGACGCCGCGCTCAACGTGTGGCGCGGAGTTCTCGGGGTGAAAGGTGCCGCCGACAAACTCGCCGCGAGCATTCCCAAAGAAATGCCCAAACCCGTCGCCATCGCCGGCCTCCGCGCCGCGCGCGAAGCCGGGAAGAACGGCGCGAAACTCCTCGCCGCCCTCACCCCGCTCGCCGGGATGACCGACGCCGAAGCGAAGATGCCCAAGGATTTCAAAGCCCTCGCCGGATTCGCCAAACAAAACGGCGACCCCGCCCGCGGCGAAATCATCTACCGCCGCGCCGCCCTCGGCTGCACCGTCTGCCACGCCATCGGCGGCGCAGGCGGCAAGGTCGGCCCGGACATGACGAGCCTCGGCGCGAGCGCCCCGCTGGATTACATCATCGAAAGCACGCTCGCCCCCGCCGTGAAGGTGAAGGAAGGCTACAACGCCGTGACTCTCGCGCTCAAAGACGGCACGCAAGCCACCGGCGTGCAAGTGCGCGAAACCGGGCAGGAAGTTTTCCTCCGCGATGTGGTGGGCAAAGAGCAAGCCATCGCCAAAGCGCAGATCACCAGCACCACGAACGTCGGCTCCATCATGCCCGCCGGCATGACCGACGCGCTGCCAGATCGCGAGCGGCTCGACCTCTTCGCCTTCCTCGGCGAACTCGGCAAACCCGGCCCCTACGACGCGAGCAAAGGAACCGTCGCGCGAGTCTGGAGGCTCTTCTCCGGCGCAGACGCCGCCAAAGTGATCGGCTCGGAAACGCCGATGGACACAGGCTTCGCGGGCTACACGCTGGTCGATGGGCGCTTCGTGAAAGAACTGCTCGAAGCCACCGCTCCGTTCGTCACCAACGGCGCGGAGACGCTCATGGCCGTCACCCAATTCCAAAGCACTGGCGGCAAGACGCGCCTGAAAATCACCGGCGCGGGAAAAGCGTGGCTCGACGGAAAACCACTCGCCCTCTCCGACGACCTCGCCCCCGAGCTATCCGCCGGAGTCCACACGCTCGCCGTGAAACTCGACATGCGCACCCTCCCCGAATACCTCCGCGCCGAATCCCCCGACGCGCGTTTCCTCGGGAACTAAATGTGACACGGGCTTTCCAGCCCGTGTGGTTGGGATCACGGGCTCGAAAGCCCGTGTCACTTTATCGCCCGCTCATCGCCTCGCGAGAAACGCCGCGCCAGCCAACCGGCGAGCGCGATTCCCAGGAAATCCGCCACCAAATCGCCGTAGTCGAAACTCCGCGATGGCAGCCAGCGCTGGCTGATTTCCTCCGCGACGACAAACACCGCGACGATCGCGCCGCCGAGCTGCACGCCGGGCGGGATCGTGCGGCAGGCGAGGGCGCGATTCAGTAGGAATGCCAGCGTGCCCATCAGCACGAAATGCCCCGCTTTGTCACCGAGTGGGAAGGATTGCACCAAGCCGAAAAAGCCGCGCGCGAGCCGCTGATTCGCCGCGTAGATGACGACGATGATGAAGGCGAGAAATGCCGCGAACGGAACCCAGCGGCGCATCGCGTCAGTTCGCCGGCGCGGGATCGGCGGGCTTTTTCTTCTCCGGCTCGCGGATCGGCCAGTCGGGCGAATCGGTCCGCGCCGTGCGCAAATACGTTTCGATGACGTTCGTGATTTCCGGGCGGTCGGCGGCGATGTCGTGCGCTTCGGCGAGGTCGGTCGCGAGATCGTAGAGTTCGAGTTTCGCGGCGGGGCTGGTGCGGACGGCCTTCCAATTCGCGCCAAGTAGCACGGCCTGTTTCGTGCCGCCCTCGTGAAATTCCCAGTAGAGAAACTCGTGCTTCGCCTGTTTGTCCGCCTGCCCGAGCAGCGTCGGCGCAAAGCTGATGCTGTCGAGATTCGCGGGCGTCTGCAGCCCGGCGAGATCGGTGAGCGTCGCGAAGACATCGCCGAAATACGCGACGTGCTTTGACACCTGCCCCGGCGCGATCGTGCCCGGCCAACGCGCGAGGAACGGCACGCGAATCCCGCCCTCGTAGAGATCGCGCTTCAGCCCGCGCAGTCCGCCGCCCGCGGCGAAGAACGCGGGATCGTTGCCGCCTTCCTTGTGCGCGCCGTTGTCGCTGGAGAAAATCACGAGGGTTTTCCGCTCGAGATCGAGCGACTTCAGCAGCGCGAAAATGCGCCCGATGTCCGCGTCCATGCGCGTGATCAT
>JANNWY010000179.1:0-60298 GCA_031409335.1 Chthoniobacteraceae bacterium | reverse complement strand
TGATGCGCGAGGCACCACTTCGCCATGATGCTGCCGCCGCGGCTGACGATGCCGGTCATGCGCGAAGCAGTAAGCGGAACATAGCGCAGGAGCACGCCGGCGTGGATGGTGAAGTAATCGACGCCCTGCTCAGCCTGCTCGATGAGGGTGTCGCGGAAGAGCTCCCACGTGAGGTCCTCGGCTTTGCCGTTCACTTTCTCGAGCGCCTGGTAGATGGGCACGGTGCCGATGGGCACGGGCGAATTGCGCAGGATCCACTCGCGGGTGGCGTGGATGTTTTTCCCCGTGCTGAGGTCCATGACGGTGTCGGCGCCCCACTTGGTGGCCCAGCGCATCTTTTCCACCTCCTCCTCGATCGACGACGCGACAGCGCTGTTGCCGATGTTGGCGTTGATCTTCACGAGGAAGTTGCGGCCGATGATCATCGGCTCGAGCTCGGGGTGGTTGATGTTCGCCGGGATGATGGCGCGGCCAGCGGCGACTTCGTCACGGACGAATTCCGGCGTGATCTGCGCGGGGATGCGCTGCGGGAAGCGGCGGAAGATGCCCGGCGTGTATTCGTTCTGAAGCTGCGCGGAACCGGCGTGCTGCTTGTCGAGATCGTCGCGGCGGATGTCCTGCGAAAGCTCGGCGATCTTGGCGCGGCCGAGGTTTTCGCGGATGGCGATGTATTCCATCTCGGGCGTGATGATGCCCTGCCGCGCATACCAAAGCTGCGTGACCGGATGCCCCGCGCTCGCGCGCAGCGGGCGGCGGCGCAGGCCGCGCAGACCGGGAAATTCGACGAGCCGATTGCGCTCCGCGTTGCTCGCGTACTCGGCATGTTTGCCGGAGAGGTAGCCGTTGTCCTGCGGCATGACTTCACGGCCATCGTAGGCTTCCACATCCTCGCGGTCCGCGATCCACTTCGCCCGCGTCGTCGGCAGACCTTCATCGGAGGTGCCGGTGAAAGCGGGATCACCCCACGGGCCGCTGCAATCATAGACGCGCACCGGTTCATTTCCCTCCAACTCGCCGCTGAAAGTCTTTGTCGGCGAGAGCGAGATTTCGCGAAACGGGACGCGGATTTGCGGATGGAGGCGGCCTTCCAAATACACGCGCTTGCTGGCGGGAAGTTGGTCGCTGCTGTGGGGTTCGATGGAGTCTTTGGTGGCGATCATATTTGAAAAAGAAAAAGCCGTGCGCGCAGAGTCGCGGCACGGCTTTTGAGTCTTCGCTCCCTGCGGCGGCATTACCCGCTTCAGGTTCAAAGGGTCTCCCGAATTGTTATTCGGGACTCTCAGCCGTTCGGCTCCCCTGCATTTGGCATTCGCAGGATAGGAGCGCACCGGGGTGAGTCAAGTCGCGCGACTTCGCCCCCGGCGAACGCTTCGGTTGCAACATTCCGCGCATTTCCGCAGAGTCCGCCCATGAAATTTTTCGGCCTCGTCTGGAGCAATCTGAAGCGCAAGAAATTGCGCGCGGTGCTGACGACGCTGTCGATTTTCGTGGCGTTTTTGTTGTTCGGATTTTTGTGCGCAATCAAGGCGGCGTTCACCGCGGGCGTGACGCTGGCGGGGAAGGACCGGCTGATGGTCCGGCATAAGATTTCGATCATTCAGTCGCTCCCGCAGAGCTACGAGCAGCGCATCGGGCAAATCCCCGGCGTCGATGCGGTGGCGGGGCAGTCGTGGTTTGGCGGCATCTACAAGGAGCCGAAAAATTTCTTCGCGAGCATCCCCGTCGAGCCGGAAAAATTTCTTGCGATGTTTCCCGAATATCTTGTCCCGCCGGGGGAGAAGGAGGCGTGGCTGAAGGTGCGCAATGGCGCGATCATCGGGCGCACTTTGGCGAAGCGCTTCCAGTTCAAAGTCGGCGACCACATCCCGCTGACGTCGCCGATCTGGGGCGAACCGGCGGGGAAGTCGCATTGGGATTTTGAAGTCGTCGGAATCTACGATGGCCAAAAAACGGGGACGGACACTTCGGGAATGTTTTTTCGCTACGACTATTTCGACGAGGCGCGTCCGCGCGGGAAGGGCGAGATCGGCTGGTTCAGCGTGCGCATTCGCAATGCGGACCAGAGCGCGGAGATCGCGAAAAAAATCGATGACGAGTTTGCGAATTCGCCCAACGAAACCAAGGCGGAGTCCGAGGCCGCGATGATCGCGGGCTTCGCGCAGCAGGTCGGCGACATCGGCACGATCCTGATGGCGGTGCTGAGCGCGGTCTTTTTCACGATCCTGCTCGTGGTGGGAAATGCGATGGGGCAGGCGGTGCGCGAGCGGACGGAGGAGATCGGCGTGCTGAAGGCGATTGGCTTTACGAACGAGCGCGTGCTCTTTCTTGTGCTGCTGGAATCCTGCGTCATCGCGCTGGTCGGCGGCCTGCTCGGGCTCGGGCTCGCGTGGCTGCTGGCGCTGCTCCTTGGTGGCCTGGTGGCGTCGATTCTGCCGGTCTTTTACGTGCCGGGGCGTGATCTTTTGCTCGGCGCGGGATTCGTCCTCGTGCTCGGGCTCGTCGCGGGCATTTTCCCCGCGATGCAGGCGATGCGGCTGCGCATCGCGGAGGCGCTGCGGCGCAATGCGTGATTTTATGAACTGGCTCTCTCAGATTTTTTCCGTCGCGTTTTTTAATCTGCGCACCATCCCCGAGCGCAAGGGCGCGGCGGTGACGGCAGCCATCGGGATCGCGGGCGTGGTCGCGGTGCTGGTGAGCGTGCTGGCGATTGCGGAGGGCTTTCGCCGCGCGCTCACGGTCTCGGGTTCGCCCGATGTGGCGATCGTGCTGCGGAGCGGTGCGGACAGCGAGATGACGAGCGGGTTTTCGCGTGATGAGACGCGGATGATCGCCGATGCGCCGGGCATCGCGCGCAATGCGCAGGGGCCGCTCGCGTCGGCGGAATTGTTCGTCATCATCGACCTGCCGAAACGCTCCACCGGCATGAGCGCGAATGTGCCGTTGCGCGGCATCGAGGCGCAGGCTTTCGACGTGCGCGGGAATGTCGCGATGGTGCAGGGGCGGCGTTTCGAGCGGGGGAAAAATGAGATCATCGTGGGTGTGGGAGCGGCTCGTGCGTTTGGCGGGCTCGATCTCGATCGCGAGATTCGCGTGGGCCAGAATACCTGGCGGATCGTCGGCATTTTCACGGCGGGCGGTGGGGTGGCCGAATCGGAAATCTGGTCGGACGCCGCGGTGCTCCAGCCCGCCTACAATCGCAACGACAACTACCAATCCGTGACGGCGCGGCTCCATTCCGCGGCGGCGTTTCAGGAATTCAAGGACGCGCTGACCGCCAATCCGCAGCTCACGGTAAAGGTCGCGCGGCTCTCGGATTTTTTTGCGGAGCAATCCACGTTCACGACGGATTTCATCACGAAGATCGGCGTCTTCATCGCGGCGCTGATGGCGCTCGGCGCGCTCTTTGCCGCGCTGAATACGATGTACAACGCCGTGGCCGCGCGCACCCGCGAGATCGCCACCCTGCGCGCGCTGGGCTTTGGCTCGATCCCGGTCGTCATTTCCGTGCTCGCGGAATCCTTTGCGCTGGCGCTGGCTGGCGGTGCGTTCGGCGCGCTGGCCGCTTACTTTGTCTTCAACGGCTACACCGCCACGACGATGAACGCGCAGACGTTCAGCCAGGTCACGTTCGCCTTCGCGGTCACGCCGCGGCTGCTCGTGCTGGCGATCGTCTGGGCGGCGGTGCTGGGTTTGATCGGGGGGCTTTTTCCAGCGATTCGGGCGGCGCGTTTATCCATCGCGAGCGGATTGCGGGAGACGTGAGCGGCCGGCAGGCGATCCACGGCATTTCCAAAAAATGCACTGAATGTGGCGAGGGAGTCGCTACGGACGAGCGCCCTGCCCGCCTCACCGCGCGGGCCAAGACTTCGACCTCATGCACAAACATTTTACCATTCCGCTCCGTGCTTTCAGCGTGCTCGCCCTGCTGGCCGCCCGCTCCGCGCTTGCGGACATGACTTACCATCCGCTTTCATCCGGCCCGTTCAGTCAGGACTGGAGCGATCCGAACCTGCTCACCGTGGCGGATAGCTGACCGAATGTGCTGAGCATCGTGGGCTACCGCGGCGATGACGCCGCCCAATCGACCGGCGCCGATCCGCAACTGATCGTCGCCGACACATTCTCCACCGTCATCGACGTGAACGTGAACCAGGCCAATCCCGATACGATGACGACCGGCGGAGTCAGTGAATTCGCGCTCGCGAATCCCGTCATCGCGCTCCAGGGATCGGCCGCGGCGGACAGCCCGAATCTGGTGCTGTATCTCGACCTGACCAGCGTGGAGAGCGTCACCGTGTCGTTTTCGTTGCGCGACATCGATGGGAGTACGGATAATGCCGCGCAACCGGTGGTCGCTCAATTTCGGATCGGCACGACCGGGGATTTTACAAATTTGCCCGCGGCATTCGTGGCAGATGCCAGCAGCGGTCCGAGCCTTGCGGTTTTGACGACGCCGGTGAGCTTCATGCTGGCCGCTGCGGTCAACAATCAGGCGCAATTGCAGCTTCGCATTTTGACCGCGAACGCCGTCGGCAACGACGAGTGGATCGGCGTGGATGACATCCATATCAGCGGAATCGTGGCCGTACCCGAGCCGTCCGCATTGCTCTCAATGATCAGCGGGATCGGCATGCTCTGCCTGCTGCGCCGCCGGTCGCGGTAGCGAAGTTTGGCAGCGCGCGGCTACACCTTGTACTCGCTCTTCTTGTTCACGCCCGGCTGCGGGAGCGGATATTTTCCGTCCGCATCCGCGAGGATCGGCGCGGGGCCGTCGAGCGTGAGTTTGTCCACGTCGGGCGCGAACTCGCTCTTCCAGTTCAGCGCGTCATTGTAGGTGATCGTCTGCCCGCTGTGCGCGGAGAGGCGGCCCATCGCAGTGACGAGGCTCGCTTTCACGCCGCTATCGACTTCGTTGTAGGGCGTGTTTTCCCGGATCGCCTGGATGAAATCGTCCCACTCGAGTTGATACGGATTTGGCTCCTCTTTCGGGCACGCCCACAGGATGTCTTCGCTCTTCGGGCTCTGCCTTTTGAAGATCGCCGCTTTCGACGGGTGATGGCCGGCGGAGGAAAACCGCCCGAGCCCCTGCGTGCCATGCACCCACGTCGCGAATTGATTGTCGCACCCGTCCATATTGCGCGACTCAAAGAAGAGTTTCGTGCCGTCCGCGAATGTGTATTCGACCGAGTACGCGTCGAAGTTTTGGTCGATCCAATCCTCGCGGAAATGACGCCCGCCATTGCCCTTCGCCTCGACCGGCCAGTCGCCCTTGGCCCAGCACGCTTCGTCGATGTTGTGAATGTTGAAATCGCTGAACGCGCCGCCGCTCGCCCACAGGAAGCTGTGGAAGTTTTTGAGCTGGTAGATGAGTTCGCTCGGGTCTTTTTCGACGTCGCGTTTCTTCGTGCGGAATGAGGCGACCGGCTGCTGCACGCGATACGCGCGGAGCAGGAGGATTTCGCCCAGCTCGCGATCCTGGATGCGCTGCTGCAATTCCCGGCGCGACCGGCAGTGCCGGCACATCAGCCCCACGGCGACTTTGAGGTTTTTTGTCTTCGCCTCCTCATTCAGCGCGAACATCCGCCGCGCGGTCGGCCCGTCGGTGCAGACTGGTTTTTCCATGAAAACGTTGATGCCTTTTTCGATCGCGTATTTGTAGTGGACCCAGCGGAACGCGACGGGCGTGGTGAAGATCGCGACACCGCCCGGCTTCAGCGAGTCGATCGCATTTTTATATCCATCGAAGCCGACAAACTGGCGGTCGTCGGGCACTTCGACGCCGGTGGGATGCTGGGTCTTCAGCGCATCGATGCTCTTCTTGATCTGCGACGCGCGCACATCCGCGGCGGCGACGAGTTTCATCTGCGGGCCGCTGACGGAGAGCGCGTTCGAAACCGCGCCCGTGCCGCGCCCGCCGCAGCCGACGATGGCGATCTGCGTGGCATCGTCGTTGTCGGCGTGGACGAAGGGAATTTTGACGCCTGCCAGCACGGAGACGACTGCGGCGGTCTTGATGAAGTGACGACGGGAAGTGGGAATGACGGGTTCGTTGGGCATGATTGAAAGGCTGTCTGCAAACGGCGCGCGCTGTCAACGCCACGCTTCGCGCAGCACGCGCAGGAAATTTCCGTGCGTGATGTTTTCGATGTCGCTGCGCGAACATCCGCGCGTTTCCAGCAAGTCGGCGATGCGCGGGAGATCGGCGATGGTGTCGAGATCGCCGGGCGTTTGCTCAGTGCCGAATGCGCCGTCGAGATCGCTGCCGATGCCGCAGTGGAGCGCATTGCCGGCGAGCTGGCAGAAGTGGTCGATGTGATCGGCGACATGCGCGAGCGCGACGCCGGAGGATTGCGGTGTGGTCTTCCCGCGCTCCCAGCCGGGGACGAGCATCCACGCATCGAGTGCCGCGCCGATGACGGCACCGCGGGCGATGAGTGCGCGGATTTGTTCGTCGGAAAGCTGGCGCTGATTTGGGACGAGGGCGCGGCAGTTGTGATGGCTGGCCCAGAGCGGGCCGGGGAAAAGATCGAGCGCCTCCCAAAAGCATTCGTCGCTGAGATGGGTGACATCGAGGATCATGCCGAGGCGAGCGATTTCCTTCAGCAAGTCGCGACCGCGCGAGTTGAAGCCGCCGGTCGTATTGGTGCCCTGGGCATAGACGCCGGGGCCGTAGTGCGCTGGGCCGATGGCGCGCAAACCTTGTGCGTATGCGCGTTCCAAGTGCCCGAGAGTGATGAGCGAGTCCGCGCCTTCGAGGCTGAGGAGGTAGCCGATGGGCGTGGTGAGCGGATCGTTTTGCCATCGCGCGAGGTGCGTTTCCAAATCGGTCGCGTTGCGGATTTGGATCATTTCGCCCGCTTCTTCCATCGCGCGATACCACGCGAGTTGCGCCTGCGTCATCGCCCAGGCTTGCGCGGGGGAATTCCAGCCGGGGACGGGGCTGTAGGCGTCGTGCTCGATGCGGGCGATTTGCGTGGCGACGCAGACGCCGATGCCGGCGCGGCGCATTTCGGGGAGCGAAACGGTGCCCGTGCCGCGTCCGGGCGCATCGCGCAAGTGGGCTTCGTGGGAGCGGATCTTTTCGACGGGAAGGGTGAGATCGCGGTTCCACTCGATGGCATTCATCGCGAGATCGAGATGGGCGTCGAAGATCAGCATTTCTATAAATCGAGGATGCGCGAGCGCGCGGTGATCGGCCACGTCGTTTCGACCCGCGCCTTTTCGACGATGAAAGCCTGCGCGTGGAGCGCGACCGTCGGGCAGATGTGCCACGGGATTCCGTAGAGCGCCGAGCCGACAGGGAACTCGCTGGCGCGCGCGGTTTCGATGACGAGATGTTCCTCGCTGTGGGTGATCGCGGTGGCGTCGTGGAGCTGCGGGAAAATCACGCGCGGATGCGGCATTTCGCTGGCGACGGCTTTGTGGCCGAGGTCGAGGCAGAGCTGATTTTTCACGGCCCGGCTGACGACGCGCGTGAGGACGAGCGCGGCGGGAAAGAAAGGCTGCGCAGGACATTTTTTCGCGTAACCCGCGTCCCAAAAAACGCAGGTGCCGGGGCTGCACTCGACATCGCCGCGGCGCGCGTGGATCGGGAAAGTCGGCGAGCCGCCGGCGACGACGCGCGGCACGTTGCCGAGTTGCGCGCGCAGTTTCGCGACGGGTGCGAAGGCGGCGTCGCACTCGGCGGGATCGCGACCATCGAGATGTCCGTCGTAGGCGTGAAGCCCGCCCGCGCGGAGGCCCGGCGTGTTTGCGATGATGCGGTAAAGTTCCGCCGCGCGCGCATCGGGCGCGATGCCGGTGCGATGCTGGCCGATGTCGAGATCGACGAGCAACTCGACGGGATGGTCCACGTTCGCAAGCTCGCGCGCGGCCCGTGGATCATCCGCGATGGCGGAAAATTTCGTCGTGGGAAACGCGCGCGCGATTTCCCAAAAGGCGCGCACGTTTGGCCCCACGAGCTGATACGCGACGAGCACATCCGCTGCGCCGGAATTCGCCGCCATCTCGGCTTCCTTCAGCGTCGCGCATTTGAATTTCGTGATGCCGAGCGCGAGCTGGCGCTCGATCATCGCGGGCATTTTGTGCGTCTTAATGTGCGGCCGCAGCCGCTCCGGGCCACCCGCGATTTCGAGCATCGCGTGGAGATTTCCGTCGAGACGATCGAGATAAACGAGCAGCGCAGGCGAGGGGATTTCGCGCTCGTTTTCGACGCAATACCAATCTTCACGACCAGCGATAACGTGCATCACGCGAGTTCGAAAATCGCCTCGATTTCCACTGCGATATTTCCCGGCAGCGAACCCATTCCCACCGCGCTGCGCGCTCCGACGCCGGCATCCGCGCCCCAGATTTCCGCGAAGAGTTCGCTGCATCCGTTGATGACTTTCGGATGCTCCGCGAAGTCGGCGGTCGAGTTCACCATGCCGAGCACTTTGATGACGCGCTTCACGCGATCGAGGCTGCCGAGATTTGCGCGCAGCGTGGCGAGGATCGCGAGGCCGACCTGGCGCGCGGCGGCCTTGCCTTCCTCAAGCGAGAGGTCCGCTCCGACGCGGCCGGTGATGAGCGAGCCATCGGCGCGCAGCGGGCCGTGGCCGGAGGCGTAGGCGAGCGCGCCAGTGGCGACGAGTGGCTTGTAAACGCCCATCGGTTTTGGCGCGGGCGGGAGTTCGAGTTGCAGTTCGCGGAGTCGGGCTTCGGCGCTCATGGGTGGCGGGAGTGGATGTGAAAGCGGCCCGGCGTTCAATGGCTAAGAATCCCACGCGCGGCGGATGGAATCGACGCCTTTACACATCCAAGCGGGCTCACTTAACTTCTCTCACTTCCACATGAAAAACCCCATCGAACACGCACTCTCCCGTCGCGCCTTTCTCGGTAAAACTGCCGCTGCCACCGCTGGCGGAATCCTGCTCGGACAAGCGCCCGCGATTCTCCGCGGAGCGGATGATCGGAAGAAGCTGAACATCGCGCTCGTCGGTTGCGGCGGACGCGGCTCGGGTGCAGCCGGACAGGCGCTGAATGCGGACTCGAACACGCAACTCATCGCGATGGGTGATGCGTTCTCCGACCGGCTGGAAACGGCGTGCAAAAATCTCGAAACCGATCAGGGCTCGAAGGTGATGGTCGATCCGAAGCACAAATTCGTCGGCCTGGATGCGATCGACAAAATTTGCGCGATGCCGGAGGTCGATGTGGTGTTGCTCACAACGCCGCCGGCGTTTCGGGCGGAGCATTTGAAGAAGGTGGTCGCGGCAGGCAAACATGCCTTTTGCGAAAAGCCGTGCGCGGTGGATGCGCCGGGTGTGCGCCGTTTCATGGAAGCGGCAGCGGAAGGGAAGAAGAAGGGGCTCGGGCTGCTGTCGGGGTTTTGCTACCGCTTCGCGAATGGCGAGCGGGAATTGATGAAGCGGGTTCACGGCGGCGAGATTGGCGAAGTGCGTTCGGTGTACGGCGCTTACATGGGCGGGTCGCCGTGGGAGAAGGATCGCAAGCCGGAGTGGGGCGATCTCGAATGGCAGCTCCGCAACTGGCTCTATTACACTTGGCTCAGCGGGGATCATCTCGTCGAGCAGGCGATTCACACGGTGGATAAAATGATGTGGGCGTTTCAGGATGCGGACCCGGTGCGCGCCTGGTCGGTCGCCGGCCGGCAACAGCGCGTGGAGGAGAAATACGGGAATGTGTATGACCATTTCGCGGTGTGTTACGAATTCGAGGGCGGGCGTCTCGGGACGATTTTCTGCCGCCAGCAGGCGGGCACTTGGAGCGACAATGGCGACCGTATTTTCGGCACAAAAGGCACGGGCCGCATCGTGTCATTCCGCAGCCAGAGCTATCAAGGGCTCGACGACACCTCGTGGAAGTACGATGGGGAAAAAGCGGACATGTATCAGACCGAGCACAACGAATTCTTCGCCTCGCTCCGCAAGGGCACGCCGATGCACATGGGCGATCAGCTCGCGCATTCCACGATGGTCGGGATCATGGGCCGGATGGCTGCTTACACGGGCCAGGTGGTGAGCTGGGAAGAGGCGACCGAGGCGCAGGAAGACACGCGTCCGACTGAGCCGCTGAGTTGGGATATGAAGCTCAAAACCGCGCCGGTCGCGATGCCGGGTCGGACGAAGCTGATCTAACTCATCACCGCGCCGAACCAGCGCCCGCTCAGTATTCGCAGTCGATCGTGATTTTCTCGCAGCACGTGCAAGTCACGATGATGCGGCGCACTTGACCGGCTTCCTCGACGAGTTCGATCTCGGGCGCTTCGAGGCGTTTGATGTCCGGGTCGGCTTCGGCCTCGGTCGGCTTCCCCGTGAGTCCGGCGGCGCGGGCGGCGAAGAATGGCTGAAACGACGAAACGCGCGGTGGCATTTCCGCGGAATCCGGCGGCGAAATCGAAGTGCGGCTGGCAAGGAAATCCTGGAGCATTTTCTAGCGGTGAATGCCGAGGCTGACGGTGATGCGTTCGTTGGACGGCGATTCGCGCGGCGCGTTTGGCAGCGGTTTCGTGTCGGCGTAGCCGGTGACGCGTTCGATTTCTTTCGGATTCACGGCGTACTTTACCAGCAAGCGCCGGGCCGCGTTTGAGCGGTCGGCCGTGAGTTCCCACGGGCCGTAGTTTCCGCTCGCGCCCTCAGGCGTCGTGCCCGTCGCGGAATGTCCGTCGATGAACACCTTGAGTGAATTCCGCTCGATGATCCACGCGAGGTTTTGCAGGACGAGATTTCCCCATTCGGTGATCTCCGCCGTTCCCTTTTTGAAAATGGCGCGCTTTGCCCGGTCATAAAGCGTGATCTTCAATCCGTCGGAGGTGACCTCCATGTCGATCGGCTTTTCCGCGTCGTTTTCGATGTTGATCATGCGGTTCAACTCACTCGCCAGCGCGTTCAGAAAAGTGAGATTCGCCGCGCTAGTCTTGTCCGCAGCGCTGTCGTTGCCCGCCGATCCGCCGTGGTTTTCGGGCATGATGCCCACCGAGTTTTCCTTCACGGCGTTAAAGGGCTGTTTGAAGTACTGCGATGTGGCGAGCAGGATTTTTTTGTCCTGCGAACAAATCCACAACACCATGAACAGCGCCATCATCGCCGTCACGAAGTCCGCATACGCGACCTTCCAAGCTCCTCCGTGATGCGCCTCGGCTTTTTTCTTGGCCATCTCTTACGCGCCCTTTCCGAGTGTCTTCACCATCTTCTCCAGCTCGTCCGCGCTTGGCTGCACGCAGTGATCCAGGGCACGGCGCGCGATTTCGACCGCCATCAGCGGAGCCATGCCGTTGGCAAAGCTGCTCACGCCTTTCAGGATGCCGCTGTAGTATTGGAGTTCGATGGTGTTGTTGTGTTTGATGCGCGCGGCGAGTGGATTGACGAATCCGTAAGCACCGAGGATGCCCAGGAACGTTCCCGTGAGCGCTGCGGCCACCTTTTGACCGACGGCCTCGGGGCCATCCGCGATGGCACCCATGGTGTTGATGATGCCGAGCACCGCCGCGATGATGCCGATGCCGGGGAGCGAATCGCCGATGAGCTGCATCACATGGATGGGGCCGTTCGCGATCTCGTCCTTCGCGTCCACTTCACTCTCCAGCAGCCCTTCGATTTGCTCGGGCTTGATGCGTCCGTCGATGAGCGGCTTCAGCCCGCTGCACAGGAATTCCGAGCGCCCGTGGTCGCCGAGGAACGACGGATATTTCGAGAAAATGGTGCTCTTCGCCGGTTCCATGAGATGATCCTCCAGCGCGATCAATCCATTCCGCCGGGCCATGACGAACATCTCGTAGAGCATCTTCAGGAGGTCCGTGTAGTCGCTCTTTTTCGTGGCCGTGCCTTTCAGCGCACCCATGATCTGCTTCATGAGCAGCACGAGCGTCGCAGCCGGCGTGGAGACGACGACGACGCCGAGGGCGATGCCGCCGATGCTCACAAATTCCGAGACGTGGAGCAGCACGACCGGGCTTCCGCCTGCCATCATGAACCCTCCGAGGGTCGCGCCGATGACGATGATGTATCCGATGATGAGAAGCATATTTGTAAAACCGTGTTGCTGAGGGATTCGACGGAATCCGCGGCGGCTTTAGGGGAAACTTCGGCGGATATCAGGCAGACGGTGGCGACGCCGAAAATGTCCGCGCAGTTCTGCCGCCGCCGTGGGGCGAATTTCGGTGGGCGCGATGCCGAGCGTGCCGGCCCGCTTCCGCAATGGGTGCGTCGTGGCCGAAGGAATGGCGCGGGGCAATTTTAGGCGATCTCTTTGATCACCGTGGTGCCTTGCAGAAAGTTGTCGTTGCGCGCTCCTGGCTGGAGCGGGACGGGGGAGGTGCCGACGATGATGATGCCGAGTTGCTCGGCCTCGATCGCGAATGCGTCCAGCGTTCCGCCGACGAGGACGGTGCCGATTCGTGAGAGGATGGCGGGGGCGGGATCGGGGCGGTAGAGGATGTCGTCGGCGGTGAAGAGGATCGCGTCCAGACCGGCAGCACCACCGGCGATCAGTCCGCCACCGATGAAGTTTCCACCGATGAGGACGGAGCCGATGCTGGCGTTGGCATTGCGGGGAACGCCGGCACCGGTGCTGCCTGCACTGACGAAAACGTCAAACATATCGCCAAAGACATTGATGGCACCGATGCCTCGCAGTGCGCGGATTTCCGTGGAGTTGCCATTGGCATCCGGGGCGCTTTGGAAGTTGAGCGTGCCGATCGCTCCGTCGATGAGGATGCCCGAGCCGGCCGAGTTTCCGGCGATGATTTTTCCGCCGATGACGATGTTCGGTGCGTCGCCCGCGAGCGCGATGATGCTGCCGGATTCCGCCGCGGTACCGCTGGTGAGGTTGCCGCGGATGCTGATGTTGGCGAAGCCAAGGCCGGAGACGAGCGAGCCGCTGCCAGCGCCGGGACCGCCAGTGATGTCTCCTGCGATCGTCACATTGCGGACGCCGGACTCGGCTGAGAGAGTGCCGGAGTGTTCCCCGGCCCCGCCGAGGATCGAGCCGTAAACAATCACGGGGCCAATCGTGCCCGCAAAGGGTGCAGTGGCGCTGTCGGGGCTGCCGGCAAAGATCGCGCCGCTGTCGAAGCCGCCGCCGCCTTTGATGTCGCCAAAAACGGTGATGGAGCCAATTCGTGTGCGGCTCCAGATGACGCCCGAGTAGTCGCCCGCTGCTCCTTCGATGTTCCCGCGGATGAGGACCGTGCCGATCGCGCCCGTCGCGCGGATGGAGCCATTGTTGATTTGGGAATCGAGGTCGGAAATGTCGTTGAGTGTAATCGCGCCGATTCCGCCGCCGCGAACGTCGATAAACGCATCCCGATAGAGCAAGACGTCGATCGCGCCCACCGAGCCGCGGATTCTGCTGATGGTGTCCTGTCCCGCGGGCTGCCCCGCGATTCCGTAAAAGCCCATCTGATTTGCCTGGATGAGTGCGATGGCCGGTGTCGCGAGATTCGCGTCGCCGGCATCGATCTGGCCGAGATCGCCGTCCCGAATGATGACGCGACCGAGGTCGATGCCGTTGGCTTTGATGCCACGCAAATCGCCAAAACTGTCTCCCGCCGGATTCACGACCCGGAAGTCGATACTGGCTCCCTGAAACTTTGCACCCAATCCCAAAGCGGTGAGATCGAGCAAATGAACATCGACCCGGCTGGTCCCGGCGATCGGCGTAAAATCGAAGTTTTCAATCCGCAACCGGCCTTTGCTGACCGTCAACGAGATCAAGTCGCCATCGCCATCGGTGTAGGTCGCAGACTTGCTGTCGGGGGAAAACGTGAAAAGCGAGGACGCGGCTACCGCTGCGGAAGCGTGCCCATAGATCGTCGAGCTAGTGCGAACAATGAGGAATCCAGCCGGGGCGATGCGAGCTTCCAGACGTTCGAGGGAGGAGTGATGTGAGTTCATGGGTGTGCTGATTGGTTTGACTGACGGCGGAAGGACCATCGCAATTCAAAGGTTTCTCTCGTGGAAACGGCGATGACTCGTTTTTACAAATAACCCGCCGCGTGCAGTCGCCGCGTGAGGTCGCCCTGGCGCGAGAGCGCTTCCGTGTAAGTCTCCGCGTGGGCCGCGGTGGGTTCGGCGCGGGTCGCTTCATCGAGCACGACGAGGCGTGTGCAGGTTTCCCGCAGGGTGACGGACTGGCCGGTGGCGATCTGTTGCGCGAAGCCGCCTTGAATTGCCGCACCGAGCGCGGCTCCTTCCGCGGATTTGAGGCAAACGGTGGGGACGCCGAAAATGTCCGCGCACATCTGCCGCCACACGGCGCTCTTGCTGCCACCGCCGGTGAGGCGGATTTCCGTCGGCGCGATGCCGAGTTCGCGGAAGCGCGCGAGGCCGTAGGCGAGGCCGAGTGTCGCGCCTTCCATGACGGAGCGGGCGATGTGCGGCGCGGTCATGTTTTCGCAGGTGAGGCCGTGCAATGCGCCAGTGCCGAGCGGGAGATTTGGGGTGCGCTCGCCATTCAGGTACGGGAGAAAAAGCAGGCCACCAGCTCCGGCGGGCACGCTCGCGATGTTCTTTTCGAGCGCGGTGTGCGTCCAGCCGTACATCTTGCGCACCTGCTCGGTGGCGACGGTCACATTCATCGTGCAGGCGAGCGGGAGCCAGCGATCGGTGCTGTCGCAAAAGGCGGCGATTTCGCCTTCCGGGTCGATCACCGGTTTGTCGGCAAAGGCGTACACGGTGCCGGACGTGCCGAGGCTGACGGTGACCACGCCGACCTGCACATTCCCGGTGCCGATCGCGCCCATCATGTTGTCGCCACCGCCGGCGCTGACGACGACTTCGTTCGAGAGGCCCCACTCGGCGCGGAGGTTTTCGCGGAGCAGGCCAAAGGCGCGGCGCGAACTCGAGAGCGGCGGCAGCGCGCCGGCGAGTTCGGGGTCGATGAAGTCGATCAGCGGCTCGCACCAGGTCTTCGTGCGCACGTCCATGAGGCCGGTGCCGGAGGCGTCGCCGTACTCCATGCCGCGCTCACCGGTGAGGTGGAAATTGATGTAGTCGTGCGGCAGCAGGATCGTTTCGAGCGCATTGTAATTTTTCGGCTCATTCTGTTTCAGCCACAAGATTTTCGGCGCGGTGTAGCCAGGCAGGATCGTGTTTCCGGCAAGCTTGATGAGTTCGGCGGCTCCGCCAAATTCATCCTCAAATTGCTGGCACTGCGCCGCGGTCGAGGTGTCGCACCAGAGCTTCGCCGGGCGGATGACCTTGCCCTTTTTATCCAGCGGCACAAAGCCGTGCTGCTGCCCGCTGACGCCGATTGCCTTTACGTCATCCTTCCTTTTTCCGAGCGCGGCGATCACCTCGGCGACGGTCTTGTTCACCGCGTCGATCCACTCCTGCGGATCCTGCTCCAAATGGCCGGGCGGCAGGCCCGCGATGAGGCCGTAGCTCTGCGCTGCGGAGGCGAGCAGTTCGCCGGTCGCGATGTCGAGGGCGATGGTTTTTGTGCTTTGCGTGCCGCTGTCGATGCCGAGGGCGATCATGGGAATTGCGGATTGAGGATTGCGGATTGCGGATAGTGCATGGAAAGCGGTAGCCAGATGAGGGGCGGGACGTTAAAGCTCCAATCCGCAAACTGAAAACCTAAATTCCCGATGGTAAAAAAGCTGCTGCACACCCGTTACCGCGTCTCCGATTTGGAGAAGAGCGCGTCTTTCTACAAAGACGTGCTCGGTCTCGAAGAAATCCGCCGCCACAAATCGCCGCGTGGCTCGGAACTGGTTTTTTTCAAAGCGCCCGGCAGCGAGGAGGAGATCGAGATTTGCAAATACGATGCGAGCGGGCCAGTGAACGTGGGCGCGGACATCACGCATCTGGCGTTTGAAGTGGAGGACATGGATGCCTTTGCAAAACACGCGGCGGCGCAAGGTTATCCGCTTTCCGATGGACCGACGCCGACGAGCACGGGAAGTGTGATCGCGTTTGTCGATGCGCCGGAAGGATACGAGATCGAACTTATCCAACGCTCGAAATGAACCGCCGCCCAATCCGCAATCCGCAATCCGCAATCCGCAATGGACTTTGACTGGCTCGACGCGCCGTTTGACCTGCAAAAAGTAACGCCAAAGGAAATCGAGGAATCCTTCGAGGATCCATTCTCGATCCGGCTGATGCCCGACGGCGCGGAGGACGAGGAGAAGGCGCGCTATTTCAATCTCGGCAAGAGCGTGAATGAGCGCGGCATTTTTACGGTTTTCTGGACGGATGGGAAACGCTACCGGGCGATCTTTTCGCGCGATGTGACGACCGAGGAAGCCGCGTTTTATGATCGGAAGAATTCCGTGAACTGAGAAGTCGAATATGAAAGTGATCACCGCCTGGAAGGAACTGCCGCATTTCGAGTCCGAGGAAGACGAAGCCGAATTTTGGGCAGACGCGCGCCTCGATTCGCGGCTGATGAGCGCGTCGATCCTGAAAGCGGACAACCGCGAATCGACGACGATCACGCTGCGCTTCGACCCGCGCATGCTCGCCCGCATCAAACGCATCGCCCGGTCGCGATATCTGAATTACCAGAGCATGATCAAGCAGTGGCTCAGCGAGCGGATCGAGAAGGAGATGTAGCCCGCCGGATGGCGGGAAATCCCAGCGGCCAAGGGCCAAATTCCAAGGAGAATAGCGCTACGCGCGTCTCCTGTGAGGTGCAACGCGAGATTGGCCATCGAGAAGGAGTAGGAGGACGAGAGGGAAGCTGCCCCGCTTTTTACAACGCGCCGATCTTCGCCCCGGGAATGCGGTGGATCGTGTTGTGGATTTCCTGATCGACTGGCTTGCCGTCGGCGGACTGGATTTTGAAGCGGATTTTCATCTGCATCACGGGACCCATCTCGGGGAGGGCGAGGGTGAGCGTCTGCTTGTCAGGCGAGAGGGTGATTTTGTCGATGACCATGAGGTCGGCGAGGTTGCCGCCTTGTTTGGTGGGATCGGCGAC
The DNA here is from genome assembly GCA_031409335.1 of Chthoniobacteraceae bacterium. Taxonomy (GTDB): domain Bacteria; phylum Verrucomicrobiota; class Verrucomicrobiia; order Chthoniobacterales; family Chthoniobacteraceae; genus JANLQB01. The sequence continues at coordinate 43,372 of JANNWY010000179.1, read as the reverse complement.
GGAGACATTCGGGGAGCCATACGCGCCGGTCCATTTGTAGTTCCAGCGCTCGACGCTGAAGTTCTGCGGATCGGTCGCGCTTTTTTCATCGAGGGGCGCGGTGAATTTGAGCTGCACGCCTTCCTTCAGCGCGTGCAAATCGCGCACCATCGCCACGGGTTTGCCCGTGTAGCGAATACGAGTGAAGCAGCCAAATTTCGACGCGTCGCTCTGCCACACGTTGAGGCCCGTTCCGTAAAACTGTCCGTCCTTCGGGCTGAATCGCGCACGCATGATGCCGCTCGCAAACTTGAACGGGAACTTGATCACCGCGCCCTGCATCACGCCATCCACGGTCTCCATCGCGACACCGTAGAGGCGGCAGCGGCCATAGCTCATGTGCAACATGCGGCCTTCCCACGGACCCCATTTTCCACCGCTCACCCACACTTCGCCACCGGGCGAATTGTCCACGGCCTGCGGCATCCAGACCAGCGGCAAGTCGTGACCCGCCATCGGCATTGGCGCTTTCGCATCACCCCAGAATTCCGTCTTAAACTTCGCGCGATCCTCGGCGCTGCTTGGGTTCGCGTCGAACTCGGTGCCGTCCGCCGCTTTGAAATGGAGCACGCGATGCGCGGCGGGAGTCATGCCGTAGAAGCCGCCTTGTTTGACGACGTTCAGCCGGTTCGCAGGCATCCAGTGGCCTTGATTGTCGCTGCAGGTCAGGAAATCTTTTGGCCCCATTCCGAGTCCGTTTGGCGCGCGCAGGCCGTCGCAGATTTTCTCCAGCTTCGAGCCGTCCGCCGACACGCGGAGGAGCGTGCCCTGATGCGGGGTCGTGTTCGTCGGCGTCCACGGCGAGCCTTTGGCATAGTAGAAACGGCCCGCGGCATCGGTCTGCAAATCGAGCGCGAATTCGTGGTAGTTTTCCGTCACCATGCAGTCGTTGTTGAAGTTCTCGTAGTGATCCGCCTCTCCGTTTTTATCCACGTCGCGCAGCCGCGTGATCTGATCGCGCCCGAGCACATGCACGAGTCCATCGACGACCTTGCATCCCAGCGGCTGGAAGAGCCCGGTCGCGAAACGTTTCCATTTCACGCTCTCGAGCTTTTCATCCAGCCCGCTCACGATCCACACATCGCCGCTCACGTTCACGACCGCTGCGTCGCCGTTCGGGAAAAAATCGTGCCCGCCGGGGCGCAGCCATGAGTTGTAGGGATTCGGGTCGGGCAGGGTGATTTCATCGAGCACGTAGGCTTCGTCGCCGGTGCCGAGTTTGCCTTTGGTTTCCAGCGCGTCGCCCCAGATCGCAGGTCCGGGCAGCGCCTGCGTGAGCGGGTCCGGCAGCTCGCGGCTGGGCTTGAGCAGATCGGCGCTTTTGGGAAGGTCCGCCTTTGGACCGTTCCAGATCGCGATCTGAAAAATCGCATCCGCGATGGCCGGGACTTTGAGCGTCACGCGACCATTCGCCGCCACGTCGAGCTTCGCGGTTTTCGGCAAACCGATCACTGCGACCGCCGTCACCTTCCCGCCGCTTTCCACCACGGCCACGCCGTCCGCATCCACGCTGCCTTTTCCATTCGGCAAGTCGGCCAGCAGCATCGTGCTTTCCTGCTCGAATGGGCCCGCGTTGAACGTGCGCGTGAAGACGCGCTTGCCGCCGCGGAAATCCGTCGCCGGCAACTCCATCACCATCGCTTTTCCCACCGAATAGTTCAGTACGATCTCCGCGCCGTTTTGAAAGAGCCCGCGATACTTGGCGACATTGTCCGGCAACCGTCCCAGATGGCGATCGCGCGGATCATCGACCGTCGCGCCAACGACCCAGCCGGGCGCGTAGCCCGTCCCAAAAGCCAGCTCACCCGCGGGCTTCGTCGTGCTGTCCAAGCCGCCGCGACCGCGCGGGATTTCGATGAAGCCACCCGTCCACGCCGCGCTCACACGCAGCAATTCGGGATCGAACAAAATCGTCGCCGGCGAGTCCGCGGTGCCGACCTTGATCGCGATTCCCTTGGCGGTGACTTGATTGTCCTGCTGCGCGATTTTGAAAGTGGCGGTGTGGAAAGGCCCGAGATCCATCGCGTCCCACGGCAGGCTGGCAGGCTGTTTTTGCGCGAGCGCGGCAAGCTGGGGAGCGGTGAAAAAAGCGGCGAGGATGAAGAGGCGGGCGCAGTGTTTCATGGAGTGGGGATGATTAGTAAAAGTGGAGAGTCGGCGTCGATGGAAAATCTTTGTAAGGTGGCAGCGAGGGTGTGATTCAGAGTGGTGCAGATTCGCGGGAGCCAGTCTTTGAAAGTTGGAAGTTGAAAGTTGGACGTTGGACGTTGGACGTTGAGCCCCGCGCAGCGGCAGTGCCTGCGGCGTCCTAAACTTCAAACGCTTAGTGCCAAACTTCAGACGCCAAAGGATGAAAGTGCCCGGTGTTCCCGAAACCCCAGATGTTTCGATAAAAAACCGAGTTGCCGTGGTGTTGCAAAGTAGGCGCGGTTTTTTACCGCGCGCAGCAGGTCCACCTCGCTCCACTCGACCAAGCGAGGTTGAAAACCCCGCCTACTTTTTCTCCAGCACCCAGATATTCCGGTAAAAAACCGGGTTGCCGTGGTGTTGCAGTTGGATCGGGCCGGGCTCCACGCCTTCGCCGCGACCGGCGGCGGTCGTCGTGCGCGGCACTTCCACTTTATCCTGCACGATCACGCCATTGAGTTTCACAGTCATCACGGCGTTCTTCGTCTTTTTACCGTCCGCGTCGAATTTGGCGCTCGTGAAATCAATGTCGTAAGTCTGCCAGGCGAGGGGTGGAAAGCACATGTTGAGGGTCGGGCGCGACACGGTGTAGATGCCGCCCGCCTCGTTGTTCTCGCCCTTCAAGCCAAAGGAATCCAGCACCTGGCACTCGTAGCGATCCTGCACATACACGCCGCTATTCCCGCGACCCTGCCCGCGCGCGGCCGGCATGAACGGCGTGCGGAATTCAATGTGCAGCGTGCCATCGCCAAAGCTCTGCTTCGATTTCGTTCCGCAGAAAAGCAGCTTGCGCTCATCCATCTTCCCGCCCTCCCACGCATCCGCATTCGTCCCGTCGAAAAGCACGACCGCGCCCTCCGGCGGCTTCGCGCCCATCGTCGGGCTCGTGCGCTCGACGCGCTTCAGCGCGAACTCTCCGCCCTCGTCGCTCGTGCCCGTGAGTTTGCCATCCTCGATCGTCGCTTTCCAGCCATCGCCTTCGAAGATCACCTTCGTCCCCACCCGCTTCCCGTCGATCTCCACGCGCTTCGTCGCATCCTCCGACACGCCCGGCAGCCCATTTTCCCAGCCGACGACGTGGAATTTTCCACCGCCGAGCGCGATCACCTGCGCGCCGGATTCTTCGCCTTCATATTCGCCCTGCACCGCGAAATCCGGCCCGGCGGCATCGGGATCTGTGAAAACTTTGCTTTCATCCGCGGCAAAGACGGAGAGTGGAAACGCGACGGCCAAAAGGAGCGGAAAATGATTCATGATGGTTGGTGTATTAGCTCAACAACCGCCGATGGCACGCGCGAATTAGGCAGGTGTGGCGAGGTGGGCAAAGGTGAACATCATTGCGGGGCAGATGGGAAGCGGATGGTGGAGTTCGCGACCGAGTCCGCAGAAGATTTCCGGGATGCCTGGCAGGCTGTTGAAAAACCTCGGTGCGGGCTCCTGCTCCTGCTCTTGCTCCTGATCTTGATCCCAATTCAACGGTTGGTTACTTTTTGAAACGGAGGAGCAAGATCAAGATCAAGAGCAGGAATCCTATTCCGGATTTCGCCTTTTGCGCTCGACGGGCGCGCAGGCCGTTCCGTGTAATTATGAGCGTGTCATCACTTCCCGATCCCTCCGACGCCGAAGCGACGGTCGCGCAAGGCAATGAACCGATCCGCTTGTTCGGTCGCTACCGCATCCAGCGGGAAATCGGACGCGGTGGCATGGGCGTGGTTTTTCTCGCGCACGATGAAGTGCTCGACGTACCGCTCGCCTTGAAGCTCGTGCCTGAGTCAATCGTTGGTAATGCCGAGGCGCTTCTCGATTTGAAAAAAGAAGTGCTCCGTGGAATGGCGCTCGCCCATCCCGGCATCGTCCGCGTGCATAGCTTCGAATCCGATGGCGTCCGGGCGGCGATCGCCATGGAATACGTGGAAGGCCACGCGCTATCCGAACTCAAGGCCCGGGAGCCGGACGGATGTTTCCACACGGCACAAATTCTTCCGTGGATCGAACAACTCTGCGCCGTGCTCGACTATGCGCACCACGACGCAAAAATCGCGCACCGGGATCTCAAACCGGCCAATCTCATCCTCACCGCAGCCGGTCGGCTAAAGGTCGCGGACTTCGGCATCGCCGCCAGCCTCAGCGATTCCCTCAACCGCATCTCAGTGCAGGCGCAAATCTCCGGCACGCCGCCTTACATGAGCCCGCAGCAGGCGATGGGCGAGCGCCCGACGGCGCTCGACGATCTCTATTCGCTCGGAGCGACGCTCTTCGATTTACTTACCGGCAAGCCGCCTTTCTTTCGCGGCAACGTTCTCCCGCAAGTAATGCAGGAGCGCCCGCCGACGATGGCCGAGCGCCGCCGCGACCTGGGCGTTACTGGCAAGTCAGCCATCCCCGAAAACTGGGAATCTCTTGTTGCCGCTTGCCTCGACAAGGATCCCGCCGCGAGACCGTCGAGCGGTGCCGCAGTCGTCGCCGCGTTAAAGGGTGAACGCCATGCGCCGGCGATTTTGCCAACCGTCACGCGCCGGTCTTTTCCTCCGCTCGATGGCCGCGGCACCGAAAGCATGAAGGTCCTGCACACACTGCTTCCAGCGGAAACTCCGCTGCCGCCGACACCTGTCCGGATCGTGTTGCCGGAAGCAGTGCGCGAACCTTCGCCATGGGCCAGGCAAGTCGCGCTCGTGATCTTCGCCGCCGCGCTGACGGCGGGTGCCCTGCACTTGGCCCGGCACCGCATCCAGGCCCCGCCGCCGATCGCAGCCCCGCCAACACCCATTCCAGGCCCGACGCCGATGCCGTCGAATGCCTCCGGTATCCAACCCTCGAAAGGGCTCGAAAAAAAGTAAGGGAGCGAGTGCCATTAGGTTCAGTCTTAGGGTCATGCCGTGCATGTTTGCGGGAAAACTAAGGGTTAGCCGATAGTAGCAATTCGGTGAAGCGAGCGAATGTGGCTGTTACACATATGCACGGACCCTCAACTCTCCGCCGCGGCCCGCACGAATATACTTCCGACCATTTCCTCTCACAATTTCAACCTCAACCCTGCGTCCAACGCTGGCTCCCGGTAGTAGGGTTCTCATCGCTTAGACGTTCAGCAGAAATAGGAGCAGAACTAAATGAACCAATCCGAAACCGGCCTTTTCCCTTCGCACGTCATTCAGCGGCTCAAGACCTACGTCTATAGGCTAATCGATCCACGGAATGGTGAGACGTTTTACATCGGCAAGGGCCAAGGCAACCGTGTGTTTTCACATATTCACGCCGAGCAGAATTTTGAAGGCGACGATATTGGCAACAAGGTTAAACGCATCAGGGAGATTCGCCTCACTGGCTTTGAGGTGGCCCATGTGATACATCGGCACGGGATGGACGAGAAAATGGCATTTGAGGTGGAGGCCGCGCTGATTGACGCGTATCCGGGTTTGACCAACATTGCCGGAGGCGCTGGTAGTTCCGACTTTGGAACGATGTACGCTAAGGAGATTGTTCGGAGATATTCCGCAAAGCCTGCGGTCTTTCGCCATCGGGCTCTATTGATTAGCGTCAACCGAAGCGCGTCAGAGTCCTCCCTCTACGAAGCCACGCGATTTGCATGGAAGATTAGCAAGATCAAGGCAATGGAGGCGGAAGTTATTTTGGCCACTTTGCAAGGATTGATCGTAGGAGCTTTTATTGCTAGCGATTGGCTTGATGCCACCGCAGAGAATTTTCCGGGGCGCACCGATATGCCCGGACGGCTTGGCTTTGTTGGTCGAGAGGCACCGGTGGCCATTCAGGCTTCATACGTGAACAAGCGAGTCCCAGATAAGTTCCGCAAGCGAGGAGCAGCCAATCCCATCAAATACACATGGAGATAGCCACACAAGCCGAACAAGGCGCGGCTGGGTAACCATCACTAGCCGCTCTGTCGGCGATGTTTCCCGGAGCTACAATCGCAACCCCGCGTTCAACGGTCGCCCCCGCTAGCATCCTGTTGAAAAACCCCGGAGTGGGCTCCTGATCTTGCTCCTGCTCCTGATCGTGATTCCGATTCGAGGGTCGGTTACTCTGTGATGCGGAGGAGCAAGATCAAGGGCAGGAGCACGAGCAGGAATCTGGAATGGGAGTCCGGGACATTTTCAACAGGCTTCCAGTGAGGTTGCCATCACTTGGGACGTTCGGCCTCGCTCGCGAGCGCCATTGGGGTCGGGAGACTATTTTTGCACTTTTCCTGGGTGAACCGCTCTTTCTCGCCGCCGTGCTGTCACTGCGAAAGGGAACGGGGAGGACGGAAAAGAGCTGAACCTGTTCACGCGAAATTCGTGGCGCGCGCGAGCGGTCCGACGCGGGCGGGGTGGATCAGCTTGAGCAGGATGACGGGTATGGCGGCAGATTGATGGATGAATCGGGAATCGTGAAGGGGATTGGGATTGCGGGTGGAATTGCAACGTGGGCTCCCGCGAGGCATCCGGCGTGCTTTTCAAAATGGAATCCTGCCCCTTGGACGATCACACCGGGCTGGGTGCCAAAACTTTTCGACCGCTTTTCCAATGAACTCCGCAAACACCTCGGCCAGTCAAAACCGCATTCTCGTGATCCACGACGATCCGGCGATTCATGAAGACCTTCGCAGGATTTTCTGCGCGGTGATACCGGCGACTCTGGATCTCGCGGTGGCCGCGCTGCCGGGTTTTCAAATTGACTCGGCATTTCGCGCTCAGGAGGGAGTGGAGAAAGTCGCGCAGGCGCTCGCCGGCGGGCAGCCGTATGCGATCGCGATCGTGAATGTGCGCACGCCGCCCGCGTGGGAAGGGGCGGAGACGATTGCGCGCATTTTGGAAATGGATCCGCGGATCGCGATCGTTATTGCCACGGTCTGCTCCGATGGCTCGGTGGATCAACTCGTCCGGACGCTGGGAAATGCGGGGCGCATCGGTGTTTTGCGGAAGCCATTCGACAGCGGGCAGGTGCTGCTGCTCGCGCAGTCGCTGGCGACGCGCGCGCTGCCAAATTTGCCGGAGGAAATCGCCGGACTCGTGACGGAGCGCGTCGAGGATTTGCGGAAGCATGGTGAATCGCTCGCTGTGGAAACTGCCCGGCGCGAATTTGCGAGGCAGGCGCTCGAGGAATCCGGCGAGCGACTTTTCGAAACTTTTGGCGCGTGCCCGCTGCCGATCGCGATCATCGGCTTGCACGATCACCGCTGTCTGGAAGTGAATCGCGCCTACCTCGCGGCGACCGGGCGCACGCGCGAAAACGTGATTGGCAGTTCGGTGTGGGAGGCGGGCTTGTGCATCGACACGAGGGCGCGGCTCGACGCGATGGGCGAACTCGCGCACGGGCGCGCGGTGCGGCAGCGCGACTGCCAGCTCGCGCCGATGGATGGCGCGCTGCGGGAAGGGCTGCTCTGGATCGAGCCGTTTGACCGGGCCGCCGGGCGGCATTTGGTCGCGATCGTGAAGGATGGCTTTCGCGAGTCGGACAATGTCGAGGAGGTGAAAGGTCTGGTCGCTGCGATCGAGGAGCACACCAGACTTCAGGTGGTGAAATCGACGCACGACAGCCGGATCGGACAGCTCCAGAAAGAAGTGCGCCAAGCGGATCAGCGCGCCGCGGAGCTCACGCGGCAACTGCTCGCCTTCAGCCGGATGCAGGTGGTGGAAAAGGGGGATGCGGCCGCCACCGGCGAAGCGAAGAAAGCCGCGTCCGCGGACTCCGCGCCGGTGGTGCTGCTCGTCGATGACGACGAGGATATCCGCAGCCTGGCGCGGGAAGTCCTGCAGGAAGCCGGCTACCACATTCTCGATGCCGCGGATGGCCATCAGGCGATCACGGCGTGGCGCGGATTCGCCGGTGAAATCGATCTGCTGCTCACGGACATGGTGATGCCCGGGGGACTTTCCGGGACGGATGTCGCGGAATGCTTCAAGGTGGACCGGCCCGGCGGCAGAATCCTTTTCAGCAGCGGCTACAACGTGGAGCTTTTCGACTCCGGGAGCGATCTGCGGGAAGGCGTGAACTATCTGCCGAAGCCCTACTTTTCGCGGCAGCTCCTGGAAGCCGTGAGCCGCGTGCTGCACGACGGGGCGGCTGCGGAAACCGAGGCGGCCTGAGTCCTGCCGCGGGCGGCGGCGGCGCTGCCGGGGTCGCAATCTATGCCGCGCGAAACCGCGGTGGCCGCCAATTTTCACCCCGGAGAATTCCGTGGACAAACCAAGGGCGACGCATAACCTTCCGTCCCTTTTTCCCGGCGGCTCAACCCTCCGTCTGGAGAACGGATTTTTTACGCATGAATTCAGCGATTTTTTTGATCCTCGCCCAAACCCCCGCGCCGAAGCCCGCCGACACGGGGATGCAGGGGATGAATATGATGGTGTGGATGGCGTTCGCGTTCGCGCTGATCTACTTCATGAGCATCCGCCCGCAGGCGAAGAAGCAGAAGGAGCTGCTGGCGCGGGTTTCCGCGCTGAAGACCGGTGATCGCGTCGTCACGACGGGCGGCATTTACGGCACGGTGGCGAATGTGAAGGACGGCTCGACGTTGATCCTGAAGATCGCCGACAACGTGAAAATCGAGATCGACAAGTCGGCGGTCGCGACCGTGGTGAACGCAGACAACAGCAAAGCGGAGCCGCTGGCGACCGTGGTGAAATCCTGATCTTTTTTCAATGAATCCGAATATGCTCATCTTCGGCGCCGGCATGTTGCTGCTGGCCCTCTTCGGCTGGTATTTCGCGACGGAAAGCGAGCGCGTGAAGCGTATCCTCGGCACGATCATCACGCTGTGCGTCCTCGCGCTGGCGATCCACTCGGCGTATCCGCCGTTTGATGTGAAGAACGCGGCGGGTGAGATCGTGCAGCCCGGCAAGATCCCGCTCGGTTTGGATTTGAAAGGCGGCACCTCCTTTCTCATCAGCCTCGTCGCCGAAGTGGATGAAAGCGGGAAGAAGAAGGAGATCACCTCGACGATGGTGGATCAGGCGGTCGAGGTCATCCGCAAGCGCGTGGACAAGATGGGCACCAGCGAACCGATCATCACGCCGTCCGGCACGGATCGGATTCTGGTGCAGATTCCCGGGCTCAGTGCGGAGAAGCTGGCCGAGACGCGGCAGCAGTTGCAAAAGGTCGCGAAACTCGACTTCCGCCTCGTGCATCGCAACAGCGCGCAGATCATCGCAGGGGAGATGGCGCCCGATCCCGCGTATCGCGTGGAGAATTACGAGGACGAGCGCGAAGGTAAGAAATTCGACCGCCAGTTGCTGGTGAAGAAGAAGGTGGACGTGCCGGGCAGCGGCGTGGAATCCGCGTTTGCATTTTTTGACACGGATGGCTGGGGCGTCAGCCTGAAATTCAACAGCGTCGGCACCAAGCTCTGGGGGGAAACGACAGCGGCACATGTTGGCGATCAGTTGGCGATCATGCTCGACGGCGTCGTCGTTTCAGCGCCGGAGATCCGGCAGGCGATGTGGGAGGGAAATGCGCAGATCACCGGCCGCTTCAGCGAACAGGAGGCGCGCAATCTCGCCAGCGTTTTGGAAAACCCACTGGCTACCCCGGTGAAGGTCGAAGCGGAGCGCAGCGCGAGCGCCACGCTCGGCGCGGACGCGATCAAGAGCGGTGTGAATTCCGGGATGCTTGGCATCGTGCTCACCATTTTCTGTGTGCTCGCGTATTACCGCTTCTCCGGCGTGCTAGCGAATCTCGCGCTGTTCGTGAACGTCATCGTGCTGTTCGGCGCGATGGGCATGTTCGGCACCGTGCTCACCCTGCCCGGCATCGCGGGCCTCATCCTCACGCTCGGCATGGCGATTGATGCGAACGTGCTCATCTACGAGCGCATCCGCGAGGAAATCGCCGAGGGAAAACCCGTGAAAGCCGCCGTCGCCGCCGGTTTCGACAAGGCGTTCACGGCGATCTTCGATTCCAACGTCACCACGCTCATCACTGCGGTGATCCTCTTTTGGAAAGCGACCGGGCCGGTGAAAGGATTCGCGGTGACGCTGACGATGGGCATCGTTGCCTCGCTCTTCAGCGCGCTGATCGTCACGCGCAATCTCTTCGATTGGGCGCTCACCACCGGCGTTTTGAAGAAGGTGAAAATGTCGAGCCTCATCAGCGCGACGAACTTCGACTTTCTCGGCAAACGCAGGATCGCGATCACCGCCTCGATCGTCATCATGGCAGCTTGCATCGGAGTGATGGTCTTCCGTGGCGACCGATTCCTCGGCGTCGATTTCAAGGGTGGTGATCGTCTGGTGATGGTCGCGAGCGGGCCAAAGCCGGAACTCGCGGAAGTGCGCGCGGCGATCGACGAACTCAATATCGGCGAGTCCGTGGTGCAGATCGAAAAATCGACCGAGCGCGAATACCTCACCGTCCGCAGCCCGGAGGGAACCGCAGACAAAGTGATAAAACAAATTCAGATGAAATTCCCGCAGGCGGCTTACGAGCAGGATCAATTGGAGCGTGTCGGCAGCGTGATCGGCTCGGAGTTGCTGAGGAATTCCGTGATTGCGCTCGTGCTCGGCATGATCGGCATCCTGATCTACGTCACCATCCAGTTTGAATTCAGCTTCGCGCTTGGCGCGCTCGTCGCGCTGCTGCACGATGTCATCATCACGATCGGCGCGTTCGCGCTGTTTGGCCGCGAGCTTTCGCTCATCATCGTCGGCGCGGTGCTCACGATCGCGGGTTATTCGGTGAATGACACGATCGTCGTTTTCGACCGCATCCGCGAAGGCATCCACAACGGACGACGCGGGAGCATCCTCGAAATCATGAACCTGAGCATCAACGAAATGCTCAGCCGGACATTGCTCACCGGCGGCGTTACCTTGCTCACCACGATCGGCCTCTACATTTTCGGTGGCCCGGTGCTGAATGATTTCGCATTCGCGATCCTCGTTGGCGTGCTCGTCGGCACCTACTCGTCGATCTTCATTGCCGCGCCGGTGGTGCTGTGGTGGAGCGGTCGCAAAGGCGGCAGCAGCCTCCGCGCGGAAGTGAAGCGGACGGCGCAGGCGACCGCGTAGCGATTGGGAAAACAGAAAGCGTTTCACCCAGCAGGGCGATCGCATCGAAATGACAGCTCCGAGTTTGATGCGTTCGCGCTGTTTCGCGCGACACTTCCGCTTCCCAAACCGTCCCGTAAATTACTTCCGCGCCACGCGCGCCCTGCTGCCGGGTGCGCTCACCGCAGGCGCGCCGGGCGCGGAGTTCACCAGTCCGATCCACGACACGCGATGGCGATAGGCACCGCCTTTTCCAAACGAATACCATGGCTCGTAGCGATTGTTGGGAATGCTGTCTGCCGGGATGGGCGTCGAGCGATTGGTCGGGTCGAGAATCCACCACCGCGAATCGCAGCGCCAGTAGAGCCACGCATGGTTCGACTTAGCGCCCTTGAACGTTTTCCCGATCACGTAAAACGCCGACGAATCGCCGAGCTGGTCGTAAAGCCAGAGCGCCTTTGCCTTGCAATCGCCCGCCCGCGCCGCCGCCGTGTTCTCCGGCAGCGCCGCCAGGTAAGGATGGGCCATCCGATAGCGAAAGTCGTGCGCCTCATCCATCAGCGCGCGCACCCGCGTCATGCTCGGCGGTTCACGATTCACCCGCGCTATGACCGTACGCACCGTGCCGCTGTAACGGTCATATGGCGTGGAAACCGCCGGCTGAAGCGTGAGCTCCCGGATCGCCAGCGAGATCTCGCGCGGCTGCGGCGGCGGCGCGATCACCGGAGAGCGCGCTGGCGGGCGCGATGGCTGCGGAGCGGCGGGAGTGCGTGGGCGGGCGGGCAGCGTTTGCGGACGGGATCGCGGCTCGATCACCCCGAGCGACGGGTTTTTGAAAAGCGACTGACGGAGCGCCTGCGACTCCTCTTCGACCTCCGGTGAAAAGCGCAACGCCGCCCCGGTTCTGAACGCATTTTCCGGCCCCGACGATGTCGTCGCGCCGCGACCTGTAGCGACGAAAACTCCGAGGCTGGCGGCCGATAGGAGCAACGGGAGAAAACGGTGGCGCATGGAGGACTCGGGCGAGAGGGTAGCCGGGGGCGGCACTATGGCAATAGTCGATCGCGTATTTGTGGCATTTCCCGATAGCGTTGGATTTGAAAGTGGATCGCGGCTTCCCGCGCCTGCCGTCAATGCATATCGTGTGCCGGAATGAGTCGTTTGCTCACAGCCGCTGGTGCGATCGTCGATCGCATCAAAATCAACGCCGTCACCCGCGAAATGCGGGATGGGCGCGCGGTCTGGATCAAGCGCCGCCGCCCCATCGCGCGTCCGGTCGCGGCGCTCGCAAACCGCTTTTTCGATCTCGTCGGAAACCCCGTCGCGACTCTGAGCGGCGCGGCCTGGCAGGCTTGGGAGGTGGACTGCTTCCGCCATTTTCACGGGGAAACGCATCGCGCATTCCGCTGCGGCGACGACGCCGTGGCTGCCGACGAGTTGCCCGGCCGCAGCCTTTCCCACCACCTCGACGCCGCGACGCTTTCCGAGGAAATGCTTGCCGCGGCGGGCCGCGATTTGCGTCTCGCGCACGAGTGGCACTGCGATGCGTTCGGAGCCGCGTGGTCCCACGGCGATCCGCATTCGGGAAATTTCATCTTCAACGCGGACGACGGCCGCGCGCGTTTGATCGACTTCGAGGTGCGGCACCACAGCGCGTTGCCCGCCGACCAGCGCCACGCGGATGACCTCCTCGTTTTCCTCCAGGATCTCATGGGCCGCATCGCCGCCGATCGCTGGGTGCCCTGCGCGACCGCATTCCTCAGCGCCTACGGACGCGACGACATCATCGCGCTGTTCGAAAAACGCTTCGTCCTCCCGCGCGGCCTCGCGCGGCTGTGGTGGTCCGTCCGCACCACCTACCTCCCGCGTGCGGAACTCGCGCGGCGCATCCACGCCCTGCGCACCACCATTTCCTCACTCGCGGCAGCGTAGCGAATTCCGCTCGACGACCCACTCCGCGACCGGCGCGCCGCCAAGCAAATGTTCGCCGAGGATCCGCTCAAACCGCGCCTCATCCACCGCTCCGTACCAGACGCCCTCGGGATACACCACGAGCCACGGTCCGCCGCTGCAAATCCGAAAACATCCCGCCTTCGTCCGCATCGCCCGCAGCCCGCTTTCGCGCACGCGGCGCTTCACGAATTCCCACACCCGCTCGCCCTGCGCCGAGCCACAGCAATCCGGCCCGATGCAGATGAAAAGATGCCGCTCGGCGGAAGCGACGCCCGCTTTCGCGAGACCGGCGGCGATGTTGGAATCCATGCGCGCGACGCTAAAAGTGGAGCGCCGCGTTGTCACCGCGGGAATTCCCCTCCTTTTCGATTGCGCCGGATGGATGTAGAGAAAACCGCGGGTCGCTCCCAAACCTCCAGACACCATGACTTCCCAAGAATCCCCGCGCGGCGGCATTGCCACTCCCATCAAACCACCCGTCGCCGCGCCGCCTTCGCTTGGCGGATTGATCGGCGCGGGATTGATGAGCTGGATCACGATCGCCCTCGGTTTCCTCGGCCTGCACATGCTCATGCGGGAGCGCCCGGAATTTGTCGGGCAGCCAATGCGTTCGTCGAAGACCGAGCTGATCCAGGAATCGCCGCGCGTGGTGATTCGGAAGCTGAGCGACGACGTGGCGGTGATCAAACCCGCGCAACCGGAGTCGTCGGAAATCACTTTTGAAATGCGGGGGCGCCGGGACTACCGCGGCTTGCGCACGGTCATCGACATGTCGGGGGAATTCCGCGCGCGGCATGTGCTGACCAATGTATTCGACGAGCCGATTTTCGTGCTCTTCAAATGCCCGCATCCGCGATCGCAGGATCAGTCCGGCACCGGCTTGCTCGCTGGCGGACTCAAGTTGCAAGCGTCCGTGGCGGGGACTCAGGAGAATGCGAAGGACGCGTGGTTTTGGAGCGGTACGCTCCCGGCGCGTGGGTCGGTGAATATCGAAATTTCCTATCAGGCCGCTTCGCTCAAAGGCGTCGCGTATCGCATCGCCGGGCAAAACTCCGAGCCGGTGAAACATCTTCGCGTCGCCTTCAACCGGCGCGATCTCGCTTCGATCCATTTTGAAAGCGGCGACGGTGCGCTGCCCGATTCCGGCGAGAGCGTGGTGTGGGAGCGAAAGGATTTTCTCGCGCCGGATTCGTTCGCCGCGAGCATCGTCGAGAGCCGCAGCCTTTATGGATCGCTGCTGCAATTGCTCGAGATCGGTCCCATCATTTGCCTGCTCTTTCTGCTCGCCGTCTCCGCCATCATCCTCGCGCGCCAGCCACTCACCGCGTTGCAATTGATCACGATCGCCGCAGGCTACGCGCTCTACTTTCCGCTCGTGGTTTATCTCAGCTCGCGCTTCTCGTTCACCGTCGCGCTCATCATCGCGGAGATCGTTCCCGGCGCGCTGCTGGTGAACTACGCGCGCCTGCTGCTCGGCACCAAAGCCGGCCTGTTCGGTGCCGCCGTCTTCCTCCTGCTTTACCAGGTTTTTCCCACGCTCGCCGCATTCGCCGGATGGAACCGCGGCATGGTGCTGCTCTGCCTGGGCGTGGTGACATTCGGCGTCCTCATCAATCTGCAAAACCAGGCGCTGAAACGAAAAGTCGTCGCGGTCGCAGTCGCGTTGCTTGCCATCGCATGGCCCGTCGCCGCCGCCGATGTCCAGGTGATCGTCCCCGGCCAGCTCGTCACGAAATCACCCGACGCCGAGCGCATTCCCACGCAGCCCGCGCTGTCATTCGATCCGGCGGAATATCAGATCGTCCACGAGCCCGCGTTCTTTTGCGTGGACGTGAAAGTGCCGTTCCAAGTGTTGCGCGACGGCGAGGCGCTCGTCCCATTGTTTTCCCAAGCGCTGCATCTTCAGGCGCGAAAGATCGAATCGACGACACCCGACCTTGCACGATTCGGCTTGTTGAAAAACGCACTCGCGCTGCTGGCGCTGCGTCCCGGCTCCGGCACGCTGCAATTTTCCTATCGCGTCGCGATCGAAACTCACGAAGGCCGGAAGCGCGCGCAGTTTCCGATGCTCATCGGGCCATCGGGAAATGTGCGGATCGAATCCATGCGCGCCGATCTCGACAACGTGACCGGTTCGCTGTGGACAAAGACCACGCGCGAAAAACAGACCATCTATGAAATCGGTGTGGCCGGTGAAGAACTGCTGACCGTGGAATGGCGCGAGCAGGAAGGCGCGGCGCCCACGCCCGAGGCTAGCAAAGAATTTTACGGCATCGGCATCACCCGCGCGCAGCACCTGACCGTCATCAATTCCGACAGCAGTTGCACCCACTTCGCCGAGTTCGAAATCCCGGCGTTTCAAACCGAAGAACTCCGCCTGCGCCTTCCGCCAAAAGCGCGTTTCATCTCCGTCTCGATCAACGGCGTCGAAGCCACCGCGCCCGCGATCGAGGAGCAACTTTGCCGGCTCCGCCTCCCCGCGCGCGAGGTCGGCCAGGCCGCGTATCGCGTTTCCGTGCGGCTCGTCTATCCGCCCGTCCCGCTCGGTTTCATCGGCGCGGTCGAGCTGCCGCTGCCGGAGGTTTTCCAAACCGTCGGCACGCTCGAATGGGTCGTCGCCTTGCCCGGCGGATTTGAAACGCAAGTCATCGCCAGCGGCCTCACCGCGCAAAAAACCGCGCCCGACCTGACGCGCTTCGGCGACTACGGACGCATCCTGAAATCCCACCCGCAAACCCACCTCACCAAAGACCTCGCCCCACCCGGACCAGTCAGCCTGAACCTGCACTACCGGCAATCCGTCCCGGCCATGGAGCCGTGAAAGGCTGCGAGTAAAAACGCGTAACCGCCGACTTGCGCGCGGCGTTATCAAAGCGATGCAATGTCTTCATGCCGCATGAAACTTTCGCGATGCCTGCGTGTCTCGCGCGCGTCCGCGAGGGCGACGATGATGCGGCGCGTGAACTCGTCGAGCATTTGTATCCGCTCGTCATCAAGCTCGTGCGCGCGCATCGGCCGCGGCGGGTGGCGGAGGAGGATTTGGCGCAGGAGGTTTTTATGAAAATGTTCACGCGGCTGGAGCAGTACGAAGGGCGCGATGGAGTGCCGTTCGAGCATTGGGTTTCGCGCGTGGCGGTGACCACTTGCCTGGATGCGCTGCGCGCGGAGATGCGCCGGCCAGAGTGGCGCTGGGCGGATTTGGGCGATGGGGAGCGCGAGTGGGTGGAGTTTTTCGTGGGTGAAGTGCCCGCACCGACGCCGGTGGATACGATGGGCGGGCGCGAGGCGGTGGAGCGGCTCCTGAGTTTTCTCGCGCCGGATGACCGGCTGGTGCTGACGCTGCTCGACTTGGAGGAAAGGCCGGTGGCGGAGATCAGCGCGGTGACGGGCTGGGGGCAGTCGGCGGTGAAGGTGCGAGCCTTTCGCGCGCGACAGAAGCTGCGCAAACATGCACTGCAAATGTACAAGGACTCCGAGCTATGAATGAATTTGAACGCAGATGGAAAATCGCCGCCGATGCGGTCGAACCGATCGCAGCCGACACGGCGCCGTATGGCTTCGCGACGCGCGTGGTGGCGAAGTGGCGCGCGCAGCCTTCGCTGGCGACGGTGTGGCAGCGGCTGGCGCTGCGTTTTTGCACGGGACTGGCGATCGTGGTGGCGGTGGTCGCTTCGCTGAATGCGCTGACTCTCAATGACGCCGATGGTTTTCGCCCTGAGATCGAGAGCACGGTGGACGAACTTTTTTGGGCGCTGTGATGAAGTATTGGAAAATCATCATGGCGCTCGTGATGATCGCGTTGCTGAGCGGATACGGTGGGGGCATCGTGGGCTATCGGATCGCGAAGGAAAAAGCGCGCCGGCGCAGCAATCCGGAGGCGTGGAATGTGACGGCGATGCGGGTGTTGGAAGGTCGCTTGAAGCTCACGCCCGCGCAGTTGGGAAAAGTGCAGGCGGTGATGGATGCGAACGTCGTCGATCTCGTGGCGACGCGTGACGAGACGATGGTGAAGACGAATGCGATCCTGGAACGGATGGTGGCGCAGATTGAAAAGGAACTGACGCCAGAGCAGGCGGCGGAACTTTTGAAACTGCGCAGCGAGCGGAAGGCGGCACCGCTGGAGATGCTGTATGTCGAACCGCGCAAAAAACCGTAACCGCGCGCGACGCGGTGTCGTCATCAGCGGCATGAACACCACATCATTCACCCTCACAAAAACCTTCATCGGCCTCGCGGCCCTCATTGCATTTTCGCCGGCGCTGCATGCGCAGGAGTCGATCGAGATCGAGGAGGCGCGGAAGGCGGCGCGCAAACTGACGGAGGCCGCGGGACGTATTTCGGATGCGCCGTTCGAGGTCGATTCCGATTTGGAAAAGCCGCAGGGAATCAAGACGGAGGGCAGGGGATTGCTCGTGCTGCCGGATCGCAAATTGACTGTCGAGCTGCTCGCGGCGGCGAACTCGGCGATCACACCGCTGGGCCAGCTCTGGACTTTGAAGCTCGGCGTGGCAAAGGATGGAAAGCCGACTGCGGCGGACAAAATCCGCCACATCACGGTGGGCGATGGCGAGAAGGAGCGCGAGGTGGGTTTGTATTTCCTCGGTGCGACGAAATCGGCTTCCGGTGAACTCGAATTGGTGGTTTACGCGAAGGACAAGGAGCCGCTGATTCGCGTGCCGATCAACAAACGGGTGCCGTCGAAACAGGAGTTTCCGATCGAAGTTTCAGGCACGAAAAACGATGAAGATTCGGGAACGCTTTCGCTGCGGCTGTTCGGCGAATATGATGCGCGACTCGTGCTGATGCGCGACGAGTGAGCGCGGGTGCTCTGCTAACGTCCGTCGCTGAAAGGCGCGGGCGTTGGCAGTACGCGCTCGGTGGAAGTCGGGATGGCTTGGAGGCGCGGCATTTCGCGGACGGATGCATGGGCGCTGGTCGGATGATCCGCGGGCGTGACGGTGAGCGCGAGTTCGGCTCCGTTGCGCCAGACTTTCACGGTGAGTTCATCGTCGGCGGTGGTGAAAAAAGAAGCGTCGCGCACGTCGTCGGTGGAGCGGATTTTCCGGTCACCGACTTCGAGGATGATGTCGTCCTTTGCAAGCCCGGCCTTGATTCCCGGGGCATCGGCAAAAACCTGATCGATCCGCGCGGTGGCGCCGGAGACTGCGGCGATGGCGGGATGCACACCGACTCCGAGCCACCCCGGACGGACTTCGCCAAAGCGGATGAAATCCTTTCGCACTTTGTCAGCGGCCTCGATCGGCAGCGCGAATGCGGCGCTGCCCGCGTCGAGACTGCTGATCAAAATCCCGACGACTTCTCCTTGCAAATTGAGCAGCGGCGCGCCGCCCTGGCCACGCTGCACGGGCACATTTGCGCGGATGTGCATGGTGGCGAAGTAACGCCCGCCATATTTGATGTCGAAGCCGGCGATGGTGCCAAAACTCGGCGAAACCGGCAGATCCATCGGGAAGCCGACGGCGACGACCGGGGATGCAATTCCGAGTTCGCGCGATTTCCCAAGCGTCACAAAAGGGGTCTCGGCATCGACTTTCAAAATGGCAATCCCACTGCGCGGATCGCACACGAGCCTGCGCGCGGGCAGGCGTTTTCCGTTGCAGGAAACCAGGATGTCACGCGATTCGCCGCCGACGGTGTAGGAGGTGAGGACGGTTCCGTTTGGGTCGATGAAAAATCCGGTTCCAGACAGCGCGCCGTGATTGTCCGTCGCTTCGATTTTCACGACCGCCTTCCGGCATTTCTCAAAGACGGCGCGGACTTCTTGGGAGATCGCTTCGGCGACGGACGGCACCGCAACAGCGCCCTCCTGCGCGATCAGCACCGGCGCGGCTAGTAATGCGCAACCCAAGCCCAGCGCAAGGCGGTGCGCGGGCCGATTCAATGCGCGGCGCATCCGCCGGTTAAAACTGGACCGAACCCTGCGGATCATAGCTCGCCGGACGGGCGTCGATGATGTAACGGCGGAATTTGCCGGACTGCGAATGGGTTGGTTGAGAAAGCTGAGAATCAAACGTGACGGGGAGGGCCGGAGTGGAAGCCAGGCGGGACTGAAGCGTGAGGACACTTCCGGGCTTCGCCTGCTTCGGCGTGGGAGCGACGGCGATCGTGGAGTTTTCCGTTTCAACCGGCGTCATCATCGCGATCGCACCCGCGCCGACGACGAGCGCGGCAGCCATCGCACCCGCGTAAGAAACACCGCCCATGCTGTGTTCGCTGAAGAAAGTCTGGACCCGCTCGACGGCGATCCGCCAGAGCGGCCGCTGCAACAATTCTTCGCGCTGCCGACGATGAACACTTTCGAGGAGCCGGTCGAAATACTGCGGCGGTGGTTGCTCGAAACGTTTGATGCGGAGCAGGGCGGTGAGTTGTTCTTCAGTCATGCAGGGCGTGGCGTTTTAATGAAATTCGGACAGAAAATTTTGCAGTTGCCGGTGGGCGTAGAAGAGGCGCGAGCGGACGGTTCCCTCGGAGATTCCGAGGATCTTTGCGATTTCTGCGTGTGGCATGCCTTGAATGTCAAACATCGTCACGGCGGCGCGGTGGTCCTCCGACAGCTTCTGCATTGCCTCGTTCAATCTTTTCTGAAGCTCGCCGAGATCGGCCTCGCGCACTGGCGTGCTGCTCGCGGTGAGTTCGATGAATTCCTTGTCGTTCTGAAGGTTCGAGTCCAAGTCGTCGAGCGACAGGTGGTAGCGGCGGCTGCGCTTTTTCAGGAAGTTGATCGTCATGTTCACACCGATGGAATGAATCCATGTGTAGAACGATGATTTCCCGCGGAAACCGGGGATCGAGCGATACGCCTTCGCCCAGATGTCCTGCATCAAGTCGTTCGTATCCTCGTGGTTCGACGTCATGTTATAGACGAGGCCGTAGAGCCGCTGGCTGTATTTGACGATGAGAACGTCGAACGCCGATGCTTCGCCTGTTTGGGCGCGGGCGATCAATTCATCATCTTGCTGGCGGCTCTCGTCTTGCTGCATCGTCCGCGGCTTCGTAACAGGGCGGGCGGTGATTGAGAAAGCGGTTTCGACCGGCGATGGCAGCGCGATGCTGCCTGCGGCAAGTCTGCCTGTGAGGAATTCGGGAGGTTTCACTGGGTGGTTGGGTTGGTGGAAAAAGGGTGGGTCGGATCAGTTGCGATCGCGCGACATCATGCGGAGGTAGTCTTGGATCGCGTGGCCAGCCTCATGCGCGGCGATCCCGAGCGCCGCGATCGGCGGCTCGTGATACACCGCGCTGGAGAGGCATAGTCGCGGGTGCGACGGGTCGTGGTGATCGCCGGGCATGGCGTCGATTTCGACGACCCCGACATCCTGAAATTGCGCGCCGGTGAGCACCCGACGCGCGGAATCAGCGCCGGAGATATTGGATGTCGCGCGGATTGGCGAAAATTTTCCAAAGGCGTTCGTCACGCGCCACTGCGCCCAAAGGCCAAGCAGCATCGGCAGGATGATTGCCATCAGGTAGTGAGTCGTTGACATGGTCGGTCGGCATTTCAGACATCCGACCGTTCGGGACGTTCAATCGGCAATGTCGCGCGAGGACTCGCGTTCGCGGCGCAATCGCACGGCGACGAACGCGGTGTCCGGCAGGATGAACTTGCGCAGTTCCACCTCGACGGCGCGCACCGGAAATTTCGCGAGCACCTCCTGCGCGATTTCCTCCGCGAGCGTTTCCAGCAAACGGCGCGGTCGCGTGGCGGCAAGCCCCTGCACCGTCCGCGCGACCACGAAATAATCGACGGTGTTTTCGATGCGATCGTCGAGTTCCCGAAAGGAATTGGCCGGCTCGATGGTGAGGTTCAAGGCGAGGCGTTGCGGTGTCGCGCGCTCATCTTCCGGCACGCCGATTTGCGCATGGAGTTCGAGTTGTTCGACGCGGATGAAGTCAGGCATGGAAACGCGCGGGACTGTGGCGGCGGGCGGTGCGCTGTCAACGCGGTTGATTGGCGGCAACTTGCATCTCGGGCGGTCGAGGATTAACACCACGCCCTAATTTATGATCTCCCGCCGTTCCTTTCTTTCCCGCTCCGGGCTCGCTGCCGCGGCCACTGGCACCTTTGCCGCGCCGCACATCGCGCGTTCCGCCGAGCAGCTCATCCACACTCCCGGCCAGAAGCCAAATCGAATCATCCACATCGTGAGCGATGGCATGAGCATGGGGACGCTGACCTGCGCGAATATTTTTTCCGAACTCACCCGCAAGCGCCCGCTCGCGTGGACGCAATTGCTGGCCAACCCGTCCGCGCATCAGGCGCTGATGAATATGCGTTCGCTGAACTCGCTGGTCACCGACAGTTCGGCCGCCGCATCCGCGTGGGGCAGCGGATCGCGTGTGGTGAATGGCGCACTCAACATTCTGCCCGATGGCAAACTGCTCACGCCGATCTATTCGCTCCTCGCCGACAAAGGCTGGGCCACGGGGCTCGTCACCACTGCGGAAATCACCCACGCCACGCCCGCCGGCTTTGCCATCGCGATCAAGTCGCGCGGCAATTCGGATGGCATCGCGGCGCAGTATCTCGATCGAAAAGTCGATGTGCTGCTTGGCGGCGGGAGCAAGTTTTTTTCGCCAAACAAGCGAAAGGACAAGCGCGATCTGCGGACCGATTTTGCGAAAGCGGGATACACCGTGATCAGGACTGCCACCGAGCTGCGGAATGCGCCGCTGGACACGAAGCTGCTCGGCACTTTTGGGGACGGCCATTTGCCATACACCATCGACCGGCGCGCCGATCCGAAGCTCATCGCGGCCACGCCGACAATCGCGGAACTCACCCAAGCGGCCCTTGCCCGCTTGGAGCGGAACGATCGCTTTATCCTTCAAGTCGAAGGCTCCCGCATTGATCATGCGGCTCACAACTCGGATGCCGCAGCCGCGATTCTCGATCAGATCGCGCTCGATGAAGCGATCGAGGTTTGCCTCGAATTTCAACGCAAGCATCCCGACACCCTCATCGTCATGACGACGGATCACGGCAATTCCAATCTCGGACTCAACGGAATGGGCGGTGGCTACCGCACCAGTTCGCAGAAGTTTGCGACACTCGCTGACATCAAGATTTCCTTCCCGCGGCTGTTGAAACGCCTCGAGCGAGCGGGAACCAAAATGAAGGTGCCGCCGTATCCGACCGATCCGGAAGACAAGGTCGATGTGGCGGACCCGATGGAGAAGATCGATCCAGACCACAAGCCGGAGAATGAGAAGGAGGACGACGATGAGAAGGATGGGAAGGATGAGAAGGATGAGAAGGAAGACGATAAGACCAAGTTCACGGCGGCGGTGAAGCCCGCGAGTGCCTTCCGCGTCGAGCCAAAGGCTGTGATCGACATCATCGCGGAAGCCACAGGCTACCGGATGTCGGAACGTCGCGCGGTGCTTTTCACCAAGGTGCTGGCGGGAGAATATCCCGCGCTTTACGACCAGATGAATTCCGTGGTGACCCAACTCGGCCAAATCATCGCCAATCGCACGGGAGTCGGCTGGACCGGTAACACCCATACCGCCGATTACGTTTCACTGGTCGCCATCGGTCCGGGTGCGGAGCATTTCCGCGGCATCGTCCAGAACACGGATATCTTTGGCCACTACACAGGCTTAGCCGGGATCGACTTTAAGAATGCCAGCGCCCCGCAGATCGCCGACGCGGGGCCGGAAGCGGGCGATGTCGAGGATACCATGCGCTACGCGCTGGCGTGATTTTACGGAGCCTGAACGCGCAGGCGCATGGAGCGATTTGGCCCAATGCCAATCGGATTCGCGTCGCGAACCACCAGCAGGTCATCGCGATCTTCCAGCGTGACGGTATGGCCCGGACCTGAAGTCCAAGTCGCCAGGTCATCTGAAATCTCTACTCTGCTCCCGACATCACTCCGCCGGGTGCGGCGCGGGACACTAAGGGTGAGATAGCGATCTGTGCCGGAGCCGGGGGTGAAGCTGGCAAAGGGTTGCCGGGACATCGCGATGGGATGCGCGGGATCGGTTCCTAGCGCATACTTGGCCAGGTTCACGTAGCCATCCCGGGCTGGGTTCGCGGTGTCGCTTCCAAATGCCGCGCGCCATGCCGCGAGAGTCGCGGGAAGCTGATTGGTCAGAGTCACGCTCCAGCTTACATTTTGCCGCAGGAGTTGCGATGGATCGTTGCGGACAAAGGGAGTGCCATCGGCAGTCTGCGCGCGGACGGAGTGGGAGCCATTTCCCAAGGCATCGGAAACGATCTCGAAGGTCGTCCCCGTCGCGCCGGGAACCAACTGTTCATCGACATACCATTGGGTCTGCACGGAAGCCGTTGTGGATTGCTTGGAGGCAAGGCCAAAGACCAGCCGCTGAAAGTCGCCCACCTCGACGAGCGGGCCGATGGGTGTCCACGAATCCACCGGATCGATCCGGGAATAGATGGAAAGCAGGAACTGCTCGCGATTCACGTTTCCGACCGGACGGTTGAGACTGCGCATGAGGGAGTTGTTATGGGGGCGATACCAGTCCTCCGTCCGATACATCGAACCCTCGAAGAGCCCCAGAATGCTGTCATACTCGGGCTCTTCTGGCGTGGCGACCGGCGTGGTGGCATCGATCCACGCGTTCCATCGGATCAGGCTCCGAACAGTCTGGGCGGTGGTGTTCGGTTTCTCCGACGGGAAAAAGCCGGCGTAATCCTGGTCGTATTCGTCCGCCAGCCCGGCAAACGAATGGCCGATCTCGTGCTCCACCACGCGCGCACTGAGCGAGTGGACGGATGCGACCGCGATCGAGCCGCCGGAGCCTCCGTACTTCGTATCGTTCACGATCACCACCGGGATGTCGTATTCCGGCACGTGCTGATTCAGCAGGGTGAACGCCCGCGATGGCCCCGCGCCTCCGATTGTGAGTAGTTGCGGAATGGATGCCGTGTTGAAGCCGGAATGGAAGTAGGTGTCCCGGCTGCCTCCCGCGATGCCGTTGTCCGCGCCGGATTGGTTGGACGCGATTTCGATGCGGAAGACATTGCAGAACGAACGGTACTGGCTCCAGGGTTCGCGGGAAAATAGATAAGTCACCGCAGTGTCCACATGGCTGGCAAAGTTGGGCAGGTCCGCCGCCGAATAGGCTTCGGAGAGGAAGACGATGTTGATGCGTTTGTCGCGCGGCCCATTGCTCTCGACGGTGTGCAGGGTCGCTTGCGCCCGCGCGGACTGGGCTGCCACGAGGAGGGTTAGCAGCAGCAGGCGCGCGTTCATTTCCCGGGAATGGCGATGGACCCGAGCAGCGGCCCGATCGGGGTAGCGGAATCCGCGGGGCGCGTGTCGGTCGAAATGCGATGCACATCGAGGCGCACTGCTTCCGCGATCCCATCAAAGCGGACTTGGAAAAGCACCGGAGCGTCGGGCGTCAGCCTTGCCACCACGGGAGCCTCGGTTGAAACGTTCGGATCGAGCACGAAGCACACATGGTCAGGCGCAGGGATCGTGCGCTCGCCCACCACGCGGCCATCGCTCGCGACCAGGCGGCAGTAGAGCATTCCAGCCTGCCACAACGGCGTCCGCTCCCGTCTGAACACGCCGCGGACTTCCTCCATCTTTTCCAGCGTGCAATTTCCCCGGTCCAGTTGCAGCCGGAAAACGTGCGCGCGCCCGGTGGGTTCGGGCAGGGTCAAAACGGGGGCGGCTGCTGCCGGCGCGCGGTGAAAATCGGGGGATCGGGGCAGTGGCAGGGCGGGCTCGACGATGCGCGAAACCGGCGCGGGTTCGGCATCGAGCCCGGGCGCGGGGACTTCAGGCGACGACTGTTGCCGTCGTCGCGCGAGGTTGAAAACGCCGAACGAAATGCAAAGAAATACGGCAACGATGGGGGCAAGTTTTCGCAATTGACTGAAACGGTATGGCGCGCATCCCCGCGGTCAACTGGCAATGCCAGCCCCAATGAAGCCGCGTCCGACCTTGATCGATTGATCTTCCTGCCAGTCAAATCCGGCTCCCCCCCGGAGCAGTGTCCGCATTTCAAGTTCCAGTCGCATTTTCCCTCGGCGATTTGCATCAGCAGCGCCGGATATTCCACCATGAGTAGCGGACCCGCTCTCTCGGCGTTCATGCAAGCGTCGTGGATCTTCAACCGTCCGCCGGGTTCATTTCGGCGAGAATTCTATCGGGCCGCGCAAGCAACACCGATTTGCCCACCCTGTCTAAAAGGCGGCAGCCGATTTCGACTTCGCGGGTCTTCCTGGCCGAACTGATCGCCGATTCGGTACGCGTGAAAATGCCCGTCCGCGCGAGGACGGTGAAGGCGCGAAGTTGTCTGCTGACCAGCGGTTGCGACATGCATGAATCGTTTTCATCCATGCCATCAGAAAGTCGAAATCTGTTTCTGATGCCTCTTTGGGCACTCTGGCACGACGGACGCTAAAGGCGGCGCGCATCGGGAAACCAACTACATCGCCGCGCGCCGCCTGCATCGCGCTCGACATAAAAACTTACCGCCGCCTGGCCCAACACAGCACACCATGAAAAAATTCAACCGCCGCCACTTCCTCACCACCACCGCGAAGAGCGCGGGCCTCGCCGCACTGTTCGCCGGATTGCCGAAGGGCTGGGCCGGCGGCTTCGCCGCAGGCGATGGGCCTGAGACAGCGGATGTGAAATTCGGCATCATCGCGCTGACCGACTGCTCGCCCATCGTCATCGCGCACGAAAAGGGGCTGTTCAGAAAGTACGGGATCAACTCGACCGTGAACAAAGGCGCGAACTGGGCCGCCATCCGCGACTCGCTGACCAATGGCGACAACCAAGCCACCCACATGCTGCTCGGTATGCCAATCGCGAGCACGATGGGTCTCATGGGTGCGCCGAAAAAGCCAATGATCGTCCCGTGGCTGCTCAATCGAAACGGGCAGTCGATTTCCCTCTCGAACAAATTCAAAGGCAAGGTGACCGACGATCCGAAGGCGCTGAAACCTTTTGTGGATGAGGCAAACAAGGCTGGCACGCCGCTGACTTTCGCGATGACTTTCCCGCCCGGCACGCACGCGATGTGGACGCGCTACTACCTCGGCGCGGGCGGCATCAATCCCGACACCGATGTGTCGCTCATCACCGTGCCGCCGCCGCAGATGGTCGCGAACATGAAGGCCGGGAAGATGGACGGCTTCTGCGTGGGCGAACCTTGGAACGCGCGCGTCATCGCCGATGACATCGGTTACACCAGCATCAACACGCAGGGCATTTGGAAAGATCACCCCGAAAAAGTCTGCGCGTTCACCGCGGAGTTTGCGGAGAAGAATCCGAAGACGGTGAAGGCTGTGCTCAAGGCGCTGCACGAGGCCAGCGTGTGGCTCGACGTGATGGATAACCGTCCCGAGCAGGCGAAGATCGTGGCGTCGGCGACTTACATCAATTGCCCCGAAGACGTGATCCTCGGTCGCTTGCAGGGTAAGTATCTCTACGGTGACGGGCGGAAGCTGCGCGATCCGAACTACATGATTTTCAGCGACCGGAATTGCAACTATCCGCAGCCGAAGTACGCGAAATGGTGGCTCACACAGTTCCGCCGCTGGGGTCTCGTGGAAGGTGCGCCGGACTACGAAGGCATCGCAAAGGAAGTGATGCGGCCCGACCTTTACGCCGAGGCGATGAAGGAAATCGGTTACACGAAAGGTGCGCTCGACGACGCGCCGGAGACGCTTTTCGACGGCGTGAAGTTCGATCCAAAAGGCAACCTGGAAGCCTACGCCAAAAGCTTCCCAATCCACAGCGCGAAGGGTTGACGCACCGACCGAGTATGAAGCATGTCCGTATAACGCCGAAGGCTCTGGACTGCTTTGATTCCTTCACAGCTCTCGAGATGCCGCGCGCTCACCAGAGCTGCAGAGGAACCGCAGTAGTCCAAAGCCTGCGGCGGCTCGAAAACATTGCCCTCGATTTCTCCATGGGTTGTTAAACCAAATGGACTCACTCGATTTTGATCAGAAATCCACCTGCAGTGCTGCCTCCAATGGCCGCGCTCTCCATGTGGACGCGGGTGATCGCACCACGGGCCTCGATCTCGCCACGCTCGGGCCGCGCGACCGTCCGCGCGGCTCGGCGGCGGAAGGCGCGCCGGAAATCACGCAGCTCACCTTCGGCATTCTGCCGCTGGTCGATTGCGCGCCGATCGTTGTCGCCCAGGCGCGCGGCTTCTTCGCGAGGCAAGGCATTGAGGCGAACATCACGAAACTCGCGAGTTGGACGGCTCTGCGCGATGCCTTGAACAAAGGCGCGCTGCACGGGGCACACATGCTGTTCGGAATGCCAATCGGCGCGGCAGTCGGCAAGCTCGGCACCGAGCAAAAGCCGCTCATCATCCCGTGGATCCTCAGCCGCAACGGCCAGGCCATCACGCTTGGCACGAAGCATCGCGGAAAATTCGCCGCCGATCCGAAGGCGCTGCGCCCGCTCGCGATCGAGTCGCGCGACGCGGGACGCCCGCTCGTTTTCGGCATCACGCTCCAGCCCGGAACCCATGCGATGTGGCTGCGCTACTGGCTCGGCGCAGGCGCAATGCATCCCGATCACGACGTGGCGCTCATTACCGTGCCGCCGCCGCAGATGGTCGCAAACATGCGCACCGGACGCATGGATGGCTTCTGCGTCGGCGAGCCATGGAACGCGCGCGCCATCGCGGACGGACTCGGCTTTACTGCGATCTGCACCGAGGAAATCTGGCCGGATCATCCCGAGAAAGTGGTCGCTTTTACCGAGGAGTTTGCCGAGGCGCACCCATGCGCGGTAAAGGCCGTGCTCAAGGCGCTGCACGAGGCCAGCGTGTGGTGCGACGATCCGGCGAATCACGACGCGCTTGCCGAATTGCTCGCGCGGCCTGAGTTCATCGGCGCGCCCGCCGAGCTGCTCCGCGCGCGGCTGGGGAAAAGCGTGGACTACGGCAACGGGCGCAAACGCGAAGACTTGCGGGGACTTACTTTCAGCAATCGGAACGCGAACTACCCACAGGCCAAATATGCGCTGTGGTGGCTCTCCCAGTTCCGCCGCTGGACGATGCTGCCGGTCGCGCCCGACTACCTCGGCGTGGCCACGCGCGTGATGCGCCCCGATTTCTACGAGGCCGCGATGGCGGAACTCGGCGTGGCGCACGGCGGCACGGACTTTTCGCCCGAGGTTCTCTTCGATGGCTGCACCTTTGATCCAGCCTCACCCGAGACTTACGCCGCCGGATTTCCGATCACCAGCATCCGCAACTAATCGCAACCGCGCACCATGAATGAAACACCGCTCAAACGAATCGACTGGCTGCTGCTGCCCGCCATTGGCGTCCTTGTCTGCATCCTGCTGTGGGCTTTGATCGCCGGGAAGGAGACGCGGAAGGAATACGTCGATGATTTCGGCGATAAGATCGTGAAAGTGCAGCGCACCGGAGTTTCCGCCGATCTGCCTTCCCCCGTCGAGACGTGGGATAAGAGCAAGCTCTACATCACGCAGCCATTCGCGAAACGCGGTGAGCTGGATCAAGGCATCCTGCGCTTTACCTGGCTGTCGCTAAAACTCGTCGTGCAGGGCTATCTCATCGCACTCATCGTCGGCACACCCATCGGCTTTTTCCTGGGTCTCTCGAAGACCTTCTCGAAGATGTTCGATCCCATCTTCCAAGTCCTGCGGCCCGTCTCGCCACTCGCCTGGCTACCGCTCGGCATGGTGCTTTTCCTCGGCGCAAAAGTCACCTTTCCGGGGACGACGCTGACCTACACCGCGTCCGATCTCGCGGCGATTTTCACCATCGCCATCTGTTCGATGTGGCCCACCGTGCTGAACACCGCCGTCGGTGTGCGAGCGATTCCGACCGACTATCTGAACGTGGCAAAAGTGCTAAAGCTCTCGAAGACGAAGACACTCTTCAAAGTGCTGCTGCCCGCGACGCTGCCTTACATGTTCACCGGCTTCCGCCTGTCGCTGGGGATTGCGTGGTTGGTCATCGTCGCCGCGGAAATGCTCACCGGAAAACCGGGCGTCGGAGGCTTCCTCTGGCAGCAATACAACGCGCTGAGCTACGCCCATATCATCCTGTCGATCCTGACGATCGGCATCGTGGGCTTCGTGCTGGATCGGATGATGAGCGCGGTGGAGAGCCGCTTCAAGTCCGCCTGAACACTATGCCGCTACTTGAAATCAAAGCCGTCAGCAAAGGCTTCGGCCCGGCCAAGGGGCGCACTGAAGTGCTCACCGATCTTCACTTGGAAGTCGAACAAGGCGAATTCGTCGCGATCATTGGCTACTCCGGTGCGGGAAAAACGACGCTGATGTCGCTCATTCTCGGTCTGCAATTCCCAGACGAAGGTACGGTGCTGTTGAACGGGGAAAAGGTGACCGGCCCAGGGCCGGATCGCGGGATCGTTTTTCAAAACTACAGCCTGCTGCCGTGGCTCACGGTGTTTGAAAACGTCGCGCTGGCCGTCGATCAGGTGTTCCCGGAATGGACCGCGCAAGCGCGCCGGGCACACATCGAGAAATACATCGCAATGGTGAATCTCACGCCTGCGATGCAAAAGGTGCCGAGCGAGCTATCCGGTGGCATGAGGCAGCGCGTCTCCGTCGCGCGGGCACTGGCGATGCAGCCTGAAATTTTGCTCCTTGATGAGCCACTGAGCGCGCTCGATGCGCTGACACGCGCGAATTTGCAGGATGAAATCAACCGCATCTGCCAGGAGGAAAAGAAAACGGTGATCCTCATCACCAATGATCCCGACGAAGCCATCCTGCTGGCCGATCGCGTGATCCCGCTGACTTCCGGGCCGCGCGCGACGCTTGGGCCTTCCATCCCGATCACCATCCCGCGCCCGCGGCTGCGCGCGCAGATCAATACCAACTATGACTTCAAACAGACGCGCTGCGAGGTCGTCGATTACCTGCTCAAAGCGCGGCGCAGGGATCGCACGGCCACGAGCATGAAACTTGTGCTGCCAGACCTCATTCCTGAAGACCTCGATGCGCCGCGGAATCCCTTTGGACAAAAACGCCGACCGCGCCGGCGCAGTGAGGAGAGGCGCGAAACTGTGGAGGTCCGCGTATGAATTTTGACAATGCCTACCTGGAGTTATCGAAGCTCACGAAAAGCTACCCATCGCCAGAGGGCGAGGCGGTCATCGTGAAGGATGTCGATTTCAAATTGCGCAAAGGCGAATTCGTGACAGTGATCGGCCACTCGGGTTGCGGTAAGTCCACGATCTTGATGATGGTCGCCGGACTGAGCACTATAACGCGCGGCGCGATCATTCTCGCAGGTAAGGAACTCACCGGTCCCGGCCCCGATCGCGGCGTCGTTTTCCAATCGCCCTCGCTGCTGCCGTGGATGAGCGCGAAGGAAAATGTGATGCTGGGCGTGAACCAGGTTTTTTTCACCGCGGAGAAAGTCGAGCGAGAGCAGATTGCGGAGTATTATCTGTCGCTCGTCGGCTTGGCGGATGCGATGGACAAGACGCCGAAGGAGCTTTCGCAAGGGATGCGCCAGCGCGTCGGCATCGCGCGGGCCTTTGCGCTCGCGCCGAAGATGCTGCTGCTCGATGAGCCGTTCGGAATGCTCGACTCGCTTACGCGCTATGAGTTGCAGGAGGTGCTGATCCAGCTTTGGCGGCGCGAAAAAATCACCGCGATGATGGTAACGCATGACGTGGATGAGGCGCTGTTTTTGAGCGACCGCGTCATTTGCATGACCGATGGCCCCGAAGCCGGAATCGGTGAAGTGATCGAAGTGAGCTTTCCGCGACCGCGCGATCGCAAAGCGGTGATGGAGCACCCCGACTACTACAAACTCCGCGCTCGGCTCATCCACTTTCTCGAAGTCAAAGCACACAAGCACGCGCCCGCTTCCCACTCACCCGCGACAGCCACCGTGCCGGACGCGGAGGCAGCCACAATCGCATGAACCGGATGCTCCCGCTCATGTCCACCCGATCAGCGAAATCCGCGGCGGAGCATTGCCGCACCACCAAGACACCAATGATCCAATCCACCAAAAAACGCGGAGCGCTGCTTGCGACAGCGCTCCTGATCGGCAGTTCCTTAAACACCCTTGCAGGCGACGGGACTACTGACGGCAAAAGGATGCCCGTAAAAATGCCGGACGCAAATCCGCTTTCCTTCCTGGATGGAAAGGTCGTGTTCGACTTCCAGGAGCGTGTCCGCTGGGAAATCCGCAACAACAACTTCGACTTCAATGACAGCGTCAACGTCTTCACCGATGACAACTGGTTTCTCCAGCGCGCGCGCCTTGGGCTGATGATTAAGCCATCGCCGTGGTTCAGACTCTACGCGCAGGCGCAGGACTCGCGGGAGATCAATTCCGATCGCCCGGACTTTCCCGGACTGCTCGGCGCGGAAGGCGACGATGCCTTCGACTTGCGCCAAGGCTACATCGAGATCGGCAACCCGAAGGAATTTCCGCTCACGCTGAAGGCTGGCCGGCAAATCCTAAGCTACGGCGATGAGCGCGTGATCGGTGCGTTCGACTGGAACAACATTGGCCGCACATTCGACGCGGTGAAATTCCGCTGGGAGGAAAAGACCTGGTGGCTTGATGCCTTCGTCTCGACCGTCGTGGTGCCGGAGCGCGGCAGCTACAATCAATCGGACTTTTTCAACGGCAACGAAACAGAGCGCGAGCAGATTTTCAGCGGTCTGTATTTCAACACCGTCGCGCTCGGTCCACAGTCCATCGACCTCTACGCGCTCTACCTGCACGAGAATACTAAGCTCATCGCGGGCGATACGGACTTCGCGACACTTGGCGTGCGGATCAAATCGAACCCCGGCGCCTTCGCACCCGACGCGCCCGTCTCTGATGGCAAGTCCGCGCTGCCGATGAAGAACAAGCCGGTCGGACTCGACTACGAGTTTGAAGGTGTCTTCCAAACTGGCGAGGTGCGTGGTTTGGATTTGACTGCGTGGGCTGTCCACGCGGGCCTTGGCTACACTTTTGACACCGCCTGGCGTCCGCGCCTTGGCCTCGGCTATAGCTATGGCTCGGGCGATGGCGATCCGACCGATGGCGACATTGAGACGTTCCAAAATCTTTTCCCCACAAACCACAAGTTCTACGGACAGATGGATGTCTTCTCATGGCAGAACATCCACAACCTCGAACTGACCACCCGCTTCCAGCCCATGAAGCCGGTGACCATTCGCGCGGACTTTCATGCCTTCTGGCTCGCGACCACCGATGACTCGTGGTATCGCGCAAATGGCGTAGCCACCGTACGCCCGCTCAGTCCAGCGGCCCGTAGCGCGGATAACTATGCCGGCTCGGAAATTGACGTGCTTGTGACCTGGTCAGTGAACAAATATCTGACCGTAGATGCTGGCTACAGCCACTTCTTCGCTGGCAGCTATCTGGGCGACACCGGCGCTCAGGACGACGCCGACTTTGGTTACGTGCAGGCTACCATCATCTTCTAACTAGCTCTATTGGTTGGTTCGTCCCCGTCGCGTCGCGTGGCGCGACGGGAGACGAGCAACCGCTGTCCACCGATGAACCCAGTCCCATTCGTTCCGGAAAACGCTCCTTTTACAGAGGAACA
This sequence comes from Chthoniobacteraceae bacterium, assembly GCA_031409335.1. Classification (GTDB taxonomy): domain Bacteria; phylum Verrucomicrobiota; class Verrucomicrobiia; order Chthoniobacterales; family Chthoniobacteraceae; genus JANLQB01. The sequence continues at coordinate 10,660 of JANNWY010000179.1, read as the reverse complement.
ACGGCTTTGGCTAAACGGCTATCTCGCAGGCCTTTTCTCTAATGCGGACGGTCAGAGCGCTGCGAATGCAGCGGCAGGACTGAGCGGCGTGCCGGTCGCGCCTAAGCATCCGCTGCTCGTGCTCTATGGCAGCCAGACTGGAACGGCGGAGGGCGTCGCGAAGAGGGCAGCAAAGGCGAGTGAGGCACGCGGCTTCGCTCCACGTTTGGTGCCCATGGATAAGTATGAAACAGTCGATCTTACAAAGGAGGAGCGCGTAATCGTCATCACCAGCACCTATGGCGATGGCGATCCGCCGGACAACGCGCAGGGATTCTGGAACTGGCTCAGCAGCGACACCGCGCCGCGTTTGGAAGGAACGCGCTACTCGGTGCTCGCACTCGGCGACACGAACTATCCGGGGTTTTGTGAGTTCGGGAAAAAGTGCGACTCGCGGCTTGAATCGCTCGGTGCGCAACGCGTCCACGCACGGGCGGATTGCGACGTGGACTACGAGTCATATGCGAATGCTTGGACAGAGAGTGTCTTCGCGGCCCTCGCGAATGGCGGGAATGGAAATCACGGCGCGCCCGCTGTGGTGCAGTTGGAAGTGGGTGAGGGCTACTCGCGCAAGAATCCCTTCCCGGCCCGACTGCTAACGAATCTAAAACTAACCGGGGAAGGTTCCGGCAAGGAAGTGCGGCACTTCGAGTTTGCGCTGGAAGGCCCGGGCCTCGAATACGAAGCCGGCGATGCGCTCGGAATTTTTCCCACGAATTGCGACTCGCTCGTTTCCGATGTGCTCGCCGCGCTCGGCTGTGATGGCGAAGAAGCCATTAAGACTCCCGATGGTGCCGAAACATCGCTCCGCCTCGCGCTTGCGCAGGATTTCGACATCACGCGTCCATCCACCGATCTGCTGAAAGCTGCCGCTGAACGCGGTGCCGCTGGCGGGGAACTCGCTTCCCTGCTCGATCCGGCGCGGCGCGACGATTTGAAGAAATGGCTGTGGGGCCGCGAGGTGATCGACGTGGTTTCCGGCCTCGCCGTGAGATTCAGCGCCTCCGAGTTCACCGCGCTGCTGAAGAAGATGCAGCCGCGACTTTACTCCATTTCATCCAGTCCAAAGGCGCATCCCGGTGAAGTGCATGTCACCGTCGGCGCGGTGCGGCACGATAGCCACGGACGCGTCCGCAAAGGGGTGTGCTCCACCTTCCTCGCCGATCGTGCGAGCGATACGCCGGTGCCGGTCTTCGTGCAGCCATCGCATGGCTTCAAACTCCCGAATGATACCAGCCTTCCAATCATTATGGTCGGTCCTGGGACCGGCATCGCGCCCTTTCGCGCATTCCTCGAAGAACGCCATGCCACGGACGCGCCCGGAAAAAACTGGCTCATTTTTGGCGATCAAAAGCGCGCGAGCGATTTTCTCTACCGTGAGCAGCTTGAAGCATGGTTGGCCAGTGGCCATCTTACTCGGCTCGATCTCGCCTTTTCACGTGATCAAGCGGAGAAAGTCTATGTGCAGCAGCGGATGATCGAAGCGGGCGCGGAGCTATTTTCATGGCTGCAAGCAGGTGCGCATTTTTACGTCTGCGGCGACGCGAGCCGGATGGCGAAGGACGTGGACGCAGCGCTGCATCAAGTCATCGAAACCGCAGGGGGGATGAATGCGGAGGCCGCTGTGGATTACGTGAAGAAGCTGAGAACCGACAAACGCTACCAACGCGATGTTTACTAAACCCTTGATGAGCCTTCCGATCGACACGATCAACGGCGCTCCGCTTGCGCCGGAACAGACCAACTACCTCACCGGATTCTTCGCCGGGCTCGAAGCGCGTGGGTTGCGCTTTGGCGATGTGGAAAAGATGCCGCAGCCGGAGAAGGTCGTGTCGCTCGACGATTTGATTTTTGAGGAGCGCGTGAAGCGCGAATTGCATCCGCTTGATGCCTATCCGCTGCTGCTGGATCTCGCCTCCGTGAACCGTGCGCCGGACAAGGAAGAGGTCTTTCGCTTCAAATGGAACGGCCTCTTTTTCCTCACGCCAAACAAGGAGGCATTCATGGCGCGGCTGCGGATTCCTGGTGGCCAACTCCGCACGTTCCAACTCCGCGAGATCGCAAATGTCGCGAAGGAACTCACGACGGGCTATGTGCAAGTGACCACGCGGGCGAACTTGCAGATCCGGTTGATCCAGCCAAAGGATACGCCGGAGGTGTTGCGCCGCATCCAGTCCGTCGGGCTGCATACACGCGGCGCGGGCGCGGATAACATTCGCAACCTTACCGCGAATCCGACGGCGGGCTTCGACCCCCTCGAACTCATCGACACGATGCCTCTGTGTCATGAGATGGCGCAGATCATTTTGAATGACCGCGCGTTTTACGATCTGCCGCGCAAGTTCAACATCGCCTATGATGGCGGCGGACTGATCGGCACGGTCGAGGATACCAACGACATCGGGTGCAAGGCAGTGAAAGTCGGGGATGAGGTTTTCTTCCGCATCGCGCTTGGTGGAGCCACGGGACACAAGGCTTTTGCGCGCGATCTTGGCGTGCTGGTGAAGCCGTCGGCGTTGAACAAAGTGGTTTCCGCGCTCGTGCGCGTCTTCATTGCCAATGGCAATCGTGGCGACCGGAAGAAGGCGCGGCTAAAGCATCTGTTGGAAAAGTGGACGCTCGAACAATACCTCGACGAAACCGAGAAGGTGCTCGGTTACAAACTGGATCGCGTTCCGCTCGATCCCGCGTCGATGAGCTATCCCAGCCAGGACATTGCCCACAGCCACGTCGGTGTGTATCCGCAAAAACAAAAGGCACTGAACTATGTCGGGCTCACGATCCCGGTCGGACAGATGACGCCAAAGCAAATGATCCGGGTCGCGGAGATTGCGGACTTATACGGTTCTGGTGAAGTAAGGCTTACCGTCTGGCAGAATCTCATCATTCCGAACGTCCCCAATGCCTTCGTGGAGACTGTGAAAAAGGCCGCGCGCAAAGCGGGCTTTACGACCGAGCAATCGAATTTGCGCAGCGGGTTCATCGCTTGCACGGGAAACAGCTACTGCAAATTCGCGCAATCCTGCACAAAGGAGCACGCGCTCGAACTGATGGACTACCTCGACAAGCGCGTGCAACTCGACCGACCTGTGAATGTCCACCTTACTGGCTGCCCAAACTCCTGCGCGCAGCATTACATGGGAGACATTGGCTTGCTCGGGACCAAGACGAAGGTCGCGGGTGAAAGCGTCGAGGGTTATCACGTTTTTGTTGGCGGTGGTTTTGGCGCAAAGCAGGCTGTGGGTCGGCAGGTTTTTACGGGCGTGGCGTTTGGCGATTTGAAGCTGACGCTGGAAAAAATGCTCCGCGCGTATCTGCGGCATCGCAGCGCCGGGGAGGGTTTTCAGGAATTCACCAAGCGATACGATCTCAACGCGCTCCAGGCGATGTTTTCCAATGACGAGTGAGCGCACGCTCATCGACGAACTGCTGGCGGAGCAACAATCGCTCACGGCAGTCGCGCGTTTTGCGCGGCAGCATGAAAACGGCGGCGTGCCAGCGCAGGCGCGATATTACCGCGAACTCATCCCGCTCGATAAGCCACGGCCCGGCGAGCAGTATGCCTTTGGCGTGGACCTGGATGCCTGCACGGGTTGCAAGGCTTGCGTCAGCGCGTGCCATTCGCTGAACGGGCTCGATGACGATGAAACGTGGCGTGACATCGGGCTGCTGCATGGCGGCACGATTGAGGAGCCTTTTCAGCAGACGGTCACGACTGCGTGCCATCACTGCGTCGAGCCGGCATGTCTCGAAGGGTGCCCGGTGCGGGCTTATGAAAAGGACGCCGAGACTGGCATCGTGCGGCATCTCGATGATCAATGCATTGGCTGCCAGTATTGCGTGCTGAAGTGCCCTTACGATGTGCCGAAGTATTCCAGGAAACGTGGCATCGTGCGGAAGTGCGACATGTGCCAATCGCGGCTCGCAGCGAATGAAGCTCCGGCGTGCGTGCAGGCTTGTCCGAATGGAGCGATCACGATTCGTGTCGTTTCAAAATCCGAGGTGACGAAACACGCCACGCCCGGCGAAAGGCTGCTTCCGGGCGTGTTCGATTCGCACTACACAAAGCCGACGACGAGCTACGCCACGCGCAAGTCGATGCCCGCGAATGCGCGCGCGGGCGATGCCACGGCAGTGCGCCTCGAACACGCGCACTGGCCGCTCATCGGAATGCTCGTGCTCTCACAAATCGCTGCCGGAATCTTTGCGTCGGCATCGGTCATCGCGGTTGTGAGCCCCCAGCATTTTGCGTCGGTAAAAGCTCCACTCGCGATTGTGGGTTTCGTCGTTCTGCAACTCGGGCTCGCCGTGAGCGTGCTGCATCTCGGTCGGCCGCTCGGTGCATGGCGCGCGTTTCTCGGGCTGCGCACTTCATGGATGAGCCGCGAGATTTTCGCATTCGGTGGATTTGCGGGAGCGGCGGCGGGGTTTGTCGCGAGCAGCCTTTGGCCACCGCTGGCCATCTTAGCGACTCCGCTCGCGCATCTCACGACGCTGCTCGCGTTCGTCGGCGTTGCCTGCTCGGCGATGATCTACGTCGATACGAGGCGCGCGTTCTGGCGCGGAGATTTGACGTTCACTAAGTTCTTCGGGACCACGCTGCTACTTGGCTCAGCGGGCGCGGGCGCACTGCTCGCGTGGTTTTCGTTTGGTGAAGCCGCCCGTGCTTTCGCGATCGCGGCGACTATCATTCGCACGGCGCTTTTCGGCTGGGAGCTTTTGCAACTCGAGCACGCGCTCTCCGAGAAAAACGACCCGACGCACGGCTCCGCGCTCACCATCTGGCAACTGCTGCGCCCACTCGTTTTCGCCCGCGTCGTTCTGTTCACCGCCGCGACCGCGACGGGCCTTTTCGCCATCGGCACCGCTGGCGCGACCATGACTTTGTTCGCGATTGCCTCGTTCCTCTTCACGTTCATTTCACAGTTGATCGAGCGCACTGTCTTTTTCACCGCGGTCATCGCACCACGGATGCCGGGTCCATTCGCACGCTGAGACCTATGAAAACACTCATCACCAAAGCGGAGGAAATGTTGCGCGCGTGGGATGGACCGCTGACCCAGGACCTTGTGCAGCAACCGGGAATGTTTGGACTCGGAAAAGTGCCTTCGCGACTGGCACCGGACGACACGACGACGATGGTTTGCGGCTACTGCTCGACGGGCTGCGGGCTGAAGGTGCATCTCAAGGACGGGCAGGGGATCAACCTTAGCGGAGATACCGACTACCCGGTGAACCTCGGCATGGCCTGCCCGAAAGGTTGGGAGGCGCTGACACCGCTGGCCGCGGACGATCGCGCGACGACTCCGCTTTTGCGGAACGCGGAAGGGCAACTCGAAGCGGTCGATTGGGATCGCGCGCTCGTGGTTTTTTGCGAGCGCTTCAAGGAGATCATCGCCAAGCACGGGCCGGAATCCGTGGCGTGGCTGGGCACCGGGCAGATCACGGTCGAGGAACTCGCCTTCCTCGGCGCGCTCGGAAAATTTGGCATGGGCCTCGTGCATGGCGATGGCAATACGCGGCAGTGCATGGCGACGGCGGCGGTGGCTTACAAACATTCTTTCGGCTTCGACGCGCCGCCTTACACCTATGCGGATTTTGAGGAAAGCGATGTCATCGTGCTCGTCGGATCGAATCTCTGCATCGCCCATCCGATCATGTGGCAGCGGGTGATGCGGAACCGGCACCGGCCTGAAATCATCGTCGTCGATCCACGCAAAACCGAGACGGCAATGGCGGCGACGCAGCACTACGCGATAACGCCGAAGAGCGATCTCACGCTGCTGTATGGGCTGGCGAATATCCTGATCGCGAGCGGATGGGTGGATCGCGAGTTCATTGCGACAAATACGACGGGATGGGATGAATTTTCCGCGTTCGTCGTGCAGTTCACGACGGAGCGCGTGTGCGCGGAGACGGGGTTGAGCGCGGAGGAAATCTGGCATATCGCCGACACGATCAATCGCGGAAAGCGCGTGTCATTTTGGTGGACGATGGGTGTGAATCAAGGCCACGAGGCCACGCGCACGGCGCAGGCGATCATCAATCTCGCGCTGATGACGGGGAACATCGGGCGGCCCGGGACCGGCGCGAATTCGATCACGGGGCAGTGCAATGCGATGGGTTCGCGGCTTTTTTCCAACACGTCAAATTTGCTCGGCGGGCGGGACTTTTTGAAAGCGGAGGATCGGGAGAAAGTCGCGGGAATTCTCGGCATCGACCCGGCGCGCATCCCGCAGCGGAACTCACTCGCCTACGATCAAATCGTGGACGGGATCACGAGTGGGAAAATCAAAGGGCTGTGGGTCGTGGCGACGAACGGCGCGCACTCGTGGATCCATCGCAAGGCGTTCGAGGACTTCGCAGGCAAGCTCGATTTCCTCGTCGTGCAGGATATGTATGCCACGACTGAGACGGCGCAGATCGCGGACTTGGTGCTGCCCGCGGCGGGATGGGGTGAAAAGGAAGGGACGCTGATCAATTCGGAGCGGCGCTTCGGGCTCGTGAAAAAGGTCGCGCGTGCGCCAGGGCAGGCGCTTTCGGATTTCAATATCTGCAAGCTCATCGCGCAGTATTGGGGCTGCGGGGAGATGTTTTCGCGGTGGACTTCGCCGGAGGCGGTGTTTCAGATTTTGAAGGAGCTGTCGCGCAGGCAGCCGTGCGACATCACGGGCATCGTGGACTATCGGATGATTGATGAATGCGGCGGGGTGCAGTGGCCGTGGGCGGAAAGGGAGGGAACATCGAACTTCGAACATCGAACATCGAATATCGAAAGGCCGGAAGCCGAGCGGCGGCTGTTTGAAGATGGGAAATTTTTTACGCCGGATGGACGGGCGCGATTTCTTTTCGAGGCGCCTCGCGCTGCGGCGGAAAACGTGGACGCGGAGTTTCCATTCGTGCTGCTCACGGGGCGCGGCACGTCTTCGCAATGGCACACGCAGACGCGCACGGGAAAGTCGGATGTGTTGCGGCGGCTTTATCCCGCCGAGGTGTATGTGGAGATGAATCCGCTCGATGCCACGCGGCTGGCTGTGGTGGAGCATTCGATGGTGGCGATTCGTTCGCGGCGCGGGGAAATTCGCGCGACCGCGTTCCTGACGACGACCGTGCAGGCGGGGCACGTCTTCGTGCCGATGCACTACGCAGTGACGAATCAACTCACCAATCCCGAGTTCGATCCCTACTCGCGCCAGCCTTCCTACAAGTCCTGCGCAGTGGCGATCCGGGGTTTGCCGGACGGTCGCTGGCGGGTTGGCAGCGGCTAGCGATCCGATGGATTGGGGATGCGTTCCCGCGCGTTCGCGATGGCGATTCCGTCGCATCTGTTCGCATCAGAGTTATTCCCGCGCCGCCTACTCGCGGTCTTCGTCCTCTTCTTCCTTTGTAAAGACGAACGCCGCCCGCACTGGCGCGGGCATCGGACTATTCGCGCCGCGGATCGAGCGCCAGATGACTTCGTTCAGTTGCAAATCATCCGCCGCGTCCTCTTTCGCAAAATTCATCTTCTTCGATTTCTCCGCGCCCCACGCAGTCTTCGCGTTTTTCTCTTCCAGATTCACCGTCACTTCCTTCGCCACATACGGCTTGAGATCGGGCTCCATTTGAAAGCTCGTGAACATCGGCATCGCCGCGGCGTCGAACTGGCTCATCGGTTTCAACCCGAGGATCAGCTCCATCGTGCGCAGCATCGACGAGGTCGAATACAGCGTGCTATCGCGCGCGCCGCGCTTTGCGTATGGGCTCACCACGTATGCGATCGTGCGATGGGCATCGACGTGATCGGGGCCATTTTGCGCGTCGTCTTCCACGCAGAAGATCGCGGTTTGCGGCCAGAATTTCGACTTGCTCACTGCCTCCACGATCCGCCCGAACGCCAGATCGTTGTCGCCCATGTGCGCGATCGGCGTCGGTTTTCCGGGGCTCGTGCCGCTGGTGTGATCATTCGGCAGACGCACGATTTGCAACTGTGGCATTTCACCCTCCTGCTCGAACCGCAGCAGCTCCGCGATGAATCGCTCGGCGCGTTTCACATCGGGATACGCCATGTCAAAGCTGCGGTAGAGCGGGTCGATGTGGCCGATCAGCGCCTTCGCTTTCGCGGTGCCGGGCTGCCCGGCTTTCCCATTCGCGACCCATTCGCCGTAGCTGCGATAGGTCACACCCGCCTCCTTCGCGCGATCCCACAAGTAGCCGCCCGCCGGTGTCGCGAGCGCGAAATTTCCCTCCGCCGGATACGGGAATTTCTTGCGCCGGTCATGGCCGTAACCAAGCGGCCAGGATTTTTCCACGAAGTCCGTGGCATAGGCGCCCATCGTCCATTCGTGACCATCGGCGGAGACTTCGCCTTCCACATAAAAGTTGTCGAGCAGCACAAACTCGCGCGCCAGCGCGTGATGATTTGGCGTGATCGCCTCGCCGAAAATGCACAGCGATGGGTCGCCATTTCCCTCCTTCATATCGCCGAGCACCTGGTCGTAAGTGCGATTCTCCTTCACCATATAGATCACGTATTTGATCGGCGATGCCTCACCCAGCTTTGCGGGAATGGGCGATGGTACGCGCGTGTCGGGCGCGACTTTGGGGACGCACGCAAATGCCTCCGCCGACCACGCCGCCATCTGCGCGTCGAATTTCTCCGGCTCTGGCAATTCGATCACCGACACCGTGCCTTGAAGCAGCCCGCCGATATACTCGGAGAGTGTTTCGGGGGTCTTCACACTGGGATCCAGCCCATTCCGATTGGCGCTCGAGATTCCACCCTTTCCGTTTGCCACAAACAGTTTCCGCCCATCCAGCGAAACTCGAACCGAGGTCGGATACCAGCCCGTCGGGATGAATCCTTCCGAACGCGATTTGCCAGCCTCCGCCACATCGAAAACCGCCAGCGTGTTGATATTCGCATTCGCGACAAACAGCCGTTTTTCATCCGGCGAGAGCGCCAAAGAGTTTGGCGTATTGCCCGTCGGCGCACCCGGCTGAAGCTCCGCGAGCAGCGTCTCCGCGGCGCGTCCGGTCGCGGTGTCGAGCACCGTCACGGTGTTGCGATTGGCATTGGCGACAAAGAGCCGCGCGCCATTTTTCGTGAGCACCATTTCGTTCGGATGTTCCTCCGTCGCCCAGCGCCCGATCACCGCAAAAGTCGCCGTGTCGATGACCGCGACCGCCGACTGATTCCACAACGACACGTATAAGCGTCCGCTCTTTTCATCGAGCACGCAGGCATACGGAAATGGCTCCGTCGCACCCGTCGCATCCAGCAGCGCGCGGTCGCGTTTGGTGATGCTCGGATCGTCCGTGCTCGTGTCAGCGGGCAGCGGCACGGACTGCCCCGCGGACGCAGTGAGTTTCACCTCATCGATCACCGGCTCCGCTTCCCCGCGCCGGACTCGCGACACGGTGTGCGCCCACAGATTGCACACGTACGACGTGCCATCCGCCGCGGTCGCGATGCCCGATGGAATCCCGCGCTGCTTCGGATCGCGCAGTGCGATCATCTTTTTCTCGCTCAAGAAACCATCGGAAAACGCAAACGAATACAGCACCTCCGCACCGCTCCCCGAAGCCAGCAATCGTCGCCCGCCATCGGCAAAAGCCAGCCCATAAAACGTCTCATCGATCTCCACGCGCGAGATCGTCGCCCCGGTCTTCGTGTCCAGCACCGCCACTTCATGCGGCCCGTATCCCGCGTGCAATACCGCCATCCAGCCACCCGAAGGATGCATCGCGATATTCACCGGAAAATCCCCCGCCCGCACCTGCTTTCCGGCAGGCCGCAGCGCCCATTGATTTGGCAGCAGCACCGAGCCATCAGCCCGCATCCCGGGAGTTTCGGGCTTTGGCGATTCGGCGGCGTGGATCAGCGGCAGGACGGTGAGCAGTGGGAGGAGAAATACGGGGCGCATAGTGAGGTGGCAGCGGTGCAGTTGGTTGTGCCGCACGCGGGAATAAGATTCAACCGAGAAGCGGTGATGGGACCGGGGCGCGGGAGGGGTCCGTGCATGTGTGCAGGAAAACTGAGGTATGGGCGATAGTAGCAATTCGGTGACGCGAGTGAATGTGGATTATGCACATATGCACGGACCAACCCCGGACTCTGTGGAAAGGGGTCGCTTCTTGAAATTCGTTCTCTTTTATCGGAAAGCATCGCCGATACGGCGGTTGGCGTCATCAAGGCGGAACTAAAGCTGGGCCGGAATGGCTTGGTGGATGGTGTGGAATTCCAAGAAAATCGGTGGCGGCGCCCCAGTTGAAAATTCCTAAACATCCGGCGTGCAACTTTTTACGCTACAAGTAATGGAGTTCCATTTCGTCGTGATCAACCGGAAATGCAGGGAGGACGGTGCCAGTAGTCCGCAAGCGGGCGCTGAATATGCGCACGATTGAGGCGATCCGATTCATTGGCAGCGTGGACATGCGCATGTTTGTGTCGGACATGCGGATGGTTGAGTAAAAAGGGCTCACGATTCGGTCAAACTCGCGGACCTATCAGAAAGTTTGTGTGACCCGGCAAAAGAGAGGACACAAACGAGTGAGAAAAGCAAAAAGCAAAGAAGAAGAGAAAACGAACAAAGCGCTGGATGAACTGATAGCGGAGCACGGGCACACGCCGGAGGCGATC